>NZ_JADCKF010000009.1 GCF_014982855.1 Pseudoflavonifractor gallinarum | reverse complement strand
ACATCCTGGCCCGCCGCGCCGCCACTCCCGAGGTCCGGGACCGCATCTTTGAGATCGTCCACCGCTATGAGGAGGCCCTGCGCCTGGTGGGCGAGGAGGTCCGTGAGGGCAACCCCTCCCCCGGCAATAAGACCGGCGGTATCACCACCCTGGAGGAGAAGTCCCTGGGCTGCATCCACAAGGGCGGCCACTCCCCCGTCAACGCCGTGTACGACTACGCCAAGCAGGTTGCCCCCAAAAGCGGCCTCGTGATCATGGACACCCCGGGCAACGACCCCTCCTCCGTGGCTGCCATGGTGGCCGGCGGCGCCCAGGTGGTGGTCTTCTCCACCGGCCGCGGCACCCCCACCGGCAACCCCATCGCCCCCGTCATCAAGATCACCGGCAACCGCATCACCTTCGCCAACATGGAGGATAACATCGATGTGGATGCCTCCCCCATCATCTACGGCGGAGATCTCACCCAGATGGGCGACGAGCTCCTGCAGCTGGTGGCCGACGTGGCCAGCGGCAAGCAGACCAAGGCTGAGTCTCTCGGCTACATGGAAATGGCCATTGCCCGCGTGTGCAACTACGTGTAATTTATTTACTCTCATCTGAATAAGAGGTGTACCATCCCATGGAATTCGTGACCTTTCTGCGGGACGGCATCCAGCTGCCCGGTCTGCTCACCGCGGACCGGCAGTGGGTGCTCTCCCTGGAGGAAGCGGGTCTGGGCGCGTGGTCCACTCTGACCGCCTTCATCGCCGACGCCGGTCCGGACCTGCTGGCCCGGGCTGCGTCGGCGTCGGCGCAGTCGGAGGGAACGCCCCTCTCCTCCGTGCAGCTGCTCGCGCCCATCCCAAAGCCCTGCCATGACATTCTGTGCGTGGGCGTCAACTACCGGGACCACCTGGAGGAGAGTGAGGCCGCAATGGGCAAGATCGCCCATCAGGACAGCGTCTATTTCTCCAAGCGCGCCCACATCATGACGCCCCATGACGCCACGATTGACGGTCATCTGGATCTGGACCCCTGTCTGGACTACGAGGTGGAGCTGGCCGTTGTCATCGGCCGGGAATGCCGCAATGTGGCTCCGGAGGAAGCGGAGGACTATATCTTTGGCTACTCCGTTTTCAATGACATGTCGGCCCGGGGCATCCAGATGCGGCACAACCAGTGGTACCGGGGCAAGAGCCTGGACGGCTTTGCCATCATGGGTCCCACACTGGTCCACAAGAGCGCCCTTCCCTTCCCCATCGAGGTGGACGTGTGCAGCCGAGTCAACGGCGAACTGCGTCAGAGCAGCAATACCCGGCTGTTTCTCGCGGACATCCCCCATCTCATCTCTGAGCTCTCCCATGGCATCACACTGGAGCCCGGCGACATCATTGCCACCGGCACCCCCGCCGGGGTGGGCATGGGCTTTGACCCGCCCCGCTGGCTCAAGAGCGGCGACACCGTGGAGTGCGAGATCCAGGGCGTGGGTCTCCTGCGGACCCACATCCGATAACATCTCCCCACCAAACATGCAGGCGGGAGGATCTGACCGATCCTCCCGCCTGTTTTTTATTTCTTTTTTCCCAGATAGAGCAGCTGGGTACAGCGCTGGATGCCGTATGCGGCGCAGTCCTTCTGGATCTGCCGCGCCTCTTCCAGAAGCGCCTCATACTCCGGCTTCCCGGCCGCTTTCTTTTCCACCAGCTCTACCAGCTTGGCATTTTTGGTCTCCAGCTTCCGGTCCATCTCGGGCTCTTCCAGAAGCTCTGCCGTGCGCACCTCCTGGAGCGGAAGGCGGCTCAGGATGGCAAGGATCTCCTCCTTCTTCCAGGTGGGACGCTGAAAGCCCCCCGAGAGCATATCCAGCTTAGCCTCCAGCGTATGCTGGGCAAAGTGGACCTGCTGAGGGCGGTTCTGACCGTCGGAGAACATCTCATTGATGACCAGCCACCCGCCCGGCCGCAGCACCCGGAGCATCTCATGGAGCACTGCGTCATAGTCCTCGATGTGGTGCAGGGTGTTGGAGAGGGCCACCACCTCAAAGGTACCGTCGGCAAACTCCATATGGGCCCCCTCTCCCACCTGGAACTCGATCCCCTTGTCCCCGTTTTTCTCCCGGGCCTGCTCCACGGTCCGGGTATCGCTGTCCAGGCCGATGATCCGGGAGCCCTCCGGCATGACCTCCGCCAGGCTGAAGGCAAATTCTCCAAACCGGGTCCCCACATCCAGGGCCAGGCCCTGGTTCAGTTCGGGCAGATATTCCTTTAAATGCAGCATATGCCGCGCCTCCTATTCTGATTTGGCAAACTGCGCCCCCGGTCCTCTTCCCAGGTCCGGGGGCGCAGTGCATATCGCCGTGTCTTACGGCTGTACCAGGACGATCCCCAGCCGCTTTGCCGCTTCCTCCGCCTGTGCCAGGGACGGGGAGGCATCCCGCAGCACCAGGCGGCCGCCGCCGCGGTTGAGGGTATCCACCATACAGGTCATCTCATCGGTGGTAATGGTGATCTTCTGGAGGGAGGGCTCATGCCCCTCTACGATCTCCACTTCAATCCCGTCGTCCTTCACCATCTGCACGGCCTTGTTGTACATGGCATAGTCCGAGGTGGATGCCCCGTACACCGCGCCCATCAGAACGCCCGGGATGTTGATGGAACGGCGGGCAAACAGCTCGGGATAGAGCTCCACCCGTACCTTGCGGATGGTCCCCTTGACCAGCTCATGGCAGATGCGGGCCGCGTTGGTGGGGCTGCCCACCGCCTGGCTGCTTCCGCCCACCACAGCGTCTCCCAGGGTGTGGAGAATGCTCTCGGTCCCCTGGGCCAGCTGCTTGGCCTTGGCCTTGGCCTTTTCCAGCGTCTCGGCCATCTTCTTGGCCTCGGCATCCCGGACGGCCTGGCTCACCAGGGATTCCACCGCGGGCTTGCGCTTGAAGAAGGGCTCCATATACTCCACCACGGTGGGCACCAGGTGGCGGCCCGACTCCACATGGACCTCTGCGGCCATGGCCAGCATTACGTCAAATGGGACGTTGACCGTCATATCCACCTTCATGCACAGCCGACCGGCATACATACCCATCAGGATGGCGCCGCCCACGTGGGTGGTGCACAGGGCGGGCACCAGCACCCGGGGGGTGCAGGGCACGCCGATGGTGGGCGAGAGGGCCAGCACCATGGCCTTCTCCATCTGCTCGGGGGTGCCGCCCCCGATGGAGACGGTGGCCGCCGCAATGCAGGCGGAACCGGCGCCGAAGCCCTCCATATTACACCCGGTGGTCACCTTGCCCACCCGGAACAGGCTTCCGATCTTGATGACCAGCGCGGCGGTCTCGGCCACCGTCTTGTCATCATAGCCGTGAACCATCATGGCCTTGATGAATCCAGAGTAGGGACAGGAATCGCCCGTTCCGGCGCAGGGGCGCAGACCCACGCAGTGGTTGCCCACCTGGGCGCCCAGGGTGTAGAGCAGGGCGTCGTCCAGGAAGGAGTCCTCAAAGCATTTGCTTCCCTCCTGCGCGGCCAGCTGGGAGGCTACCGTGCCCAACAGGATGCTCTCGCCGTCCTTGACACCGATCTCCACCGCCTTGAGGTTGTGGGCATATTCTTCCATGATCCCCGTGAGGATCTCCTCCCGGGACTTGCCGGTGCGCAGCTCGGTCTCCACCAGGACCACGTCCACCACTCGCACGCCGTATTCCTGAGCGACGGCCACCATCTCACTGACGGTCAGGGGCAGTTTTTCCTGGATCGCAGCTCTCATGTCAGGCATTGGTTCTCCTCCTTTTTCCGTATATGACGAATGGGTCGTCTTACTTTACCACGCGGCCGGTGGCGTAGTTGGCCTCGATGGCCCGGATCTCCGGCAGTCCCATGATCTCATTGAACTGGGCGAAGGGGATCATGGTGTCGATGAGGGTCTCGGTGGTGTCGTCCCGGCGCATGCCCTCCCACAGGTCCACCATGGCCTTGGTAGTCACATAGACCGACGCGGTGGGGTAGATGATGAGGTTGTAGCCAAACTCGGAGAGCTGAGCGTTCTTGAACATGGGGGTACGGCCGCCCTCCACCATGTTGGCGAGGGTCAGGCAGCCGGGCAGCTCCTCATTGATGCGGCGCATCTCCTCCTCGGACTCGGGAGACTCCACAAAGAGGATGTCGGCGCCGGCCTCCTTGTAGGCATGGGCGCGCTCCAGCGCGGCGTCGATGCCGTGGACCGTGCGGGCGTCAGTGCGGGCCATGATCATGAAGTTGGGATCCACGCGGGCGTCCACCGCGGCCTTGATCTTGCCCACCATCTCCTCCATGGGGATGACCTCACGGCCCACCATGTGGCCGCACTTCTTGGGCATGACCTGGTCCTCCAGCTGAATGACGGCCACGCCGGCCTTCTCATACTCCCGAACGGTGCGCATCACATTGACGGCGTTGCCGAAACCGGTGTCCGCATCGGCGATCACGGGGACGCCGGCGCACTCCACCATGTTGGCAGCCCGGGCCACCATCTCGCTCATGGTCATGAGGCCCACGTCGGGCTTGCCCAGATGACTGGCGGACTGGCCATAGCCGGTCATGTACACCGCGTCAAAGCCCAGGCGGCCGATGATCTTAGCGGTAAGCATATCATGGGCTCCGGGTGCCACAATGGTCTTCTTGGAAGCAAAGAGCTCCCGGATCTTCTTCGGTCCGTTCATGAAAATCACTCCTAAATTTGATGTTTTAGATCATTTATTCTTCCGTTGCGGCTCCCACATACTCCTTGAGGAAGGAGCAGGCCGCGTCGGGATAGTGTTTGCCCAGAACGCCCATGGCGTAGAGGAGATAATTCCGGTCCAGGATCACATCGGGCTCCTCCAGCGGGAGGAGGGAGATCCCCGGCTCTTCAAAGCTCCGCAGGACCATGGTCCGTCCCGCCGCCTCCTCGGTGTGGACGAAGATGCCGCCCACACAGAGCACCCGGTGCACATGGCGCAGATCGCGTCCCATGGCGGTTCCCGCCATGATGCCCATGACCGGGTCCTCCACCTCGGCGTAGTGGCCCGCATGGCGGCGCAGAGCCGTGCGGATGGCGCAGGTGGCCATGGCTCGCTCCAGCATCCGCTCCTCCTCGGTCTGGGGGATGTAGTCGGGCTGGTCCTCCAGCTTCTGTGCAAAGGCCAGCACCCCCTCCGGGGTCGTCCCGTCCGGGTCGTCCATGGCCCGGAGGATGGCGTTGGGTCCCACTGCCTCGGGGATGCCGGTGGCACTCACCCGCAGGCCCAGGTTGCCCTCCACCGTGCGGTAGGCAAACTGCTTTTCGTTGTTGATGACCAGGCCCCGCTCCTCAATGGTGAGCTTTTCCAGCTCCGGCAGGATGGAGTGGATGTCGGTGGTGGCGCCGCCGATATCCACCAGGATGAGGGAGCCCGCCCCCTCCTGCTCATAGGTGCCCCGGGCCAGCAGCTCGCTGGCCAGCAGCACTGCGCCGGGGGTGGGGACCACTGTATGGTCGGCCAGACTGTCCCGGAACTCCATCAGGCCCTTGGCCCGGGTGATCTGTTTGATGAACTGCTCGTGGATGGCCTCCCGGGCGGGCTTTACGTTGAGCTCGTGGATGGTGGGCATGATGTTGGGCACCCGTACATAGGACACCCCCGCCCGGGCCAGCTTTTCGGCCACCTCCCGCTGGGCATATTTGTTGCAGGCGATGATGACGGTGGCCCGGCTGTGGAGCTCGCAGATCATCTCCGCGTTTTCCAGGGCACAGCTCTCGTCCCCCCCGTCCGTCCCGCCCGAGAGCAGGATGATGTCGGGGTTGATCTCCAGGAGCACCTCTTTCCGGTAGGCGAGTGGCTCCTCGGCCGAGACCACCTGCATGACCCGGGCTCCGGCAGTCATGGAGACCTCTTTGGCCGCCTTGGCGGTGACCCGGGGCATATACCCCAGGGCCACCATCCGCAGGCCGCCGGCGGCGCTGCAGGAGCTGTACCGCTGTACCGCCTCGTCAAAGTCCACGCCCTGCTCCCGGATGCTCTGTTCGGCCCGGGCCGCCCCGTCCATAATGTTGTCCAGTGTGGTCAGGGACTGACCCCGGCCCAGAAAGGTGAATTTACCCCGCTCCAGCCGGAAGGCAGCCGCTTTCGTATAGGTACTGCCTACGTCGTAGACCAGCGTATTGGCACGCATGTGGCACTCCTCCCGTTTTGCTCAGTCCTCGTCGGGCACCAGGGCATAGCCCTCCATGAGACGGCGGGCGGTGCGCACCAGCGCCGACTTCTTCACCTCGTTGCCCTCCACGGCGGCCACCACGGGGATGACGCCGGCGGGATGGCCGATCCGGATGGTGTCGATCGCATCGATGTGGGGGATGACCTGATTGACGATGGTGCCCTTGATCTTGGCCGCCGCGCCGGTGCAGGCGGTGGCGGTGCCGGCATAGGTCTTGTGGAGCACCTGCATGAACATCAGGCGGGAGACAAAGTCCACATCCTCCTTATGGATGGTCTTGCCGCTGGTGAAGTCCACATAGTCGGCCGCCTCGGTGACAAAGGCCACCATGGGGAAGGCGGGAGAATGCTTGGTGGCGTCGGCGGGGTCCTTGGCCATGCCGATCATGGCGCAGCACTTGGAGCGGATCTCTTCCAGATAGGCCAGCAGCTCCTTGTTGCCGTCGATGACGTCGGGGGTCTCGGTCCCCTTCATGCCCACATCCTTCGCGCGGACAAAGACGCAGGGATTGGCCACGTCCACAATGGAGACCTCAATGGGACCACGGCTGGTCTCCAGGGTGTCCACCGGGTGGCCGGTGGGCAGGACATTGCCGGTGGCCGCGCCCGCGGTGGAGGCAAAGTCCAGCAGGATGGGGGCGCTGGTACCGGGCACGCCAGCGATGGCGCAGTCTCCCTTGACCCGGGCCTTGCCGTCCTTCACCTGGACCTCGGCATAGAGCATCTTGCCCGTGTTGGTATTGTGGATGCGCACCCGGGTCACCGGCTCCACCGCCTTGACCAGGGACTCGTCGATGGCAAAGGGACCCACGCCGGAGGAGATGTTGCCGCAGTTGCCCTTGTAGTCCACCACCCGGTCGGTGATGGAGACCTGAGCGAAGGTGTAGTCCACATCGGCGTCCGGCCGGGAGGGAGGCCCGATGATGGCCAGCTTGCTGGTCAGGGGGTCCGCCCCCGCCAGGCCGTCGATCTGGCGCACATCGGGGCTGCCGAACAGCCGCAGGATCAGCTCATCCCGCTCCTTGGGATCGGTGGGCAGGTCGTTTTCCTTGATATAGATACCCTTGCTGGTGCCGCCGCGCATGATGACAAGGGGAATTCGTTTTTGCTCGCTCATGGCTCTCACAGCCTCCTGTCTGAAAAATGGAGTCTCTTATTTCTTAGCTTTCTTCTCCTGGATGAGCCGGGTGATGGTCTCCAGGCACTGCTCGGGGGTGGAGTCCGGTCCAAAGAAGGCGTCTACGCCCAGGAAGCTCACGCCCTCCTTCTTGATCTTCTCCTCGTAATACTGGTGCTCCTCTTCCTTCTCGGCGATGCGTCCGCCGGCCCAGACCACCATCTTGTCCCGCAGGCCCAGCTCCTTGAGCCGCTGCTCCACACGGGGGAAGAGGGTGCCGCCCAGGCCCAGCAGGTTGCTCACGCCCACGGCGTCGGCGTTGGCCTCGGCCGCCACCTCGGCCACAGTCTCGGGCAGGTTCATGCCCCGGAGGAAGACCACCTCATAGCCCGCGTGCTGGAAGGTCTCCCGGATGAGATTGATGCCGTTGACGTGGGCGTCGGCGCCCACCGTGGCCAGTACGATCTTCTCAGGACGGGTGGGCTCCTTCTCGGGCTCCACCTGGATGTCCTCCTTGGTGACGGCCACCCGGCTGGGATCGATCCCCAGAGGTGTGTAGCCGGGCACGTAGCGCTTGATCCCGTCGGGGTCCCGGTTGACCTTGACGAACCGCTTCAGGTCCCAGCCGCCGGCACGGGGGCAGTCCATCCGGCCGCTCTTGCCGCCCTCCACGATGAGGTCGATGAGCTCGGTGTCCTTCCACTGCATCCAGAAGGCGGGAGTGATGTCCTTGGGCTTCAGGCTGCGCTCGGGCAGGTGGAGCACCGCCTCCAGCACCGCCATGGCCTCCTCCAGGATCTCCGCCTTGCGCTCGGTGATGCGGCTGTCCTCGATGTCCACGGCATAGGTGTTGGTGAATACGTTCTCAGTGCCCCAAATGGCACGGCCCATGGAGTCGCCGGTGGGGATGCCCACGCTCTCGGCCGCCTTGGGCCGGTAGAAGTCGGCGCCGCCCAGCTTGGCGTTGACCGCCATGCGGGCGAAGTGGGCCGCCTCGGCGATCAGGTCGCCCGGAGGGCTCTGGAAGGTCTCAGGCACCACGATGAGTCCGTCGCTCCACAGGGTCTCCCGGAAGGCCCGCATCAGGGCCAGGTCGGCAAAGATATTGATGCCAGCAATGTTCATCTGAATGGCGGAGAGCTCCCGGGGCAGTCCGGCGTGGATGGCCAGACCCTCGGCCAGCAGGCACATGGCCAGGGCCATGCCGTCGGTACCGCCGATGTTGTTCAGGTGCTTGTGGGAATCCAGCTGCACATAGATCTTGTTCTCGGCGCAGATCTGGAGGGCCTTATAGCCGTTGACCACCTTGGTGCGGTAGTCGTGGATGCCGCGTCCGCCGAAGTGGACGTGGATGACGGGGCCGATGTCGGTGCCGTCAAAGCCCGCGATGAGAGCGTTCAGAATGGAGAGATGGGGGGTATCGCCCGTGGCGTTGATGCGCACCGGATGGCGGGAACCGCCGCCCATCTGAATGAACTCCCGCTCACCCTTGGGGGTGATGCCGCCCTTGCCCCGGGACTGCTCAATGAGCTCCCGGCCCTTCAGAGGGTCGATGTGGCGGGTAGCCTCCGAGTGGACAAAGTGGAAGATGGTCTCGTCCAACTTCTCGGCAAAGGCGTACATCTCCTTGGACTCCTTGAGGGTCTCCTCGGCGGTGTTGCGTCCCAGGATGGGGTTCTGGACCGGCCAGCCCCGCTCTCTGGCCTTCAGGGCCAGCTCATGGATGCGGTAGCCGCTGCGGACCACGCCCGCCACCTCTCTGGGATAGGGGGCGGGAAGGCCCACCACTTCTCCGTTCTCGTCCAGATCGGGCATCTCCACGCCGAAGCAGTCGGCATAGGCGCGGACCGCCTCAATATCTTCCCGGATGATCCGTTTGGTTTTTTCCTGCATATCCATATTCACTCACTCCATTCCCAGCTCGGCGCGGACCCGGGGGATCAGGCCGCCATAGGCCAGTGTCTTCAATACATTTTCCGCCAGAGGCGGGAAGGTGTACTCCACTCCGTTCACCGTCACTTTGCCCTGCTCCAGGTCCACCTCGGCCAGGTCGCCGGTCTTGACCTGTCCGGCCAGATCGGCCGCCCACACCGGAAGTCCGATGTTGATGGAGTTGCGGCGGAAGATCCGAGCAAAGCCCTTGGCCATGATGAGGGACACGCCCCGCTGCTTGAGGGCGATGGGGGCCTGCTCCCGGGAGGAGCCGCAGCCGAAGTTGCGCCCAGCCACCAGGATGCTGCCCGGCTCATAGACGGCGTTGAAATCCAGTCCGGCCAGTCCCGCCATGGCAAAGCCGCCCAGCTTGTCATAGGGCTCGGCCATCGCATAGCCGGGGAGGATCTGGTCGGTGTCCACATCGTCCCCCAGGACGATGATCTTTCCCTTGATGATTTCCATGTCAGTCCTCCTTCTCCGGCACGGTGATGACCCCCGCCAGAGCGGTGGCCGCGGCGGTGGCCGGCGAGGCCAGATAGATATTGGCCTTCATGCTGCCCATGCGCCCGGGGAAATTGCGGTTGGTGGTGGAGACCACCACGTCCCGCTCGCTGGTCAGGCCCTCATGGGCGCCGAAGCAGGGGCCGCATCCGGGGTTGAGGACGGTGGCGCCCGCGTCCCGGATGATCTTGCACCAGCCCCGCTCCTCCATCTGGTCCAGCACCTCCCGGGAGGCGGGGACGATGAGGGTATTCACATCGGGGTGGACATGCTTTCCACGGAAGGCCTTGGCCACCTGCTCCATGTCGTTGAGGCGTCCATTGGTGCAGGAACCCACCACCACCTGGGTGACCTTGGTGCCTGCCACTTCCTTCACCGGCACCACATTGGCCGGAGAGAAGGGCCGGGCGATCTGTGGCTCCATGGCGGAGAGGTCCAGCTCGCGGGTCTCCACGGTGTCCGGCTCTTTTTCCTCGGTGCCGAAGAGGGTGATCATGGCGCCCAGCTCAATGCCCATGTTGCACACGGTCATCCGCTCCTCCACCGGGAAGTCGGCAATGCCGGGGCCGGTAAAGAGGAGGGCCCGGTCCACCAGGTAATCAGTGCCGAAGAGGCTGCCCAGATAGAGGATCAGGTCCTTGCCGAACACATTGGCGGGCCGTTTTCCGCTCAGGTGGATCTGGACCACCTCGGGGACTTCCAGGTCCAGTTTTCCGGTGGCCATGGCAGCGGCCAGCTCGGTGGAGCCCACGCCCACGCCGATGGCGCCGTAGCCGCCGCAGGTCCCGGTGTGGGAGTCGGCGATGACCACCAGTTCTCCGGGCTTGGCCCGGTGCTTCTCATACATGAGCTGATGGATCACGCCCTCGCCCCGCTGGTAGAGGTGGACCCCAAACTCCCGGGCAAAATCGTCCATGGCCCACACGCTGTTGCGGGCCTTCTCGCTGGCGGCGGGATAGATGTGATCCACAATCAAGATCACCCGGTCGGGATCAAAGACCTTCTTCACGCCGATCTGGCGAAACATATTGATGGCAATGGGGGCGGTCACATCATGGGCCGCCACATAGCTGACCCGGCAGGACAGATCCTGTCCCGGTCTGGCCTCGGCCACACCGGCGGCCTGGGCCAGGTACCGCTCGATACAGTTCATAGCCGTTCACTCCAATTCGTTCCGGTTTGTATCACAGGGAAACAGGCGGAGAGACCCACGGGTCTCTCCGCCTATGGGTCATTTCTTGTTCAGCTCCCGCATGATGTCCAGGTGCTGGATGGGAAGCTTGCCGAAGCGGATGTTCAGCGCATTTTCCACCGCGTCGGCGGTCGCCGGGATGGTGGGGATCAGGGCGGGCTCGCCCACGCCCTTGGCGCCGAAGGGTCCGGCCTCTCCGTTGCCGCTCTCCACCACGATGGGGTAGATGGTGGGGGCGTCCATGGAGGTGGCCAGCAGATACTTGGAGAACACCGGGTTGGTGATGCGTCCGTCCTTGGTCTCGATCTTCTCCAGCAGGGCAAAGCCGGTACCCATGACCACGCCGCCCTCGATCTGTCCTTCCACCGCCTGGTGGTTGACCGCGGTGCCCACATCGTGGGCCGAGATCACGTTGAGCACATCCACCAGACCGGTCTCGGTGTCCACCTCCAGGTCCACCAGAGTGGCGGCGTAGGAGTACACCTCGAAGGGAATACCGAACATATCCGCAGGGTTGAGTCCGGTGGTCTTGGGGTTATAGGAGCCGCAGCCCAGCGCCAGCTTGCCCAGACGCTTCATCTCACCCATCAGCTCCGGATAGGTCATCTTGACCGTGGGGTCGGCGGCGGAGAAGATCTCCCGATGCCGGAACACAAGCCCCTCCACCGGGACCTTCAGATAAGCCGATGCCACTTCGGCCAGGGTTGCCTTGGCCATGCGGGCCGCCAGCATGGTGGCGCTGCCCGAAATAAAGGTCTGGCGGCTGGCGGAGGTAGCGCCGCCCTCGGGGGTGACCTGGGTATTGGCGGCGGTGACCCGGATGTCCTCATATTCGAGGCCCAGCTCCTCCGCAGCGATCTGTGCCATGGCGGAGGTGGAGCCCTGGCCGATGTCGGCACAGCCAACCATCAGGTTGACGCTGGCATCGGGGAGCACTTCCACGAAAGCGCCCGCCGGGTTGGGAAGGCCGGTGTTGCCGATGCCGTAGTACATAGCGCCATATCCTCTGCCGCGACGCTTATGGGGCGCGGTGGGCACACAGGGAGGCAGGACTTCCGCCGCCTTTTTCTTCACCGCTTCCAGGCACTGCACAAATCCCACGCCGTCGTCCAGCACCTGGCCGGTGGCCGTCATGGAGCCCGGACGGTGGGCATTGAGGATGCGGATGTCGATGGGGTCCATGTTGAGCGCCTTGGCCAGTGCGTTCATCTGACCCTCATGAGCCACGGCCACCTGAGGCACGCCGAAGCCGCGGAAGGCGCCCGCCATGGGATTGTTGGTATAGTAGAAGGTGGCGTCCACCCGGACGTTGGGGATCTCATAGGGGCCGGCCGCATGGACGGCGGCGCGGGTGATGACCGCGGGGCCATAGGAGGCATAGGCGCCGGTATCGCCCAGCAGCGTGGCCTCCACGGCCAGGATCTTGCCGTCCTTGGTGGCGCCGGTCTTATAGTGCATCTTCATGGGGTGGCGCTTGGAGGAGACCATGGTGGACTCCTTCCGGCTGCGCACCATCTTGACCGGGCGGTTGGTATAGTAGGAGAGCAGGGCCGCATGGCACTGGACCGAGATATCCAGCTTGCCGCCGAAGCCGCCGCCGGTGGTCACCTGCACCGAGCTGACCCGGTTGTTGGGGAAGTTCAGCATGGCCGCCACCTCACCCCGGTCATAGTGGGGGTTCTGCGTGGAGGCGTACACCGTCATGATGCCGTTTTCATAGCTGGCCAGGCCGCTGTCCGGCTCAATGAACATATGGGAGAGCATGGGGGTCTCATAGTCGTTCTCGATGATGATGTCGCACTTGGCAAAGACCTCGTCCACATTTCCGTGCTCCAGGTGCTTGCTCTGGTGGACATTGGTGTCCCCGTGGATCTTGGGGGCATCTGCCTGGGCGGCCCGCTCCACCGAGAGGACCGGCTCGATCTCCTCATACTCCACCCGGATGGCCGCCAGCGCGTCCTCCAGCAGGTCGGGCGTTTCGGCTGCCACCACGGCAATGGCGTCGCCATAGCGGCGGATCTTGTCGTCCACCAGGATGGGCTCATCCTTGAGGATGATGCCGATACGGTTCTTGCCCGGAATGTCCTTGGAGGTCAGCACACAGGCCACCCCCGGAATGGCAAGCGCCGCGGAGGGATCAAAGGACTTGATGTATCCGGCCGTGATCGTGCTGCGGAACACCCCGCCGTAGAGCATGTTGGGCATCTCCAGATCGGCGGCAAAGCGGGCGGTCCCCCGGACCTTCTCCATGGTGTCCTTCTTGACCACGCTCTTGCCCAGAACCGCGTGACTGGCCTGGACCGCGCTGGTCACCTCCAGCTTTTCCTGCTCTAAAACCTTGGTCTCCGGCTTCATACGGCAGCCCCTCCCTTCGCGTCCCGGGCCATCTCCACGGCCTGGATGATCTTGCTGTAACCGGTGCAGCGGCAGAGATTGCCGGACATGGCCCGGCGGATCTCCTCATGGGTGGCCTTGGGATTGCGGTCCAGAAGGGCCTTGGCCGAGAGGATCATGCCCGGCGTGCAGTAGCCGCACTGTACCGCGCCCGCCTCCACAAAGGCCTGCTGGATCTCGTCCAGCTCGCCGTTTTCCTTGCCCACACCCTCCAGGGTGATGACGCTTCCGCCCTCCACCTGGCCGGCCAGCATCAGGCAGGAGGTGACCGCCTCGCCGTTGTAGATAACGGTGCAGGCGCCGCACTCGCCCTCGCCGCAGCCTTCCTTGACGCTGAGCATGCCCATGTCCTCCCGCAGGAAGTCCACCAGGCGCTTATTGGGATCGGCCTGAACCGAGACGTCCCGGCCGTTGAGGTTGAATCGAATCGTGATCTGTTCCATCTCTGCTTCCTCCTCGCCTCACATCAGGCCAAACTGGGTGAGGATCTGATCAAAGCACCGGCGGGCGGCGCCCCGGACACCCTCCCGCTTGTAGACGACCGAGGGCCGGTTGGCGATGGCCGCCTGTACCGCGTCGGTAAAGAGCGGCAGGGTTCCCTCCAGAGCCTCCTTCGTCAGAGGAAGTCCCTTCAGGGCCTCCTCCAGCGCGGGCACCCGCATGGGGTGCTTGCTCACGGCACCCAGGATTACCCGGGCATCCTCCACCCGGTTGTCCGCGGTGCGCTTGATGTACACGCTCACCGCCAGCACCACAATGGCCAGGGACTTGCGCTTGCCGATCTTGAAGTATCCCACCGCCTCGTCCTTGCCGGGGGCGGGGAAGCGCACCTCGGTGAGCAGCTCGTCGGGCCGGATCTGGCAGTTGCCCGGGCCCTGGTTAAACTCCTCAATGGTCATGATCCGCTCGCCGCGGGTGCTCTTGAGCACCACTTCGGCCCCGTAGGTGAGGAAGACCGTGGGCGAGTCGCCGGCGACGGAGGCGTTGACCACGTTGCCGCCGATGGTGCCCAGGTTCCGGATCTGGGGGGAGCCCACATGGATGACCGTCTCATAGAGGGCGGGCAGATGCTCCTGCACGTAGGGGTGGCGCTCCAGGGAAGTGAAGGTATCCAGCGCGCCCAGCTTGACCAGGCCGTCCTCTTCCTTCACATAGCGCAGCTCGGAAATCTTGCTGATATCAATGACATGCTCGGGGCGCTTGACCCCTTCGTTGATCTCGATGACCACGTCGGTGCCGCCGGCCACCACGGCGCAGCTGGCCTGATGCTGTTCCAGCAGGGAGAGGGCCTCCTCCACAGAGCGGGGGGCATGATAAGTAAATGGCTTCATCACCACATAACTCCTTTCTGTGCGCAGGCCGCCTTATTTCCCGGTCCCGCGGATCTTGGCGCCGGTCAGGTCCTCCCAGACCTTGACCACGGAGGACATATCCTCCCGGCCCTGGCCCTTGGCCCGGGCCGCCTCATAGACCTGCACCGCAGCGGCGGTCATGGGCAGAGGCACCTTCTCATCCCGGGAGGCCTCCAGGGCAAGGCCCAAGTCTTTGTACTGGAGATCCACGGCAAAGCCGCCGGTGAACTGGTCGGCCATGATGAACTTCTCCAGCTTGGCGTCCAGAGCATAGCTCCGGCCCGAGCTGACCGAGATGACCTCCTTCATGGTCTCCACCGACAATCCGCACTTGACGCCCAGGGTCAGGGCCTCGGCCAGAGCCGCCATATTGCAGCCCAGCAGGAGGTTGTTGACCATCTTGATGGCGTCGCCGCCGCCCACCTCGCCGATGTGGTAGATGTTCTTGCCCAGCACATCGAACACGGGCTTGACCTTCTGGAAGGTCTCGTCGTCGGCACCCACCATGATGGTGAGGGTACCGGCGGTGGCGCCGGACACGCCGCCGCTGACCGGGGCGTCGATGTAGGAGATCCCCTTCTGGGCCGCCTTCTGGGCCATGGCCTTGGTGCTGTTGGGGGCCACGGAGCTCATGTCGATGATGACGGTACCCTTCTTGCAGTTGTCAAAGACGCTTCCCTTGCCGGTCATCACGCCCTCTACGATCTTGGCGTTGGGGAGGGAGCAGATGATGACGTCCACCCGGGCGGCCAGTTCTCCGGCGGTGGCGGCGCCGATGGCGCCCTTGCCCTCCATCTCTTTTACCGCAGCCTCCACCACATCGAAGGCGTGCACTTCATAGCCGGCGGCGATCAGATTGCAGGCCATAGGCTTACCCATGGCGCCCAGACCGATAAATCCAATTTTCATCTTTAACCACTCCACTTCTCAAATTTCCATCCTTCGGGCCGTTGCGGACCACGACTGCGCGTTCTCTCTGCTCTGTCTCAGTCGGGATCCGCAACGACCCGCGCATATCCTTACGTTACATCGGTGTGTCATGCGGTGATTTTGAAAAAGCCCCCTCCGAGCGCCGGATCGGACGGACGGAGGGGGCACCTCAGTCATGCATTGGCTTGGTACGGATCAGCGCAGGCCATCCTCGCACTTGGCTTCGGACTTCTGGAGGCCGCCGATCCGGCCAGCGCCGTTGACGGTGGCATGGGGACGGCCGCCGTCGGAGAGGACCACGGCCATGATGATCTCATCGGCCTTGGGGGCGTCGGGCACACGGACCTCGAAGGAGCCGTAGTGGGTGCGCACGAAGGCGGCATCCTTGTAGTGCAGGGAGATGTCCAGGGAGGCGCCCACGCCGGCCACCTTCTCGTTGGAGGGGATGATGGACTTGCCGCCGCCGATGGCGTCACGGATGGGCTTGCCGGCCTTGGGATGCAGCATGGCGGAGGAGTGCTCCAGCTCGCCGTCCACGCCGACCAGGCAGCCCTTGCCGTAGGTCTCCACGTTCTCGGCGCCCAGCAGCTCCGCACCCTTGCGGGCCAGCAGGTCGCCCAGATACTCGCCGTACTCGGTCAGCTCGCTCAGATCCTCCTGCCACTTGCCGGCATAGGGATTCTTGATGACCGCCGCCACGGAGACCGTCTTGATGGACTTCTTCTCGCCGTTCTCTACGGGCATGTCCGCGCCGCCCTCGTAAAAGACTTCTTCCAGGTTGGTGACGATCTTGCGAATCTTAGGCTCTTTCATGGAAAAACACTCCTTTTATTCAAAACTAGGTTATATTCTCTTCCAAAATTCCATTTGGGTCATAGGTGACGGTCACACCCTGCACCGTGGCGATGCAGACCAGAAGGTTTCCTCTGCGGTACTGTTCCTCCGCCTCCCGCAGCACCTGTTCCAGCGCCCGTTCCTTCTCCTCCCGGCTCAGGGGCTCTACGGACACCACCACAGGGAGGTCGGCAATGTCGCTGTCCGGGTCCAGCTCGCCCGCCAGGCGGGTATGGACGGCCGGGGAGTCGATGCAGGAGCGGTCGGCCAGCAGGGTGGCCAGGGCGTCGGCCTGTGCGCAGCGGCGGGAGAAAACCGTCACTCCACTGGCGATTCCAGTGGTCAGGCTCCGTCCGCCCAGCCCGCTGGTGGCGACTCCGCCCACGCCCTTTTCGGCGGTCAGGTGGACCACCCGGTCCACTCCGCCCCGCTCCAGATCATAGAGTACGCCAAGCCCCAGGCTCTGGCCGGGCGCCAGGCGGAGGGCGATGTCTCCGCCGTTGTTGGCGGTGACTTTCTCGGCCCCCTGCGCAAAGAGGAAATCGGCTACCGCGTCAGCCACCGTTCCGGCCACCGCCGCCATGGGGGTGAGCCAGGGGTCTCCGGTCCGGAGTACCGCACGGGCCATGGTCTCACCCGCTCCGGTGAGCTGTTCCAGCTCCACCTGGGGGGGATACCGGCGGAGCATCTCCAGGGATGGACGCAGATCCTCCAGACAGGCGGCAATGACCGGGAATGCCGCGCGGCACAGCTGCGTATCCCCTTCCCCGTTCCGGCTGGCGGTGATCACCATGGAAACGGGTCCAAAATCCACGAACACCTGTCCCGGTTTCAGGTTCTGCATCACATCCGCTGTCATAGGCTTACCCCTGCTCCACTTCCTTGCGGAGTTCCTCCGCGGGGCGGATGCAGTCCATGTGGCCGCCGATGGCCTCATAGTCGGCTCTGGTCATGGTGTATTCCACCGGAGCCACCGTGGCTGGGGTGGGCACCCAGGTAAAGCCGTGGTCCACCACCTTGCCGGCATCCACGATAAAGTTGATGCCGCCGCCGGGGAGCACGTAGGCGGGGGCGCCGCCCACGGTCAGCACTGCCTTGCCCTCATGGACCGCCTTGGTGATGGCCACCGGCTTGGAGCACACGCCGCCTCGGGCGCTGCCGCCGGTTCCGCCTACGTACATGACAGAGGCCAGAGAGGACTCACAGTTGTTGGTAATGTCGTCGGCCAGGGCCGCGGCCTTTTCGGTCAGGGGGATCTCCTTCACATCGCCGTCAGCCTGGACCTCAAAGAGAGCGCGGATCTCGCCGGTGGTGTTGGTCACCAGGATCTGCATTCCGGCCTTGGCCCGGGTCATGTCCACGCTCTTGATGGCATCCCGGGGGGTGGCAATGGTGGTGCCGCCAATCCCGGTGCCATGCTCTCCGAAGTAACGGCCCCGGGAGGACTTAGTGGCGTTGGGCACCACGCCGCTCCACTCCATGCCCACCTCAGCGCCGGCCAGATGCTCGGTGAAGAGGCCCACCACATGGTGGTCGATGACGATGACCTCGTCCACCGCTTCCTTCATCTTCTTGGCAAAGAGTCCCACGGTGGCGCTGCCGCAGCCGATGCGCATCTTGGACTCCTCCACGCCGTTGATGACGGGGGCCTTCCCGGCCTGGACGCGGATCTTGATCTTCTTGTTGACCGAGAGCTCCACCTCTTCGCCGTTGGCCAGCTCCACGATGGTGCGGGCCACGGTAAAGCCGTCGGGGCCGGTCAGCTTATTAGCGCCGCCCACAGCGATCATCTTGGAGCCATACTCCTCCGTGTTGACCATGCCAACCAGCTTGCCGTCCCGGTAGACGGGATCGCCCTCTTCTCCGATGTAGGTATTGGTATCCAGCTTGACCGTGACGCCCGAATAGCTCAGAGGCGCCTCGGTGACCACCGTGACGACCTCCACCCCGTCCCGGACCTCCGAGACGATGTGGGGAGCGGGCCGGATACAGGGATAGTTGGTTCCCGCGCCCACGGCGGTAATGACGGGCCCGTTCAGGCGGGAATCCGGATAATGTACGGCGTCGTTCTGGAGCACCAGCTTCCGGTTGCGCACCAGCTTGCCGTTCTCATTGGTATAGCGCTTACAGGCACCGGTATGTCCCACGGGCACATGGCACTGCACCGGGCAGGAGGAGCATACCACGCTCCCATCCGTGGACTTCTCCGGACGGGAAATGGCGCCGAACTTACAAACGCGGGTACAGATGCCGCACTCGGCACACTTCTCTTCATCGACCACCGCTTTGCGCTCCACAATGTGGACCGCATCCAGCGGACAGTTCTTTTCACACAGGGTACAGCCCTTACAGGCCTCCTGATTCACCACGACCATGGCGGTCTCGCCTCCTTCTATACCTGGGTCCGCTCCGGCGTCTCCAATCCCCGGAGCGGACCGGGTCTTCTGTTTTTATACCACCTTGGCCGCGCGCTTGCAGGGCGGGGTGTTGCGGCTCTTGGTCACCTTGACCTCGCCGTCGATGAGCACGATGCTGATGCCGGGGATGTCGCCGCACTCAAAGGCCTCGGCGGCGGTGTTGGCCACGGAGCCCATGGGGGCATCCATGCACACCAGATCGGCCTCGCGGCCCACGGCGATGACGCCGGTGTTCAGGCCGTACACCTTGGCGCTGTTGCCGGTGGCCATGCAGACCGCCTGGGCGCCGGGGATGCCGGAAACGGAGGACACCTGGCAGATGTTGCGCAGGATGCCCAGGGGGATGATGCCGGTGCCGGAGGGGGCGTCGTTGCCGAAGATGATCCGGCCCAGCTGTCCCTTCTCCTGCGCGCGGCGGGCCACATAGTCGGTGACCTTGGGGTTGCCGCACTGGACGATCTCCATGGCGAACTCGGTCTCGTCCATCAGCTTATCCACCTCGTGCAGGGGAACTGCGGTGGGGCCGCCGTTGATGTGGGAAATGACGTCGGGCTTGGTGGCCATGACCTGCTCAGCGGTGACGGTGGAGCTGCCGGGGATGGAGGTGCCGCCGGTGTGCATCTGCACCTTGAAGCCGTGCTTGTGGGCCCACTCCACCATGGGAGCGGCATCGGCGGGATCCTTCACGCTGCCCAGGCCGATCTCGCCCACGGTCCAGACGCCCTGCTCCTTCAGGTCGATGAAGTCCTGCTCGGTCATGCCCTTCTCCAGGATGACGCTGCCGCCATGGACCTTGACGCCGGCGGGGCGGAGGGCTGCGAAGGACTTGTGGGCCAGGATGGCCAGAGCCTTGGTGCCGGCGGGGTCCTTGGGACGGCCGGGCATATGGCACTCACCAGCGGAGATGATGGTGGTCACGCCGCCGTGGAGCTCGCCCTCGATGAAGTTGCTGGCAAACTGACGGTGGGCATAATCCCCGATGGTGGTATGTACATGGGTATCGAAGAAACCGGGGGCCACGGTGGCGCCTGCGGCGTCGATGACCTTGTCCGCCTCCACACCGTCGGCCACGCTGCTGTTGCCGACGGCTGCGATCTTCTTATCCGTGATGACAATGGTATCTCCGTCCAGGACGGGATGCTCGATGTCTCCGCTGAGGATCATACCGATATTTTTGATGATCGTGGAACCCATAATGACAATCTCCTTTCAACCTTTGGGCGGTTTCTGCCGTCCACTGCTTGTCTGTTGCAACGTGATACCAGTGCCGCCCAACTGGATGGGTGGGTACCGGCAAATCATTTCGCCGGAAGGAACCGGGGCATCCATTTTTCAACGGAAGCCCCGGCGCCAGCGTTTGAAACTAAGTCCGGGTCCTGTCCTTGTACCCTTCGTCTCTCTTATACCAGTTTGTAGTCGCCAAACTCGATCCAGCCCTTCTTGCGCATGAACTCCGAGATGACCCAGGAGAGAATGGCGGGCAGGACGAAGCAGATCAGGATCATGCCGATCCAATCCATCGCGCCGGGAGTGAGGGCGACCTCGCCCATCTTCACGGCAGCCTCAGAGGGATTCAGCCAGCCGGTCACCACACCGATGGGGCCCACGATACCGGAGGTGCCCATACCGGAGGAGATGGGCGCGCCGTTCATACGCAGGCTGAACAGGCAGGTGGCAATGGGGCCGGTGATGGCGGCGGTCAGCGTGGGGGGGATCCAGAGGATGGGCTTCTTCAGCAGGTTGGGTACCAGCAGCATCGAGGTGCCCAGGCCGATGGAGGCCAGACCGTTGAGCTTGTTCTCACGGTAGGAGCAGACTGCAAAGCCAACCATCTGAGCACAGCAGCCGGCAACCGCCGCGCCTCCGGCCAGGCCTACCAGACCCAGGCCGGCGCAGATGGCCGCAGAGCTGATGGGAAGGGTCAGAATGATACCCACAATGACCGACACCAGGATACCCATCAGGAAGGGCTGCTGGTTGGTGGCCCACATGATGATGGTGCCCAGCCACACGGCAAAGGAGCCGATGGGCGGTGCGATCAGATTGGCAACCAGAACACCCACACAGATGGTGACGGTGGGGGTAATGATCAGGTCGATCGGTGTGCGCTTGGAGACCAGCTTACCGGCCAGGATGGCCACCAGGCTGACGAAATACACCGCCAGCGGTCCGCCGGCCGCGCCCAGCTTATTGGCCACCAGGCCAACGGTCGCCAGGGAATAGAGGACATAGGGATCGGCCTTCATGGCGTAAGCGATGGCCATTGCCATGGCCGCACCCTGGATCTCCTTGGTGTAGGCCGATACCTCCGCCAGGAAGGTTCCGACCGCTCCAGGGGTGAACTGACCGATCGTACCCAGGATGGTACCGATCAGCAGCGAGGCGAACAGACCGTGCGCCATGCCGCCCAGGCCCTGGATGAAGATGCGGTTGAACGAGAACTCGATGTTCTGTTCCTTCATGTACTTGCGGAATCCTGTCAGTTCTTGCTTGTTTGCTTGCTCAGACATAGACGTTCCTCCCTCTCTGAAACTTACACTCAACTGTGCTTTTTTGGGGGTGGGGAATGCGATGCCGGCTTCTGGCGCCTTCCAATTGCCAGCGTTTATACCACGTTCCACACGGGGAACGCAATATACTCAACAGACGTAAGGGCCCCTGCGGACCCCTGCTTTCCTTTTCCATATCAAATGCTTTTGCGCTCTCTTGAACCAACGAAAATTATATATTATAATTTATATGACACAAAGCCGTTGATATGTCTACATTTTTTCTTTTCTGTTCTTTTTACTTTTACATATTGACTAATTTTGTTCTTTCTTTTATGCTGAAATTATATCATTTCACCTCTCTCTTTTCAAATACTTTTACAATCTGCAACTTTGTTCATATATATTTTAAATATATAATTCGCTCCTAAAACGTCAAAAAGAACGGAGGTATTTTGTGCAATGACTCTAAAACAGCTGGAATACTTTCTGGAGATTACTCGAATGGGCAGCGTGACCAAAGCAGCACAGAATCTAAATATCTCTCAGCCTCCCCTAAGTCTACAGTTAAAATCCCTGGAGGAGGAGCTGGGTACCCCGCTCTTTATCCGCAATAAGCGCCATCTGGAAATCACGTCGGAAGGACGCCTGCTGCGAGAGCGGGCGGAGGCCATCCTCGCCCTTCTGGAAGAGACGGCCCACGATATTCAGGTCGCCGCGCAAAACAAAGAGTCCGTGATCCGGATCGGGTCCATCGGCTCGGTCAACAATCGTCTGCTTCCTCAGATCATAGCGCGCTTCTGCCGCGAATATCCTTATGTACACTTCCAGGTGCGCGAGGGCCGCACCGACACGGTGCTCCGGGATCTGGAGGGCGGAAATGTGGACTTTGGCTTTGTCCGTGAGCCCTTCAATGTGGCGGGCTTTCGTTCCCTCCCCATTCAGGACCCGGTTCTGAGCCTGGGGGAAAACGACTACTTTGTGGCCATTGCCCTGCCTCAATTCTTTGATTTCTACTACGAGGGGGGACATCTGGCTTCCACTCCTCTGGAGGCCCTCCAGGGAAAGCCCCTGGTGATCCATCAACGCTACCGGGAAATGCTGCTCAGCGCCTGCCGCAAGCGTGGCTTCAGTCCCCACATCATCTGTGAAAACGGCGAAATCCAGTCCTCCCTCAGCTGGGCCAGCGCCGGGATCGGCATCGCCATCGCCCCCTACACCTCCGCCGCGATCAACAGT
Organism: Pseudoflavonifractor gallinarum; assembly: GCF_014982855.1. Classification (GTDB taxonomy): domain Bacteria; phylum Bacillota; class Clostridia; order Oscillospirales; family Oscillospiraceae; genus Pseudoflavonifractor_A; species Pseudoflavonifractor_A gallinarum. The sequence goes on along the minus strand of NZ_JADCKF010000009.1, from coordinate 146,208 downwards.
GACCCCAATCTGGTCATTCGCCGGCTGGAATCCTTCTCCCTCTGCCCCCGTGTCTGTCTGATCTGGGACCCGCTGGTCAATCTCTCTCCCGAGGCAATGGCCTTTATGGCCATGATCTGACAACTCATCCGTCATCTGATGTCATTTTTGCAAGTATTAATTCATACTCATGCAAATTTTATCTCTTTTTTTGAAAAATCTATTGACAGCACCCCTACTTCTGGTTTTATAATAGGCCATGCTTTCAGTTGGAGTATAAGTCAGTTTTGGATGCGAGGCCCGTTCCGCGCTCCATTCCGCCGATTGCAACGTATCTCTCAATACCTTGCAGTTTGATTCCGAGTGAATGCAGCCGAGCCGCCGCAATACCCCTAATCGCGGGGACTGCGCAACCAAAACAGGAGGTCTTTTGTTATGGAGTATGTTGATCAGGTACTAGCCGCCGTCAAAGAAAAGAACGCCTATGAGCCGGAGTTCCTTCAGACCGCTACCGAGGTTCTGGGTTCTCTGCGCCGTGTGGTGGAGCAGCACCCCGAATACCGCGACGCCAAGCTGCTGGAGCGCCTGGTGGAGCCTGAGCGCATCATCACCTTCCGGGTACCCTGGGTCGATGACAAGGGCGAATATCAGATCAACCGCGGCTTCCGGGTGCAGTTCAACAGCGCCATCGGTCCCTACAAGGGCGGCCTGCGCTTCCATCCCAGCGTCAACCAGAGCATCATGAAGTTCCTGGGCTTTGAGCAGATCTTCAAGAACTCCCTCACCGGCCTGCCCATCGGCGGCGGCAAGGGCGGCAGTGACTTTGACCCCAAGGGCAAGAGCGATAACGAGGTCATGCGTTTCTGCCAGAGCTTTATGACCGAGCTCTATCGTCACATCGGCCCCGACTGCGATGTGCCCGCCGGCGACATCGGCGTGGGCGGCCGTGAGATCGGCTATCTCTACGGCCAGTACAAGCGTATCACCGGTCAGTACTGCGGCGTGCTCACCGGCAAGGGCCTGACCTACGGCGGTTCTCTGGCCCGGACCGAGGCCACCGGCTTCGGCGTCATCTATCTGGCTAACCAGGTCCTCACCCATCGCGGCAAGAGCCTGGAGGGCAAGAAGGTCATCGTCTCCGGTTCCGGCAACGTGGCCATCTATGCCGCCAAGAAGGCTCAGGAGCTGGGCGCCACGGTCATCGCCATGTGCGACTCTAACGGCTACATCTATGATAAGGACGGCGTGGACATCGCCGTGATTCAGGACCTCAAGGAGGTCCGCCGTGCCCGGATCAAGGAGTATGTCTCCGCTCGCCCCAGCGCCGAGTACCACGAGGGCTTCCGCGGCATCTGGAACATCCCCTGCGACATCGCCTTCCCCTGCGCCACCCAGAACGAGATCGATCTGGACGCCGCCAAAGCGCTCATTCAGAACGGCTGCTGGATGGTCTGTGAGGGCTCCAACATGCCCTCCACGCTGGAGGCCATGGAGGCCTTTGAGCAGGCCGGCATCCTCTTTGTCCCCAGCAAGGCCGCCAATGCCGGCGGTGTGGCCGTCTCCGCGCTCGAGATGAGCCAGAACAGCCTGCGACTCTCCTGGACCTTCGAGGAAGTGGACCAGCGCCTCCAGGGCATCATGGCCAACATCTATCAGAACATGTCCTCCGCCGCTGCCGAGTACGGCAAGAGCGCCGACGACTTTGTCTCCGGCGCCAACGTGGCCGCCTTCCTCAAGGTGTCCAACGCCATGATGGCCCAGGGTCTGGTATAACCCTTCGCCGCAATCAGTCTGTAGACATACCATTTCGAAAGAAGTGCCATATTTTTAAGGTGCTTCTCCATACCCTTCCACATATTGAGACGCCGGGGTCCGTTTTGGACCCCGGCGTCTTGTGCTGTACGCCTCTATCCCATACCCCACTCCAGGCCGGGACAGCGTTCCATATTCCATTCATAAGAAGCGGCATCCTCCGAGGCACGCAGAACCAGTCCCTGCCCCGGGGCAAGCCGCAGAAAAAGCCAAGCCCCATGACCTCTCTCCCACAGGCGAAGCACATAGGCGCCTGCCCGCAGATGGTCAAATACCGCCATCCCGCTGCTCCGGGGTTCGTGGCTGGAGTACGTGCAGCTCCCACAGCGCTGGAGGGTGATCTGAAGGGCTCCGGCCGCTCCCAGCGGCGCACTCACCCGCAGCCAGCTTTGTTTCAGCGCGGGGCGAAGGCATCCGTTCTCCGACCGTTCCTCTTCCCCACACAGACAAAAAGAATGCCCTGTCCAGCTCCAGGTTACTGGCTCTTTTTCGCTTTTACCATATACTGCCCGCTGCCAACGCCGCCAAAGAGATACTTCCCCTCTGTATTCGTCTTGGTCGTGGCAACGAGCCGCTCTTCCCCGGCACTTACCGCAAACAGACCCACAAAGCACCCGGCCACCGCGTTTCCGCTCTGATCCCGGATCACCCCGCTTACCGTGCCGTTATAGGTGCGGGTATCCACCACCATGGTCATGATGATGTTGGCAATAGATCCTCCGGTAATGGTCGCGATCATCGGGGCAGAGGGAAGATAGCCGTCGGCCGTGGCCAGCAGCGTATACACGCCGTCCGCCACGTCATAGAAGGCAAACTCCCCGTCCTTTGCCGTGTAGGTGGAGGCAATCACCGTATCGCCGCTGTTTTTCAGCGTGACCTTTGCGCCGCTCAGCGGGACAGCCGCACTCTCCTCCATCACTTGGACCACGCCCGCAATGGCGCCCAGCGCCAGCGTGGCATCCAGCGCACAGATCAGTGCGACCTCCGTGGTGTCTCCCACGGCAAGCGTTACCCCGGCTGCAGGACTGAGGCGGTAGCCCTGCTTGACCGCCGCCACCGTGTAGGTCCCCGCGGGGATCCCGTCCATCGTGTACTCACCGTTGTCGTCGGTCATGGTGTGCTTGAAGGGAACCCCTTTATCATCAAAGATCTTTACCGTAGCACCGGGGATGGGCACCGTCCCGTCAGTTACCTGGCCGTAGAGGGTGGCAAAGGAACCGGCCGCGGGGACAGACTCAGATTGATGTCCGCCTCCTGCATTCCCTCCACGGCAAAGGGCTGACTATATTGCAATCCCAGCAGATCCTGCTTGATTTCGGGCATAAACGTGACCTCCTGAAGAAATCAGGCATACAGATGCCTGCGGTGCCCAATCTGGCGGGCACCCATGTTCAGGGTATGCTCCCCCCTTCTCCGGCGTTCCTGTCCGCCCCAGAGAGAAAAAACATGGTGCGCCAAACGGCGCACCATGTCAAAAAACGAATTCGCAGAGCGTTTTCTGCCGCATACAGACTTATCCACAAAATGGTGGAATACGGTTCACCCAGCCTCAGTTCTGTCCCCGGTGGACGTGGAGCATCTGGTGGACCCGATTTTTAAGGATATCGTCGTAGAGGGAGCGGATCAGGGGATTTTCCTCACTGCGTTTCATCACCGAGGCCTTGTCCGCCTTGTAGAGTCCCTGGGAGCGCAGGTCCACCTGGCCCCGGTGTCCAAAGGGCTGACCGGCACCGGCCACACAGCCGCCGGGGCAGGCCATGACCTCCACGAAGTCAAAATGCTCCTCCCCTGCCTCGATCCGCTCGATGAGCTGGTCGGCATTGCCCAGTCCGCTGACCACGGCAATGCGCAGCGTCCGCTCGCCATAGGGGACCTCACAGGTCTTGACGCCCTGCATGCCGCGCACGCCTGCGTACTCAAATTCCCGCAGGGCACGGGGGCTCTTGTCCTCGGAGAGACGGCGCAGAGCCGCCTCAGTCACACCGCCGGTGGCGCCGAAGATGACGCCGGCTCCGGAAGAGAGGAAGAAGGGCATGTCAGGAGCCTCAATGTCCAGCTCGTCAAATTCGATTCCCGCCTCTTCGATCATCTGCACCAGCTCGGTGGTGGTGAGGACATAATCCACGTCGGGGCGTCCATCCCGGATGTACTCCTCCCGGGCCGCCTCCGCCTTTTTGGCGGTACAGGGCATGATGGCCACCGAGACCGTCTTTTTCCCGTCCCTCTCATCCTCCAGGCGGTAGTGCTCCCGGAGGACCGCACCGAACATCTCCATGGGAGACTTACAGGTGGAGAGATGGGGAACCAGCTCCGGATGGGCCGTCTCGGCATACCGGACCCAGGCAGGGCAGCAGGAGGTAAAGAGCGGATACTCCTTTTCCCCCTCCTCCAGGCGCTTTTTGAGTTCACCAGCCTCTTCCATAATGGTCAGATCGGCGCCTACGGCGGTATCAAAGACCTGATCGAAGCCCATGCGGTGGAGGGCCGCGATGATCCGGCCCATCACATCTACTCCGGCGCCCAGCCGGAACTCCTCGCCCAGCGCCACACGGACGGCGGGGGCGATCTGGACTACGGTGCGCACACCGGAATCGTGGATGGCGCTCCACACCCCGTCGGCGCTGCTCTTGACGGTGATCGCGCCAGTGGGGCAGACCGCGGCGCACTGACCGCAGTCCACGCAGTTGGTCTCGGCCAGCGGGCGCTCAAAGGCGGTGGAGACCGTCATCCGGGCACCCCGGTGGGCAAAATCAATGGCGCCCACATGCTGGGTCTCATTGCACATCCGGACACAGTCGCCGCACAGGATACACTTGGAGGGGTCCCGCACAATGGCCCGGGAGGAGTTGTCCAGGGGCTTCTGCTCCTCCAGGGGGCGGAACCGAATGTCCCGCAGACCAAAGCGGCGGGCCAGCTTCTGAAGGCTGCACTTGCCGCTCTTTTCACACAGGGTGCAGTCCCGGCAGTGGGCGGAGAGCAGCAGCTCCAGGATCATGCGGCGGTGCTTGTAGAGCTTAGGGGTATGGGTGCGGATGCTCATACCCTGCTTGGGCGGGGTGGAGCAGGCGGCCACCATGCCGCCCCGCTCGTCCTCCACCATGCACATCCGGCACGCGCCGTAGATGGAGAGGTCGGAATAATAGCAGAAGGTGGGCAGCTCGATTCCCGCCTTGCGCACCAGAGTGAGAATATTGGGTTCCTGGTCAAATTCCACCCGGATCCCGTCAATAAACATATACTTAGACATCTGCATCCTCCTCAACCCCGGGATATGGCATGGAAGCTGCAGTTTTCCATGCACGCGCCGCACTTGATACACTTGCTCTGGTCGATGACATGGGGCTTCTTCACCGTACCGGAGATGGCGCCCACCGGGCAGTTGCGGCTGCACTTGGTACAGCCCTTACACAGCTCCGGGTCGATCGTGTAGGAGAGCAGCGCCTTGCACTGACCGGCCGGGCAGGTATGATCCACCACATGGGCCATGTACTCGTCCCGGAAGTATTTGAGCGTGCTCACCACCGGGCCGGCCGCCGTCTTGCCCAGACCGCACAGGGCGGTGGCAGAGATGGTATCCGCCAGCTGTTCCAGCAGATGGATGTGCTCCTCCGTGCCTCTTCCCTCCACAATGTCGTTGAGCAGCTCCAGCATCCGCTTGGTGCCCTCACGGCAGGGGACGCACTTACCGCAGGATTCGTTCTGGGTAAAGTTCATAAAGAAGCGGGCCACTTCCACCATGCAGCTCTTGTCGTTCATGACCACCAGGCCGCCGGAGCCGATCATGGCGCCCACCTTTTTCAGGGAGTCAAAGTCCAGAGGCATATCCAGGTGCTCTTCCGCGCTGTTGAAGCACAGGCAGCCGCCGGAGGGGCCGCCGATCTGCACCGCCTTGAAATTGCCGTCCTTTACACCGCCGCCGATATCAAAGATGATCTGGCGCAGGGTGGTGCCCATGGGGACCTCGATGAGTCCGGTGTTGCACACATTTCCGGTCAGGGCAAAGGCCTTGGTGCCGTGGTTCTTCTCCGGTCCGATGTTCTGATACCAGGCCGCGCCCCGGTTGAGGATGGGAGGAACGTTGCAGAAGGTCTCTACATTGTTGAGGACAGTGGGCTTTTCAAAGAGTCCCTTCTCCACCGTGCGGGGAGGCTTGACTCGGGGCATGCCGCGCTTGCCCTCAATGGACGCGGTCAGGGCACTGCCCTCGCCGCAGACAAAGGCGCCCGCGCCCTGGCTGATCTTCAGGTCAAAGGAGAAATCCGAGCCCAGAATGTGCTCACCCAGCAGGCCCAGCTCCTCCGCCTGGGCAATGGCCTTCTGAAGACGTGCCACCGCCAGCGGATATTCCGCCCGGACATAGATATAGCCGTGGTGCGCTCCGGTGGCAATACCGGCCACGATCATACCCTCAATGACCCGGTGGGGATCGCCCTCCATCATGGAGCGGTCCATGAAGGCGCCCGGGTCGCCCTCGTCGCCGTTGCAGACCACATACTTGATGTCGGACTTCTGCTCCAGCACCTGCCGCCACTTCTTTCCGGTGGGGAAGCCGCCGCCGCCCCGGCCCCGCAGGCTGGACGCGCTGATCTCTTCCACGATCTGCTCGGGCGTCATCTCAAAGAGGGCCTTCTCCAGCGCGCAGTAGCCCCCTACGGCGATGTACTCCTGGATGGACTCGGCATTGATGTGTCCGCAGTGCTCCAGCGCCACGCGGGTCTGCTGGCGGTAGAAGGGAATGTCATCCTGCCGCGCAAAGGCGTTGCCCTCAGCGTCATGGTAGATCAGCCGGTCGATGACCTCGTCCCGGAGGATGCTCTTCTCCAGGATCTCCTCACAGTCTTCCACCTTGACCTTGATGTACAAAAGACCCATGGGCTCGATGCGCAGCAGCGGGCCGCACTCACAAAAGCCGTGACAGCCGCTCTTCTTCATACCCACGGGATGCTCATGGGGACCATGGTCCAGCGTGACGGTGCAGGGGATCTCCCGCTCCTCCATGAGGGTCTTCAGGCGTTCAAACACCTGGAGGGAGCCGCCGGCCACACATCCGGTACCCGCGCAGATGAGCACCTGCTTGCGCTGGCTGCGCAGAAGGCCGGCGCAGCGCTCCCGCAGGGCAATGAGCTGTTTGCGGTTACTGATCCGTTCCATTCTGCTCCTCCTCTCTCAGCTGGGCAATGAGGGCCCGGGCCTTGTCCGGCGTCATGGCCGGATGGACCTGATCGTTGACCGTACAGGCCGGTGCCAGTCCGCAGGCCCCCAGGCAGGACACGGTCTCCACCGTGAAGAGCATGTCCGGGGTGGTGCGCCGCTCGGCGCTCAGCCCCAGCTCCTCCCGGAAGGCCTCCAGCACCGGGACCGAGTGGCGCACATGGCAGGCCGTGCCGTCACACACCTTGATGACATACTTTCCCTTGGGCTCCAGGGAAAAATTCTCATAGAAGGTCGCTACGCCATATACCCGGGCCTCGCTGAGCTTCAGGCCCCGGGCCACATAGGTGAGGGCCTCCTCGGGTAGATAGTGGTACTCCTGCTGGACCTGCTGGAGCACTCCGATCACCTGATCCTTCCGATATCCATGCGACTGCAGGATGCGGTCCAGAATCTGCTTATCTTCGGGCTTAATGATCTCCACCTGCTTTCTTCCGTTATCGTCTATCGCCTGTCTTCCTCTCGAATCCAAACGCTAAAGTTCACAAACTTCTCAACTTAAAAGATTGTAGATTATTTTACCAAGAAAGTCAATCGCAGACCGGCCCTATTTGAAAAATTCCACATAATTATGCGTTTTGAACAATTTAATTTCCAAAACGGCGAGTTTAATATTTGTTCTTTGCGCGCATGATAGTCCATCTCTCGCAGACATTTGCTGTTTTTGGTCCTTGCAGCCACAAAAAAACAGTCCGGGCGGCACAGCCAGAACTGTACCGCCCGGGTCTCAAAGCAATGATTCAACAGCCGCCTGTCCGCAGCCGATGCAGACACTCCTCCACGGTAGAGCGGGGACAGGCCAGATTGACACGCACAAAGTCTGCGCCTTCCGGTCCGAAGCTGCTCCCGTCGTTAAACGCCACTTTACACTTCTCTACCAAAAAGCGCTGCCGCTCCTCCGGCGAAAGGCCCAGGCCGGAGCAGTCCACCCAGGCCAGATAGGTCCCCTCCGGAGGCAGCACCCGCAGCTTCGGCAAACTGCGGGCCACCTCGGCGCAAAAATAATCCACATTTCCTTTCAGATAGACCAGCAGCTCATCCAGCCATGCCTCCGAGTCCCGATAGGCACCCACGACCGCCGCCTCTGCAAAGGCGTTGGGCGAGAGGGCGTGATGGCGCTCCGCCACCGAGCGATATCTCCGCCGCAGTTCCTCATTGGGGATGATGATATTGGAGGTCTGGATCCCCGCCAGATTGAAGGTCTTGCTGGGTGCTGTGCAGAGGATGGTCCTCTGGGCCATTTCGGGCAGCGCATTCCAGAACACGGTATGGGGCTGGAATACCAGGTCGCTGTGGATCTCATCGGCAATGACCATCAGATCGTGCCGCAGGCAGAACCGGCCCAGCGCTTCCAGTTCCTCCCGTGTCCAGACCCGGCCCACCGGATTGTGAGGAGAGCAGAGCATCAGCACCCGGGTCCGGGGGGTGATGCGCCGCTCCATCTCCTCAAAGTCAAAGGTATACCGCCCGTCTGAGCGCTTGAGCGGGCACCGGTTTACCACCCGTCCCCACTCCTCCACCGCCCGGTAGAAGGGGGCATATACCGGCGTGGAGATCATCACCTCGTCCCCCGGCTCCGTCACAGCCTGTACGGCGAAATTCAATGCGGAGACCACACCCGGTGCGAACACGATCCACTCCCGCTTTACCTCGCACTGGTGACGGCGGGCCATCCAGTCGATCACCGCCTCATAGTACGCTCCCGTCAGTACACTGTATCCAAAAATCCCCTGTTCCACCCGCTGCCGGAGTGCCACGAGCACCCCCGGGGGCGACGGAAAGTCCATGTCGGCAATCCACATGGGCAGGAGATCCGTTCCTCCAAAATTCTTGTCTGCCCGGTCCCATTTGACACTCCCGCTCCCTCTTCGGTCTACTGCCCGGTCAAAGATCGACTGCATAGTACACACTCCGTTTCTCCTGTGAATGTTGGTAAGGCCATTGTAGCCGCATTTTCCCCGTCCGTCAATCATCCTGCCCCGCCCGATATACCTGCCATTTTTTAATAAAATCTTCATCCTTTTTTAGTCGGGACTTAGCTTTTTCTGCGGTATCATACCACTGTCCCTTTTCTCTTGACTTTTCACCGGGTGAAAGGTGTATTCTTGTTCCGGTGAATGTTAAGATTCTTTAAACTCCGCCGCCCTTTGATTGACAGATGTCATACGGTCCTCTATGATGATATATGACAAGTTGTCATATCATGCAGGAAGGAGTGGTCGATGATTGCCCAGCAGCACCTTTTTCCGCCTGCCGCCGGAAAAGCAGGAGAAACTGCTTTGCGCCGCCCGAAAGGAGTTTGCACGGGTCCCTTTTGCCGATGCCTCCATTAACCGGATCATTCAGGAGGCCGACATCTCCCGCGGAAGCTTTTACATGTATTTTCGCGACAAGGGGGAGTTATTTTTTTATCTTCTGGATCTCTATGCCCATCAACTGGAGGCGCCCGCCCTTTCCGCGCTGCGCAGCCGGGGCGGAAACCCCTTTCCCGCCCTGCTGGATCTTTTTGACCAGCTGCAGGCCTATTACCGCCTGCCACAGCGGGACCGCGCGTTTGAAGAGGTGGTGCGCATCCTGCAGCTCAACCATCCCATGAATCCCGATCTCATTCTCCGCTCCGATCTTCCGGAGCCGCCGCTGCTCCGTCTTCTGGACCAGATCGATCCGACCTGTTTGGATTTGCGGCATGAAGAAGATCTGCGTGAGAGCTTTCATCTGCTGTGTGCCGTCACCGGTTCAGCCATCCTCTCCGGGATTCAGATGGAGGACCCCGCCCCTGCCCGGGCGCGTCTGGTCCGCATTTTTGATATTCTTCAGCGCGGCATGGTCTCCAAACCGGAGCTGCCGTAGCCACTTTAGGAAAAGGAGATACGTATGAAACAAACCCAACTCACCCAGGGCACGGCTGTGGCGGAACCCGCCGCACCCGCCAAAAAGGAACATGCCCCCAAGTTCAAACCGCCCAAGAAAAAGCGCAAATGGGTCAAGCGGCTCATTGTGCTGGTGGTCATCGTGGCCATTGTGGCTTTTCTCTTGAAAAGCTGCATGGGCGGCACACAGATGGCCATGGCCGGCAGCTATCTTCCCGAAACAGTCTCTATGCAGGACCTGACGGTCACCGTGTCGGGTACCGGTACCATCTCCCCCATCCACTCCTATAAAGTAACTACGCTGGTCCGGGGCGAGATCCTGGAGGCTCCCTTCGAAGAGGGCGACACCGTCCACAAGGGGGATGTCCTCTTCCGCATCGATGCCAGCGATGTGGAGACCTCCATTGAACAGGCCCGACTGGCCGTTCAGCAGGCCCAGCTTACGTACGACAATCTGAAAAGCAGTGCCAAGGATGCCAAGCTCACCGCAAATGCCAGCGGCATCATCTCCAAGCTCTACGTGGACGAGGGCGACAATGTGACCGCCGGACAGCAGGTGGCCGACATTCTGGACCGCTCCACCATGAAGCTCAAGGTCCCCTTCCACTCCGCGGATGCCGCCTCTCTCTCCCTGGGCCAGAGCGCCACGGTGGTCGTGGACGGCACGGCCCAGCCCATCACCGGCACGGTCACCGACATCTCTCCGCTGGAGGAGGTGGGTACCGGCGGCACCCTGACCCGCACGGTCACTATCTCGGTGACCAACCCCGGCATCATCACCGATTCCTCCACGGGAACCGCCACCGTGGGCACCCTCTCCTGTGCCGCCTCCGGTCCCTTTGAGTATGCCGCCAAAAAGACCGTGGTCGCCAAGACCAGCGGTGAACTGGCCTCTCTCCCCGTCAAAGAGGGGGACTCGGTCACCGACGGTCAGACCATCGGCTCCTTCGATGCCGACTCCATCACCACCCAGATCGAAAATGCCCGCCTGAATGTGGAGAATGCCAAGCTGACCCTGCAAAGCGCCCAGGACAGCCTGGAGAATTACACCATCACCTCCACCATCGACGGCACGGTCATCGAAAAGAATCTGGATGTAGGGGACAACATCGACGGCACCTCCACCACCTCCGGTGGAAATACGGGAACCACCGGTGTCAGCTATCCGGCTGTCATCTATGACCTGAGCGCCCTCACCTTCGACCTGCCCATCGACGAGCTGGATATCAGCAAGATCCAGGTGGGCCAGGAGGTGGAGATCACCTCCGAGGCTCTGGACGGCAAGACCTTTACCGGGCGTGTCGACAAAATCAACATCAACGGCACCACCGCCAACGGAGTCACCACCTATCCGGTCACGGTCCAGGTGGATAATCCGGAGGGGCTCTACCCCGGCATGAATGTCTCGGCCAAGATCATCGTGGAGCGCTCGGGCCAGGCCCTGTGCGTTCCCATCGACACCGTAGACCGCGCAGACGGCGGCTCCGTCAAGCTCCCCGGTCCCGACGCCGTGTACGACGAAAACGGCACCATGATCTCTCCCGGCACCATTGAGACCCGAAAGGTCACCCTGGGCCGGAACAACGACGAGTACATCGAGATCCTGGACGGCCTGCAGGAGGGCGATATTGTCCTGAAAAAGAACGAGTCCTCCAGCGCCATGGCAATGATGATGGGAGGCTAAGCCTTGGAACATCTCATCGAACTCAAGGATGTCTATAAAATCTATCAGATGGGTACCGAGACCGTCCACGCACTGGACGGCATCAACCTCACCATCGACGAGGGAGAGTTCGTGGCCATCGTCGGTCAGTCCGGTTCCGGCAAATCCACGGCCATGAATATCATCGGCTGTCTGGATGTGCCAACCTCCGGGACCTATCATCTGGGCGGCGTGGACGTATCGACCATGGACGACGACCAGCAGGCTGAGATCCGCAACAAGATGCTTGGCTTCATCTTTCAGCAGTACAATCTGATCCCCAAGCTCAATGTGCAGGAAAACGTGGAGCTCCCCCTGCTCTACGCCGGTATCCCGGCCGACGAGCGGCATGAGCGGGCCATCCGCTCCCTGGAGCGGGTTGGGCTGGCCGACAAGCGCAAAAACCTCCCCAATCAGCTCTCCGGCGGACAGCAGCAGCGTGTCTCCATCGCCCGGGCTCTGGCGGGGAATCCCTCGGTGATCCTGGCCGACGAGCCCACCGGCGCCCTGGATTCCCGTACCGGCCGGGAGGTCCTGGGGTTTCTCCGCAAGCTCAATGAAGAGGGGGACACGGTGGTCCTCATCACCCACGATAACTCCATCGCCGTCAAGGCAAAGCGCATCGTCCGCCTTCAGGACGGACAGATCATCTACGATGGAGATGCCAGCGATCCCCGCGCGGTCGTCCAGCCCACCCTCTCCGGTGAAGAGGAGGAGGACATCCCCCCCGGTGTGTTCCACAGTGAGGAGGGGCAGGCATGAACATTTCCCAATCCTTCCGTCTGGCGGTCAAATCCCTGGCTACCAGCAAAATGCGGGCCCTGCTCACCATGCTGGGCATTATCATCGGCGTAGCCGCCGTGATCATCATTACCAGCCTGGGCAACGGCATGCAGAACTATATGAATGATCAGTTTGAGAGCATGGGCTCCAACCTGGTCCAGGTCCAGATTTACGGCCGCGGCATGGGCTCTTCCCGTACCATCGAGCCGGAAGACATGTATGCTCTGGCCGAAAAGTATCCCGATTATATCTCCGGCGTCACCCCCTACGTCACCGCCCAGGCCAAGGTGCGCCAGGGCACGGAAGAGTATGAGCGCACCAGCCTCTATGGCGTGGGCGAGTCCTTCCTGGGCGAGCAGGGCTCCACCATGCGCGGTGAGACCCTCGCCACCGGCCGCTTTCTCAAATTCGTGGATGTGGACCGGTTTCAAAACGTCTGTGTGATTGGCGCCTATCTGGCGCAAAACGCCTTCTCCGGCGATCCGCTGGGGCAGACCATCTCCATCGGCGGCATGCCCTATACGGTGGTCGGTGTGCTGGACACCGTGGCCGATCTGAGTGAGGGCAGCGGAGACGATATTATCTACATCCCCTATACCAGCGCGCTCCGGCTCAACGGCATGGCGGACGCCAACTTCTATATGTTTACCAGCACCACCCGCGACACCGCCTCCGCGGCCAAGGGCATCATCGAAAACCGCCTCTATCAGACCTTCCAGAGCTCGGACTACTATTTTGTCATGACCTCGGCCGAGATGATGGACGCCATGGACTCCATGGTCAATACCCTCATGATGATCCTGATCCTCATCGCCGCCATTTCTCTGCTGGTGGGCGGCATCGGCATTATGAACATCATGCTGGTCTCGGTCACGGAGCGCACCCGGGAGATCGGCATCCGCAAATCCCTGGGCGCCAAGGGCAAGGACATCCGCAGCCAGTTTATCATTGAAGCGGGTACCACCTCCGCCATCGGCGGGGCCATCGGTATCGTCCTGGGCATTATCATGGCCAACGTCCTGACAAACGTCATCGCGTTTGCCCTCAACACCACCAACAACGGCTTTGTTGCAGTCCCCACCATCGGCGGTATCGCCGTATCCTTTGGCGTCTCGGTGGGCATCGGTATTCTGTTTGGCTACCTCCCCGCCAACAAGGCCGCCCGCCTCAATCCCATCGACGCGCTGCGGTATGAGTAATCCCATACCCTCCCGTCGGAGAAAAAGGAGTTTTTATATGAAAAAACCGCTTCTCGCCGGACTTGTGTCCGCTGCGCTTGTGGCGGGTCTGATGCCCGCCTCCCTGGCCGCCATCCCCTCTGAGGAGGAGGCGGGCCAGGTCCTCTCCGCCCTGGACATTCTGGTGGGGGATGAAAACGGCGACCTTCACCTGGACCGCTATGTCACCCGGGCGGAGTTCACCAAAATGGTGATCGCCGCCTCTCCCTACCGGGACAGCGCCGGAGAGGCTGCCAGTGTCTCTCCCTATCCCGACGTGCCCCGAACTCACTGGGCCGCCCCCTATGTACAGGCCGCCGCATCGGCCGGGTATGTCTCGGGCTATCTGGACGGTACCTTCCACCCCTCGGCCAACATCACCCTGGCCGAGGGTGTGACCATGGTCCTGCCCCTGCTGGGCTACACCACAGAGGACTTTACCGGCGCCTATCCCGCCGGCCAGATGGCCGCCTATCACAATCTGGGCCTGGATGAGGGGGTCACCGCCACCCAAAACAGCCCCATGACCCGGGAAGACGCCCTCTATCTCTTCTACAATCTCATGACTGCCAAGACCAAACAGGGGAGCTACTATCTCAATACGCTGGAGCCCGGCCTCAACCTGGTAGATCAGAACGGTACGCTGGACCGGGTCGCTCTGGTCAACTCGGCCATGGAAGGCCCCGTGGTGGCAGAGGGCAGCTGGACCTCCAAGCTTCCCTTCTCTCTCTCCTCCGTCACCGTGTACCGGGACGGAAAGCTCGCCTCCTCTCAGGCCATCCAGCCTCTGGATGTGGTCTACTGGTCTGACTCCATGAACCAGCTCTGGGCATACAGCAAGAAGGTAACCGGTACGCTGGAGCGGGTCTCTCCCTCTGCTTCCCGTCCCATCTCGGTCACGGTAGCCGGAACTGAGTATCCTCTGGAGAGCAGCGACGCGGTCTACTCCGTCAGCGACCTGGGCCAGTTCCGTACCGGCGATGCCGTTACCCTGCTGCTGGGCCGGGACGGCGGCGTTGCCGCCATCCGTTCCTCCGGCGTTTTGGGCGAATCTTCCGATGTGGTCGGCATGGTCACCGCGGTACAGAACAGCTCCTACGTGGACGAAAACGGCGACTCCTATACCAGCTACTCCATCACTCTGGTCACCACCTCCGGCGCCACCGCTACCTATCCCACCCGGGATAAATACTGGGACGAGGGTGACCTGGTGCGGGTGACCGGAAGCGGAGACTCCATCCAGGTCAAGCGTCTCTCCAGCTCCAGTCTCTCCGGCTCCTTTAATTCCGACGCCACCAAGCTGGGGGACTATACTCTGGCCGACAATGTGGAGATCCTGGATACCTACGACGATACCACCGCCATCCGGGTCTATCCCAACCGTCTGAGCGGCGTGAAGCTCAAGAGCGACGCGGTACGCTTCTACTCCACCAATGAACAGGGCGAGATTGACCGTCTTATCCTGGAAGATGTCACCGGAGATATGCATTCCTACGGCGTACTTACCTCCGCCAAGGAGATCAACGCCGGTATGACCCTGATGGGCAACTACACCCTGGACCTGGCCGGAACCTCCATTCCTCTTGTCACCACCAATACGGTCTACGGTGTACACAAGGGAGCCTGCCAGGTCATCGGTTCCGTTCAGTCCCCCGAACGTGTCCGGAACCTGAGCGAGGTCGCGCTGGACTCGGTCTCCTCTACCACCGCCATCTCCTCTGACAATCAGAAATACCCGGTCTCTGAGCAGGTGGCCGTCTACGAGATCCGCAATGACAGCTATTACTACTCCAGCCTCTCCCGGGTGAACAACGGGGATTATACCCTCACCGGCTACTATGATAAACCGGCCGTTGATGGCGGTCAGATCCGTGTGATCCTGGCCAAGGCGAAATAATCCCTTCTCAAAAACAGACGGAGGCCCCCGGCACGATTACGTGCCGGGGGCCTCTTTTTCTCTTCCAACAGGCGGTCAGCTCTCCTGTTCATAGGACAGCACCGCTCCGCTCTGTGCGTCAATGTGATATTTATACTCTACGGCGCCGCACTGAAATTCCACCTCATAATAGACTACGCCGTTGTCTTCCTCCCGCTCGCTGCTCCAGTCCTCCACCTGGGCGGCGCTGACGCCCGCATGGGCCAATGCCGCCTCGGCCGCCTGGCGGGCATTGATGGAAGCGCTCTGTCCGTTGCGCTCCATAGCACCGCCCCCGCCGTGCAGCGGCTCCTGTTCACACTGGACCACCTGGCCGGCAGCGTTCACGACACACTCATACGCGGTGTCGGCGCTGTGGAATTCCAGCTCATAGTACATTTGCCCATCGTCCCAGTCCTGCTGTTCCTTCTCTATGACGACGTCCGCCTCGCTCAGGCCCACATAGGCCAGTGCCGCAGCCCGGGCCTGGGCCATGGTAACAGTCGTCGGAGAGGTGCTGGGCACCGCCGTCACAGCCGTCCCTGGGGAAGATGGCTGCGCAGCGGAGGGCACAGGCTGTGTGGGTTCGGGAGAGGGCAGATCCGGCTCCATATCATCCCCACTCGGAGCGGGCGGCTGTATTCCGCCGTACTCCTCCCACGCCTCCTGAAGCTCTTCCTGGGCCAGATCCAGCAGCTCCCGGTTGTAACGCCAGCTCCCGCCGTCTACCGATACCGGGGTCTCCAGTCCACCGGTCAACAGTCCCTGTCGGGCCAGCGCAGTAAACACGCTCTCCAGCGCGTCTTCCACCTCCGCGCCCTCCAGGGTCATCTGGCCCAGGACTGCGTCATCCGCTATTCCGTCCACCCGGAGGACCCGCTGAAACCGGTTGACTGCCATCTCGATCTCCGGCTCTTCTCCAATCGAGATGATGGCCGCCGTACTCATCCACAGATAAAATGCCCCTGCAAGGAACAGCAGCAGACAGGCCGCCGCAAAAATGGGCCACCGCCTGCGGCGGCGCACCGGCGAGGGGACGATGTGGTCCTCATTCAGCAGCGGAGGGACCTCCTCAGAAGAGACCTGCTCAAACACATCGGGGACGCTTCGGTCCACGGCGCGGCGCAGCAACTGTTCTACCTCACGGTCGTTCCATTCTCTTCTCATCCTCACACCTCCTCGCATTCCAGCAGCGCGGCGCGCAGCTTTCCCAGCGCCCGGTGATACCTGGACAGGACCGTGGAAAGGGGTCGCTCCAGCATTCCGGCAATCTCCCGGTGCTTGAGTCCGGATACCGCGTGGAGAAGTACGATCTCCCGCTCCTCTGCACTCAGCACACGCATGGCCTGGCGCAGGACCATGGCCTCATCGCTCCGGTCGCTCTCCGGAATGGCCAGCTCCCCTTCGGGGCAGTCCCCCATCAGCTCTTCCCGGCCGGTACGCCGCTGCTGATCCCGCACCAGATTTTTGACAATGGTAAAGACCCAGGCCATGGGTTTTCCGCCCGGCCGGTAGAGATGGGCGGCCGAACGCACTTTGAGATAGGCCTCCATCATAATATCCTGCGCATCATGGTGGTTTCGGGTCAGAGAGAGAGCGTAGGCATAGATCGCCCGATCTGTGGCGCGGTAAAAGTGCTCAAAGGCCTCCGCGTCGCCCTGCCCGATCCGCCGGAGCAGAGCCTCACAGTCGGTAGCGGCCAATCGGCGCCCCGCCTCCCACGCGCCCTCCATCATCAGAAACACGCTTCATTCCCCCTTTGCCCTAACAAAAAGGGGATGGCCGCCGGCCATCCCCCCGTTACAGCTTATGGGCTCAGTATAGCAGAGTTTCCCGATCATTTCCACATGGGATTCAATCCCGGTCCACATCCCGGCTCAGGATCGCGCCGGAATAGGCGTCGATCTCGTACTCATACTCGATACCGCCGCTGCGGAACTCCACATCATACTCCATCCGGCCGTCATCCCAGTCGGTCTGCGCCTTGGTAAAGGTGACCTGGCTGGCGCTCAGTCCCGCGTCGTTCAGCGCAATGGTCTTGGCCTTCTCCACGCCAATGGCCGTGCTGCTGCTGGTTCCGCCGCTCCAGCTCTCATGCTCCCGCTTCAGGACCGTGCCGGTGGCTGCGGCGATCTCATACTCATACTTGGTGCTGCCGGAGACAAATTCGATGTCATAGACCTTCCGGCCATCATCCCAGTCCCCCTGAGTCTTGGTAAAGGTGACCTTGCTGGCGCTCAGCCCCACATCCTCCAGAGCGATGGTCTTGGCCCGGGCCATGCCGATATAGTTGCCGTTGCCGTTCCCGTTGCCCCAGTTATCATCCCAATTATCGTTCCAGTACTGGCCGTCGCGGGAGATGATATTGCCGGTCCAGGCGCAGATCTCATAGTCATAGCTCTTCCCGTTATAGGTAAACTCCACATCGTAGACCGGGCGTCCGTCATCCCATCCGCTCTCCGCCTTGGTGAAGGTGACCTTGCTGGCGCTCAGTCCCGCATCCTCCAGGGCGATGGTCTTGGCGTTTGCCAGGGTGATGTAGGCGTCCACGTCGTCCCAGTTGCTGGCCCCATCCAGAGAAACCGTCTGGGTGCTGCTGTCCCAGTTCACATCCATGCCGACCGCCTCACCGATGGCACGCACCGGCAGATAGGTGCTGCCATTGTAGCTGATGGCGTCCTTGTCCAGATCCTGCACCTTTCCGTTGACCTTGACCGTGATGTCGGGCCGGAGCTCCGCCGTGATCTTCTGTCGGACCACCGCGGCCCCCGCCGCCATACCCAGAGCCAAAACACCTGCCATCGTCAGAGCGGCGACACTCTTCTTCCAGCGATTCTGCTTCATCATAACTG
Organism: Pseudoflavonifractor gallinarum; assembly: GCF_014982855.1. GTDB lineage: Bacteria > Bacillota > Clostridia > Oscillospirales > Oscillospiraceae > Pseudoflavonifractor_A > Pseudoflavonifractor_A gallinarum. The sequence continues at coordinate 127,867 of NZ_JADCKF010000009.1, read as the reverse complement.
ATCCTTCCCTTCTAATATAAAATCAAGTTTGTATGTGGATCTCTTTTGGTCTCTTCACCCATATAACGCACAGCTCCCTATTTTTATCGCACACTCTGAAAAAATTTTTTTATCTTTTTTTGTGAGCCCCGAAAAGATGCAAAACGGCGGGGCCGCACATGCGGTCCCGCCGTCCATATCATCCAAATTAGAAGTACTTCTGTACGCCCTCGCTGGCCAGCTCGCGGTCAGCGCTGATGGTCACGGTGAACTTGATGTTGTTCTTCTCGGAGAAGGAATTGAGCCAATCCAGGAACTCCTCCAGAGTATGATCGGTGACATCGGCATTGACGATCTTGGTCAGGCTGTCGATGAACACATGGGTAATGTCATAGTTACCGGCATACAGGCCGCTGATGAAGCCCTTCATAAACTCGAAGGTACCCATGTCGTAGTTGCTGGACTCCACCAGACGAATCTTGGAATGGATGTCATATGTCAGTTTACCGCCGCGCTCAATGCATACCACATTGCCGTGCTCGCTGTGAACGGCAGAATTAATGAGGTCGATCATCTGCTTGGTCTTACCGGTGCCCTTGACACCCATGATCACTCTCACCATAATTATCACTCCTTATTTGTCCACCGGGACTCCCCCGGTCTTTGTATCATGTTACCATATCAAAGCTTAGATTGCAACTGATTTACAGAAGTTTGCTTAAATTTCAAAGAAAGGTTCCGCCTGCTTTGGGTACTTATCACCACAACAGTCCCTTTTCACTCTAAGAACACGCTTAATGGCCCAGCCGCGCCTCCAGCTCTGCCTTTTGGGCCTCATAACCCGGTTTCCCCAGGAGAGCGTACATATTCTTCTTATAGGCCTCCACGCCCGGCTGGTCAAAGGGATTGACCTCCAGCAGATAGCCGGACAGTCCGCAGGAATACTCAAAGAAGTAGATCAGCTCGCCCACGGTGTGCTCATCCCGGCGGGCGGCCTGGATGACCAGGTTGGGCACGCCGCCGTCCACATGGGCCAGGAGGGTTCCCCGCATGGCCTGTTCCGCCACAAAGGACAGGGGCTTGCCCGAGAGGAAGTTCAGGCCGTCCACATTGTCCGGATCATGGGGGATCGTGAAGCTCCCCAGCGACTCGGCAAACCGGACCACGCTCTCAAACATCAGCCGCTCGCCCTGCTGGATATACTGTCCCATGGAGTGGAGGTCGGCGGTGAACTCCACGCTGGCGGGGAAGAGTCCCTTGCCGTCCTTGCCCTCGCTCTCGCCGTAGAGCTGCTTCCACCACTCGGCAAAGAAGCGGAAGGCGGGCTCATAGCCCACCAGGATCTCGGTGCGCTTGCCCAGGGTGTACAGAGCGTGGCGGGCGGCGGCATACTGCCAAGCAGGGTTGTCCATCCCCGGCACGGAGAGGGCCTCCATCGCCTGGGCCGCGCCCTCCATCAGCTTCTCCAGATCGATACCGGCCACCGCGATGGGCAGAAGGCCCACAGCCGTGAGGACCGAGTAGCGTCCGCCCACCGCGTCGGGTACCACAAAGGTCTCATACCCCTCCGAGTCAGCCAGTCCCTTGAGGGCTCCCTTGTGGGCGTCGGTGGTGGCATAGATGCGCCGGCGGGCCTCTTCCTTCCCGTACTTCTCCTCCAGCAGATTCTTAAAGATCCGGAAGGCCACGGCGGGCTCAGTGGTCGTGCCCGACTTGGAGATCACATTGACAGAAAAATCCCGGTCCTTGACCAGGTCGATGATCTCCAGCAGCGCGTCGGTGGACAGCCCGTTTCCGGCAAAAAAGATGTCGGGCGTGTCTTTTTTCTTCAGGTTATAGTTGGGCGATTTGAGCAGTTCGATCACCGCGCGGGCGCCCAGATAGGAGCCGCCGATTCCCACGACCACCAGGGCCTGGGAGTCGGACTGGATTTTTTTCGCCACGCAGCGGATGCGGGCAAACTCCTCTTTATCATAATCCCGGGGCAGGTGGACCCATCCGGTAAACGAGCCGCCGGCTCCGCTGCCGTTCTCCAGCCAGCCGCGGGCCTGCTCCAGCCGCTCGGTACGGGATGTCAGCCAGTCCTCCGGAAGAAAACCGGTGGCGTTGGACACATCAAGTTGAATCATATCAGATTGCCTCCTTTGCAGACATGGGTGCTGTCCATATTATACACCACCACCCGGTCTATTCCTAGCCTATTTTGTGGAAAAAGGCAATCCATTTTTCCGCGCCTTACCGTGCCAACAGGGCCTGGGCCCGGCGGAGGAGCTTGGTATACACCCCGTCCATCTGCCACTCATTGGTATAGGAGAGCAGGTCGTCCGCCGGAAGCCAGCCCACCCGGGTGTTTTCTCCCTCCCGGACGGTGAGGGCATCCCCCTCGTCGGCCACCAGCAGATAGGTCACGTTGAGGTGCTGATGGGCCGGCACATACCGGCCTCGCTTCACATGTCCCCACACCGGCAGGATGTCCAGCGACATGATGTCGGAGGAGAGGGGGAGCACATGGGTTACACCGGTCTCCTCCCGGGCCTCCCGCAGGGCCACGGAGAGCAGATCCTCCTCCCCGTCCGCATGGCCGCCGGTCCAGGCCCAGACCCGATAGATATTGTGGTGGGCCATCAGGACCTTGGAGCCGTCGGCATTGACCACAAAGCCGGAGCTGGTGATATGGGCCACCTCATTTTCCCGGGTCAGAAGCCGCCCTGGGAAGAGCCTGGCATACTCCAGCATCATGCGCTGGTCGGCCTCCTCCTGGGCATTTTCCGGACGGTAGGCCCGGATGTCGTCCAGATACATGCTTATCGCCTCCGGTAGGTCACATAGTGGTAGCGGATGCCGTCCTGCTCCAGCATCTCCCCCTCTTCGGACACATACCACTCCGGCAGACGGTCCAGGTTCGGGAAAAAGGTATCCGCAGGAAAAGCCGCCTGGATCTTGGTCACATAGACGGTGTCGCACTTCTCCAGGAGGGCTTGGTACACGCTCCCCCCGCCGATCACAAAGGCATCCTCCGGCGCGGCGGCGCACAGGTCCTCCAGACTGGAAAAGACCTCCGCCCCCTCACAGCAAAATGCCTTGTTTCGGGAGAGGATCAGATTCCGCCGCTTGGGCAGGGGCCTCCCTCCTGGAAAGGTGGCCAGGGTCTTGCGGCCCAGGATCACCGCATGCCCCATGGTCAGGGCCTTAAAGCGTTTCAGGTCCTCCGAGAGGTAGACCAGCTGGTCCCCGTCCCGGCCGATCCCCCAGTTTTCATCCACTGCTACGATGGCGTACATGGCTCTCCCCGCTTTCTTCTTTCGGATTGGTTATACCGCCACCGGGATCTTCCCGGCCAGCGGATGGGCCTGATATCCCTCCAGGCGCAGGCTCTCCGGTGTGAAGGCATAAAAATCCTCCACTGCCGGGTCGATCCACAGCTTGGGGGCGTCATAGGGCTTTCGTTCCAGCAGCTCCTCCACAATGGGCACATGGCGGTCGTAGATGTGGGCGTCCGCGATGACATGGATGAGCTCCCCGGCCTCCAGGCCGGACACCTGGGCCAGCATGTGGACCAGGGCGGCATACTGCATCACATTCCAGCCGTTGGCGGTGAGCATGTCCTGGCTGCGCTGGTTCAAAATAGCGTTGAGGGTGCGCCCGCTCACATTGAAGGTCATGGACCAGGCGCAGGGATACAGGTGCATCTCATGCAGGTCCGCATGGTTATAAAGGTTGGTCAGAATGCGCCGGGAGGCCGGGTTGTGCTTCAGGTCATAGAGCACCCGGTCCACCTGGTCAAACTCCCCCTCAGGATAGCGGTGCTTTACGCCCAGCTGATAGCCGTAGGCTTTTCCGATCGAACCGCTCTCATCGGCCCAGGCATCCCAGATGTGGCTGTTCAGGTCCTGAATCTGATTGGATTTCTTCTGCCAGATCCAGAGCAGCTCATCCAGCGCATTGCGGAAGGCCATCTTCCGGATGGTCTGGACGGGAAATTCCTCCCGCAGATCATAGCGGTTGACGATCCCGAATGCTTTGATGGTATGGGCAGGCGTTCCGTCCTCCCAGCGGGGCCGGACATTCTGATCGGTGTCCCAGACTCCGTGGGCCAGAATCTCTTTGCAATTTTGGATAAACAGTTCGTCGGCTCGGCTCATAGTGTTCCTCCTCACTCTCATTTCCCGCTATTATAGCACAGTCCACGATATCCTACTAGCTCTCTTGTCTATACAACTTTATGCAAAAAACTGCATAGTTTTCTCCTGCAATATGGAATCCTATTCCGTTCTATGGTATTCTTGTCTTGTCAACAAAATATGAGAACCACCGTGTTCTCCACAGGAGTGTCTGTCATGAACAAGCCCCCCGTCCCACTTCCCCACGTGGGTCTGCGCAATCTCAAGACCGCCCTCTCTGCCTCGCTTTGTGCCCTGATCTACTATTTCATCAACCGGAACCCCACCTTTGCCTGCATCGGTGCCATCTTCGGTATGGGCGCCAACATGGACCATTCCAAGCTGCACGGCGGCAACCGCCTCTTCGGCACCATCATCGGCGGCTTTCTGGGAATGGGACTCTTTCGGATCTACATTATCTTTGTCCCGGATGGAAGCAACCGCCTCCTGCTGGTACCTCTCCTCTTTGTGGGCGTCGTGATCCTGATTATTCTGGCACAGGTCTTCTGGGTGGGGGCTGTTCAGCCCGGCGGCGTGGTGCTGTGCATTGTACTCTTCAACACCCCGGTGGATACCTATGTGAGCTATGCCCTGAACCGTATGATCGACACCGGCGCAGGGGTGGCCATGTCCCTGCTCATCAACTATCTGCTCCCCCGGGAGCGCCTGGTGAACTGGATCAATGTGTGCTGCCGGGCGCTGGGTTGGCCGGAACGCTATTGAATCAAGCAAAAGATCCCGCGGAGCTGATCAGCTCCGCGGGATCTGTTTTATTGTGGGTTCAAGCCGTAATAGGCGCACAGGCGGGCTACCGCCGCCGGGGCCTCCGTGGGGTTCACCCACAGGTCGGGCAGAAACCCCACGCCGTCCCGGTTCTCCATCGCTTCACAGAAGCTCAGCCCGGTGCCGAAATACACCTCGATCCCGGTATTGGGGAGATAGAAATGCCAGTTGCTTGATACCAACGAGCATCCTGACGATGGGACCCCTACCACCAGTACATTCTCCACGGAGTGCAGAAATTCCACCACCGTCTCACCGGAGGAGGCCGTTCCCTTATCTGTGAGCAGGAAGGTGACCCCCTCCCGGGGTACCCAGGTCCCCTCCTCCTGAGCGACACGCCAATTCCCCATCTGTTCTTCCGGATAGGAGAACGCCTTACAGGAGAGCTGGCTGTACCGGTGTCCAAAAACCCATCTGGAAGCGCACGGCTGGCCGGTCCACCCCTCAAACCAATCCATGATCCACCGGTCGCTTCCGCCGGAATTCCGCCGCACATCAAAGAGCAGCACCGGCGCGTCGGCATACTCCCCGCCGCAGGACGCAAACCGCTCCAGCTCCGCTTCGCTCTCTGGCAGCATTTCATAAGGGCTCATCTTCCGAGACACCAGCATGGGCAGGCCCTCATACGCCCGCTCAGCAAACACAAAAGGCTCCGGCTCCTCCAGATCGGCCATGCCGCAGGGCTGCCAGTCCAGGGTATACCCACCCAGCGTCTCGGGCAGATCGCTCCCGTCATGGCTCAGGGCAAAAAAGCCGTAGGTGATGGCGCCGTCCGGTCCAATGGTGGGCTTCACATAGGCCGGGTCCAATCCCTCCGCCTCCGGGTCAGCAATGTACTGGTCCGGCACATAGTAGGGCTCCTGCCGGACCTCTTCGATGAGGTGCTTTCTACCAATCGTAAAGTGTCCGTCCCGGATGACCGGACTCACCGCGTCATAGAGGATGTCCCGGATCTCCTTGGAATACAGGATGTCCCCCTCTTCTTTCCCGCTCTCCAGCGCCGCGATGGCCTGCTCCTCCAACGGGCCGAACACCTCGTCCCCGCCGAAATAGTCATATGCGCCGTATGTGGTGCGCAGGAGGGTGAAAAAGGTCTCGATGTCCTCCCGGGCCGTCTCCAGTGTGAGGGGCTTCTCCAGATTGTGAGGGGTGAGCAGCCGTTCCATCTCGGCCTCGGTAAAGGTGTTATTCTGTTCCCGGAAGTCCGATGTCCAGGCCGAGATGTCCATGGGTTCCCCGCTCTCCTGGGCGGAGCGCCGTGCCTCATTCACCCCGGCTAAAAACGTATCAAAGGAGACCGGCTCCGGACTTTGGCTGGCCGTGGGCGCAGCGGTCGGGGATGGCTCCGGGGCAGGAGCACATCCGGCCAGCAGCAGAAGGGACAGGCTGAGAGAGAGGGCGCGCCGTTTCATTTATACCACTCCAATCAGATGATTTTCACTCCAATCCGTAATTTTAACCTCTTTTTCTACATTATGGAGTCCCTCTCCCGGGGCAAGGACCTCCACATAGTTGGGAGCGTGGCCCCGCCAGAGGCCGTCCCGCTCCTCCTCAAAGAGCACAGGGAGGGACTTCCCCACCCACTGCTCCAGATAGGCCGCCTCCAGACGGCGGGCCAGCTCCCCGGCCCGGTGAGCCCGCTCCTCCTTGACCGCATTGGGTACCTGGTCGGGCATGGCGGCCGCCGGCGTCCCGGAGCGGCGGGAGTAGGGGAAGATGTGCATGGCGGAAAAGGCGCACTTCTCCACAAAGGCCAGGGTCTGCGCAAACTCTTCCTCGGTCTCCCCGGGGAAGCCTACAATGAGATCAGTGGTAATGCCGGGGCGGTCAAAGTATTCCCGGAGTAATTGTACGCTCTCATAATACCGTGCGGTATCATATTTCCGGTTCATCCGCCGGAGCACACTGTCGCAGCCGCTCTGCATGGACAGGTGGAAATGGGGACACAGATTGGGCAGGACAGAGGCCCGGCGGCAGAATTCTTCCGTAATGGTGCGGGGCTCCAGACTGCCCAGACGCACCCGTGTGCCCTCGGGCAGCGCACGGCAGACCGCCTCCACCAGATCAATGAGGGTGGGACCGTCCTTCCACTCGGCACCCCAGGAGGAGATCTCAATGCCGGTGAGGACCACCTCCCGGTATCCCTCCGCCCCCAGACGGCGGCACTGCTCCTCCGCCTCCGGGATGGAGAGGGAGCGGATGGGTCCACGGGCATAGGGAATGATACAGTAGGTGCAGAAGTTGACGCAGCCGTCCTCCACCTTCAGCATGGCGCGGGTGCGCCCCTCCAGCCCGCCGGCGGGCAGGACCTCAAAGGCGCGCCGGCGCAAGGCATTGTCCACCGTCACCCGGGGCTCTTCCCCTGCCATCCGGGCGGCCCGGCGGTCCTCCAGCAGTTCCTCCAGATCGTCCAGAAAAGCCATGCGTCCGGCGGTACCCGAGATCAGGTCCACCTCCAGCGCACGGACCGCCTCGGGATTGGTCTGGGCATAACAGCCGCAGACCCCAATCACGGCATCCGGATTTTCCTTCCGGGCCCGGCGGATGATCTGGCGGGACTTTTTGTCGCTCACCGCCGTGACGGAACAGGTATTGATGATATAGGCGTCCGCATGTCCCTCAAACGGGACCAGGGTATGCCCTCTGCCGGAGAGCTCAGCCTCCATCGCCTGGGTCTCATATTGATTGACCTTGCAGCCCAAGGTATAAATGGCGATCTTCATGGTATCTCCTTCGCTTTATCTTTTCATATTTTATCTTGTCATTTGGGCGTAAAGTACGTATAATATCCTAATATCAGCTCGACAGCACACGCGGGGATTCCCGTATCCTTTTATTATACGGCATGGATGCCCCAGCGTAAAGAAAAAAGGCGCGGGAGTCTGCATCCGCGCCGCCGTAATTTTATTGGGGAGATGAGACAAGTGAGTCGTTTTCAGATCAACCTGCCCTCACTGGACGACGTAAAGCGTTTCTGTAATCTGGCCAATCAGCATGAGTGTGAGATCGATGTCTGTTCCGGCCGCTATGTGGTCAATGCCAAGTCCATTATGGGCCTGTTTTCCATCGACCGGGACCAGCCCGCCACGGTGGAGTTTCATGGCAGCGACGCCCAGTGCGCCGATTTCCGCAGAGAGCTGGGCTCCCTGGTCATTTCCGAAATGTAATCCATAGAAAGACACATGAGCGGTGCGCATGGATTTCTCCCGTGCGCACCATTTTTTTCTTTATTTTTTCATGTTTTTCGTAGAAAATGCAGTTTACAAGCAAAATTATGCTATGCTATAATAATCCCGCTGTAAGCCTTTTTTCGGAAAGTGACCGCCACAGCCGAACACTTTTCCATCAAACCCTTTCCCTGTTTTCCTTACTTGGAGAAGCCGGAAAGAGAGCGTAGTTCACATGGGCTTATGATCCGACATAGAGTAAAGCGCAGACCGCGTGAGATATTGAGGAGGAAACAAATTATGCGCGCAATTGTAACTGTTTTGGGAAAAGATGACGTGGGCATCCTGTCTTTTGTCACCGCTCTCCTGGCGGAGCACAAGGTCAGCGTTCTGGATATCAGCCAGACCATCATGCGGGAGTACTTCACCATGGTCATGCTGGTGGACTGCGCCCAGATCGACCTTCCCTTTGCGGAGCTGGTTGCTCTGATGGAGGGCCAGGGCAAGGAGCACAACCTGTCCATCCACATCCAGCGCGAGGACATCTTCAACGCCATGCACCGCATTTAAGAAGGGAGCCGGGCACATGATCAATACCAACGAAATCCTGGATACCATCCACATGATCGACCAGCAGCACCTGGATGTGCGCACCATCACCATGGGAATCTCCCTCCTGGACTGCGCCGACTCCGATCCCAAGATCGCCTGCCGGAAGATCTATGATAAAATCACCCGCTATGCCGACCGCCTGGTCTCCACCGGCGAGGACATCGAGCGGGAATATGGCATCCCCATTGTAAACAAGCGCATCTCGGTCACGCCCATGGCCCTGGTGGCCGGGGCCTCCGAGGCCAAGGACTATGTCCCCTTCGCGGTGGCCATGGATGACGCGGCCAAGGCCACCGGCGTCAACTTCATCGGCGGCTTCTCCGCCCTGGTTCAGAAGGGCGCTACCCCCGCCGACCGGAAGCTCATCGCCTCCATCCCCGAGGCTCTGGCCCGCACGCAGTATGTCTGCTCCTCGGTCAACGTGGGCTCCACCAAGGCCGGCATCAACATGAACGCCGTGGGCGTCATGGGCCGGATCATCAAGGAGTGCGCCGAGCTCACCGCCGACCAGGCCGGTTTCGGCTGCGCCAAGCTGGTGGTCTTCTGCAACGCGGTGGAGGATAACCCCTTTATGGCCGGCGCCTTCCACGGCGTGGGCGAGGGCGACTGTGTCATCAACGTGGGCGTCTCCGGCCCCGGCGTGGTCCATCACGCCCTTCAGTCGGTCAAGGGTATGCCCTTTGATGAGGTGGCCGAGACCATCAAAAAGACCGCCTTCCGCATCACCCGTATGGGCCAGCTGGTGGCCCAGGAGGCCAGCCGCCGTCTGGGGGTCCCCTTCGGTATCGTGGACCTCTCCCTGGCTCCCACCCCTGCCATCGGCGACAGCGTGGCCCGTATTCTGGAGGAGATGGGCCTGGAAGCCTGCGGCACTCACGGCACCACCGCCGCTCTGGCCCTCCTCAACGACGCGGTGAAGAAGGGCGGCGTCATGGCCTCCTCCCACGTGGGCGGCCTGTCCGGCGCCTTCATCCCCGTATCCGAGGACGAGGGTATGATCGCGGCCGCCCAGAGCGGCGCGCTCACCCTCGATAAGCTGGAGGCCATGACCTGCGTCTGCTCGGTGGGTCTGGACATGATCGCCGTACCCGGCGACACCAGCTCCGACACCATTTCCGCCATCATCGCCGACGAGGCCGCCATCGGCATGGTCAACTCCAAGACCACTGCGGTGCGCATCATCCCCGCCCCCGGCAAGAAGGTGGGCGACATGGTGGAGTTCGGCGGACTGTTGGGCTCCGCTCCGGTCATGCCGGTGCACCCCTTCTCCAGCCATGCCTTTGTGGCGCGCGGCGGCCGTATCCCCGCCCCCATGCAGAGCCTGAAGAACTAAAGTTTTGCACAAAAAAGGCCCCGGATGTGGAAAACATCCGGGGCCCTCTTTTTTGCAATCCTATTTTTCCTCTTCCTCGGTATCCTCCGGGGGCAGTTTGGAGACCAATGCCCACTCCACCCGGCGCTCCGAGAGCCGTTCCACCTGAATGTGCAGTCCCACGGTATCCACCACGGGGCAGCCGCCGTCCTCCGGAATGACCGACAGCTGGGCAAAGACCAGGCCGCCCAGCGTCTCCGCCTCCTCATCCGGCGGAAATTCCACATCCAGCGCCTCCGCCAGGTCATCCAGCTCGGCCGAACCGGCCACCCGCCACAGATTTTCCTCCAAGCGGATGATCTCCTGCTCGTCCTGGGGGTCGAATTCGTCATAGATCTTGCCCACGATCTCCTCCAGGAGGTCTTCCATGGTGATGAGGCCGGAGGTACCGCCGTATTCATCCACCACCATGGCCATATGGATCTTCTTGCTCTGCATATCCCGGAAGAGATTGCCTGCCGCCACGGACCCGGGCACAAAATAGGCCTTGCGCAGCAGCTCCCGCAGGGGGAGGGGGTGCTCCTTCCGGCTGTTGAGGAAATAGTCCCGGCTGTACAGAATGCCGATCACATCGTCCAGGTCCTCGTCATAGACCGGGAAGCGGGAGAGTCCGCTCTCCTCGATGGTATGCAGGATCTCCTCGTCCGTGTCCTCCACCCAGAGGCTCACGATCTCGGTGCGGTGGATCATCACGTCCTCCGCGGTGAGGTCGTTGAAATCGAAGACGTTTTCGATCATTTCCTTTTCGGTGGAGTCAATGGCTCCCCGTTCCTCTCCAATGTCCATCAGGAGGCGGATATTCTCCTCCGAGATGGCTCCGCCCTCCGCCGCCGGGTCGATGCCGAAGCGGCGCAGGATCTGCCGCACCACCCAGGCCAGCCCTCCGGTAATGGGACGCACCGCCGTCACGAAGGGCAGCAGACAGGGGCAGAGCGTGCGCAATACCCCCAGCGGATCGTGCAGCGCGACCCGTCTCGGCGTCAGCCAGGTCAGTACATAAAAGCCCAGCAGCACCACCAGCAAAACGGCTGCCCGTTTGGCCTGTGCCGCCCACATGGTCTCTCCTGTACAGAAGATTGCGCTCAGATTCCAGGCCGCGGCCCCTGCCGTTCCCATACACAGCATCCGCCACAGCGCCACGCCCCGCAGAAAAACGGTGGGGTGGGTCAGGCACCGCAGCACCCGGACCGCCCGCGGCTCTCCCTCCTCCGCCTGACGGCGAAGGCTCTCTGAACTGACTTCATCCAGTGCGGCGGAACAGGCCGATAAGGGTATTTCCGCCAAAAGAGTTCCCAGCAACAAACTGATCCATATAGGCGGCTGCAAGGATGATTCCTCCTCTTTCTCTCAAATCAGACCGGCGCAGCATCTCCCCCTCGAATCGGAAACGCTGCGCTCTGCACAGACTGCGGTCCTCCCCCTTTCGGAAAGGACATCTCTTTATCGAATCATAGGCCCTTTCACACATGGGCAACCTATGCTGCAGTCTATTCAATCGGTACCATTATAGCACAATAGAGGAATATTTCCACGAAAAACCGCAAAAAACTTTTTCTTCCTCCCGCTCCTATGTTATAATGAGGGCAACTGACAGACTGTGCGGTATAGCATCACATTCCGGCAAATTTGAAGCCTCCCTGCACCCGCGCAGGAAAGGAGTCTGTTTCATGGAAGACTGGAAGAACCGGCTCTCCGCTCTGGTGGCGGAACCGGCAAGTGTGCTGAAATGGCTGATCTTTTCCGGCCTGATCGGACTGATCGTAGGCTGTGTGAGCGCCGCTTTCTACCATGCCTTTTTCTGGGCGACGTCTGCCCGCACCACCCACCTATGGCTGATCGGATTGCTGCCGCTGGGGGGCGTTTGTATTGTGGCCCTCTACCGCCTGTGCGGCCTGGAAAAGGACCAGGGCACCAACTTTGTGCTGGTGGCGGTACGGGAAAATGTCCCCCTTCGTCTGCGTACCGCGCCGCTGGTCTTTTTCTCCACCATCCTCACCCACCTGGTGGGCGGCTCCTCTGGCCGGGAGGGCGCCATCCTCCAGATCGGCGGCTCCATCTCCTCCAAGGTGGGCCAGTGGATGAAGCTGGATGACAAGGACAGCCGTATCATCACCATGTGCGGCATGGCTGCGGCTTTCTCCGCCCTGTTCGGCACCCCCATCACAGCGGCCATGTTTGCCATGGAGGTGGTCAGCGTGGGGGTGCTCTATTACGCGGCCATCGTCCCCTGTGCTATCTCTTCCATCATGGGTCTGTGGGTGGCCAAGCTCTTTCACGTTCCGGCCACCGCCTTCCCACTGACCGGCATCCCCGACCTGAGTCCGGTGGCACTTCTCCAGGTAATCGTCCTGGGCGTACTGTTTGCCCTGCTCTCCATTCTCTTTTGCCGCATCATGCATACGGTTCCCCACCTCTACCAGCGGTTTTTCCCAAATTCCTTTTTGCGGGCGGCGGTGGGCGGCTTTCTGGTCATTGCCCTCACGCTGCTGGTCTGGCTGTGGAACCCCTTCACCTTCGACTATAACGGCGCGGGCGAGAGCATCATCCATGCCGCTGTGGAGGGCCACGCCCGCCCGGAGGCCTTTCTGCTGAAAATGCTCTTCACCGCGCTGACCCTGGGAGCCGGCTTCAAGGGCGGAGAAATCGTACCGGTCTTCTTCACCGGCGCCACCTTCGGCTGTACGGTGGCGCCGCTGCTGGGCCTCTCCCCCTCCTTTGGCGCGGGACTGGGTATGGTCTGTGTGTTCTGCGGCGTGACCAACTGCCCCATCACCTCTCTGCTCATAGCCCTGGAGCTCTTCGGCGAGGGGAGCAGCGCCATGTTTACCGGCCAGAGCATGGGGCTCTTTGCCGTTTGCATCGCGATCTCCTACACTCTCTCCGGTTATTACGGCCTGTATAAGGAACAAAAAATCGTGTATAGTAAGTTCCGGCCGGAATTTATCAATAAAAAAGCGGACTGACCCAGCCCGCATGAAGTCGGGCGGCACGCTCCGTCCCAAAATTAAGGAGGCACTTTGACGGTATGACGATCTTTGACATCATGGGACCCATCATGGTGGGGCCCTCCAGTTCTCACACAGCGGGCGCCGTGCGGATCGGCCTGATCGCCCGCAAGCTGCTGGGCAGCGCGCCCATCGGCGCGGAGCTGACCCTTCACGGCTCCTTTGCCGCCACCGGCAGCGGCCACGGTACCGACCGCGCCCTGATCGCCGGCCTGCTGGGGATGGAGCCCGACGATCCCCGCATTCCCCAGAGCTTTGAGCTGGCGGAAGAGGCGGGTCTTTCCTTCCATTTCCGGCACGGGGTGCTCAAGGACGCCCACCCCAATTCCGTACAGATCCGTGCCATGGACCAGGATCTGCACCGCATCGCGGTGGTGGCCGCCTCTCTGGGGGGCGGGCGCATTCAGGTCTCCTCCGTGGACGGCATCCGCACCGTCTTTTCCGGCGAAAAAAACACCCTCATTATCCGCAATGAGGACCGCGTAGGCGAGGTGGCCGCTGTGAGCAATACCCTCTCGGCCTACAACGTCAATATTGCCTCCATGCAGCTCTACCGCAATGCCCGGGGGAGCGACGCCATTATTACCATCGAGAGCGATGAACCCATCACACCCGCCACCGTGGAGCGCATCCGTGCCTACCCCGGCATTAAGAGCGTGACCTACCTGGATGTGGGCGGAGGAGGAGAATAAGTATGTTTACTTCCGTGGATTCCATGCTTCTGATCGCCATGAAGGAGGAGAAGCCCCTCTGGCAGGTCATTCTGGAGGACGATGTGGCCGACCGCAGCGTCAAGGCCTGGTCCTCCAAGGCAAAGATGGCCTCCCTTTGGAAGGCCATGCAGGCCGCCGAGCAGGACTATGACCCCGAGCGCCGCTCCGCCAGCGGACTGGTGGGCGGCGAGGGCGCCCGGCTGGACGGGGATGGCCCGGGCCTGTGCAGCCCCTTCCTGCGCGATATCATCGCCACCGCCCTCAAGATGGGGGAGTGCAACGCCTGTATGCGCCGCATCGTGGCCGCCCCCACCGCCGGCTCCTGCGGCGTGCTCCCGGCCGTCCTTCTGCCCATGAAGCGGCGCTATGACCTGCCCGACGACCGGTTTATCGAGGCGCTGTATGTGGCCGCCGGCTTTGGACAGGTTATCGCCAGCCGCGCCTCCATCTCCGGCGCGGAGGGCGGGTGTCAGGCCGAGGTGGGCTCCGCCTCCGGCATGGCCGCCGCCGCCATCGTCTATCTGATGGGCGGTTCTCCCGAGCAGATGGCCCACGCCTGTGCCATGGCACTGGCCAACACCCTGGGGCTGGCCTGTGATCCCGTGGCCGGTCTGGTGGAGGTCCCCTGTGTCAAGCGCAATGTGATGGGCGCGGTCAACGCCCTCTCCTGCGCGGAGATGGCCCTCTCCGGTCTGGTCAGCCAGATCCCCTGCGATGAGGTCATCGACGCCATGGGCGCCGTGGGCGCCAGTCTCCCCTCCTCCCTGCGGGAGACCGGCGAGGGCGGCCTGGCCGCCACCCCCACGGGACGCCGGGTGGCCGAATTCATGCGCAGTCGGGACCGGGCATAACCCCCCTTCCCTTGCGCGGAAGCGTCCCATATGATATGATAAACTGCCCGCTTTCTCCATCGGGAGCGGGCAGTTTCACTTTTGCAAAGAGGTGTTTCCCATGCTTCAGTTCAACCACTTCAACTTCAATGTGCTCGATCTGGGCCGCTCTCTGGACTTCTATGAGAAGGCGCTGGATCTCCGTCCCGTCCGTACCAAAGAGGGCCCCGACGGTTCCTTCCGTCTGCTCTTTCTGGGCGACGGCTCCTCTTCCTTCACCCTGGAGCTGACCGAGGTCAAGGGCCGGACCGAGCCCTACGACCTGGGCGAGTGTGAGTTCCATCTGGCCTTTACCACCGACGATTTCGACGGCATGTACCAGCGCCATCGGGATATGGGCTGCATCTGCTTTGAAAACCGCGATATGGGGGTATATTTCATCGAGGACCCGGATGGGTACTGGATCGAGATCGTCCCCCAGCGGAGCTGAGCCATGGCCCGGGGCGAGGGCGGGCGGCTGGTCTACGCCGACCTGCTGCGTGTGGCCGCCACCCTGGCGGTGGTGATCCTCCATCTCTCCGGCGGGTGGATCTCCGAGGTGCCGGTGGCCTCCGGCGCCTGGCGGGTCTTTAACGTCTACGATGGCCTGACCCGCTGGTGTGTCCCGGTTTTTGTCATGCTCTCCGGGATGTTTTTGCTGGATCCCAAGAAGTCTCTCTCCTACCGCTCCCTCTTCTTCCGGCAGATCCTGCGCATCGTGGTGGCACTGGTGGTGTGGAGCGTGGTATATGGGCTCTTTGCCCTGTTCCTGAACGGGACGCCCCTCACCCTCTCTGCACTCATGCAAATCCTGCGGGAGCTGGTGTGGGGCAAGCTGCACTATCATCTCTGGTTCCTCCCCATGATCGTGGGGCTCTACCTGGTCACCCCCTTCCTGCGCGCCTTCGTGCGGGGGGCCTCCCGCTCGGACTTCCACTTCTTCTTCCTGCTGGTCTTTGTCTTTGCCATGCTCCTGCCCACCCTGCTGCGCATCCGTCCCAGCGCGACCCTCTCCACCTGGATGGACAAGCTGCAGCTGGAATTGGTACTGGGCTACACGGGCTACTATGTGCTAGGCTACTATCTGAAAACCTACACCCTGGGCCGTATTACGGAGCTGCTGCTCTATTTGCTGGGTCTGCTGGGCGGCGCGGTCACCGTATGGGGCACCGAGTGGCTCTCCCTCCGGAGCGGAAGTTCGGATTTTACCCTGTACAGCTATTTCTCTCCCACGGTGTGCGCCATGGCCGTGGCGGTCTTTGTGCTCTTCCGCTATCTCCTGGGCATGAGTGACGAGCGCTCCCGCCGCCAGCAGATGGCAGGGCTCTCCGCCATTACCTTCGGTATCTACCTGTGCCACGATCTGTTTATCATGCTGCTGCGCCACTTCGGCATCTCCACCCTCTCCTTTGCTCCGGTGGCCGCCGTGCCCGCGCTGTCCCTGCTGGTGTTCCTCTGTGCCGCTGTGTTGGCCTGGCTCCTGTCCAAGATCCCGGCAGTGGGGCGGTTCATCACCTGAGATTTTCGCTGAAAAGGAGTCCTGAAGCGTGCTGTTTTCCAGTTCCATCTTTCTCTTCCTCTTCCTGCCTCTGATGCTGCTGGGCTACTACGGTCCCTGCCGCCTGCTGGGCCGGTGGAGCCGCCCTGCCCAGAATCTGCTGCTGCTGGTGGGCTCCCTTCTCTTCTACGCCTGGGGTGAGCCCTGGTTCGTCCTGGTGATGATGGCCTCTATCCTGGTCAACTATGCCTTCGGCCTGTGGGTCCACGCCCAAAAGAGCCGTGGAAAGTCCACCCGTGTATCGGTGGTCCTCTCGGTGGCCTCCAACCTGGGACTGATGTTTGTCTTCAAGTACCTCACCTTTGTGCTGGGCGAGCTGGGACGGCTGGGGCTCTCCCTCACCGTCCCGGTGATCGAGCTCCCCCTCGGCATCTCCTTTTTCACCTTCCAGGCCATGAGCTATGTGCTGGATGTGAACCGGGATCGGGGCCAGGTCCAGCGCAATCCGCTGAAAGTGGCCCTGTACATCTCCTTCTTCCCCCAGCTCATCGCCGGTCCCATCGTCAAGTACGAGACGGTGGCGGAAGAGATCGACAGCCGCCGGGAGACCTGGGAGGACTGCTCCGCCGGGGTATGCCGCTTCCTGGTGGGCCTGGGCAAGAAGGTCATCCTGGCAAACCAGTTGGCGGTGGTAGCCGACTTTGCCTACGGCCTCTCCCCCCACGCCCTCTCCACCGGGATGGCCTGGCTGGGCTCCCTCTGCTACACCCTCCAGATCTACTACGATTTCTCGGGCTACTCCGATATGGCCATCGGCATGGGGCGTATGTTCGGCTTCCATTTCCTCGAAAACTTCAACTACCCCTACATCTCCCGCTCGGTCACCGAGTTCTGGCATCGGTGGCACATCTCCCTGTCCACCTGGTTCCGGGATTATGTCTACTTCCCTCTGGGCGGAAGCCGGGTGGACCGGCGCTGGAAGCACATCCGCAATCTCTTTGTGGTGTGGCTCCTCACCGGGATCTGGCACGGGGCCGCGTGGACCTTCCTGCTGTGGGGTCTGTACTATTTTGCCCTCCAATTTCTGGAGAAATTCTGCGGCCTGGGCCGCGGCTGGCCCAAGTGGACTCAGTGGCTCTTTACTTTCTTCCTGGTCAATCTGGGTTGGGTCTTTTTCCGGGCAGAACAGCTGAACGTGGCTCTGCCCTATCTCCACGCCATGTTTACGCCCGCGGCCGGTGTGTGGGACGGCTACGCCTCCCTCTTCCTCACGGACAACCTCCCCATTCTTCTGGCGGCCGTCCTGGGCTGTGCCCCGGTGCTCCCCTGGCTGGGGGCGCGGACCGCCCACTGGAAGGGCGGCGCCGCACTGGCACAGGATCTGTGCTGCTCTGCGGCCCTGCTTCTGCTGCTGGTGATTTCGGCCAGCTTCATTGTTAAGGGAACCTATAATCCCTTTATCTATTCCAACTTCTAAGGAGGACGCGCTATGAAACACCGGAAAGAGACCATCACTGCCGTCCTCTTCTTTCTCCTGCTGGCCATGGGACTGTGCTACATTGCCTTTCTCTTTCTCTCCGGCCAGAGCTCCCTGCGCGAGGAATTGGGCAAACTCCGCCGGGACCCGGGCTATGTGCTGGAATTTGTGGAACAGGCCGAGTCCGCCCTCAATGAGGACCTGGACCAAAGCCACGGCTTTATCCAGCTCTACGGCGGCTTTCAGCGTCTGTCCGGACGGCGGATGCTGGAGGATGTGAACCAGGCGGCCCGGGTGGTCCGGCTCTCCAACGGAACGCTGAATTTCTCCTATCCGGATGCTCAGCCGCTGGATGTCTCTCCCCAAATCCAGGCTGTCAATGACCTCCACGATGTCCTGGCACAGTGGGACATCCCTCTCCTCTATGTGGCCGCCCCTCAGAAGATCCAGGACGGACAGGAGGAGGCGCTCCTGCCCCCCGGTATCTACGATTACGCCAACGACAACGCCGACCGCCTGCTCGCCGGTCTCCAGGCCCATGGCACGGATACCTGGGACCTGCGCCCGCTCTTTGCACAGCAGGAGGACTATGCCTCCCTCTTCTTCTGCACCGATCACCACTGGAAGCCCGAGGGCGCCTTCCTGGCCTGGCAGGAGCTGACCGGCATTCTCGCTCAGGACTACGGCATCCATACCCCGAGCGAGTACACCGACCCCGCCAATTATGAAACTAAGGTCTATGAGGATTACTTTTTAGGCAGCCAGGGAAAGCGAACCGGCACACTTTACGCGGGTACCGACGATATTACGGAATATATCCCGCGCTTTGAGACAAACTTTACCTATGCCTCTCCCTCCTTCGCCCAGGAACGGACCGGCACTTTTTCCCAGTCCCTCCTGTTCCCCGAGCGCGTGGCGGAGCGGGACTGGTTCGGCGGCAATCCCTACACCCTCTACTCCGGCGGGGATTACGGCATCGCCACTATGACCAACCACCTCAACCCGGACGGAAAGAAGATCGTTTTGCTGCGGGAGTCCTTCTCCTGCGCCCTGGCCCCCTTCCTGGCCCTCTCCTGTTCGGAGCTGACCACCATTGATCTGCGCTATTTTGACGGGGATCTGCTGGATACGCTGCGTGAAATCGACCCAGATCTGGTCCTGACCCTCTACTGCGTGAGCTCTATCAGCAACCAAGATCTCTTCACATTTCAGCAAGGAGAAACTTAAGGAACATTTTCCCTCTCTTTTGTCACGCCGTGGGGAGTATTCTGCGTCCGCCCCCCGTTTCTTGTGATTTTTGACGCTTCTCACGCGCGCGTATTCTAAGGTATAATCAAGATAAGCAAGAATAGATAGACTGTTTTTTTGGAATTGAACTGCCATTTACATGGTTTGGAGGTAACTGCTTTGAGAAAGACCAAAGTGATCTGCACCCTCGGCCCCGCCGTTTCCAACGCGGAGATGATCCGCAAGCTGATCGAGACCGGCATGAATGCCGCCCGGTTCAACTTCTCCCACGGCACCCACGAGAGCCACCTGGCCCAGCTGAATATGCTCAAGCATGTCCGGGACGAGATGTGCGTCCCCGTGGCCACCATTCTGGACACCAAGGGCCCTGAGATCCGCATCAAGAGCTTTGAGCAGTATCCCGTGCAGCTGGAGCGCGGCCAGACCTTTACCCTTACCACCGATGAGATCGTGGGCAATGCCGAGCGTGTCTCTGTCACCTACACCAACCTGCACAACGAAGTGGGCCCCGGCTGCCGCATTCTGGTGGACGACGGCCTCATCGAGCTGCTGGTGGAGAAGGTGGAGGGCCACGACATCGTCTGCACCGTGGAAAACGGCGGCCCGCTGTCCAACAACAAGAGCATCAACATCCCCAATGTGAGCATCCTGCTCCCCTCTCTCACCGAAAAGGACAAGTCCGACCTGAAGTTCGCCGCTGAGAACGACTTTGACTTTGTGGCCGCCTCCTTTGTGCGGAAGGCCAGCGACGTGGAGGACATCCGTGCCTGCCTGAAGGAGTACGGCGGCGAGCACGTGCGCATCATCTCCAAGATCGAGAACCGGGAGGGCGTGGACAACCTGGAGGAGATCATTGCGGCCTCCGACGGCATCATGGTGGCCCGCGGCGACCTGGGCGTGGAGATCCCCGCCCACGAGGTGCCCATCCTCCAGAAGAAGATGATCAAGGCCACCATCCGCCAGGGCAAGCCCGTCATCACTGCCACCCAGATGCTGGATTCCATGATCCGCAATCCCCGTCCCACCCGCGCCGAGGTCTCCGACGTGGCCAACGCCGTGTTTGACGGCACCTCCTGCGTGATGCTCTCCGGTGAGACCGCCTCCGGTAAATACCCCGTGGAGGCCCTCCAGACCATGATCGACACCGTCACCGCTGCCGAGGGCTCCATCAACTACTGGAACCGCTTCCGTCAGCGCCACGTGCTCACCGGCATTCAGGGCATCAACGACGCCATCACCCACTCCTGCTGCCTGACCGCCATGGATCTGGACGCCACTGCCATCCTGACCCCCACCCAGTCCGGCCATACCGCCCGGGTGATCTCCCGCTACCGTCCGGCCTGCCCCATCCTGGCCATGTGCCCCAATGAGCGCACCCGCCGCCAGCTGGCCATCTCCTGGGGCGTGCACTCCTACCTGACCGGCGACGTGGACTCCACCGACCGCCTCTTCTCCATGGCCGTGGAAGTGGCCGTGAAGGAGGACGCCGTGCAGAAGGGCGACACCGTGGTCATCACCGCCGGCGTGCCCATCGGCAAGAGCGGCTCCACCAACCTGATCAAGGCCCAGACCGTCTAAACATCCATCACCTCTGCCGGTTCGGCAGCGGTTGGATCAGGCCCGTATTATAAGCTGAATATAAATAAAATCCCTTAAGGGGACCCAGGCGATTGCATTCTTTCCCGGGTCCTTCTTAAGGGATTTTTTAATGTTACCGCCTTTTCTGCTGCCAAAATATATCCCCCACCCAGCATGGGAGGGGGATATAATCAGATCTGTTTTACGGCTGCTCCGTTCCGCGCTTTTTTTCTCTCCAGGTATAGAGGAGAACTGCCAGGCACACCGTCACTGGTACGCTCAGTACGATGCCAAAGCTGCCAGAAAGGCCCTGCATGATAGCGATTCCAATGTTGTTGGAGTTTATGATTTGCTGATAGGGCAGATCATAGGCATAGTCCAGCAGCAGCATCGAAACGCTGCCGCCTGCAAAGGCCAAAATCAACGTGTTGGAGTCCGTGCCCATCATATCCCGCCCCACATGCATCCCAGCCTTAAAAAGTGCCCGTTTAGACAGGGAGGGATTTTGTTGATGGATCTCGGAAATCGCGCTGGCAATGGACATAGCCACATCCATTACCGCCCCCAAACTGGAAATGAGAAGCCCCGAGAAGAGGAGCCCTCCCACTTGAATGCCGTTCACATTCCAGAGGGTAAGGAGACTCTCAATGTCGGACACGTTCCAGCCGCTGATGCCGCTGGCCCAGCTGAAGCATGTGGCCGCCACCCCTGCGATGACCACCCCGGCTACCGTACCACCGGTGGCGACCAGTGTTTTTTTGGTGGGTCCTCCGATCAGATACATGGTCACCACGGTGGTCACCACACACAGCCCCACCGACACCCAGAAGGGGGAATACCCTCTGTACACCAGGGGCAAGTAGAAAAAGAGGATACACAAAAAGGTGAAAATCAACCCCAGAGCGCCCTTAAGGCCCTGTTTCCCGCCAACCAGCACCAGCACCACCAGATAGAGGGCGGCAAAGAGGTACAGGACCCCCTCGCGATCCTGGCTGTACACGCTGGTAATGGTGGACTCCCCTGCCACACTCTGCAGGACCACCACTTTCATACCTACAGTGCAGCCCGCGCCGAAGAGATAGCCGGAAGAACTGGTTGTCTCCAGCTCCTGTCCAGCCCGGACGCCGGTCGTCATGCGCACCATCACCCGCTGTTCGCCCACCCGGCTGCCGTCAGGCATGAGATTATCCTGGAGAATCTGGGTGACTACACCCTTCTCAAAGGTCTGACCCTCCCGGGAGACCAGCGGCACTTTGTCTACCCGGTTGATCGATACAACAAAAGCCACAAAGACTGCCAAAAGGAGAAGTGGCACGCCCCAGCGGAGCAGGAAGTGGGAAAAGGTTCTCTGTTTCATGGCAAAACTCCGTTCTTGTAGCACAGCGGCCTCTGCGCACCAGGCGCGGAGGCCGCTGTCTGTCGGTTGATTCAGGGCTTGGCGTTTTTTACAGGTTTACACCCAGAGTCGCCAGGAAGGACGCAGACACGTAGTAGTTGCCCTCGGCCAGCACGGCGTTGGTGGAGACAGTCTTGCCGTCCACCGTGATATTCAGCGCAGAAGCAGCGCCGGAAGCGGGGGTCCCGGTGGGCACAGCGCCGGTGTAGGCCTTACCGGTATTGACGACCACGCCGTTGTCCCACTGTACATCAAACTGGTTGTCGGTGCCGGAAACGGAGGCAGCCACGTCGCGCAGGCGGTAGTAGGTCTCTCCCTCCACATCCAGAGTGGCGGCGGACACACCGTCCGCAGTCTTGCGGATGGTGAAGGTATCGTCGATCTTCTCTGTCTTGCCGTCGTCGGTGATCTGGTAAGTATCGATGGTGAAGGTGTCCTCACTCAGGGAAATGACGGAATAGCTGGGCAGCCAGTTCTGGCTGCGCTCGGCCACATAGTCCTGCTGGGAGGCAATGAGCTCATAGAACTTCGAGCCAGAGGCCGAGTTCGCGGTCATGTAGAGGATTCCCTTGGGGTTCGTCACGGTGTTGCCGCTGGTGCTCTCAATGGTATAGCAACCGTTGTCGGCCTGGAAGGCATCGTGAGCGGCGGTACCGGTGGTGTCACCCTCCTCGGGGTACAGAGGGATCTTCTCGTCAGTCTGGGTGTTGTAGGCGTTGTCCCAATCGTAGTCGGTGCCCTCGTCGTTCAGACGGAACTCATAAGTGCCGTGGGTCTGACCGTCACCGTAGAGCATCTTGGTACGGCTGTAGGTATGGTCATGGCCCTGGAGCACCACGTCGATGTCGTACTCATCGAAGATGGGGGTCAGCTGGGTGCGCAGGATCATGCCATCCGTGTCGGAGTGATCCAGGCCGGAGCCATAGATGTCCTGGTGGATGGTCACGATGCGCCACTTGGCATCAGGGTTAGAGGCGATCGCCTCCTGGATGGCCTTCTCGTGCTCGGCCACGTTGTAGTTATTGGTGTTGAGGACGATGAACAGACCCGCACCATAAGAATAGTAGTAGTCGCCGCCGGCCTGCGTCTTGCCATACTCCGTGGTGTTGGGGTTATTGAAATGGTACATATAGTCGGCGTTCAGAGAATCATGGTTGCCGATGGTGGTCGCCACAGGCAGGCTGGCCAGAGCGCTGGCGCTCAGGTAGCCAGCATATTCCTCCTCCTTGGCCTTACCGGTCTTGTTGACCTGGTCGCCGGCGGAGATGATGAAGTTGAGGTCAGGGTTCTGGGCAGTGGCAATATCCAGGGTACGGTCCCAGGCAAAGCTGTCATTGCGGGCCGCCAAATTACCCGCACCGGAGTCGGCAGTGAGCGTCACATCTCCCTGGGTCTGACCCTTGGAGGCGCCCACCTGGGGATCGCCCACATAGAGAATCTTCAAGGTGGAGAAGTCCTGGGTCTGATAGGTAACCACGTCGGACTGGACGCCATTGCGCTCCACGGTGTAGTAATAGGTGCTGTTGGCCTGAAGCCCGGTGACGGTGACATGGTTGTACTGGTAGGCCACGCCGTCGGTGAGCGCGGTGTCCACCGCATCCGCCGTACCGGTAAAGGTCTTCAGATTCTCCTTGTCGGTGCCAAAATGGACCACGGGAGTGGCGGCTTTGCCGTCCTCCACCTTGCTGTACCAGGCGAAGTTCAGCTCGGTCTCATCGGCGCCGGGGGTCAGGGAGACCTTGGTGTAATCAGTGGCGACGGCGTCCCACTGGGCGACCCATGCGTTCCAGGCCTCGCTGCCGCCGGTCACGCTGGAGTCATTGTAGGGAGAGGCCAGGGCCAGAGGGGCCGCCCCCATCAGAAGAGAGCCGGTCAGGACGCCGGCCAGGACCTTTTTGCTCATATTCATGTCCAGATTACTTCCTTCTTTTCTCAAGTATACAGCTTATTTTGCAACTGCAATTGGCAGTATAGCACCCCATTTTCACCTTTTCAAGAATAGTTTCAGAATCTTTTCACGTATTTTACACAGTTTTTTCATTTCTTAGAAACAAAAACCGACCCCTAGGCATTTACGCCCAGGGGTCGGTTGGAATCCCTCAATCTGTGAATAAACTATGCAATTAAATTCAGGACACGAAGCCGGCGGCCTTGAGGATCTCCACGGCGCGGTCCTTGTTGGCCTCGGACACGCGGACGATGGGACCAGTGCAACCCATGCCGTCCTCGGCGTAGATCTTCTCCTTCCACAGAGCCTTCACGGCATCCTCCAGGTCCATGACCTCGATGCCGGGGATCTGGGCGGTGACGATCTCCTTGGGAGGAGCCACCACGTCCTCCGCGGGAGCGGCGGACTTGTTGGCAGCGACCTTGCGCTCAGCCAGGAGCTTCTCCAGGCCGGCCTTCTCGGCGGCGGCGAACTCGGCGGCAGCCACCTCGAACACCTTGCCCCGCACCAGCTGGGCGGCGTAGTTGATGGCGCCGGCGATCACGGGAGCGCCGGAGGCACGGGAGATAATCATGACCAGACGGTCATAGCCCTTGCCGATGCCGGGGCCGTAGCCGTAGCCCACGGCCTCGTAGCTGCCGCCGGTGCAGGCGGAGGAGAGCATCTTGGAGAGGATGTTGCCGGTGAGGGAGTCGGTGACCATCACGTCGGCGGAACCCATGAGCACGTCGTTGCCGCGCATCACGCAGCCGCCATCAGCACGGGCAGACTCGGCAAAGGTGATGGGGTAGCCGTTTTCCTTCAGGGTCTTGAGGGCACCCTCGGTCTGACGGGCGCCGTCCACGTTCAGGATACCCACGGTGGGGTCAGCCACGCCGCAGGCCTTGGCAGCGATGATGCCGTAGATGGCATTCTTGATCATGCCCTCGATCCGGTCGGTGGAGGAGGTGCCGGTGGTGTTGGCGATGAACATCTCATGGCCCTTGCCGGGGGTGACGGCGCGGCCCACGGTGGACACACCGATGGGGAAGGGATAGTGCATGGTCACAGCGCCGTCCACGGCGCCGGTCTCCAGCAGCTCTTCCATCTTCTTGTGGGCCTCGTCCTCGTCGGCCACGGGAACGGTGGTGACCTCAGGATGGGTGATGGTTCCGATGAAATACACATCGGCGCCGGCGCGGGCGGCCTTGACGGCGCCCTCCATCACGGTCTCTTCGCCGTGCTCACTGCCCATGGCGGTGACGGCGATCTTGGGCTTAGCGCCGAACGTGCCGGTCTCCAGGCCCTCGGCGATGGCCAGGAAGGTGTCGGCAATCAGCTTTTTCGTCTTGTCAGCCATTGCGTCTCCCTCCTTACTCGTCGTCCACAGCCAGAGTGGCGGCGAACTGACGGAAGGACTCGGCGATGAGCTTCTTCACCTTCTCGGTGGATACGCCGCCCTCTTCCACTTCACCGCTGTTCTTGCGGATGACGAAGGACACGCCGTCGAAGAGGTTGGTCATACGGCCCAGGAACAGGGAGCCCTTGCCGATGATCATGGCGGTGTTCAGCTCGCCGGCGAGCATCTCGTCGCGGGCGGGGCCGATGAAGGGCACGCCGGAGGGGATGTGGCCCTGGGTGGGAGCCCAGCCCACCAGACCGTGCTTGGTCAGGAACTCGGGCATGGCCTTCTTGTCCAGGTCGCCGTTCTTGACCGCCAGAGCGGCGATCATCTTGTAGTTGGCCAGAGGCACATCACCGGCGCCGGCGGGCTTGGTGATGTCGGGGTTCTGCATCTCGGGGGAGTACTTGTCGATGTCGGTGATCTTCAGACCGGCGCGGGCCAGAGGATCGGCCACCAGAGAGCCGATGACGGCCTGAGGAGCGGAACCGGTGCCCACGGTGTGGCGGCCCAGGATGGACAGGTCGATCTCGGGGTTCACGCCGTCGTTCTGGGAGATGACCACGGCGAAGCCGCCCAGCATGTCCTCCAGGATGGGCAGGCCCTTCTTGACGTGGTCCTTACCGTTCATGCCCAGCTTAGCGGTGCAGCCGCCAGCGGTGACGATAACGGTCTTGTAGGTGCCGGCCTTGACCAGAGAGGCGGCCTCCACAATGGCGTGAGCAGGACCGGCACAGAAGCCGCGGGTATCGGAACCGGTGGCGTTGGGCAGGCCGGCGATCTCAGCAGCCGCCTTTGCGAAGTTGCCGCCGCCGCGCTGGTTCATGTCGCCGCAGGCCTCCTCACAGCAGTCGATGACGTACTCGACCTCGGACTTGTCGATGCCGGCGTTCTTCACGGCATGCAGCAGAGCCAGCACGCTGGAGGCCTTGGACACCAGGTTCTCGTGCATGACATGGGCGGACAGGTTCACGTCGATGTCGTGGGCGCGCTTAACACAGCCCACCAGCTTGTTGTTGTGGTACAGGCCCTCAGCGTGCTCCTCGTTCACCAGGTGCTCGATCTCGCTGATCTCCACACCCTCGTTCAGGCGGCCCACCATCTCCTCGTCAAAGAGGGGATGCTCGGCGATGGCAGCCTTGTGCTCGGCCACAAAAGCCTTCTCCAGCTTGACCACGTCAAAGCAGTCACAGATCTGCATCAGCAGCAGGAACTCGGCCTGGGGCATGATCTCGCCGTACTTGCCGTGGCGATCGGTAACGGAGCACTTCATGTCCACCCAGGAGGTGCCCTGCTCAGCCAGCTGAGCGGGGGTCACATTGCCGATATAGGTCTGGTTGGGCCAGTAGGCCAGCACATCCTGGAAGCTGCGCAGGTGGCTGGGCAGCTCCTTGAGGTACTCGCTCTCAGGATTGACCACGCGCTCGGTGGTCTGGGTGGTGCCGTTGTGGATCACCATGTCGGGAGTATGAACCAGGATATAGCCGGTTCCCTTGACAACACTGTTCATGTGAATAACCGCCTTTCCATCTATGGCTGTAATAATGCGCATCGTTTCGCGCGGGGATACGTCGTTTGCGTTTCGGGATGAGAGATACCCGGAAACTGCCGGAATAACGACAAAAGTGGTGACAGGGCGCGCCGCGTCCTACCACCACTTTTGTGTTCACAGCGCAATTAGTACTTGCAGTACTGATCACGGATGGACTTCATCTCATTGATGATCTCATCCACGTCCAGAACCATTTCCATCATGCTGACCTGCTCATCGTATACGGCGGGATCAACTTCATCTTTGATCTCGGGCTCGCACACATGATAAACCTTGAGTCCCAACGAGACTCCAGTCAACGGACCGGCGAAAGTGGGGTCGCCTGCGGTGACGGTCTCAGCCGCCAGACCGGAGGCCTCCGCCTCGGAAGCGCCCAGAATAACGATAACGTTCTCGGGGCCGAATTCCTCGGAGAAGTCCTTAACCCGCTTCTGATTCTCCAGATCCATTGCACCAGCGCTGGTTCACACAAAGCACTCGGTGGAGCTGAACACGACCTCAGCACCGGCGGTCTTCACGCACTCGGCGATGGCAGGACCGGGGATACCGTCGCGGTCACCAATGATGATGGCCTTCTTGCCTTCCAGCATTCCCATGGTGTTTCTCTCCTTCCTTTGTAGATTTATAGCAAGGGCGGATGCCCATACTACACAAGAAAATTAGATGTTGGCCTCGACCATGGCCTTGACAGCCTCGGGAGTAGCCTCTTCCTTCACGCAGGAAGCGATCTGAGCGCCGTTCTCGTAGATGGCGATCACGGGCAGACCCAGCACCTTCTGGGCAATGGCCAGACGGCGGGCCTTGGTGGTGTTCAGGGCGCAGAACTTGATCTTGTCGCCATACTGCTCGGCCAGCTCATGCACGTGGGGCATCAGAGCCTGGCAGGGCACGCAGCCGTCGCCGTAAAAGTCAACGAGGACCTTGCCCTCGGCCTTCAGCACTTCTTCCTCGAAGGTTTCCTTAGTCAGTTCCAGCATGGTAATATACCCCTTTCATTGTTCGGTGCGGCGGCTGCCGCGCCGTTCATTTACTCGTTGATGAACTTCTCAGCCTGCATGGCGGCGATAGCGCCGTCCGCAGCGGCGGTGACCACCTGGCGCAGGCTCTTGACACGGATGTCGCCGGCGGCGAAGACGCCGGGGATGTTGGTGTGCATGTTGTCGTCGGTCTTGATGTAGCCGTTCTCCATCTCCAGGATGCCGTCAAACAGCTTGGAGTTGGGGTTGTAGCCGATGAAGCCGAACACACCGAACAGGCCGTCCTCGGGATCGGCCTCGATGGTGGTGAGCTCGCCGGTCTTGACGTTCTTCACGACCATCTTGCTCAGCAGCTCGTCGCCGTCCACGGACTGCACCACGGTGTCCCACAGGAAGTGGAGCTTGGGATTGGCAAAGGCCTTCTCCTGGATGCTCTTGGCGGCACGCAGCTCATCGCGGCGATGGATGATGGTGACCTTGCGGGCAAACTTGGTCAGGTACATGGCCTCTTCCACGGCGGAGTCGCCGCCGCCCACCACGAAGACCTCGAAGTCCTCAAAGAAGGCAGCGTCACAGGTGGCGCAGAAGGAGATGCCCTTACCGATAAACTTGGCCTCATTCTCACAGCCGATGGGCTTGGGGAACGCGCCGGTGGCCACGATGACGGCCTTGGCACGATACTCATTCTTGGCGCTCTTGAGGACCTTCACATCGCCCTCCAGCTCCACGCTGAGAATGGTGTCGTTGGCGCGCTCAGCGCCGAACTTCTTGGCCTGCTCGGTCATACGGGCGATC
Source organism: Pseudoflavonifractor gallinarum (assembly GCF_014982855.1). Classification (GTDB taxonomy): domain Bacteria; phylum Bacillota; class Clostridia; order Oscillospirales; family Oscillospiraceae; genus Pseudoflavonifractor_A; species Pseudoflavonifractor_A gallinarum. The sequence continues at coordinate 99,357 of NZ_JADCKF010000009.1, read as the reverse complement.
AGGCTGGGGCCGCTCTCACCCTCGACCATCTGGCCGGGATAGTTCTCAATCTCATCGGTGATGGCGATCTGACCGCCATCCTTGCCCTTCTCAATAATGAGAGTGCTCAGACGGCTGCGACCGGCGTACAGACCGGCGGCCAGGCCGGCGGGGCCGGCACCCAGAACGATCACGTCATAAATCTTATCCATGGTATGATGCCTCCTACAAACTTCCATTTTGGATCCTGCGGGACATAAACGTGTGTGGACGGCGCACAAGAAGGCATCACTACACCTAAGTAAAATGCCTAAAAATGTTTCTTTCCCCATCACGCATTTTATTGAAACGATCAATTCTTTCAGCGTGATTTTATAATGCTTTTTCAAGAAAGTCAAGAGCTATTTTTTTGCCCCCAATGGCAAAAACCCCTTTTAAATCGCGGTTATTAAAAAAATAAATGAATAATCATCTTGATTATATTTGATTGGCGCGGTATAATGAATTGGAAAGTGCTCCGCTCTCCGGAATCATACTTATAAGTTCATTTTCTATCCCATCAAGGCAGAACGATACCATGCGCAATTTTGTGCGCCACTGGTGAACTTTAAGGAGGCATTATCATGGCAAGACCCCCTTACCGGGCCGAACAGCGCAATCAAATTTTCGCCTGTTTTATCAATGCGGCCAGCGAGTTAATGGAAAATGAGGGTATGGAATCCCTCACCCTGCGCCGGGTAGCCAAGCGGGCGGGCTACAACAGCGCCACGCTCTACAACTACTTCAAGGACCTGGACCATCTGACGGTCTACGCCTCAATGAAATATTTTGAGGATTACAACCGGAACCTGGCCCGCTATCTGGCCGACGAGCAGGATGCCTTCCAGCGTTTTCTGTTCATGTGGCGCTTCTTCTGCGCCTCGGCATTCCGCCATCCCCACGCCTATTATAACCTCTTTTATGGAAAGTACAGCGGAGAGCTCACCGAAATCATCCACGCCTACTACGAGGTCTTCCCGGAGGAGTTGGGCGAACTGGATGACAGCGTGCTGGAGATGCTCACCTGCGGCTCTCTGGTGGAGCGCAACTGGCAGATGCTCCAGCCCGTTCTGGAGGGGGCCTCCCTCTCGCTGGAGGAGCGGGAGTCCATGAATGAGATCATTCTCTACTGCTTCAAGGAGCTGCTCACCCAGAAGATCCAGATGGGCGACGCCCTGGATAACCAGACCCTGATTGAGCGGCAGCTCAGCTACATCCATGTGATCCTCCGCCGCTGATGTTGCTGATTCTGTCCGTATGCGCCAAGATGCGCCCGCCGGCCAAGGCCGACGGGCGCATCTTTTTGATTTCTATTCCAATAGACCGAAGTCGGACAGGGGCAGCACCACCGCGATGACCCGCCCCAGAACATACCGCTCATCCACCACGCCCAGCAGCTCATTGCGGCTGTCATCGGAGTGATTGCGGTTGTCCCCCATCACAAAAATACTCCCCTCGGGGACCGTGACCTCTGTAATGGTGCGCAGGGATCCCTCGGGCGGGTGCTCCATCGCCTCATTGAGATAGGGCTCCTCCAGGATCTCCCCGTCCACCGTGACCGTACCGGCATCATAGTCGATGGTTACATGCTGTCCGCCCACCGCAATGACCCGTTTGACAATGGGACCGTTGATCTTTCCAAAGGGCTTTGTCAGCACCACCACATCGTGCTGCCGGGGCTGATAGCTGATACTCTGGAGCAGGACCATATCTCCGTCCCGGAGGGTGGGCTCCATGGAGCTGCCATCCACGCCCACGACCCGGCCTACAAAGGTAAAGACCAGAATCAGGGCAATGAGCGCCATGACCAGCGCCTGGAGCCAGAAATACAGGTCCAACCGAAGTGCCTGACCATTGGTCAGCCCCTCCTCCTGGCCAGCCTGGTTCATCATGGCCTCCCCTCCTTCTGCGCCGTTCATACCAGATTACTCCCTTCGCCCCGCGAAGACAAGGGAATATGCTGGACGTCGTAGGCGTCGGAGAGATAATTTCCCTCCCGGCTGTGGCAGGTAAAGAGAAGGATCTGCCGCTCTCTGCCCAGAGAGCGGAGCACATCCAGGGCCAGCTTCATCCGGCCGTCATCAAAGTTGGCCAGCGCGTCGTCCAGCACCAGGGGCGCGGCATTGGCATCGGGCAGCGCCAGCTCACACACCGCCAGGCGTACCGCCAGGTAGAGCTGATCGGCCGTTCCCCGGGAGAGGGAGAGCACCCGCCGGGGCAGCATCCCATCCCGCTCCTCCGCCATGGCCTCAAATTCCCGGGTGAGGGTCACCCGGTCATAGCGGCCGCCGGTCAGGCGTTCCATCAGCTCCCCGGCGCGCTCGTTGAGGGCGGGGGCAAAGCGCGCCTGCATGGAGCGGTTGGCCTCCTCCAGTCCCTCCAGGGCCAGAGTGATGGCCTCATACTCCTGCCGGCGCAGGGCCAGCGTCTCCTGGGCCCGCTCCAGATCTGCCTGGGTCTGGGCAGGATCGCCCAGGGTCTTGAGCTCTCCCTGGGCCATGGCCAGCACGCTGTTGAGCCGCCCGATCTCGCCCTCCACCGCGCTCAGCCGCACAGCGGTATAGGTGCCGTCATACCGGGGCTCCACATCGGGGACCGCTTCCGGGACCTCCTGGGGAGCGGGCAGGCGCTGGACCAATTTTTCCGCACCTTCCCGCCGGATGGCCGCCTGTTCCAGCTTCTCCTGGAGGAAGAGGGCCTTGGAGATGGCCGCCGAGAGAGTAAAGGCGTCTTTCGCCCCAGGCGCAAATCCCTGCACCAGCGGCAGGACCTGGGCCCGCAGGCGCTCCCGCTCATTTTTCAGATCAATGAGCGTCTGCTCGGCATTCTGCCGCTCCCGCTCCGCCTCATGGGCGCTCTCCCACCCAGCACGGTATTCCCGCGCCAGGGCCAGGATTTCCTCCGAATCCTCCACGCCGTACCAGGTGAGGATCTCTTCCCGCTCCTCCTGGATAGTGGCAGCCTGCCGCTTGAGCCGGACATTCTGGACCAGCAGAATGATCCCCCCCACGAGCAGCAGCGCCGTGCCCAGGAAAGCAAAGGGGGTCAGCAATACCCCTGCGGCAGCCGTTGCAAGGGCTCCGGCCAGCAGCAGAAGCCCCGCAGCAAGGGTTCCCCCGGAGGCCGGCTCCTCCAGATCCACCTCGTCGGCGTCCAGATTGGCTTTGTCCCATGCCTCCTGGGGCGACATCCCCGCAAAGAGGGGGTCGGAGGCCTCCTGCCGGGCCTGATTGGCGGCCTGGATGGCCGCCTCATAGTCCCGCTCGGCCTGCTTGAGCTTCTGCTCCACATTGCGCAGCAGGTTGAGCTCCTCCTGGGTCCGGCGCAGGACCTCCCGGTCGGGGGTCATTCCGTCCCTGCGCAATTCCGCGCGGTACTTCTCCTCCTCGGCACGGGCCTGAGAGAGCTCTGACTGGGCCTGCTCCCAGGCAGTACGTTTCTTTTGCTCCGCCGCCGCCTTGTGATAGGCCAACTCCACCGCCAGGGTGTCCCGCTCCCGCCGGAGCCCGTCCAGACTCAGCAGGGCCTCCTCCGCGGTGCGATGGGCCTTGGACTGCCGCCCGGCGGCCTCGTTCAACTCTGTGATGGTCTGCTCCAGCTCGGGGATCCAGCCGGTCTTGTTGTGCTTGCGCCGGTTGAGCCAGTCCTTGAGCTTCCGCTCCACCTGGGCCCCCGACACATCCTCCTCTCCCGAGGAGACCAGCGCGGAGATGCGCTTTTCCAGCGCCGGAGAGCCGTCCACCGCAGTGGCTCCCTGTCCCACAAAGGCCGAGCGCTCAAAGACCTCCCGGGGCGCCCCGATGAGGGTCTCTCCCACATTTTCCGCCGTCAGCTCGGGAATGGGCTCCCCCGTCCGGGTGTCCACCGCCTCAAACTTGCCGAAGGGCACCGTGCGGTTCTGGCTGCGCAGAAGAGTGATGAGACGCCCGTTCCACTCGATCTCCATACGCCCCTCCATGGCCGAGCCATTCCAGGGCTGATAGCGGTTTTTCTCGGCGATGAAGCCCTGCCGGTCCCGCTCCTTGGTGGGGATACCGTAGAGCATGGCCCGGATAAAGGCCGACCAGGTGGATTTTCCCGCCTCATTGGGGGCCTGGATCAGGTTGAGCCCCTCTCCCAGCTCCAGCGTCTCGTTCTGAAGCCGCCCAAAGGTGGCTGTCATTCGTTTGATCTTCATTGCGGCTCCTCCCGATTCTCCAGTGCGGCCAGGCCAAAGCGGGCTGCCCGCTCCACAGCGGCCCGGGCCTCCTCGTCATGGGCCTCCTCCAGCCGGCGGCGCATGGCGCGCAGGAAGAGCCCGGTCAGGGTATCCTCCTCTGCCCGGGCCCACAGGTCCTGGCGCATCCGGGTCTTGTCCCGGACGGAAACACTGTAATAGTGGGGGCGGGCCAGGGCCCCCAGCTTCTCCAGGTCCAGCCCCTCCATGCCCCGCTCTCCGGTGAGGAGGATGCGGCAGAAGTCCGGGCTCTCCCCCTCCGGAAGGGCCTCCCGCAGGGCCTCCTCCGGCATCCGGGCGGTCACATCCACCTCCCGGATCAGATAGCGCCGGGAACATAGCGGCACAAAATCCATCTGTACATTCCCCTGCTCCACGCTGCCGCAGAGGACACCCTTGTCTCCCAGCTCGTCAAAACCCCGTCCCTCCGGACAGCCGGGATAGGCCCAGACGGTGGCTCCGGCGCGGCGGGGACCGATCCGGGCATGGATGTGCCCCAGCGCGGCATAGTCCAGCCCGCTCCCGGCCAGATCCTCCTCGGTAATGGGGCCGTAGGTACTGTTGGGTGTGCCGTCGGCGTGGAGGACCAGCAGGTGGATCTTCCCGTCCTCCGGCGCATGGAATCCCTCCAGCACCCGGTCACTACGGTGCGCCCCGGTAAAGGCCGCACCGTAGACCGTACATCCCAGTTCCGGGAGCTCCACGGTCTCCAGGTGCGGCTCGGTGAAGATATGGACATTCTCCGGCCATTCCAGCGCCGCGTAGGGGGAGCGGGCCGACCAGAAATCGTGGTTGCCGGGGGCAATGAATACCTGTCCCCGGATGGAGCCCAGGGCCTTCTCCAGGGCCTCCAGGGTCTCCCCGTAGATCTCCGCTCCGTCAAAGAGATCCCCCGACAGGAGGACCAGATCGGCTCCCTCCCGGTTGGCCAGATCGGCCAGGCGGAAGAGCAACTCCCGCTGCTCCGCCCGGCGGCCCGCCGCCTTCTCCGGCGGCAGCGCGTGGAAAGGGGCGTCCAGGTGGAAATCCGCCCCGTGGATCACTTTCAGCATGTCAGTCCTCGTCCTCCTCCAGCGGCGGCATTCTCCGGTGCTCCACCGGGCCCCACTCGGGCAGGGGCAGCCGCTGCATGGCCCCGAATACCCGGCTCTTCAGATTGGGATAGCGCTCCCCCAGCTCCTTCACCAGATCCTTGACCTCCTGCCGCTTGGTGAATCCGTTGGCGGGACAGGGATTGTGCACCACCGGGAGCCCCTCCCGCTGGGCCACATGGCGGATATGCCCCTCCCCGCAGTAGAGCAGGGGGCGGATCTGGGAGATCCCCGTCCGGTCCAGCCAGGTCACCGGCTGAAAGCAGGACAGCCGCCCCTCATAGAACAGAGAGAGGAAGAAGGTCTCCACCGCATCGTCGAAGTGGTGTCCCAGCGCGATCTTATGGATGTCCCGCTCCAGCAGGGCGGTGTGAAGGGCCCCCCGGCGCATCTTGGCGCACATGGAGCAGGGATTTTTTTCTTTCCGCACATCAAAGATGACATGGGCGATCTCCGTCGGAATGCAGGTATAGGGCACATCGATCCGCTTGCAGTATTCCGCCACCGGCGCAAAGTCCATGCCGGTCCCCATGTCCAGCGTAATGGCCTCCACGGTAAAGGGCTTGGGGTAGAATTCCCGCAGCCGGGCCAGGGCGGCCAGGAGCACCAGGGAGTCCTTTCCCCCCGACACACCCACCGCGACCTTGTCCCCCGGCTGTATCATGTCATAATCCTCCACACAGCGGCGGACATAGGATAGGATTTTGTTCATAATGTCCCTCCCGGATGAAAATGCAGAACTTTTCGCGCGCATTAAAAGAAAAATCGAAAGTAAGCAATCAAGAGATTTCGAGAGCTTTCAAGAGAAAAAAAGAGCTTTTTACTTTTTAAATAAAAACTGCCCAAAAACGCCTTGACACCGGCCAAACACTGTAATATAATGCAATACGCTCCGTTCGTAGGTTCTATTCTACACGCGGGGCATGTGTTCTGTAAAGCCAAATTTCATCATAGAACTTGAAAGCAAATTGGAGGTTTCACCATGTCCACTTTTATGGCCAACAAGGGAAACATCGTCCGCAAGTGGTATATCCTCGACGCGGCTGGTAAGCCCCTGGGTAAGACCGCTGCCGCCGCTGCCACCCTGCTGCGCGGCAAGCACAAGCCCGAGTACACCCCCCACGCCGACTGCGGTGATTTCGTGGTCATCATCAACGCCGAGAAGGCCATCCTGACCGGCAAGAAGCTGGAGCAGAAGTACTATCGCACTCACTCCGGTTATCCCGGCGGCCTCAAGGAGACCAAGTACCGCCTGCTGATGCAGGACAAGCCTGAGCTGGCCATGAAGCTGGCCATCCGCGGCATGATGCCCCGCAACATCGTGACCAAGGACAGCCTGACCCGCCTGCACATCTACCGCGGCGCGGAGCACCAGCAGACCGCTCAGAAGCCCGAGCCCTGGGCTTTCAACTAAGCAGGAGGTAAACGAGAATGTATAAGAGCAAGAAGCCTTACCTGTACGGCACCGGCCGCCGTAAGTCCTCCGTGGCCCGTGTGCACCTGTTCCCCAACGGCACCGGCTCCATCACCATCAACGGCCGTGACATCGACGAGTACTTCGGCCTGGAGACCCTGAAGCTCCTGGTCCGTCAGCCTCTGGCTACCACCGACACCCTGGGCAAGGTGGACATCGTTGCTACCGTCACCGGCGGCGGCGTGACCGGCCAGGCCGGCGCCATCCGTCACGGCGTCTCCCGCGCTCTGCTGGAGATGAACCCCGAGTTCCGCGCCGCTCTGAAGAGCGCCGGTTTCCTCACCCGCGATCCTCGCATGAAGGAGCGCAAGAAGTACGGCCTGAAGGCTGCCCGCCGCGCTCCCCAGTTCAGCAAGCGCTGATTTTTCCCTTTGGATTTTCAAAAATGCCGCCCGTTCCGGGCGGCATTTTTTGCATTTCCTAGATTGGGGTCCCGCAAGATCGCATGGACGCCGTAACCGTGTAGGCAGTTTGCTTTCCCGTTTCCCGACCTTCCATATAAACTTGCTTTTCCTATCTGTATTTAGTATAATTGTAAATAAACTCTTGCGTTTCGCGCATCTACCATTCATTATTAGGAGAGCCATATCATGCTGGGAACCAACTTATCGACCTCCTCCCCCGTATATCAGTCTCTCTGCGCGTTTTTTGACGCCTATCTTGTCCGCCGCGATCTGGATGCCGCCCTTGCCCAGGTCACAGAGGATATTTACAGTCTTGGAACCGGTGTTCACGAGGAAGCCCATGGCCGGGCCGAATTTGCCGCCCTGCTCCAGGAGGAATTGCACTCGGAACCAAACCCCAATCATTATCAGATCCATTCCTATTGGGAAAAAGAAGTCGCCCCGGGGATTTACAGCTGCCTCTGTCAAATCGAGGTTTCCGCCGAGGTCCCCGGTGAGGGCCGCGCCTACTTTTCCACCCGTCTTACGGCCGGCTTTCGGGCCGAGGAGGGCAAATACCGGGCCTTCAGCCTGCACATGTCCTGCGCCAATCCCATTCAGCAGGAGCGGGAATTTTTCCCGCTCCATTACGCCGCTCAGGAACTGAAAAAAATGAATGCCGACTCCCAGAGCAAACTCGCCGAGCTCTTCAATGAAATCGTACCGGGCGGCATCATGGGCGGCTATCTGGAGCCGGATTTTCCCCTCTACATCATCAACGACCACGCCCTGGATATGTTGGGCTATACTTATTCGGAATTCTGCGCCGACACAGAGGAAAAGATCGCCAACACGATCCATCCCGATGACCTCCCCGGCGTGATCCGGGCCATCGCGGATAGTTTTGCCGCCAGTGACAAGTACGATGTGGAATACCGCCTGCGCAAAAAAGACGGCTCCTATCTTTGGGTCCACGACGTGGGGCGAAAGATCGTCACAGAGGAAGGGCGCCCCGCGATCATCAGCGTCCTGGTGGATATTTCGGAACGGGTGGCCTATCAAACCCTTCTGAAGGACAATTCCATCCGGGATTTCCTGACCGGGATCTATAACCGCCGGGGCGCAGAGGAATGCATGTCCGCCCTCCTGACGGCAGAGCAGGCGTCCTATGGTTTCCTGCTGCTGGATCTGGACGATTTCAAGCAGATCAACGACCGCTTTGGCCATGCGACCGGAGACCGGGTACTCCAGATGGCTGCGGCACAGCTGCGGGCCCATTTCCCGGATGGCATCTGTGCCCGTCTGGGTGGGGATGAATTTGTGGTCCTGGTCCCCAACCTCTCCGAGCTTGAAGTCTTTCAGCTTCGCACCCAGTCTCTCTGTGAGGCCTATCGGAAGAGTCTGTCCACCCTCTGTGCAGGCCATCAGGCCGGCATGAGTATTGGGGGACTCTTCTTCCACCAGTCTCGTTCCTTTTCTTCCCTGTATGTCCAGGCGGATCAGCTGCTCTATCAGGTCAAACACCACCGGAAGGATGGGATCTGCATCCACTCCCTCCCCTGAGCTCCTGCCCCGCGATATGCGATACAAAAGCCGGCAGGCCGGAATGATTCCGGCCTGCCGGCTCTTCTCATACATAACCAAGCATGCCCCGCACAGAGACTTCGCCCGCGTTGACGACCTCCCGCCGTCCGTCGCTCCGGCGGACCACCAGCTGGAAATCCTCGTCGATCTCTTCCGCCACACCGGTCCAGCTCTCGCTGCCCCGGAGGATCCGCACCTCTTTCCCCAAGGTCACACAGTCCCTCCGGTACTGCTCCAAATAACGCTCCCTACTCCGGGGAAACTCCGCCCGCAGGGTGTCCAGCGACCGGAGCAGCGCCGCTGCCAGCTCCGCCCGGCGGGGTGGATGTTCCAGGATCTCTCCCAGCGACACGGCCAGAGGCGCTACCTCCGGCCCGAAGTCCTCGGCGGTCTGGGAGACATTGATCCCCACGCCGATGACCACATACTGGGGCTGGACGCCCTCGCCCTCCATCCCCAGCTCCGTGAGGATGCCGCACAGCTTCCGCCCATTCCAGACGATGTCATTGGTCCATTTGATGCCCGGACGGAAGCCGCAGACCTCCTCCACCGCATCGCAGACCGCCACGCCGGTCCAGGCCGTGAGCCAGAGCAGCTCCCGCAGGGCACTCTCCGGCCGCAGGAGGACCGAGAGGTATAACCCCTTCCCCGCCGGGGAGACAAATCCACGGCCCCGCCGTCCGCGGCCCGCCGTCTGCTGATCTGCCAGCACGGTCAGGCCCTCCGCGGCACCCTCCAGCGCCCGGCGCTTGATCTCACTGTTGGTGGAGTCCACCGTATCCAAGCATATTAGTTCCCGGCCCAGAACGCACCCCGCCAGACTTCCGGCCAGCTCTCCCGCAGAGATCCGGTCGGGGGAGGCCTCCAGCTGATAGCCCCGATTGGGCGCGGACGAGATGAGATAGCCCTCGTCCCGGAGGGCACTCACAGCCTTCCAGACGGCCGCCCGGCTCACACCAAGCCGCTGGCTCATCTCCTCCCCGGACTGGGGCCCCTCCCCCTCTTTCAGCAGTTTCAGCACATCTTCCCGGAGCATATCGGTTCCTCCTTCTCGTTTCCATTGCTCCCATTGTACCTGCTGGCAGGGACTTACGTCAACTCCCTCCCGGGCATATCCTCTCCTGTCGTTCCATATACATAGTAGCAAGATTTGGGAAAGGCGGGATGTACCATGGCATATGACGAAGCACGCCCCGGTGCGGATGTGCTCCACCACATCATTCTCGAAGGGCGGGAGCAGCTTACCGTCTCCGGCGTGGAAGAGGTGGAGAGCTTTGACGAAAACAGCATTGTAATGGATACCATCAAGGGTGTTCTGATCGTGCGGGGGGAGAACCTCCACATTGAAAAGCTCAGTCTGGACGGGGGCGATCTGAAAGTAGAGGGCAGCATTGACTCCCTGACCTACGAAGAACGCCGGAATGCACAGGGCGGTCTCTTTGCCCGCCTGTTCCGCTGAGCCATGGGTGTCTCCATTTCCGGCCAGCTCACCGCCCTCCTCTCGGCCCTGGGCCTGGGCCTGGGGACCGGGATGGTGTATGACTGCTTCCGCATCCTCCGATGCCGGTGCCGGTGGCGCTGGCTGGGCGGTCTGCTGGATTTTCTCTTTTGGCTTCTGGTGACCCTTGGCCTCTTCCTCCACGCTCTGGATACCGGCGGCGGGGTCCTCCGCTTCTACATGGTGGCCGCCGTACTGGGCGGCGCCATCGGCTACTTCCTGCTGCTCAGTCCTCTGTTTCTCTTTCTGGGTTACCGGATGGCTGATTTTGCCGGCATTCTCTTTCGTCTGGCGGTCTCTCCTCTGATCCTTCTGCGGCGGATCCGTAAAAAAATAGTACAGAACACAAAAAAGAACTTCCATTATCGCCGGAAATGGTATAGAATAAAGCTACTAATCGGTGAAATGGATGATGCCGTGCCCCGCGGGGCCGCGCAGCGAAAGGGGGGCGGAGCCCATGAAGACAAAACCGGCGGGATTTCTGACCAAACTGGTCGTGTTTGCCCTGTTGGTGGTCACCGCAAGCGCACTGCTCAATCTGCGCACCCAGATTCTCAGCGCCCAGGCGGAGCGGGACGCACTGCAGGCGGAGCGGGATGCTCAGCTTCAGATCAACGCCGATCTGCAGGACGCCGTAGACAACAGCGACGATCCCGACCGTCAGGCTGACATGGCCCGCACCAAGCTTGGGCTGGCTGCTCCCGGCGATCAGGTCATCCTGTTCACCGACTGACGCGGGCCTTGTGTCCCCGTTTTAACTTAAAGGAGGATATTTCAGTCAGTATGGAGTTCGGTGTTGGTTCGATTCTGGAAGGTAAAGTAACAGGTATCACAAAGTTCGGTGCGTTCGTGTCCCTGCCGGAGAACAAGTCCGGTCTGGTCCACATCTCGGAAATCGCTTATTCCTATGTCAGTGATGTCAAGGACCATCTGAAGGAGGGACAGGAGGTCAAGGTCAAGGTCATCGGGATCGACGAGAACGGCCGGATCAATCTCTCCATCAAGAAGGCTATGGATCCTCCTCCCCGTCCCGCCGGTGGTCCCCGTCCCGGCGGACGGCCCAATGGCGCCCCCCGGGCGGCCGGCGGAGGCGCCGGATTCCGCCGTGCGGCTCCCCAGGAGCCCACTTCTTTTGAGGATCGCCTCAAGCAGTTCATGCAGGCTTCGGACAGCAAGCTCTCCGAACTGCGCTATATGGACAAGCGTGGTTCCCGCCGCGGCGGCCGAAAGTAAAAAAATATATCCCGCTCCGGTGCGACCGGAGCGGGATATTTTGTTTCTGGTGCGCTTCTTACAGCTCCCGGTACATGGCGGGGGCATCGGCCTTCCCCACGTGCTCGGCCACGGTGAGGACCTGCACCTTTACGGTGCGCTCTCCAAACCGCAGCTCCAGCACATCCCCCTCCTTCACGTCGTAAGACGCCTTGACGGGGCGGCCATTGGCTGTGACACGCTGGTTGTCACAGGCCTCATTGGCCACGGTACGGCGCTTGATGAGACGGGAGACCTTCAGCCATTTGTCCAGACGCATCCGCATACCTCCTCTTCCAGCTGCACAGCGGCCCCGGGCAGATGCCCGGGGCCGCGATCCGTTTCAATGCTTACTTGGAAACAGCGTCCTTGAGGGCCTTGCCGGGCTTGAACATGGGCAGCTTGGAGGCAGGGATCTCAATGGGCTCCTTGGTCTTGGGGTTGCGGCCGGTACGGGCGGCGCGGTTCTTCACCTCGAAGGAACCAAAGCCCACCAGCTGGATCTTGTCGCCCTCGGTCAGGGCGGCAGTGATGACGTCGATGGCAGCGTTCAGAGCGCTCTCCGTATCCTTCTTGGACAGGCCGGACTTCTCGGCAGCGGCGGCGATGAGTTCAGTTTTATTCATGGTTTTTTCCTCCTGTGCATTGTTGCGGGCGGGTTTCACCCTGTATCCTAAAAGCGGCTTCCAGGTGCGCGAATCGCGCCGTTCCCTCTCTGGGCCGGAAGTCTCCCGCTTTTATGCGTGTTTCGCGCGCTCCCAGAGCGCGTCCAGCTCCGCCAGGGACATCTCCTCCATGGGGCGTCCCTCGGCCTTGGCCTGAGCCTCCACCTTGCGGAACCGGTCGATGAATTTATCGGTGGCCTTTGTGAGCGCCTGCTCCGTGTCCACCTTCACAAAACGGGAGACATTGACTGCGGAAAAGAGCAGGTCCCCCAGCTCCTCCTCGATGTTGGAGCCCTCGGCCACGGCGGTCTTGAGCTCCTCGATCTCCTCGGAGAGCTTGTCCAGCGCACCGGAGACATCCGGCCAGTCAAATCCGGCCTTCTTCGCCTTCTTCTGGACCTTCTCGGCCCGCCACAGGGCGGGCAGGCTCCGGGCCACGGCAGAGAGGGCATCCGTGTTGGTCTTCTGGCCCTTCTCCTTGCGCTTGAGATCCTCCCAGTTGGAGAGGACCTCCCCGGTGCCCGACACCTTCACATCCCCAAAGACATGGGGATGGCGGTAGATGAGCTTCTGACAGATCCCATCCGCCACACCGTCCAGGTCGAAGCGTCCCTGCTCCTCCTCCATACGGGCGTGGAGAACGATCTGGAGCAGGACATCTCCCAGCTCTTCCCGCAGGTGCTCGGCGCTGCCCTCGTCGATGGCCTCCACCGCCTCATAGGCTTCCTCCAGGAAGTTGCGGCGGATGGACTCGTGGGTCTGCTCGGCATCCCAGGGGCATCCTCCGGGGGCCCGGAGGATGCGCACGATCTCTTCTAAATCTTTTACCGTATAGTGCTGCTTGTATTCAAAATCTACCATATTTTCATTCCTCCTGCAACAGCTCCCACACTTCATTTTAATGAATGTGCAGAATCTTTGCAAGTTTCTCTCCCTTGGGCATGAGTTCCAAATCTTCCCTGGAAATCACACGCAGGGCCAGTACCAGCACCAGATAGAGCACCACGCCCACGCCGATGGCCACGGCCACCGCCACGGCATTGTCCAGGAAGCCGAGCTGATCGCCGCCCAGGATGCGCTCCATCATTCCGTAGACTGCCCATACGCCGCCGCCCATAATGGCCGCCGCGATGACCGGCTTCACAAAGACTTTTGTATAGCTGGGTGCGCTGGGGACCCGCGCCTTGATGATGAGCAGGTTGAGCACTGCCGCAATGGCAAAGCAGCACAGGGTGCCCACCGGCGCGCCGTAGATCATGATGTTGGGGTTGCCCACCAGCGTATAGTTGACCAGGATCTTCACCACGCCGCCGATCACCACCGTGACGATGGGCAGGTTCACAATGCCGTTGGCCTGCAGGATGGAGGTGGCAATGAGCTGCACGCACACGAAGATGGACGCCAGTCCCAGGATGGACAGCAGAGGACCGGCAATGGTGTAGTCCGTGCTGCCGCCGGTGAGCAGGCGGATGATGGGCTCACCCAGGACAAAGAGTCCGGCGCCGGCCGGAAGGGCCAGGAGCGCGGCAAAGCGCAGAGCCGACTCGGAGACCTTCCGGGCCTCCAGGTCATTGCGGCGGGCACGGGCCGCCGACACGGCGGGGATGATGCTGGCGGTGAGGGGCACCATCAGATTGAAGGGCAGGTTGTAGATGCTCATACACTTCTGATAGGCGCCGTACAGTCCGCGGGCAGAGTCCAGCACCGGGACCACGCTGGGATCGGTCAGGGCAGCCTGCATGTTCTGCTGGAGGATCAGGACCGCCTTGTTGCCGATGTCAAAGAGTCCGCGCACGCCCTCGGTGACCGTGGGCCCCGCGTCCTGGATGCTCTGGAACACATTCTGAAGCTGTCCGTTGACCAGGTTGGTGTCAATGAGCGTCACAATGGCGCTGGTGGAAGAGCTGATGGTGATGGGGATGGCCAGCTTCAGGAGCCGCCCCAGGATCACCTTGGAGCTGTCCGCCCGGTCGGTAAAGGGACCGGGGCGCAGCCGGTTGGTGCGCCGGTGGTTGAAGAACAGATAAAAGACCGACAGGATGCTGCCCACCGACACGCCCGCGATGGCGCCCACCGCCATCATCCGGTCGCCCAGATCGGCGGGCTGGATGGCCAGCGAGCCGATGAAGAGGGCCAGCCCCATGCCGATGATCAGCTTGGAGAGGTTCTCGGTGACCTGGGAGATGGCCGTCGGCATCATATTCATATGCCCCTGGGCATAGCCCCGGAAGGCCGAGCAGCAGCAGGTACAGAGCACCGCCGGCGAGAGGGCCACCACACACCACACGGCCTTCTCGTTCTGAAGGGCATAGGTGGCCACGGGCAGCGCAAAGACCGACATACAGATAAAGCTGAACAGGCCCATGGTCAGGAAGGCAAAGAAGGCCACCTTGAAGACCTTCTGCACCTGATTATACCGGCCCAGAGCATTGGCCTCCGACACGGTCTTGGAGAGGGCCACGGGCAGTCCTGCGGTAGAGATCGTCAGGAAAAAGGAATAGATGTTGTAGGCCGCGCCAAAATCGCCGTAGGCCTCATCGGACAGGATGATGCCCAGCGGGATCTTATAAATGGCACCGATGACCTTGATGATGATGGTACTCACCATCAGCACGGCCACACCGCCGAAAAAGGTATTTTTTTTCTGCTGACTGGACAACGGTTCTCCCCCTTACTTTTGGAACAGCAGGGGCAGGGCGTAGTCCTGGACCTCCCGCTTGACCCGCTCAATGTCGATGGTGAGGAACTCACCATTCTGGTATATGACCTGACCGCGAGCCATATTCATGATGACGTCGCATCCACGGGCGGCGTAGACCAGATTGGAGATCACGTCGTGACAGGGCGTGAGGTTGAGCGCGTCAAAGTTGATCAGGATAAGGTCGGCGTCATAGCCCGCCTCGATGCGCCCCGTCTTGCGGCCCAGAGCGGCGGCGCCGTTGGCGGTGGCCATGCGCAGGGCCTGTGCGGGCAGAACGGCCAGCGGGTCGCAGTTGGCGCCGTTCTGGAGAATGGCCGCCAGCTTCATCTCCGCAAAGAGATCGGTGCAGTTGTTGGAGGAGACGCCGTCGGTCCCCAGTGCCACGTTGACCCCCGCCTTCTGCATGGCGGACACCGGCGCGATGCCGGAGCCCAGCTTCAGGTTGGACATGGGATTGTGAATGGCCGAGATCCCCTTCTCGGCCATGATGGCCCAATCCTCAGGGGTGGTCCAGACACAGTGGGCCGCGATGGCCCGGGTATCCCACACGCCGTACTGGTTCAGGGTCTGGATGGGCGTAAGGCCGTTATGGCGCCCCTTGCAGGCCTCATGCTCCGTGCGGGTCTCAGAGATATGCACGTGCATGCCCAGGTCCTTTTCCCGGGCATAGGCCGCCATCCACTCCCACAGGTCGGCCCGGGAGGTGTACTCCCCGTGGATGGAGGCGTCGATCCGGATCTGGCCGTCGTTGTAGCCGTGCCACTCCTCGGTCAGGGCACGCTGCACCTGGCACTCATGGTCGGTCTCCGGGTCAAAGGTATCGGAGAAAAGCACCCCGCCGCAGCACAGATTGGCGCTGATGCCGGACTGGGCCACCCGCTGGGCGATAACCCCGGTGCGCATATACATATCGGCAATGCATGTCACGCCGGAGGCGATCATCTCAGCCAGGCCCAGATCGGTGCAGCATGCTACCGCCCGGTCATCCCATCTGGCCTCGGTGGGGAAAATATACTTCTCCAGCCAGTCCTGAAGGTTGTTGCCGTCGCCGTAGCCACGCATGGCCGTCATGGGCACATGGGTGTGGGCGTTGACGAAGCCGGGCATCAGGACGTTGTTGCCACCGTCGATCTCCCGGTCAAAGGGACCGTCGGGGCGCTGGGTGCCCACAGAACAGATCTTGCCGTCCTCTACCGCCACAAAGGCGCCGGAGAGAACGGTGTCTGCCGCATCCATGAGCACGGCACGGACATTGGAAATCAGGGTCTTCATACCGCGCCCCCTTACATCTGCTTCAGGCACTCCAGCACCAGGCGGGAGAACTTATCCTTGCAGGCCTCGGCCGCCTCGAGCACCTCCTGCTCACTCAGGGGCTGGTCCAGAATACCGGCCGCCATGTTGGACAGCAGGGTAAAGCCCAGCACCTGCATGCCGCAGTGGCCGGCCGTAATGACCTCGGGCGCGGTGGACATGCCCACCGCGTCGGCCCCGGCGATGCGGGCAAACCGAACCTCGGCAGGGGTCTCATACTGCGGGCCGGGGAAGTACATATATACGCCCTCCTTCAGCTCGATGCCCAGATTCTTGGCCGCATTGCGGGCCACCTGGCGCAGGGCAGGGGTGTAGAGCTTGGAGGCGTCAGGGAAGCGGACGCCGAACTCAGGCAGGTTCTCGCCGCGCAGAGGAGACTCCATAAAGATCTTGATCTGGTCGGTGATGAGCATCAGGTCGCCCGCCTTCCAGTCCATGTTCACGCAGCCGGCGGCATTGGTGACCACCAGGGTGTCGCAGCCCAGCAGACGCAGCACCCGCACGGCATAGGACACCTCCTCGTAGGAGTAGCCCTCATAGTGATGCATCCGGCCCTGCATGACCGCCACCCGGCGTCCCTCCAGGGTGCCGAAGACCAGCTGGCCCTTGTGGCCGGGCGCGGTGGACGCCTTAAAGTGGGGGATGTCCCGGTAGGAGACCACGATGGGATTTTCCACCACATCGCCCATAAAGCCCAGACCGGAACCCAGCACCATGGCGACCTGGGGCTTAAAATCTCCGATCTTTCCGCGGATGTAGTCGGCGCTCTCCTGGTACTGTGCAAAGGTATAGTTCATCGTTCAAGTCCTCCTAATGGATGGGGGAACAGGACGCCGGACGGAACTTCCGTCCGGCGTCCTCCCCTCTTGATTGTGTTGGTTGGTCTCTTATAGAACCGCTCCACAGTGTTTGCAGTATCGATCCTGTAAACCGCAGTGCTTTTCGCAGGCCGGGCACACCTTGACATCCCGCAGCGCGGCAGCCTGCTCCCGCAGATGCTCGATCTGGGCGTAGCGTTTTTCCAGCTCTTCCATGCGCTCCTCCAGAAAATCGCTGTGGTCTTCCCCGGTCTGGAGAGACTCATAGACCTTTTCTCCGATGTCACGCAGCAGGCCCTTACACTCCCGCTCCAACTCCAGCGCCTTCATATTCAGTTTGGCCGCGCCGAGGGCTTCCCCGGTCTTTTTCCCGGCATAGCACGCCGCCGCCTGGGCTGCTGTTCCCATCGTGGCCGCCGCCGCTTTCGTTCGGTCCAGGAATTCTTGCATACGCTCGTCCATGCGGAAGTCTCCTTTCACGCGGCAATCGCAGCGCTTTCAAGTCTGATTTCTCCTCATTTTACACCATGACGTGGGAAAAAGCAATTGAAAAGGCACACAGTTTTCATTCTTCCCGGAAGGGGCGTTCACATTCCGCCGCCCAGCGCAGCAGAGAGAGTGCGGTACACCTCAGCCAGGTCGATGGGCTTGGAGATGTGCCCGTTCATCCCGGCCTCCCGGCTCTTTTCCACATCCTCAGAGAAAGCATTCGCCGTCATGGCCAGAATGGGGATGCACTTTCCGTCGGGTCGCTCCATGGCGCGGATGGCCCGGGTGGCCGCATATCCGTCCATCCGGGGCATCTGCACATCCATCAGGATCAGATCATAGTGTCCCGGACGGGAGGCCGCAAACCGCTCTACCGCTTCCTGGCCGTCGCAGGCCGTCTCCAGCCGGGCGCCGGATGGTCCCAGCAGCTCCACGGCGATCTCCCGGTTCAAATCGTTATCTTCTACGATCAGGATGCACTTGTCCCGGAAATCATAGTCGGCCGGGCCCTCTTCCCGGGCCGGAAAGGCCCCCCGCTCCGACCACAGCCGGTCCAGCAGGTCCACCAGAGCCGACTCAAATACCGGCTTGTTCAGTACATCCCGGGCACCCACGTTCTTTGCTTTCTCCCGCACCTCATCCTCATCAAAGGCCGTGATGAGTACGACCGCCGTTTCCGGGGCCTCTCCGTGCAGTCTGCGAGCGGTCTCCACGCCGTCCAGGAAGGGCATTTTCCAATCCACCAGCACCAGACCGTAGGGATCGCTCTCATCCCGGGCGCGCTCCACCCGGGCCAGGGCCTCATAGCCGTTGTCCACCCAGTCGCACCGGGCGCCCAGCTTGCGCAGGAGCAGGGCGATGTGCTCACAGCTCTCCAGATCGTCATCTGCCACCAGAGCCCGCAGCTGTCGGTACTCCTCCCGCGGCGGTGTACCGGCACTCTCCACACGCTGGAAGGGAATGTGGACAAAGAAGGTGCTCCCCTTCCCCAGGGTACTGCTCAACCCAATCCGGCCCCCCATCATCTCCACAAAGCGTTTGCAGATGGCAAGGCCCAGGCCGGTCCCGCCATACTGGTGGGCCACTCCGGCGCTCTCCTGTTCAAAGGTCTCAAAGATCTTTCCAAAGTTCTCTTCCGCGATGCCGCACCCGGTGTCCTGCACTTCAAAGCGGATCTGCTGGGTCTGGACATTGCTCTCCAGCAGCTCCACACGCAGAGCAACCTTTCCGCCCCGCGGCGTGAATTTCAGCGCGTTTGAGAGGAGATTCATCAGGATCTGGTTCACCCGGAGCGAATCGCCGATGAGCTGCTCGTCCATATCCCCCACCAGCTGCATTCCAAAGGTGATCTCCCGCTGGGCCGCCTGTCCATAGGCCAGATCCGCCACGCCTTCCAGCAGCCGCCGGAGATCAAAGGGCTCCCGCTTGAGTTCCAGCTTTCCGCTCTCGATCTTGGACATGTCCAGCACATCATTGATGAGCACCAATAGGTGCTTGGAGGACATGCTGATCTTCCGCAGGCACTCCACCACCTTTTCCCGGTCATCGGATTTTTGCAGCGCGATGAGGGTCATGCCGATGATGCCGTTCATAGGCGTGCGGATCTCATGGGACATGCGGGAGAGGAACTCACTCTTGGCCCGGCTGGCCTGCTCCGCCCGGGCGGTGGCCTCTTCCAGCTCCCGCTGGGTACGCAGCAGCTGGGTCTCGTCGGTAAAGACCGTGATATACTGGGGCTCATCCTCTTTTTCTCCACCGGATACCCGGTAGACCTGAATCAACAGATCCCGGTCCTCACCGGTATGAGGATGGCGGTAACACACGGTGCTCTTCCAGCAGCTCTCCCCGCCGTCTTTCAGCGCGGCCGCAATGCTCTCCCGCTCCTTCTCGGTAATATAGGGTCTGAGGACATAGGGGTCTTTCATCAGTTGTTCCACGGGTACGCCCAGAATGCGCTCCGCATTGGGGGAAATATAGTCCTCCCGGCCGCTTCTGGGAGAGCTGATGAAGAAGACGGTATCCACGGTTCTGCCCAGCAGATCAAAGAGCCGGTTCTGCCGCAGGATTTCTCTGGTCTGACGGCGGATCCGCGTGCGGTAAAAATTCAATACCGCTACCACTGCGGCCGTAATAAGGATGACAAAGATCGTACCCTCGGTACGGATGTCTCCCGCCGCGCTATAATAGTAATCAAAACGGTCTCTGGCATAGTCCATGATGCCCGAGAGGATCTCCTCCATCTCGGCCTGGCTGGATGTAATCTCCTGCTGTGTGAAAGCAACGATCTCGGATTCGCTGCGCTCCTCTGCGGCGGCATATTGGAAGAGCTGTTCGTTGGCTGTTTTCAGCCGCTCCAGCTGCTCGCGCAGGGCGGCAACCTCCGAATGTTCTCCCAGATAGCGCTCTTCCACTATCTGAAGATGCTCCTCCACCTCCAAATAGATCGTTTCGATCTGTTCACGGACCTCGGCCACCATGTCGGGATCGTTGTTATATTGCAGGCGTTCCGTATAGAACTGTATCCGCTCCAGGTCATTTTGCAGGATGGAGGCGGAGTCCAGCACCCGGAAGGGATGCTCGGAGATCTGCTCCAACTGCTCCATCAGACGATAGGTGTTCAGAATGGTCATAAATACGAACGCGACGAGAAGAAGCACCAGCACCAGACCCGAAACCAGGGTCACCCGGCCTTCCCATGGCATGATCTTCTTCTCTTTCCCCTTCCACTCCACCTTGCATTCCCGCCTTTCCGCCATGCCCAATTGCGTGGAACAAATATGTTTTTATTATAGCGGATGGCACGAAAACTGGCAACATCGTCCCGGATCGGAAAAGAAAGCGTCCCCGGAGCCGATGGCTCCGGGGACGCTCTGCCGCTTTTATGGATGAATGATTCTGTGGCTCAGCGAATCAGTCCCAGATCTCCAAAGGGGAAGAGGACCAGCTCCGCCTTTCCCAGGATATAGCGGGTATCCACCGTACCCAGATCGGGATTTCGGCTGTCATTGGAGACATTGCGGTTATCTCCCATCACAAAGACCTCTCCCTCCGGCACCGTAATGGTGGAGATGGTCTGCCAGGATTTCTGCTCCATGGGCTCCAGAATATAGTCCTGGGGGATCTCCTCGCCATCCACATAGATCGTATTGGCCGCATAGTCGATCTCCACCGTCTGTCCGCCCACGGCAATGACACGCTTGACAATGGGCCCGGTGATATTCTCAAAGGGCTTGGTGAGGACCACCACATCCCCCTGCTTGGGGGTATACCCCAGACTACGCACGACCATCATATCCCCATGCCACAGGGTCGGTTCCATGGACGGTCCGTCCACGGGGGTCAGCCGTCCCACAAAGGTGAAGACCAGCACGATCCCGATGATGACAGGCGCCACTGCCTGAAGCCAGCTGTACAGACTCTGCCCCAGGGTCGCCTGCTCCTCCGGCTCATTCTCCTTCTTGACTGCCTGTGTGTCTGCCATAGTATTTTCTCCTTCTGCGCGGGGAGGCCCCGGCGTTTACCGCCGGGGCCTCCGCCTGGTGTCCCGCAGCGACTGTCCGCCGCGGCTTATTTGGCATACTCGACGACTTTGGTCTCCCGGATCATGTTAACCTTAATCTGTCCGGGATATTCCAGCTCGTCCTCGATCTTCTTGGCAATGTCCCGGGCCAGGAGAACCATCTGATCCTCAGACACCTGATCCGGCTTGACCATGATGCGCACCTCACGTCCGGCCTGGATGGCAAAGGACTTCTCCACCCCGGGGAAGGAAGAGGTGACCTCCTCCAGCTTCTCCAGACGCTTGATGTAGTTTTCCAGGTTCTCTCTCCGGGCGCCGGGACGGGCCGCGGAGATGGCGTCGGCCGCCTGCACCAGGCAGGCCACGATGGTCCGGGGCTCCACATCGTTGTGGTGCGCCTCAATGGCGTGGACCACGTTTTCATTCTCCCGGTACTTCCGGGCCAGCTCCACGCCGATCTGGACATGGGAGCCCTCCACCTCGTGGTCGATGGACTTGCCCAGATCATGCAGCAGGCCGGCGCGCTTGGCTTCCGCCACATTGGCGCCGATCTCGGCAGCCAGCAGGCCGGAGAGATGCGCCACCTCGATGGAGTGGTTGAGCACGTTCTGGCCGTAGCTGGTGCGGTACTTCATGCGGCCCAGGAGCTTGATGAGCTCGGGGTGCAGGCCGTGCACATTGGTCTCGAACACGGCGCGCTCGCCCTCGGCCTTGATGGTGGCGTCCACCTCGCGCTTGGCCTTCTCCACCATCTCCTCGATGCGGGCGGGATGGATCCGGCCGTCCTGGATCAGCTTCTCCAGGGCGATGCGGGCGATCTCCCGGCGGACCGGGTCAAAGCAGGAGACCGTGATGGCCTCGGGGGTATCGTCGATGATCAGGTCCACACCGGTCAGGGTCTCCAGCGTGCGGATGTTGCGGCCCTCACGGCCGATGATGCGGCCCTTCATCTCATCATTGGGCAGGGGAACCACAGAGACGGTGGCCTCGGCCACATGGTCAGCCGCACAGCGCTGAATCGCCAGCGAGAGGATCTCCTTGGCCTTGGTGTCGGCCTCTTCCTTATAGCGGGTCTCGATCTCCTTGACCTTCATGGCGGCCTCGTGGGTCACATCATCCTCGATCTGATGGATGAGGTAAGCCTTGGCCTCCTCCGCGGTAAAGCCGGAGATCCGCTCCAGAACTTCCATCTGGGTCTTTTTGACCACAGCCACCTCTTCCCGGGCATTCTCCAGCTCGGTCAGCTTGTTCTGAAGGTTTTCTTCCTTCTTCTCCATATTTTCGGTCTTGCGGTCCAGGTTCTCTTCCTTCTGCTGGAGCCGGCGCTCCTGCTTCTGCAGGTCGGCACGGCGCTCCTTTACTTCGCGCTCGTACTCGTTGCGGGCCTGCAGGATCTCCTCCTTGGCTTCCACCAGGGCCTCGCGCTTTTTCGCTTCCGCGCCTTTAATGGCCTCGTTGATAATGCGCTTGGCTTCCTCTTCCGCGCTGGAGATCTCCTTCTCGGCCACGTTTTTCCGCCACTGAATGCCGGCGGGGATTCCTATGGCAAGTGCGACCACGGCTGTGATCACACAGGCAATGATTGTCTGCATCAAGGTTTGAACACACCTCCATATAGTTTATTTGTAATTTTTGTTGTTATGATGTCTGTGGAATCGGTTTCCTTTGGCCAATCCACACAAAATTCGAAAAACTTCCCCTCTTGTTTTTCAAAATATTACACCGAATCTATTTTAGAACCAAGCGCTTCCCCTGTCAAGAAGTTTCGTATCCGACACAACAGTTTCCAGTGTCCATTTCACGCCATTTATTCAATAAAGACGCAAGCTAATATTGATTTTTTTTATAAAGGGATCATATCCCTCTATTTTCGCGGAAAGTGCTCCTCTCCAGTCCGGTTTTTCCGGAAGAAAACCGCTTTCTTCTCCCCCTGCCGTTCCACTCCAGTTGACAGTTTCCCGCTTCAAATCTATAATATTTTTCACAAAAAGAAACCATTTGAAGGAGATTTTACTATGTCTCGTATCATTGACGCCAAGGGAAAGGCCTGTCCCATGCCGGTGCTCATGGCCAAGGAGGCCATCTCCGCGGGCGAGAGTCAGTTCACCGTTCTGGTGGACAATACCACTGCCGTTGGAAACCTCCAGCGTCTTGCCGCGAACCAGGGTTTTGACGCCTCGGTGGAGGAAAAGGACGGGGCTTACTGCCTGTCCTTTTTGAAAAATGGTTCCCTGCCTGTTGCCTCTGCGGAGGAGCCGGTCTGCGCGCCCGCTCCCTCTGCCGGCTACGCCATCTTTGTGGGCCGGGACATCATTGGCGACGGTGACCGGGAGCTCGGCACCAATCTCATGCGGATGTTTTTCTATACGCTGGCCCAGTCCGACGATCTCCCCCGCTCCATCCTGTTCATGAACGCCGGCGTAAAACTGCCCGCCGGGGATGAGCAGGTGGCCCAGCACCTCCAGACCCTGCTTGACCGCGGCGTGGAGGTACTGGTCTGCGGTACCTGCCTGAACTTCTACGGGATCGCCGATCAGCTCGCCGCCGGTACCGTCAGCAATATGTATGACATTCTCACCCGTATGCAGGAAGCGGGCAAGGTGATCTCTCTCTAAGTCATGGATTACTGTCTGATTACCTTCTCTTCCTCCAGCGGGGCCATCCAGGCCCAGCGGGCCCTGAAAGGCCACCTTTCCTTTCAGACCATGCCGGTCCTGCGGGAGATTTCGGCCAGCTGCGGCATTGCCGTCCGTCTCGCCCCTGACGCGGCCGACGAAGCCCGCTCGCTCCTCTCCCATTCAGAGCTGCGGGCAGATGAGTACGCCTTTTATGGCATAAGCGGGCACGGCCCCACGCTTACCGCACAGCCCCTGTTTGGATAACGTATGTTCATTTGAAATCCCCCGGAGGATACCTCCGGGGGATTTTCAGTACTCTGTGACCGAAAAAAGAGAAAGTGCGCCATCCAGGGTCACGGGCCCGCTGCTGCGGACCAGAAACCGCATTCCGGTCTGGACCGGCACCACAAAGAGAAACTGTGTTCCCATGGACAGCGGCTGCTCATCCGCAGCATGTATCACGGCACGCAGCATATCCTCCTCCGCCAGACCGGTCACCGGAATCACCGCACAGCTTCCCCCGGCCGGCAGCTGCGCCACCAGATGACAGGCGCAGTAGGCAATCCGCCGGGGCTGAGTCAGCACAGTATCTCCGTTCTGGAGTGTAAAGGTGCCTTGACCAGGCAAAAAATCATGGAAGCGCACATAGGTCCCATCGCTGTAGCTGCCCTGGTTGACCAAGAACTGGGCATAGTCCGTAAAAGCAGACAACCCCTGAGGGCCGGTGGGGCCGGCAGCGCCAGCTGGTCCGGTTGCCCCGATGGGGCCGGTCGGGCCGGTTGGACCCGGCGGACCTGCTGGCCCCTGTGGACCCGGCGGGCCTGCTGGCCCCTGTGGACCCGGCGGGCCCGGGACACAGCACAGGCAGCATCCGGGCGGTCTCTGTGACGGCATATGGCATCCCCTCCTTCCTCAGGGTATGCCGCCGGAGGGCTCAGGGTGTCTTTTCCTCCTGCTGCTTTCGAAGGGCTTCCTGCCGCTTGGTCATACGCCAGAGGGTAGTACGGCTGATCCCCAACTCCTTGGCCAGGTCCTTTTTCTTCATGGTGACCGGAATCTGGAAGGTGATGGGTTCCTGCATGGGCCGCTCCACTTCCACCGTCCGCGGACTCTCCCGCTCCGGGAAAAAGAGGTGAAGATCCCGCAGGGCCTCCTCATCCACCGCCTGGGCGCTGCTGAGCACCACCAGCCGCTCACAGACATTGCGCAGCTCCCGCACATTGCCCGGCCAGGCGTAGCGGCGCAGCAGGTCCCGGGCCTGCGGCGTCAGCAGAGGCGGACTTTTTCCCTGCTCGGCCGCCAGCACACGGATCTGGCTCTCTACCAGAGGCAAAATATCGTCCGGCCGCTCCCGCAGGGGCGGAATATAGATCTCCAGGGTGTTGAGCCGGTGCAGCAGGTCACTGCGGAACTTCCCCTGGGCGATCTGGCTCTGGATATTGACATTGGTCGCGGCAATGACCCGCACATCCACCGGGATGACCGCCGTACTTCCCACACGACGGATCTCCCGCTCCTGGAGCACACGCAGGAGTTTGGCCTGGAGGGTGACGGGGATCTCCCCGATCTCATCCAGGAAAATGGTCCCGTGGTGGGCCAGCTCAAAGAGGCCCGTCTTTCCCTCCCGGGACGCCCCGGAGAAGGCCCCCGGCTCATAGCCGAACAACTCGCTCTCCAGCAAGGTCTCGGGCAGGGTGGCGCAGTTGACCGCCACAAAGGGCTGGCCCGCCCGGCTGCTGGCGGCATGGATGCTGTGGGCAAAGAGCTCCTTTCCGGTGCCGGTCTCCCCGGTGATCAGCACGTTGGATGGGGCCTGGCTGAATTTTTTTGCCATCTCCACCTTGTGCTGCATGGCGGGACTGACTGCGATGATGTCCCGGAAGGAGTACTTGGCGCTCAGCCCCTTCTGGAGCAGGCCCCGGCGGATCTTGCGCTCTTCCTGCAAGATCTTATCCGCTGCCTGGGTGGTGATCAGCGTTCCAAGACCGGAGGTCTCGCCGGAAATGAGCTTGTATTTGACGAGAAAGCGCTGCCCGTACAGATTGAGGAAATTCTCATCGCCGTCCCGGCAGGGATTTTCCCGGTTTCCAATAAAGGTGAGGTCCGGGTGGATATCGCTCACCCGCCGTCCCTTCCAGTCCGCCACGAAGGCCAGATGGTAGAGCTGGTAGGCCTGGTCATTGGCCTCCAGAATACGGCCGGACTCATCCACGGCCAGCACAGCGTCCTCATTCCCATCCAGGATCATACGGATGATATTGCTCTTGGTCCGCTCTGTATTGATGCTGATCGCCGTATTCTTGGCCTCCACCAGAGCATGTTCCAGCGTCTCGGAGCGAATGTGGATATAGGTATATGGCATCCCTCTGCCCTGGCAGATGTGCCCGACGGTGCCGCCGCAGACCACGGCGTCCATCCCGTCGCTCTGACAGGCGTCCACCGCCTGAATGGCACTCTGCTCATCCGTCACCTCATAGATGCGGATCTTTGCCCGGCACAATTCCTCCAAACCGCCCAGAATACTCTGTACCTCTTCCCGTTTGAGGCACAGTCCGATCCGGTTCGGGTGAAAGTCCTCCCGGCATTGGAGCAGCGCGCCCATGATATCCATCCCGTCAAAGCTGAGGTGGGTCACATGCTTTTCCGGATAGAGTTCCTGGACCTTTCCATAGGTGATCCCTCGGGCTACAATGACGTCATAGCGCTCCAGATGGTGCAGGATCTCCGGCGTGCCGAAGCAATGGACGGCGTCAATGTGGACCTCATCGCTCTGCATCCGTTCCACCAGGCGTTCCACCGGCTTGAGCATCTCCGGCGCAGGGACAAATACGATGACATTGACCATCAGACCTCTCCTTTCCCATCCGTTTTGATTCCCCCCGGTCCACCGGCCGGGGCACTCACAGAAAATAGGGAGCGAACCCTCTGATCTCGCAGGTCCGCTCCCATGATACTATATTTTAGCCTTCGGCTCAACCTTCCTTGGAAGCCAGGTAGTCAGCCTGGAAGTCAGCCACATACTGGGTGGCCTCCTCGGTGGCCTTATACTCGTCGATGAGCTGGTTGAGCTCCAGGTACTCCTTCCAGGCCTCGCTCTCGGCGCACTGGCCCAGAACGTTGCTCCAGTAGGTCGCTGCCTCATCGCTCATAGCAGCAGGGGCAGCCACGCCGCGCCACACGGGCTTCTCCACGTTCTCATAGTCGCCGATCTCAGAGAGGGTGGGGGCGTCGGCCAGATTGCCGGTGAAGCGCTCGGTGGACAGGGCCAGGGTGGGGGTCAGGTCGCCGGACTCCACATACTGGGAGGCGGCGGCGGGCTTGGAGATGACGAAGTCCAGGTTGCCGCCCAGAGCAGCGGTGATGGCGTCGCCGGTGGAGTCATAGGTGATGTAGCCCATCTGATCCTGGGTCAGGCCCAGCTCCTCCAGGAGGGCGTTGTAGGTGGCGATATCGTCGCCCTTGGATCCGCCGATGACCACATAGGTGCCGTTCTTGGCGGCCTCAATGGCAGCGCCAAAGTCGGTCAGATCGCCGCCAGCCTTGGCATAGTCGGTCTTGTGCTCGGCCGCAGTCTCGCTGGTGAAGAGCAGCTGCTTATCCACCGCCATGATGGCCAGGATCCGGAAGTTCTCCGCGCGGTTCTTGGTGTTGTCCACCATGGGCATCAGGTCGCCGGAGTTGAAGGTCAGCAGATTGTAGTCCGCGCCGCTCTTCATGGTGGCGATCTTGTTGCGGCCCACCTCACCGGCGCCGTCGGTCTCATTGGAGACCACGATGGTCTGGTCATTGACCAACTTCTCGTTGGTCATAATCTCACTGAGCTTGCGGGTAAAGAGGTCAGAGCCGCCGCCCGCGGAAGAGGTGCAGATCCAGGTAATATTTTTGGTGGGGTTAAACTCGCCGTTTTCATTGATGTCGGAGGCACCGCCGCAGGCCGCCAGAGAGACGGTCATCATGGCCGCCAGAGACAGGGAGAGCAGTTTCTTCTTCATATTCATGATTCATCTTCTCCTTATGAATTCTTATAGATATAGGATACGTCCAGAGAATATCAGACCGCAGCCTTGGTGTTGCTGCCCTTGACCTTGCGCAGGATGCTCTTGACCACGGGAGTCAGAACCAGCACCAGGAAGATGGCCAGCAGGACCAGCTTCAGGGGGCTGTTGACAAAGATACCCAGTTTGCCCTGAGAGGCGATAAAGGCCTTGCGCATGTTCTCCTCCAGCATGGGGGCCAGAACAAAGGCCAGCAGCATGGGGGCGGTGGGGAAGCCATTCTTCTCCAGCAGGTAACCGATGATACCGGAGATAAACATGATGACCACGCCGTACATGGAGTAAGAGGTGCTGTAAGCGCCCACGATGCACACGCAGGTGATGATGGGGATCATGTACTTGACAGGCACGCTCAAGATGTTGATGAGCACAGGGATGATCAGGATGGCCACCAGCAGGGTGAACACGTTGGCCAGATACAGGGAGGAGATCAGGCTCCAGCAGAACTCAGGGTTGGTATCGAAGAGCAGGGGGCCGGGATTCAGGCCCCACATCATCAGGCCGCCCAGCAGAACGGCGCCGGTGCCGGAACCGGGGATGCCCAGGGCCAGCAGGGGAGCAAAGGCGCCGGCGGCAGCGGCGTTGTTGCCGGCCTCAGAGGCGGCGATACCCTCAATGGCACCGGTGCCCATGGGCTCCTCGCTCTTAAACTTCTTCTGCATGGCATAGCCCACCATGGAGCCGGTGGTGGCACCGGAGCCGGGCAGAACGCCCACAAAGGTACCCAGCACACCGG
This sequence comes from Pseudoflavonifractor gallinarum, assembly GCF_014982855.1. Taxonomy (GTDB): domain Bacteria; phylum Bacillota; class Clostridia; order Oscillospirales; family Oscillospiraceae; genus Pseudoflavonifractor_A; species Pseudoflavonifractor_A gallinarum. The sequence goes on along the minus strand of NZ_JADCKF010000009.1, from coordinate 70,929 downwards.
AACGGAGGATGGGGGGCAGGATGCGGCGGAAATCGTGGCCCTTGAGGAGGCTGCCACGGATGGAGAGCTTCACCTTCTGCTCCTCACTATGACGCTTTTCCTCGTCAGCCTTGCGCTCATTGACCAGCTTGATAACCTGGGCAAAGCCTACGCAGCCGATGACAAAGGGAGTAAAGGTAATGCCGCCCAGCAGGTAGATGTTGCCGAAGTCGTAGCGGGGCACGCCGGAGAGGGTGTCCATACCGATGCTGGCCACCAGAATGCCCAGCATGGTGATGACGATGCCCTTAATGGGGTTCTCACCGATGAGCCAGCTGATGCTGGTCATGGCGATGAGCAGCACCACGGTCATCTCGGCATAGCCGAACATCAGTCCCACCTGGGCAAGACCGGAGGCGGTAATGGTCAGGATCAGGATACCGATGGTGCCGCCGATGAAGCTGGAGAGGTTGGCGGCCACCAGAGCCTGGCCGGGACGGCCCTTCTTGGCCATGGGGTAGCCGTCCAGGGCAGTCGTAATTGCGGGGGTATCGCCGGGGATGTTCAGCAGGATGGCGCTGAAGGAGCCGCCGTACATGTTGGAGTAATAGAGGGCGCCCAGCATGATGATCGCGGTGGTGGGATTGAACTTATAGGTGAGGGGGAGCAGCAGAGCCACGCCGGCCAGGCTGCCGATACCGGGCATGGCGCCGACCACCAGGCCCAGGATAGCGCCCAGCATACAGGCGCCGATGTTTACGGGATCCAGAACGGTCTGAAATCCGGCAAACAGCATTGCAAAGTTTTCCATACTTTTTCAGACCTCCTTACATGAAGAGCTCAAACAGGCCCATGGGGAACTGAACCTGCAGCCAGACCACAAATACGCCGATGATGATGGCGGCCAGAATGGCCTCAATGATGATCACATGCTTCCAGGGTGCATGCTCCACCAGCTTGAGCCACAGCACCAGGTACACCAGGCAGCTCAGGATCAGACCGATCACCATGCTGCCGATGATGATACCGGCGGCGCCCAGAATGACCATCAGCTCCGCACGGTTATACTGAACGTCCTTCCCGTCCTTATCCCGGGCCACCTGGATAAAGCTGGCGATGCTGGCCAGCAGCAGGACGACCGCAATGATGATGGGGAAAAATCCAGGGGTGGGACCCGCGTCCCAAAATCCAAAGTCGATCATGCCGACTGCAATGAACACGATGGCCACAATGGCAGTGACTACCGGGATCAGTGCCCGTGTGTTGAGTTTCTTTTTCTCCACGTTCTATCTCTCCTCTCTTGCTTCCGGCCGGTGCTCCTATGGCCCCAGCCGTCCGGCGGAGTCGCCGGAGTTTGCCCGCTCCCGCATATCGACTGTACATTACCCTCCTCCGATGCAGTTGCAGGCGGTCAAGACCCTCCCGCGGGCCTCATTCTGCCCAAATAAAAAAGCAACGCCTGTGCCAATCTCCCATTTTTTCAAACTTCTCTTTTTTCTTTCGGTGCTTTTTGTACAAATTATCCTGTGTCTTTTCAAAAAATGTCCTTATATTTCCTCCCAGAAATTCTTAACAAAAAGTTTTCAATTTTTTTATGGAGTTGCGCTTTGGAACAATTGCTTCATTTTGTTTCACAATTTGTTTCAAAAAATGAAACGCGTTGAAACATATACGTTTCAACGCGTTTCATTTAACTTCTGTGTGAAAAAAAGGATCCCTCTACCCACTTCTGTTTCACCGAAGCACATGGTATCATACTCCAAAAGGAGGGGATCTTTTGCATCCATTTGACAGGCTCCTGCTCCAGGTACAGCAGGAGGCACATGCTCTGAGCATCCCGATCTCTGCTCAGATCGTCCCCCACGTGCACATCAACACCCGGGCACTCACCCGATTTGGCCGCTGCTTCTTTCGGGACGGAGCATACCACATTGAATTGACCCACCGCCTTCTGGATGCGCCGGAGTGGGCCATCCGCCAGACACTGGCCCACGAGCTGCTCCATACCTGTCCCGGCTGCCAGAACCACGGGCCGCTCTGGCAGCGCTATGCTGGGCAAATGAATGCCGCTTACGGCTACTCCATCACCCGCACCGCACTCCCCAGTTCTCTGGGGCTTGCCGACGAAAAGCCGGTGCGTCACTTGGTGGTCTGTCTCTCCTGCGGCCGGGAATTCCCCCGCTCCCGCGCCTCCCGCCTGACCCAGCACCCGGAGCGCTATCGCTGCCGCTGCGGCGGCAAACTGGCGCTGCGCTTTTAGCCGTTTGGCGTATCTGTCGCACACTTCCCGTGAAAGAGAACGCAGCTGGTATAGGTAATGGTGTTGGGTCCGTAGTAATAGGGTACGCCGGCCCGCTCGCAGGCGCTGGATACCAGCAGTCCAAAGGCCTCCATGGAGATGACCGCCCGCTGGGGGAAGCGGCAGGGCGCATCCGGATAGGTACACTGAGCACACAGCTGGCAGGTCCCAGCCCCCAGGGGCAGGCAGTCGGCTTCCTCCGCCCGGGCCGCCTCTGCCAGGGCGGCAAAGCGCTCCTTGTGGATCCGCTCTGTCTCCATCATGGTGTCTGCGTCAAAGGGGTCGTCCAGCATGCCGGTACTCTGTACCAGCACGCCCTCCCCGTATTCCTTCAGCCGGGCCGCGCACTCCTCCAGACTTCCGCAGCCGGGAGGGCAGGTCCACCGGGTACCAAAGGCCCCGCACCGGCCTGCCGCACACATATCCCGCACCTCCGGCAGACACTCCAGGTCCTGTGCACGCACCACTCCCACATGCTCAAACCCAAATTCCTGCGCCTTTTTGCACCAGTCCATCGCGACCGTCCCTCCCTAATTTATTTTATATTTTTTATTTTACTGCTCTTTTCCCCCATATGCAAGCTTTGCCCATTTACGCCAGCTCAGATGAAGAGTATAATAAGATATTCTAGCGCTCTTAAGGTGCGGGCTTTGCCGCACCGGAAAGGAGATCTGTATGAAACGATCCGCACTTCTCCCGCTGACCGCTCTGCTGTTGGCCCTGGTGTCCTGTTCTCCCAAAGCGCCTGCTCCGTCTTCTTCCACGGCACCAGTTCCCACACCTTCGGCTCCCCCCACCCCCTCTCCCACCCCCACCTATACCTATGTTGCACCTGTTCTCTCCGAGCAGGTCTTTACCCAGGACTACACGGCCGACGACGGCACCACCGTACTGTCGGTGTCCTATACTCTGCCGGATTTCGAAAATAAATCCGAGTCCCCCGCCCTCGCCGCCATTTCCGCCTGGTATGCCGCTGAGGGACAGGCTCTTCTGGACAATACCACCGCCACCACCGCCCAGGACGCCCTCAGTGACTATGAGCTCTCCGGTCCTCTCGGGCTTCCGTTTCAGCCCATGAAAGAGGAAATGACCTACACCTCCCTCTATCAGAATGAGCAGGTCATCTCCTTTGCCCGGGAATTTTATGCCTCCTCGGAGGGGACCGCGCACCCCACTGTCTTCCGTATGGGGGAGCTCTTTGACCTGACCACCGGTGCCTCGCTGACCTTTACCCAGTGCTTTACCGACGCCATTGCCGCCTCGGAACAGGCGCTGGAGTATATTCTCGCCTCGGATACGGCTGCCGGACTGATGCAGCAGGGCGTGGAGAAAGCACAGCTCCAGGCCGCTTTTCAGCCGGAGAACTTCTATCTGACCAAGGATGGATTCGTTTTCTGGTTCCAATCCGGGGATCTGGGCGCCAACAACAGCCCCGTGGAGATCCCCGTCCCCTATTCTGCCTTGAAGGAGTATCTTGTCTCATGGATCGGATGATGGAACACACCATACAAACACTGACTGTCGACGCCTATTCCAGCGACGGCGCCGGCGTCGCCCGTCTGGACGGCGCGGCCGTCTTTGTGGCGGGCGGCCTGCGGGGTGAGACCTGCCGGGTCTACCTGGACAAGGTGGGACGCACTGCGGTCTGGGGCCATGTGGTGGAGGTCCTGACTCCCTCCCCCAACCGGCTGACTCCTGACTGTCCCTATGACGCACAGTGCGGCGGCTGCCGTTTTCGCCATATGACCTATGCGGAGGAGCTCTCCGCCAAGCGCCAGCGGGTAGAAGATGCTCTGCGCCGCATCGGCGGACTGGATCTGTCGGTGGAGGAGATCTTAGGTGCGGCCCATCCCGAGCGCTACCGCAACAAGGCACAGTTCCCCGTCTGTCCCGGTCCCCGGATCGGATTCTATCAGGCCGGGACCCATACTGTCACCGATGTAGCCGACTGCCTTCTCCAGAGCGAAGCGGCCGCCCGGCTGCGCACCGCCGCCAAGGAGTGGATGACCGCCTTCCGCATCCCCGCCTATCAGGAGAAGAGCGGCAAGGGCCTGGTACGCCATGTCTATGTCCGCACCAACCGCCGCGGCCAGTCTCTCTTCTGCCTTCTGGTCAACGGAACCAGTGTCCCCCACGAGGAAGAGCTGGTGCAGGCCCTGCGCCGCGCCGAGCCCGGCCTGATCGGTGTTGTACTGGGCGTCAACGAGAAGCGCAGCAACGTCATCCTCGGTGACTCCTACCGCACATTGTGGGGGAATGACTTTTTGGATGACACCCTCTGCGGACTTACCTTCCGCCTGTCCGTTCCCTCCTTTTATCAGGTCAATCCGGAGCAGACCGAGATCCTCTATGGCAAAGCGGCCGAATTTGCGGCCCTCACCGGAACGGAAACCGTTCTGGATCTCTACTGTGGCATCGGCACCATCGGTCTGACCATGGCCGGAAAGGCCCGCTCCATCATCGGCGCCGAGGTGGTCCCGGAGGCCATCCGGGACGCCCAGGCCAACGCCCAGCGCAACGGCATCACCAACGCCCGCTTCCTGTGCGGAGATGCCGGTGAGGCCGCCCGCCGTCTGGCGCAGGAGGGACTCCGCCCCGATGTGGTGTGTGTGGACCCCCCGCGGAAGGGTCTGCGGGAGGACGTGGTGGAGACGGTGGCCTCCATGGCTCCCCAGCGCATTGTCTATGTCTCCTGTGATCCCGCCACGCTGGCACGGGATCTGGCCCGTTTTGCCCAGTGCGGTTATTCCACCCAGAAGGCCGTGGCCGTGGATATGTTCCCCCGTACCGCCCATGTGGAGACGGTTGTCTTGCTTTCCAAGGGAGAAATCGACTCCAAAAAGGTTCGTGTGGAGTTCTCGCTGGAGGATATGGATATGTCCGGGTTCCAGAATGACGCTACATACGGGCAGATCAAAGAACGTGTATTGCAGCAGACCGGGTTGAAGGTTTCTTCCCTCTACATTGCCCAGGTTAAGCAGAAATATGGCATTATTGAGCGGGAGAACTATAACAAGCCAAAGTCTGAAAATGCCAAACAACCGAAATGTCCGCCAGAAAAGGAAGCGGCAATTACAGAGGCATTGAAGTTCTTTGGGATGATTTGAGGTGAACAACATGGAGCGTGCGATCTCTTGCGAGTTCAATTTGGATACAGCCTGCGTTGAACTGAAATTTGCTGATGGTAGCATGATTTCGATTGATACGGTTGCTGTTGAAAATGAGGTAGCAGACAATATGTATCAACGATCCGAATTGGACTGGTTAATCTATAACCAGCCACTAGAATATGCAAATGTAGTGTTGAGCGGAGGATTGGAGAAATATATTCACGGAACACCCCAGCATCGTTTGACAGATTAACTACATAGATTTGTAAAGCCCATCGGCCATTATTGACCGATGGGCTTTGTTTTAAGGTTCTTTCCACAACTCCGTAAGATTTATGGTGCTACTTTGTGGTTGCTGTTGTTTTGGCAATAAATCAACCTGCACCAAAACAGGAAAATTGGAAGCAACGCCAGTAAAGATACACGCTCCTTGTGGCAGGACAGAGATCATTTCATATGAAGTGTTGTCAATGAATGCCACAGCTTTACCAATGGCTCGTATATCCTCATTGTTAACCAATCGATGAATGAAATAGTTATGCAATTGAGAAATAATGGTTTCCGATATGTCAGATGGACGCTGACTTGATATGGTTAAAAACGTTCCAAACTTTCGCCCTTCTTTGATGATTTCTTCAAAAGTTTCTAAGCGGTAATCTTTCCATGTCTGACTTTCTCGCTCCGATGTTGTGGACAAGACATTATGCGCTTCGTCAATGATAATATGTAAACTACTACCATTGAAGTTTAGCCGTTGACGTTCATAGAAATACTTGCAAATAATTAGGGGAACAATCTTTTTGAATTCCACATTAACATCAACCAATGAATATATTGCCAGCCAATCAGCGGGAGGATTGTCACATATTTTGAAAAGACGCTTTACTCGTTTTACTCGATTTTCAAATCTTGAAATAAGTGGACCAACGTGCTCCTCATTGATATATTGCGAGCACAAAGAATCTAAGTATTTATACCGTAAAGCGTACTCAAATGTCAGATATTCATCTTCACTTTTATAATTACCAAGGAAAAACACTGAATCCAAAATAACAGAAACAAATTGCTGTTCGTAATCATCAGAAGTATTTCCCCAGTGATCACCATCATCATCTGTACGGAAAAATTTTGGGCCCTGTCCGCGAAGCTGAATACTATTTAAAATTTTAATCCCAGGCTCGGCATCAACAAATAGCAATGTGAGAATGTTCTTAAGCCCTGTCAATTGCCGCAAAAACATTTGAGGGTCATCATAATATCGGAGAAGCAGATTTTTTAACATTCCACGAATATATGCCATAAGATTATCTGTCCCGCGTAACCGACGGTATAGATCAATGCTCTTGCTTAGGAAAGGCTTTTGCGTTTTCTCTGTTGCCTCACATATTATTGACCAGAGTTCAACATCTTCCAAGAAAGATTGATGAATAGGGATTGAATCTCCTGTATCAACTCTTGTTGATAGCCGATATACCCGCTTGCTGTCATCGAAGGCTTGGGTGTACTCCCCATTAAAATCGATAAGAAGAAATCTACTTTTAGCAAATCCGGGCATTCCTTTAAAACGTTGAAAGCACTCAGTGTATATTTTGGCTAACGTATTTGATTTACCACTTCCGGTATTCCCGAATATTCCTATATGACTGGCGAAGAGCGAATTTGCCGAGATAAAAAGTTTTTCTTCTTTGTAATCGTTAATAGAGCCAATACACACAGAAGTAGTTAAATCAGAGCTAAACTCAAAAATCTTTTGTACTTCTGTATCAGCAAGCATATATGCGTCCGAGAAGACCAGCGGAATGTCAATTAAGCCTCTCTGGAAACGCCCGTCATTCAGCACACCCATAATGCTTACTTCGATAATGCGATCAATGGTTTCGCTTTCTTTTGAAAAGCGGGGTTGGCAGTTATTCTCACCTGTAGACTTATTCTCTTGAATGTATTCTCCTTCTATACGGCCAATGATATTGCTGAATCCTTTTGGAATCTTTACAAAACTACCGACAGACACATTTTTAATAACGTGTCCTTGGTATACCAAAATATTGCTGTTTTTGTTTTCAAAAACACGTATACGAAGTTTTTGACCACGTACTTCAATCACTTGTCCGATTTTATAAAAATCGTTCATACCAATTCACCTCTTTTCTTTTAGGAATGGATATGCGACAAAATCTGATTGAAATAGTTCAAAGACAGGTTTTCTCCATCAAGTGCAATATAAGTAATATTATTATTTTTTACTTCACCGAATAGCCTTTGGAAATCCCCAATTGCGGTGGCCTGATATACAAAAATGAGTATTTTCAACGATGGGTTAACCATGGAGCGTTTTACTAAATCTAGGATATGCTCATCCCTAAAAGAAAAACCATTGACCACCAGAAGTGAGTTCTCCTTTTCTAATTCATTAGAGAAAATACGTAAAAGTTCATAGTAATTCTTGTTCAACAGCGTGTCACTAAATTTTTCCTTGGTCGGATTCACAATTAGAAAAGCCATTTTGTACGCTTGAATGAATTTGCCGTAGTCATCCTCTTTAGCAAGCAATGTGTCGAAAATACTGCTTGCAAATAAAGATTGAATTTGCTTATTAGCTTCATCCGGCCGATTCGCTGTAAAATGTGCATCAATAGTTGACACAATAGTAGTATCGAACAACGTTGAGTAAGTATTTGTAAAGCACCCTATTTTATCGCGATACTGCCGATATATAATACCACCCCAGAAAATGTCTTGGCCCCAAGTAACAGATCCGTGTAATTTCAAAAGATTCACAGAAGGAATTTCTGCTTTCCTATTGGAGAATATGGCTTGTCTGTAATATGTTTTCGAATAATTATCAGTGGAAAAACGAGGCTCAATTCTCCCCTCAAAGCCATCATTGCATATGCAATTTGAATGGTCAAAAATGAGCTCGATTATTGGATCATAATTGGTTGTAAAAATGCTAAACTGCCTATCTAACGCCGGATTGCCTCTTTCAGAAAAAATTCGGTATACAATATCTCCGAATTCTTTATATGGATCAAATGAGGAATCATATGTCGATATTTTAGAGGAAATGGGCGCAATACATCTAACGAAAAATGACCAATACAAAAAAGCGGATAATATCGTAACTTTTTTCCTTTCATCCTCATTTTTTGCTTGGTATTTTTGCAGCGCTTCAAAAATCACCTCATTATTGCTCAAAGTTCCTAACAGATTTGCAGAGAATCCGGCGCCAAACAAGAAATTTACTCTACAACCAGAAAACAAGTTTCTGAGTATGGATTTTGTATCTTCTGAAATTGTAACCTTTCCAGCATCTACTGCAATTTTAATTATTTTATCCATGGTTTCCTCTTTTTCTAATACTTATTTGTGCAGACCTTTCAGATGTTCTCTTATGCGAATCGTCTCATCGAGAGCACCCACAATATTTTCGATGTGAGTAAAGGAATCAATCGTAAGTGCTTCACCCTTATGTTCCTTGAACCACTTGTCCAACACTTGATGCCCACCAATTTGATATTTCCATACTTCTTGAGAAATGCCGGTGATACGTTTATTGGCATTTAACTGGAGCACTCCATTTTTATATTTGATGGCTCCGATTTCCATATCATCAGGGGTATTGGGTTCAAGAGCTAGTTCTGCTGGGGCTTTAATTTGCATTAGATGCAGCTTTCTCAATCGCTCACCCGCAGAAACATACTCTCGATATAGTTCTTCGCTAACATAAAATTCCCCTTCGTCTCGTTCTTTCTCCGGTGTGTTGATGATTGGGACACGAGGAAAATCCCTGCAAAGATACTGTTCATACTTCTCACAATATACAGGGTCATGTAAGACACCATACACATAATCAAATATCTCTATTGGCTCCGGCTTTTCAGACAGATATTGCGTTAATTTATTGAATGTTTCGTCGTTCAAATTGGCAGTCCAACTTTCGCCAGTCAGTCCAGATTCAGAGCGAAGATAAAGTGGGGCAATATAGGTAATCTCGCACATAGCTGAGAACAGCCGATGAGCAATAATATTTTGTGATACAAATGGAGAAAAGAAACTTCTGGAAGTTTTGCAAAAGACCAAACCGATATTCGCTCCAATCGGGCTATTTGGTTCTGCCAGTAAATGTCCCATCGTGTTCTTTTCTCGGGGCCAAAGAACCCATCCACAAGAATTCCCAGAATAATATGTCCAACGAGAATCAAACGGACGAAATGAAATCGGAGTTATAGTGCCTCCGGACAATACATCATTTTGGATTTTCTCAGCTGTTTGTCCACGGCTAAATCTGCCCCATAAATCGAAAATATCTTTTTCTTCTGTGGCATTCTTAACAATGTCCATTCTCCTAATCAATTCAGCTTTTGTAGGAGCAATGGATGCTCCGTCATTACCAGAGACAATCCCTGTCACATTTACTGGGAACAGTTCGGCTACGCTAACACCTTTATCATAGGCTTCCTTATCATTACTTCCAAACGGAATAAAATACGCCATCTTTTGATCTAGCTTCAACTGAGAGAAAACCAGGTTGCCCTTGGCCAAGGCTTCAAATTTCGCTTCTCGAGTTCCCCAAATATCCGTGTAGTACACCTTTGCCCAATCGGTTTTTTTAGTTTTCTTGACGCCAATAAACAAAGAAACCCCCTGCATAATGTCAAAGATGTTTTCATCCTTGCTTCCATCTGGAGCAGTTTCCTTTTTGTTGGCACTACCGTGAAGATTCACAATATAAATTTTATCAAAGGTTCGCAGAAGGCTACCACGCATACCTCTAAAGGTCGGATTATCTAGATACCCATTATTAGATACAAAGGCGAGTACACCTTCTTTATTCTTATCAATGATCTGTTCGGAAAAACGGAAGAATTTTACGTAGTCATCATTCAGCCAGTGTTTCTTTTCACCGAAGTCGGTTACTCCATCTGTTTCAGTCTTGTATGCTGAAATGTCGTATGGGTTTGTAGATGCTGCCAAATATGGGGGATTGCCAATAATCACCTTAATTGGGCGGCGTGTTTTCCATGTATCAGCATTATAGGCTTCCTCTGTTATGGCAGCCGAAAAATCAAACAAGGTCAATTGTTCTCCACGTTCCAAATCGGACATGGGCGGTGTCAGAGTGTTGGTCAAAAAAATGTTTGTGGGAAGCTGAGTTGTCGGCAAATGACCAAGTGTTTCATCAATGGTACGGCGAATCTTCAAGTGTGCAACAACATAGCTCGTCATCATAATCTCAAACCCAATTAAGCGGGAAAGCAAGCCATTCTCTTGCTGAATATAGTTTTCGTAAAATACTGACCGACCACCAGAAAAATATGTATTTTTAATGTATTTGATAATTTCCGCACCAAAAGAGCCAGTACCGCAGGCTGGATCTAGAATGGCTACACGGGGTACGGAAATCGTCATCTCGTCTGACCACTTGTTTTTCGTTATCTTGTATGGCGCACACGGAACTTTCGTTGTGATCTGTTCGTTATTAGACAACCCACCTTCAATAGCAAAATCTTCGACCAAAATTTTATCTACAAAGGAAATCAGGTATTGCACAGCTTGAACTGGTGTGTAAAAAACGCCAAGAGATTTTCTTAATGCCGGGTCATAAAAAGTCAAAAATTCCTCGTAAAAGTGGATGATCGTATCTTTCTTCTCGTCTCTTTCCAGCAAATTAGAAATATTACAAATGCGATACAAAGAGCATAGCTTATCAATAACACCTTCAAGGGTGGGATGTTTTCTTCCGGTTCCTGTAATATGTAAAAAGAACTGCTTGAGAAGTTCAGATTCTTCTTGTAAATATTTGATGGCCTCATACCTATCAAATGAATCCGGCGTTGTGTCATTATACCTGGCAATAAATAACCCATAAACGATAGTCTGGGCATACATATCTGCGAACTCACGAGTGTTCATTAAGGGACGAAGGTCAGATTTAATCCTGCGATATAACCCGTATAGCTCCATGAACATAGGCAGTTTCTTTTGATTATCAGTCAAGAGCGGTTGCCCATTACCATCATCTTTAAGAATACCAGAAATAATGCTGCGTATTGTACGGGCGTGCATTGCCATATACTCAGCCAGCTTAGTAGATGATTTTATTTGTGCGGGGTCACGGAGCAAAAAATCTTCTAAAAGGCTAAAAAACAATTCGATATTGTCTTCTCTCAGAACTAGCTTTCCATCAACCAATTTCATAATTCGCAGACCGGTATACATCTCTGTATCACCTGCACGCCAAAACCGCCATTCAATATTGTCAGTCAAAATAGCGTTGCCATATCTATCAGCTTCAATCTTGATCTGAGAGAGCGCCCTTTTATCAATGCCACCAACCTTTTTAACTTCAACGCCGGCAAAAGGTTCGGTTTCTGTAACTTCTTCTTCGGTATGCCAAAGCTTGATATCAATATTTTCTCCAGATTGTCCTTTGCGTTCACCAGACAAATCACGGGCTGCACAGCCAATATCCGTAAATAAAGCCATTATTGGGGCATTATAAGATGATTCGACATTTCCGAGGCTATATGCGTCACACACCGCCTTGAAGTATTTCGTGATAATTTCTGTTATATTGGTTTTCTCCATGTTAGCCTCCTGCTTATACTCCATATAAAATCATACGAAAATCGTTATTTCTTCTGCTTTTGCCATAGCGGACACATGGGAATTTGCAAAAACAAGGCAATATCCCATGCGGGAAAATCTGAGAACCACCACCCCATGGTGAAAGTGTTTTTCAGATTTTACATTTTTGACAGCGTGGAAACCACCCAGCTTTGAGAGGGTGGATACCATTGCTGCCAAAAATAATAGGGTATCCAAAGGAGAATATCCCCTTTGCTCTGGGTTTCCAATAGGGGCGAGTAGCATCCCTGTTGGCACACGATTTTCCATAGGAAAGTCTAGTGTGTTATACCTTTGCTTCCGGCTGACGCTGGAAAGGGACTGGCTTCGCCATCTGCTGTGCGGGCAGATAGCGGTTGACAGACACTTTTCGGCGGCAGTAGGACAGGCGGATTTCGTGCAGCCACGGACGAAATCAGAATTTGCCAAACAGCAAAATCTGCCTGTTCGGAAAAGGAAGCAGAGGTATATCAAAGCCTTCGTCCCGCCGCAGCGAAACGCACTAATACCACCATGGCAGCTCCAGCCATAGATTGTCCAGCGCCAATGCTTCGGTTGACCTTGCACGGCTCTCGCTAAGATGGAAGTGCAAGGCTGTTCCTACCAGAGGATGCTCAATATCGTCCTCAAAGCCAAAGCGGTACAGTAGATAAACTCGCTCCCGTTCTCTTATGCGCCGCAGCCCTTCATAGAGTTCTTTCCGGTTTTCCGCTTCCTCCATAATCTTTTCCGGTTCCGACGCATAGGGGTCGGCAATCAGGTCAGAACGCTGCATAGGATCTTCGCCGGGAAGAAGATCATCCAGATTGATTCTCTCCATGGGGATACCATCTTTGTCAGACTGCATCCGCTGTTCAAAGGTTGCAAAAGCAGCCGAAATCAAATCCATCATGGCGTTGCGGATGGCAGGCCCCGCATAGGTCAGGAACTTTATTTTTTTGCCGGGATCATACAGGGAGATTGCCCGGAGCAAGCCGATACTCCCCTCCTGAATCAGGTCATCGTGGTCGATACCCAGCTCACTGTTCCCAAGGCCAACACTGATGTACAATTCATTTGCAGTTTTTCGAATATATCCCAGATTGTTCTGCACCAGCTGCTCCTGCGCCTGTGTATCCCCTTGCTGTGCCAAAGTGCAAAGCTGCTCATTGGTCATCGTTTTCATCACTTTGTTTTGGCTGCATACTTTCCATCATGTGAAGCAGCGCCTGCTGTAGTTCCACCAGTGATTCATCTTCTGCCAGTCCCATCTGGGATATGGGCTGCACGACCATGGCGGCAAGCTGCTCCGGGGAAACCGATGGATGATGAAGATCCTGCCCTTTGGTCAGTTCTGAGAACATCTGCTCGGTAAGCTCTTTTGTCATGTTCTGGGAAATCCCCTCCCCGGAAGTCATTTCCTTTTTGATCTCCCGAAGAACCGCCATGAATTGATTTTGAATGTTGGTCAGATCGGCTTGAAAAACCGGAACCTTGTTAAGAGAGACTGCCTGTGCCGCTTGTTGAGTTGCTTTCCGAATTTCCGGCTGTTCTTTGCCAGTCATTAACAACATGGAACTTAACGATTGCAGGATTTGATTCTGTGCGGAAAATCCGGAAGCCATCGTTTCATCAAAATACAAGGCAATCATACTGGTCAGCTGGGCAAAGCGGCGGTTTTCTATCAGACGGCTCACCACTTCCGGATTTACTCGCCCTGTATAGAGATTGCGTGCTGCTTCGGCAGAAAGACCAAGCTCAGAGATGTCATAATTTTTCTTATCCGGCACATTGGTCAGACAAAGCAGAAAATCCGAGGATACATTAAAGATTCGGGCAATACTGATGATCTGCTCGATAGTCAGTTTATTCTTTGTCCCATTTAGGAAACGGCTGATGGAACTTTCCGTAACGCCAATTTTAGAAGCAAGCTCCGCCTGCGTAATTTTATACTCCTTCATCAAATCTTGTAATCTTTGCTGTGGAGTATCACCAGGGAGATATTCCTGTTCCATAGGCAGATCACCTCGTTTCTTTTCTGTATTTCCCGCTTTTAATGCGGGCATCGTTTGGTTTTTCTGCATCCTCCGGGATGATCCAGCGACTTCCTGCTCTTTGTGCGCCGGGAATCCGGTCTTGGTTGCAGAGGATGCCAACCCGTCGGGGAGAAATCCCCCATTTCTCTGCAATTTCAAACGTAGAAAGATATTTCATAACTAGCCCTCATTGTTTACAATTCTACTTTTTATTATATTCCATAACAGGAATAATCTCAATCCATATTTTGAGACTCCAGCCGCCTTCTATCTTGCAATTTTGCAAGTTTTGGAGGCGGTATTTTATTTTCTTGCAAGACTGACGGATTTTTTGAGCCATGCCCTTTTTCTCCGTACATTGAGGTGACAGGAGAAACCTGTACAAAGATGAAGGAGGAACATGAGATGGATATTTTTACGACTGTAAAGGCAGCGGTTACCGTAAGACAAGCTGCTGAACACTATGGCCTGCAAGTCAGTCGAAACGGTATGACTTGCTGTCCCTTTCACGATGACCGGCATCCCAGCATGAAGCTGAACGAGAGGTACTTTTACTGTTTCGGCTGCGGAGCCACCGGCGACGTGATCGACCTTGTGGCGAAGTTGTTTGGTCTGAGCAGCTACGAGGCGGCTAAAAAGCTGGCTCATGACTTCGGGATTGACCCGGGCAAGCCACCAGCGGCAATCGCCCTGCCCAAACCGGAACGCCCCCTGCTGAGAGCATACCGTCAGGAGGAAGTGCGCTGCCTGCGGGTATTGTGCGATTATCTGCATCTTCTGGAACGCTGGAAGGTGCAGTACGCACCCAAGACAGCGGAAGATGTTCTGGATGACCGGTTTGTGGAAGCCTGCCAGATGCTGGACTATGTGGAGTATCTGGCGGATTTGCTTATTGCCGCCGAACTGGAACATCGGGTGAAAATCGTGGAAATGCTGAACAAGGATGGCCTGATCGCCGGTTTGGAGAAACGGTTAAAGAGATTGGAAAAGGAGGAAGTCCCTCATGAAGAAAAACAAGCAGCCTGACGGGATGCCCGTCTGGTTTGATGGAAAAAGCATCAACGAAGCCCTGTTTTGTGATGAGTTCTTGCAGACACACAAGACCATCTTCACAAACGGGGCTTTTTTCACACCCGAAGGCCGTGTGACCGATGAACTGCCCCTGCGGGGAGAAATTTTTGAGGAGCTGAAATGCTGTGCGGTCAGCAATATTCCTCGCAAAATCAGCAACATTGTGGAGTTGATGAAGCTGGCGGCGCTGGTGGAGGATTTTCCACCGGAGCCGGACCGGATTCATCTTTCCAACGGGACGCTTTTTCTGGACGGGAGATTTATGGAGGGAAAACCTGAAATCGTCCGCAACCGCTTCCCCGTGGCCTACAACCCCAACGCTCCGAAGCCTATCCTCTGGCTGCAATTTCTGGATGGCCTGCTCTACCCGGAGGACATCCCCACTTTGCAGGAATACATCGGCTACTGTCTGATTCCCAGTAATAAGGGCCAGCGGATGATGGTCATCAAGGGCAATGGCGGCGAGGGGAAGTCGCAGATCGGCGCTGTGCTGGGAGTTTTGTTCGGCTCCAACATGAAGGATGGCAGCATCGGGAAAATATCTGAGAACCGGTTTGCCCGTGCGGATTTGGAGCATATCCTCCTGTGCGTAGATGACGATATGCGAATGGAGGCCCTGCGCCAGACCAACTATGTGAAATCCATCGTCACCGCCCAAGGCAAGATGGATTTGGAGCGCAAGGGCAAGCAGAGCTATCAGGGATGGATGTGCGCCCGGCTGCTGGCTTTCTCCAACGGGGATTTGCAGGCGCTGTTTGACCGGAGTGACGGATTTTACCGCCGCCAGTTGGTGCTGACCACAAAAGAAAAACCAGCTGGCCGTGTGGATGATCCTGACTTGGCCGAGGAAATGAAAACTGAGGTGGAGGGCATTCTGCTGTGGGCTTTTGAGGGATTGCAGCGGCTGGCCGCCAACAACTTCAAATTCACCGAAAGTGACCGCACCAGAGAAAACCGGGAAGCAGTCAAACGGGACAACAACAATGTATATGATTTTCTAGATTCTGATGGGTATGTTCGCCTGAAAGCTGATCTATCTGCCAGCTCCAAAGAGCTGTACGAGGCATACCAGATTTACTGCACCGAAAATAATCTGCCTGCCCTGAAACCCCGTAGCTTCAGCGAAGCCCTGATTGCCTGCCAGAGCCGCTACAATCTGGAATACTGCAACAATGTGACCAATGCAGCCGGGCGGCGGGTACGTGGCTTTCTGGGGATTGAGGTACTGGTGAGAAATCATATATCAGTGTTTTCCGGTGATTCGATGCGTACGTACGTACCGGAAGATGTGCCGGAGGAATGGCGGCGCTGAACCATGTACGTACGTACACTTTGATTGACCATTGTTCCCCCTTTTATAGTAATTCAGCGGTTATATCTCAAAAATTACTGGCAAAATCGGAGGTGCAAATCAAGGCAAGTGAGAATCGAAAAGTATTTGACGGTTGGAAGAAATCATTTTGCGAAACCGTGCTTCTCGCCCCGGTGAACCGGGTGCATGGAATCATGGGAAAATGCACGGTTTCGAGCCAAGTCACACGGAACGGAAAGGTCGGAAAGTGCGACCTATGAATAGGACATCACACCAGCAATTCTGAACGGATTCAGTGACAGTAGAATTTTTCACGAAACAGCGAAGCGGTTATGCCAGAGGGTGTACCGGCTTCGCTTTCTTATTAAGTAAATTTAGGAGGATTTTTATGATGACGGTACGCAACGAGATCAAGGCCCAGATTGTCCGGGCCGGATACACCATGCAGGAGGTAGTTGATCGGCTCCATGAGGAATACGGCTGGTCGGACAGTGTTTCCAACCTGTCCGCCAAGCTCCAGCGGGAATCCATCCGCTACAAGGAGG
This sequence comes from Pseudoflavonifractor gallinarum, assembly GCF_014982855.1. Lineage (GTDB taxonomy): Bacteria > Bacillota > Clostridia > Oscillospirales > Oscillospiraceae > Pseudoflavonifractor_A > Pseudoflavonifractor_A gallinarum. The sequence continues at coordinate 53,971 of NZ_JADCKF010000009.1, read as the reverse complement.
TTGTGGAGCTGGCCGATGTGCTGGGATACGACATCATCTGGCAGAAACGGAGGGACAGAGTATGAGCAAGCCGCAGTATGCCATTCTCCGCTTTGCCAAGTACAAGGGGCCGGAGATTGGGAATATTGAAGCCCACAACGAGCGCACCAAAGAGAAATACGCCAGCAACCCCGATGTGGACATCAGCAGGAGCAAGTATAATTTCCATCTGATCGAGCCGCAGCGGAAATATCGTGCGGAGGCAGAACGGCAGATCAAGGAAGCTGGTTGCCGTACCAGGTCAGACAGTGTTCGGGTAGTAGAAGCCCTGATAACTGCCACACCGGAGTTCTTTCAGGGAAAGAAGAAATCTGAGATCAGGGCCTATTTTCAAGAGGCTCTGACCTTTCTCCAGCAAAACCAAGACCCCAAAACAATCATATCTGCCGTGGTGCATATGGACGAGAAAACGCCCCATATGCACCTTTCTTTTGTCCCGCTAACTGTGGATGGCAGGCTCAGCGCCAAGGAGATCGTGGGAAATAAGAAAAAGCTGACCCAGTGGCAGGACAAGTTCTGGGAACATATGGTGAGGAAATATCCCGACCTCGAGCGTGGGGAAAGTGCCAGCCAGACCGGACGTGACCACATCCCACCCAGAGTGTTCAAAGAGATGACCCGTCTGACCAAGCAAAAAGCCAAACTGGAGGAATTGCTAGCTGGTATTGGAGCCTTTAACGCAAAAAGCAGAGCTGCCGAGATTGCGGCTCTGCTGGATAAGTATATTCCGGCTGTGGAACAAATGCACAGCACCCTGAAGAAGTATCAGGTGGCATTTACGGAAACCACCGTGGAGAACAAAAAGCTGAAACAGGAGAACGCCCAGCTGGAGCAGACTTTGGAAAAAGCAACCCAGGAAAGCACCTTGAAGCAGTTGGTCAATGCCAAGCTGCGGCGGGACTATGCTGACGCTGTTGCTGTGCTGGATCGCATCCCTAAAGAGGTTTTGGATGTGTATACCCGTGGTGGCCACGGGAGAAAGGAGCGGCCTATTGAGCAAAATTTATGATAATCCGAAATATAATGCGGCGTTTGACCGCTGTATTGATATAATGACAAAATTGATGCTGAAATATGGGAATCAAGTTTTGGAGCAGCACCAGACAGCTGCTCCTGTTTCTTTGCAGGAACAGCCAGATACGGAGCAAAACAGTTCTTTTGCTGACGCTGCTTAAAAGTTTACAATTTACACGTTGTGTAATTATCAAGCCGATGGTATAATAATTACACAACGTGTGTTTTTTTGTTTATGGAGATGATGCGATGGACTGCAAAACCAAAATAAAAGAACTGCGGGAAATGACAGGTATGAACCGTAAGGACTTTTGCAAATTCTTTCATATCCCCTATCGGACAGTAACAGAATGGGAATTGGATAACCGTCATGCGCCGGAATATGTCCTGCGTCTTTTGGAGTATTACATCCGTAATGAGGGATTGTTAAAATCACCGGCAGAGCAAAAACACGCCGGAGAAAGGAGTTCCAGCCATGAAAAGACGGACTAAGTGCTATATCTACACGAGAGTTTCCACTTCCATGCAGGTGGATGGATACAGTTTGGATGCCCAGAAGGACAAGCTGCGGAAGTATGCCGAGTATGAAGATATGACCATTGTTGGGGAATATTCTGATGAGGGCTTTTCCGGCAAGAATATTCAGGGACGGCTGGAATTCCAACGTATGCTGAACGACATCCAAGAGGGCAAGGACGATGTTTCGTTTGTTCTGGTGTTCAAGCTGTCTCGCTTTGGCAGAAATGCGGCGGATGTACTCAATTCCTTGCAGCTGATGCAGGATTTTGGTGTCAATTTGATTTGTGTGGAAGATGGTATTGATTCTTCCAAAGATTCCGGCAAGCTGATGATCTCCGTCCTTTCTGCTGTGGCGGAAATTGAACGTGAAAACATTCGGACGCAAACCATGGCAGGCCGTGAGCAGAAAGCCCGTGAGGGAAAGTGGAACGGTGGATTTGCTCCGTATGGCTACAAATTAGTGGATGGCAAATTGGAAATTGCCGAAGATGAAGTAGAAGTGGTAAGGCTCATTTATGACAGATATATCCATACCAACGATGGAATTAACGGTGTGGCGAAGTATCTGAATGACCACGGATACAAAAAGAAAATCCGTCAGAATGGCACGATCCCCGGCTTTTCTTCCAACTTTGTGAAGGATGTTTTGGACAATCCTGTTTACATGGGTAAGATTGCCTACGGCCGCCGCAGAACGGAAAAGAAGCTGGGAACAAGAAATGAGATGCACGTGGTCGAGCAAGACGAGTTCCCGATCTATGAGGGGCAACATGAGGCGATCATTTCAGAAGAAGATTGGAACCTGGCACAGGATAAACGGAAGGCCAACGCCTTTAGGAGGGAAAAAGTAATTGACCCGGAACACGCGCATATCTTGTCCGGTATCCTGAAATGCCCCTGTTGCGGCAAAAGCCTTTACGGGAATATTGCAAAAGCACACAGCAAGGATAAGAAAACCCGCTATTACTATTACTGCAAAAATACGTTGGGTGCAACCGGACACAAATGCACCTTCCGTGTGAACATTGAGCAGAAAGAGATGAACCGCATGGTTGCGGCAATCATTTCGGCTATGGTCAACGATCCGCAATTTTCCAAGGCAATTAAGGAGAAAATAGGGACATCCGTTGATACCGAGGATTTGGAAAAGCAGCTCGCCGCACTCCAGGCGCAGCTTCGTCAGACCCTGGGCATTAAATCAAGGCTGGAGCATCAGATGGACACGCTGGATATTAACGATCCCCATTTTGACCGAAAAATTTTGGATTTGCAGCGGCGATATGATGAACAGTATGATAGAATAGAGCAAATCGAGGCAAAGATAGACGAAGTAAAAAGCCAGATTCAGAGTATCCGTCAGGAAAAAATCTCCGGCGACAATATTTACCAACTTCTGCTGGTCTTCGATGAAGTATACGGCGCTGCCACGGAAATCGAACAAAAAGAGTTTATGAGAGCGTTCATTGAACGAATTGACCTGTATCCAGAAAAGCAGAAGGACGGAAACTGGATCAGGAACATGGTGTTCAATTTTCCGGTTCCTGTGAATGGGCAGGAAGTAACTGAACTACCCTTGGAATCTGGGACAATGCTCGAGACGGTCTGTCAGCTCATCCGGGCCAGCCGCTGAGTCAACCGCTCCGCCTCAACTACATTCACTGATACTTCGCAGCGCCTTCCGGGCCGGCCTATCCCGGACTTTTGCTGTGTGCCCATGGAGGTACTGCTATGACAAATCCCCGCTCTTCTCTCACGGAGATTCTGGACGGCCTAAAGACCACTGCGGTCTACATCGTCCATCCCCAGACCCGGGAACTTCTTTTCCGCAATCAGGCCGCCGTTGCCCTGACACCCGAACTGATGCCCGGAAGTCCCTGTCCCGCCTTTCCGGACGCCTCTGTCGCGCCCATTCACTGGCAGGACGACACCGAGGCGGAGATGCTCTCCCGCACATTTCCGCGGGAGGTGGGGGACACTTCCTCCCCCTGTACCGGTACGGTACCGGTATCGGCACTCTCCGCCTGCTGCGATCTGTTTTCCTACGTGCTGGACCTTACCGCGGGCACATATTGCATCTGTCCGCCCGCTCTCTCGGGTCAGCGGGGCACATTAGAAGAGCTGCGCACGCAGCTGTGTAGCCAGGTCTCCTCGGACCGTGTCTCTCTGCTGGAGCATTTCCTCTCCCCGGAGCAGCTGCGTCAGGCACTGACCGCTCCCCTCCCCCCGCTGGAGCTGGATCTGAAGCAAAGCGATGGCAGTGAACACCATGCCGTCCTCACCCTGCTGCCCCTCTCTCCCGCCGCCTGTGGTCCGGACCGCGTCCTGCTCACCGGCCGCACCCAGCACCAGACCATGGCTGCCAGACGGCATGCCGCCGAGCAGCGGGCGCTCTACGACTCTCTCACCGGCGGGGTGGCCAAGTTCCGGATCGACGAACAGACTACCTTCCTGGGCGGAAGTTCCACCTTCCTGGAGATGTTCGGTACCCCGCCCCACAAGGGTATGGGGCACAGTATCCTCCACGAATACCGGGCCCATATTCTCTCAGAAATCCACAGCAAGGCCCGGCGCCGCCTGCCCATCTCGCTGGAATTTCCCATGCTGTGCCGGGATGGCCGCTCCATCTGGGCCCAGTGCGAGGGGACCTGTGTGGAGGAGGACGGCGGATATCCGGTCTATCTCTTCCTGCTGCTGGATATCACTCTGCGCCACGAAGCGGTGGAGGCGCTGGAACAGGAGCGGGCCAAGTACCGCCTGGTGGCGGAAGGGGCCGCCGACATCGTCTTTGAGTACTTCCCCCATCAGGACCACCTCTGTATCCAATACAGCCAGGGCGAATCCAGCCTTGCCATTCCCGGATATCTGGGCGATGTCGTGCAGCGGGAACGCTGTTCCGGCGCAGACCTGGAGCGGCTTCGGCAAGTCCTGTGCGGCAGTCTCCGGCAGGCTGAGGTCCGCATTATCCCCTACCAGGAGGCCGAGCCCCACTGGTATCTGCTCCAGGGAAATCCGCTTCTGGACGGCGGGGAGATCACCCGGGTGATCGGCACCTTCCGCCTCATTGACGAGCCAAAGGCCCAGATCCAGACCGCCCAGCACCAATTGGCGGAGGCTCTGGAGGAAAACCGGCGGGCCAACCGCCGCTTCTCCAGCGCGGTGAGCCGGTTCTATGATGCCATCTATGAGGCAGAGCTCTATTCCGGTGATCTGATTATCTGGAAGGAGTCGGAGGGGGGCCTCACCCCCATGGAGAGCGGTGTTACCCTGTCCGAGCACATCCAGACGGTGGCTGACCATTTTGTCCATCCGGATTACCGGGAGCGCTTCCTGGCCCAATTCACCCAGGAACGGCTGCTGGAGTTCTTTCTCAGCGGTGGGCAGGAGTGCTCCATGGAGGCGCCCAACCTTCTCGTCTCCGGTGAATACCACTGGTTCAGCCTCCAGGTCCAGCTGGTGGAGCGGGAGGAGCATGTTCTGCGCATCATGCTCTACCTCAAGGATATCGAGGCGCAGAAGGCCGAACAGGAACGCCGGCAGCAGGCCCTGCGAGACGCCCTCAAGCTGGCCGAACAGGCCAACGACGCCAAGACGGACTTTCTCTCCCGGATGAGCCATGACATCCGGACACCTATGAACGCCATCATCGGCATGACCACCATTGCCTCCTCCCACCTGGAGGAACCGGAAAAAATTGCCGACTGTCTGCAGAAGATCACCTCTTCCTCCCGGTATCTTCTCTCACTCATCAACGATATTCTGGATCTCTCCCGCATTGAATGCGGCAAGCTCTCCATTGCCCAGGAGCCCTTTGATCTGTTACAGCTGATCGAGGATCTGAACGCGGTGTGCTCCTCCCAGGCCCTGCTCAAAGAGCAGGAGTTTCGCATGATTGTCTCTCCCCAGCTGCGGCGCACCTATACCGGCGATGCCCTGCGCTTCCATCAGATCCTGATGAACCTGCTCGGAAACGCCCTGAAGTATACGCCCGAGCATGGCCATATCTCCTTCCGCGCCGACTGCAAACGGCTGACGGCGGATTCCGATCTGCTCACCTTCCAGGTGCAGGACGACGGCATCGGCATCACGCAGGACTTTTTGTCCCATATCTTCGACGCCTTTTCCCAGGACCGCCAGACCGACGCCCGGGTGGGCAGCGGCCTGGGCCTGGCCATTACTCAAAACCTGGTCCATCTCATGAACGGCAATATCTCTGTGGAGAGTGAATTTGGCAAGGGAAGCTGTTTTACGGTGGAGATCCCCCTGAAATATCCCGATGTCCAATCCGGCTTTGCCGAGGATGATCTCCCCGTGGACCTGCGGGTCCTGGTGGTGGATGACGACTCCACCGTTCTGGAACAGGCTGTCACCCTTCTCTCCCAGATGGGGGTCACGGCTCAGATCGCCGGCAGCGGCGCCAAGGCCCTGAGCATGCTGGAACACGAGCTGGAAAAACAGCAGCACTACGACATTGTTCTGGTGGACTGGAAAATGCCGGGCATGGACGGCGTCGAGACCGTACGGCGGATCCGCACCCTGACCGGCGGCGAGACCTTGGTGGCCGTCATGTCCGTCTATGACTGGAGTGATATCGAGACAGAAGCCCGGGAGGCCGGTGTGGACCTCTTTGTCTCCAAGCCGCTTCAGCCCCACAATCTGCGCGCCGTACTCACCTCGTCGGCCCGCCATCACAGACAACAGGCCCAGGAGGTCCACTTTGACGGGCAGCGCGTACTGCTGGTGGAGGACAATGAGCTCAATCAGGAGATCGCAGCCACCATTCTGGAGGAAAAGGGTCTTCTGGTAGATGTGGCGGAAAACGGGCAGGTCGCTCTGGAGCGGTTCCAGGCCACCCCGCCGGGGACCTATTTCGCCCTGCTCATGGACATCCAGATGCCGGTGATGAACGGCTACGAGGCCGCCCGGGCCATCCGGGCGCTGGACCGCCCCGACGCCTCCAGCGTTCCCATCATCGCCATGACTGCAAACGCCTTTGCCAGCGACGTCTCCGAGGCCATGTCGGCAGGTATGAACGGCCACATCGCCAAACCCGTGGAATTTGAAAAGCTCGCCGCTCTACTCCGCGACGTGGCCAGAGGGCGTACCGACGCCCAACCGTGAAACGAGGGATACTATGTCTGATACCCATTCCATCCATGTCATCGCCCACATCCACACCCAGTTCCCCACGAAATTCGGCATCCCCCGTCAGAGTGGTCTGGTGGAAGAACTGCGGGGGACGGTGGTCTTTGAGCCGGAATACCGCAATCCCGACGCCCTGCGGGGTTTGGAGGCCTTTTCCCACATCTGGCTGATCTGGCAGTTTTCCGGTGCGGTACGGGAGAACTGGTCCCCCACCGTCCGCCCGCCCCGTCTGGGCGGCAACCGGCGGATGGGTGTGTTTGCCACCCGCTCTCCCTTCCGCCCCAACCCCATCGGGCTCTCCTCCGTGCGCCTTCTGGGCGTGGAACACCATCCGGAGCTGGGACCTGTGCTCCAGGTGGCCGGGGCTGACCTGATGGACGGCACGCCCATCTATGACATCAAGCCCTATATCGCCACCGACCTCCATCCGGATGCCGCGGGCGGCTTTACTTCCGGTCTCGACGAGCGCAGACTGGAGGTGGAGTTTCCCCCCGCTCTTCTGGAGCAGATCCCCGAGGCACACCGCTCCGCCCTCCTGGGGGTGCTCTCCCGGGATCCCCGTCCCAGCTATCAGAAGGATTCCGACCGTCTCTACGGCCTGGCCTTCGCCGGATGGGATATCCAATTTACCATTTGGGAAGGCGTCCTCACCGTCCGCCATGTCCGCCCCTGCTGACCCGGGGCACACTGAAAAGGAGTCTTTATGACCTATTCTCTCTATCAACTTCTCTGGCTCTTCCTGCTCTACTCCCTTTTGGGCTGGTGTGCCGGCGTCGTGGCGTCCTCCCTGCGCAAACATGCGTTTATCAACACCGGTTTCCTCAACTTGCCCCTGTGCCCCATCTACGGCACGGCCGCCGTCCTCTTTTCCATTTTTCTCCCGGAACTGGCCCAAAACCTCTTCTTCCTCTTCCTGGGCGGCGCGGTACTCTCCGCCTTCCTGATCTTTGTGACCGGCTTCCTGCTGGAGCGCATTTTTCACCGGAAGTGGTGGGACTTCACCCAGCACCGTTTTCAGTTTGAGGGGTATATCTCGGTTCCCCTTCTGGCCCTCTGGGGCGCCCTGGCCGTGGTATGCATCCGGCTGGGGAATCCCCTTCTTCTGCATCTGACACAGCTCATCCCCCGTTCCGTCGGCCAGACCATTCTGGCTGTGGTCTACGGACTGGTGGGGCTGGACTTCCTGCTCTCCCTGGTCTCGGTCCTCCAGCTGCGCTTCCGGGTCAAAAAGCTCACCGAACTGGAGGAGGATTTCCGCAATCTGTCCAATCAGTTCGGAAATGCCATTACCGGACGCATTCAGCGCCGTGTGATCCACGCCTATCCCAACCTGGAAACCGAAAAAATCGTCAAAACACAGAAGGAAGCTAACCGCCGGGAAAAGTCCCTTGTCTTTGCACAGGGCTGCTGCTTTCACAAGCTGGTGTGGCTCTTTGTCATCGCCGCCTTTTTGGGCGATATCATTGAGACGGTCTTCTGCCGCTTTACCCTTGGCTGGTGGATGAGCCGTTCCAGCGTGGTCTGGGGCCCCTTCAGCGTGGTGTGGGGACTGGGCGCAGTCATGCTCACCGCGGCCCTCTATAAATACAAGGATAAGAGCGACGGCTCCATCTTTTTGGCCGGGACCATCCTGGGCGGCGCCTATGAATATGTGTGCAGCGTCTTTACCGAGCTGGTCTTCGGCACCATCTTCTGGGATTACAGCCACCTCCCCTTCAACCTGGGCGGGCGGATCAATCTGCTCTTCTGCTTCTTCTGGGGGATCGCCGCAGTGGTCTGGCTCAAGTACATCTACCCCCCGCTCTCCCGTCTCATCGAGCGCATTCCCATCCGCTGGGGCCGTGTGGGAACCTGGGTCCTTCTGGTCTTTATGGTGTGCAATATGTCCCTCTCCGCCCTGGCGTTGGCCCGCTACTCCCAGCGTCAGACTCAGCCGGATGCCCCTCAAAATGCCGTGACCGCTTTCCTGGATGCCCGCTTCCCCGACGCACGGATGGAACGGATCTATCCGAAGGCTGAAATTGTAAACTGAATTCTCCACATTTTACGGCTCCGTTGTGGAAAATCTATTATGCTAGGAGGTCTTCTTCATGCCCAAATCCCAGGGACTTGTCCTCTATTATAACGCTTCCACCCCGCAGGAAGCCGCGAAAGCCCGCCTCGTTTTCATCCGTATGGGTCTGAGGATCAAGCTGATCTCCACGGAAGAATTGGGACAGGCGGTGGGCTCCTTTGCAGGTCTGGAAGTACCGCCCCCTCCCGCCGCCGATCCTGTTTCCATTGAGGAGAGCATTCTGGTCTTCTCCGGCCTTCCGGGGCGTGCGCTGGATCAGACGCTGGCCGCCCTGCGCAAGGCCGGGATCCCCCGCTCGGTCTACAAGGCCGTCCTGACCCCTGGAAATGCCTCCTGGTCTTTCTATCAGCTCTATCAGGAGCTCTGTAAGGAGCGGCAGGCCATCGAAGATGGCAATTCTCCCGATTGACTTCGACAATCCTCTATTTTATTAAGCAAGATTATAAAATTTTTCTCAAAAACAACTTTTTACTTGTCCCGTGCGTCAAAAAGAGGTAAGCTTAGTGTTCGGTAGCGATCGGACGCAGGGCTTACCCCTGCCGTCAGTCTATGGAAAGGCAGGTGCGGCGCACTTTGAGCATCAATTATGACCAGCTTCTGGATCTGGCCACCGAGCTTGGCTTCCGTCTGATGGAGACGGGAGCCGAGATCTACCGGGTGGAGGAATCCGTACAATACATTCTGCGGGCATACGGTGTGGAGACCGGCGAGGTCTTTGCCATTCCCAACTGCCTGATCGTCAGTCTCACCGATACCGCAGGGCACGCCAGCACACGGGTGCGGCGGATCCCCGCCCACGGAACGGACATCTCGCTTCTGGAGTCCTACAACGAATTCTGCCGGAACATCGTACAGTCCCCTCCCCCGCTGGAGGAGGCCCTGAAACGCATGGAGGCCATCTCCGCCCGGCACTTCGTCTACCCCTTTCCCGTGATGCTCCTGGCCTATTTTGTGGGCGGAGGGGCATATTCTCTGTTTTTTGGCGGGGACTGGACCGACGGCATCTGCGGCGGACTGTGCGGCGTGGCCATCGGGCTGTGTCTCCGGCTACTGGGCCCCCTTGGCGCCAACTCCTTTGTGCGCACCATGGCCGCCGGAGCGGTAGCTGCCCTGTGCGCACTGGTTCTGGTGGGCATGGGTCTGGGACACAATCCGGACTTTATCACCATCGGCGCGCTGATGATCCTGGTGCCGGGGATCGCCTTTACCAATGCCATGCGGGATATCATGGCCGGCGATCTGACCTCGGGGGTCAACAAAGTGGTGGAGGCCCTCCTCATCGCCACCGCCATCGCACTGGGAACCGGCTTTGTTCTGAGCCTGGCTCCGGCGGTCTAAGGGGGTGGATGTGTTGGAACTGTTCACCTTCTCCTACTTTCTCCCCTGTCTCTACGCCTTTGTGGGCTGCGTGGCATTTGCCGTCTCCTTCAATATCCACGGCCGTGAGATCCCCATTTCCGCCCTGGGCGGCGCGGTAGGCTGGCTGGTCTATCTGCTCTCCGCCCCCTGGTTCCCGGGTGAGGTCGTGCGGTATTTTCTGGCCTCCCTGGCCCTCACCGCTTACTGCGAGGGGATGGCCCGGGTGCGCAAATGTCCCGCCACTTCCTATCTTCTGATCTCGATTTTCCCTCTGGTCCCGGGCGCCGGCATCTACTATACGATGGAGTATGCCGTCCACGGTGAGACCGCCCTCTTCCTTCAGCAGGGAATGGAGACGCTGAGCCTGGCCGGCGCGCTGGCGCTGGGCATCCTGCTGGTGACCTCCATCATGCGTATGTGGACCCTCTTCTGCCGCCGGACCAGGCGGACTTCCGCGCAAAGGAGATGATCTCTTGCCCCTCTACGACTATGTGCTCTTTGATGCGGACAACACCCTGTTTGACTTCGATCTGGCCGAGCGCCGGGCGCTCCAGGCCGCGCTGGAGGCCCACGGCTATCCCTTCAATGACCTGACGGAGCAGCTCTATCTCTCCGTGAATCGGGCGCTCTGGCACCGGTTTGATCTGGGCACCATTGACAAGGATACCCTCCTGCGGGAGCGCTTTGCCGTCTTTTCCCGTGTGATGGGCGGAGAGGACGATCCGGAGGAATTCAACCGCTTCTATCTGGACCGCCTGGCCGAGGGGAGCGATCTGCTTCCCGGTGCAGAGGCCCTCTGCCGCGCCCTTGCGCCCCACTGCACCCTGGCCATTGTCACCAACGGTGTCTCCCATGCCCAGCGGGGCCGCTTCTATGCCTCGCCCCTCCCGCCCCTCTTTTCCGGGCTGTATATTTCCGGCGAACTGGGCGTGAGTAAGCCCCAAAAGGCCTTTTTTGATGCAGTCCTTCAGGACCTGCATATCCCGTCCCATGCCCGTACTGTCGTGGTAGGGGATAATCTGCTCTCCGATATTCAGGGCGGGATCAACGCGGGTCTCGACACCATCTGGTACAATCCCCGGAAGCTTCCCAATCCCAACGGCCCGTTCCCCACATTTGAGGTATCGGATTTTGACGCGCTGCGCACGCTGCTCCTGTGCTGATTTTATTTCCTGAAATGAGGTACATATCCCATGTCTAACGTCAAGCGTTCCTCTTACCGCCGCCCGCCCCGGCGTCCCTCTCTCCCTCTGCTGGCCGCCGGCCTGGTGGTCTGCGCAGGACTGCTGCTGGCGCCTACGCTGACCCGCGCATTTTCGTCGGATTCCCCGTCTTCCTCCAGTCCCACCCCCTCCCCTTCTGCGGCCGCTCCCTCCGTGACTCCGGTGGCCCCTTCCGTTGCCACGCCGCCTCCTGCCGCGCTGAGCGCCGCGCCCCAGGCTTCTCCCACCCCCGCGCCTGCTGCCGAGTCCCCTGCGCCTGCCGGTAACGGTACCTACGACTATACCAAGCCGGCTCCCGCCTCCGACCCGGTCGATATGTCCTATTTCTCCGACGCGCTCTTTATCGGCGACTCCCGTACCGAGGGTCTCCAGCTTTACAGCGGTATTGAGGGCGCCTCCTTCTACTGCTACAAGGGCATCACCATTTTTGACGTGATGCAGGAGAATCCCAAAAAGCTCATCACCATCAACGGGCAGAAATATTCCATTGTGGACGCGCTCTCCGCTGAGGCCGGGAAGTACAGCAAGGTGTACATCTCCCTCGGCATCAACGAGCTGGGCTATTACGACGACCAGGGCTTCCACGACAAATTTGCCGCCCTCATCGATCACATTCGGGAAACCCAGCCCAACGCCATTATCTATCTCCAGAATCAGGTGCCGGTCAATCCCACGCTCTGCGCCAAAAACTGGCCCTCTTATGTAAACAACGACAAGGTCGCCGTCTACAACGGCATCTTTGAGCAGCTCGCTGAGGAGAAGCAGGTGGTTCTGCTGGATGTGGCCTCTGCCCTCTCCAACTCCGACGGGATCCTGGCCCAGGAAAACACCGTGGATGGCGTGCATTTCACCACCAGCTGGTACAAGACCTGGCTCACCTATCTGATGAATCACACCGTGGACCCCGCTCTCCTGTAACCCATGTGACCTACATGACACTATAACAATAGAAAGGAAGTCTTGCTCCATGCGTCCCTCCCTCTTCTGGCGGCTTCTTCCTCTGGCTGCCCTCTGTCTCCTGCTCTCTGCCTGCGGCGGAAAAGCTGCCACCCCCTTTGATCCTGCGGCCACGGCCCAAGCCCTTCAGGACTCCGGCGCCTTTTCTGAGCCTCTGGAGTCCATGTCCCAGGACCTGGCCTGCGGGACTCTCTACGCCATTGACAGCGCCGATGTGACCGGATGTGCCGTCTACACCACGCCCACCGCCGGCGCGGAAGAGATCGCCGTCTTCACCCTGGTGGATGAGGATGCCGCGAAGAGTGCCCTGGATGCTCTGACCCAGCGGGTCGCGGACCAGAAGGAGGCGCTGGAGAATTACCAGCCCGACGAGGTCTCCAAGCTGGACAACGCTATTTTGGAGCAGCGGGGCAACTCCGTCCTGCTGGCAGTGGCCGCCGATGCGGATGCTGCGCAAAAGGCGCTGGACGCCCTGAAGTAAGCAGAATTTTGATACGGCCTGGTGGAGAATGTGCCATTCTCTACCAGGCCGCTTTTTTGTGGCTATCTTTTCCTTCCTCTTTTTCCAAATCATACAGGCTTTCGGCACCTGCTTTTGCAATCCTCATCCAAGAAAAGGCGCTTTTTTTCTTTTCTGTGCAATTAAATGAATATCTCTGTCTCTTTTTAGACTATATATAATTTTTGACAGTTTTACTTGCATTCTTTTGTGAAAATGCTATAATGCAAAGTGTCAAAGCTTTGAGGAGGAATGTCACATGGGCCACAAATATGTTTATCAGTTCAGTGAAGGCAACGGCAAAATGCGTGAGCTGCTGGGCGGTAAAGGCGCCAACCTGGCCGAGATGACCAATCTCGGTATGCCTGTACCCCAGGGCTTTACCGTAACCACCGAGGCCTGCACTCGTTATTATGAGGATGGCCGTGCCATCGCCCCGGAGATCCAGGCTGAGATCCTGGAGTACCTCTCCAAACTGGAGGAGACCACCGGAAAGCAGTTTGGCAACGCCTCCAATCCTCTGCTGGTCTCGGTGCGCTCCGGCGCCCGTGCCTCCATGCCCGGCATGATGGACACCATCCTGAACCTGGGCCTCAACGACAGCGTCGTGGTGGGCCTGGCTGAAAAATCGAAAAATCCCCGCTTTGCCTATGACTCCTACCGCCGCTTTATCCAGATGTTCTCCGACGTGGTCATGGAGCTCTCCAAGAGCCGCTTTGAGGAGATCATCGATGATGTCAAGGCCAAAAAGGGCGTCGTACACGACATCGATCTGGATACCGAGGATATGAAGACCCTGGTAGAGCGCTTCAAGGCCTTCTACAAGGACGAGAAGGGCGAGGACTTCCCCCAGGACCCCAAGCAGCAGCTGATGGAGGCGGTAAAGGCCGTCTTCCGCTCCTGGGATAACGACCGCGCCAACGTCTATCGCCGCATGAACGAGATCCCCTATGACTGGGGCACCGCCGTCAACGTGCAGTCCATGGTCTTCGGCAACTTCGGCAGCACCTCCGGTACCGGCGTGGCCTTCACCCGCAACCCCGCCACCGGCGAAAAGCACCTGTTCGGCGAGTACCTCATCAACGCTCAGGGCGAAGACGTGGTGGCCGGTGTCCGCACTCCCAGCAATATCTCCAAGCTCCAGGAGGAGATGCCCGAGGTCTACAACCAGTTCGCCGCCATCGCCTCCAAGCTGGAGCAGCACTATAAGGACATGCAGGATATGGAGTTTACCATTGAAAATGGCAAGCTCTATATGCTCCAGACCCGCAACGGCAAGCGTACCGCCGCCGCCGCCCTGAAGATCGCGGTGGATCTGGTGGACGAGGGTGCCATCACCGAGAAGGAGGCCGTCCTCCGCGTGGAGCCCAAGCAGCTGGACTCCCTGCTCCATCCCCAGTTCGATGCCGACGCCCTCAAGAAGGCAGTGCCCATCGGCAAGGGCCTGGCCGCCTCTCCCGGCGCTGCCTGCGGCAAGGTGGTCTTTACCGCCGAGGACGCCAAGGAGTGGACCGACCGGGGCGAGCAGGTCATCCTGGTCCGCCTGGAGACCTCTCCTGAGGATATCGAGGGCATGCACGCAGCCAAGGGTATCCTGACCGTTCGCGGCGGCATGACCTCTCACGCCGCCGTGGTGGCCCGCGGCATGGGCACCTGCTGTGTTTCCGGCTGCGGTGAGATCGTGGTGGACTACGCCAAGAAGCAGTTTGAGCTGGGCGGCAAGGTCTATCAGGAGGGCCAGTACATCTCTCTGGACGGCTCTACCGGCAACATTTACGGTGAGGCCATCCCCACCGTTCCCGCCGACGTCTCCTCCGGCGACTTCGGCCGTTTCATGGAGTGGGCTGACCGCTACCGCCAGCTGGAAGTCTACACCAATGCCGATACCCCCACTGACGCCCGCCAGGGCCGCGCCTTTGGCGCCCAGGGCATCGGTCTGTGCCGTACGGAGCACATGTTCTTTGAGGAGAGCCGCATCAAGGCCATGCGCGAGATGATCGTGGCCGACAACGAGGCCGACCGCCGCCGCGCTCTGGCGAAGCTCCTCCCCTTCCAGCAGAGCGATTTTGAGGGCATCTATGAGGCTATGGAGGGCCATCCGGTGGTCATCCGCTTCCTGGATCCCCCGCTGCATGAGTTCCTTCCCACTAAGGAAGAGGATATCCGGGAGATCGCCAACGAGATGGGCATCACCGTGGAAAAGCTCCACAATGTCATCAGCAGCCTCCACGAGTTTAACCCCATGATGGGTCACCGCGGCTGCCGCCTGGCTGTCTCCTATCCCGAAATCGCCGAGATGCAGGCCACCGCTATCATTACTGCCGCCCTGAACGTGCAGAAGAAGCATCCCGATTGGACCATGGTCCCCGAGATGATGATCCCCCTGGTGGGCGAGGTCAAGGAGCTCAAGTACGTCAAGGACGTGGTGGTTTCCGTCGCTGACAAGCTGATCGCCGAGTCCGGTCTGTCCATGAAGTATGAGGTGGGCACCATGATCGAGATCCCCCGCGCCGCTCTCACGGCGGACGAGATCGCCAAGGAGGCTGAGTTCTTCTCCTTCGGCACCAACGATCTGACCCAGATGACCTTCGGCTTCAGCCGTGATGATGCTGCCAAGTTCCTCAGCTATTACTATGACAAGAAGGTCTACGAGTCCGATCCCTTCGCCCACCTGGATCAGAAGGGTGTTGGCAAGCTGGTCGACATGGCGGTCAAGCTGGGCCGCTCGGTCCGTCCCGAGATGCACCTGGGCATCTGCGGTGAGCACGGCGGCGATCCCACCAGCGTGGAGTTCTGCCACCGCGTGGGTCTGAACTATGTCTCCTGCTCTCCCTATCGCGTGCCCATCGCCCGTCTGGCTGCTGCTCAGGCCGCTATCAAAAATCCGCGGTAATCGCACAATATAAGATAGTAATCGGAGTGGCGCTGCATTAGCAGCGTCACTCCTTTTTCCATGCTGCCGGTCAGTGAATCTTTCCCCGGCCCCGCTAAATATAAATGCAAAAAAGAGCCTGTAACCAATACAGTTACAGGCTCTCGCTCTGGCACGCCCGAAGGGACTCGAACCCCCAACCCTCAGAACCGGAATCTGATGCGCTATCCAATTGCGCTACGGACGCATATGAACTTTTCCCAAGTACCCAATTATTATAGCAGGCTTTCCTCATTTTGTAAAGGGCTCTTTGCGGATTTCTTTCCAGCTTCCTCTTGCAAGTTTTGGGATTCTCCGTTAAAGTAGAGAAAAAGGAGTGAAACAACATGATCTTTCTCTGCTACCCCAAGTGTACCACCTGCCAAAAGGCCAAGGCCTGGCTGGATGCCCATGGCGTTTCCTACACCCTGCGGGATATTAAGCTGGACAATCCCTCCCTCAGCGAGTTGAAAGACTGGCACAGCCGCAGTGGTTTGCCCCTCAAGCGCTTTTTCAACACCAGCGGCCTTCAGTACCGGGCCCTGGAACTCAAGGACCGCCTTCCTTCCATGCCGGAAGAAGAGCAATACGCTCTGCTTGCCTCGGACGGAATGCTGGTCAAACGCCCCATGCTCATCGCGGAAGACTTTGTTCTGGTGGGCTTCAAGGCGCCCGACTGGGCTGACCGGCTTGGAATACAGGAATAACAAAACCGGCGCACGGAAAACATTCCGCGCGCCGGTTTTTCTCAATTAATGCAGGGCTGCGTCGCAGTAGGCACAGCAATCCACACCGCCGTTCTGCTTGACCAGGGGGGGCAGATAGGGGTCGGTCTGGGTAATGCAGCGGGGATTGGAGCAGACCGGAGTCGTACCGATCTCCACCGCCTCCGGCTTGATGCGGGGCTGGTTGGCCAGGTCCGCCAGCAGAGCCATACGGGAGAACATGCCGTACCGGGCCTGCTCAAAATAGGCTGCACGGGGATCGTCGTCCACGTCCAGGGCGATCTCATCCACACGGGGCAGGGGATGCATGACCAGCATGTTCTTGCGGGCCCGCTCCAGCTTGCGCTTGGTCAGGACATAGATACCCTTGTTGCGCTCGTACTCCAGGGGGTCCACAAAACGCTCCCGCTGGATACGGGTCATATAGAGGACATCCAGCTGGGGAATGACGTTCTCCAGACCGGTAACCTCCACGCTCCACAGGTTCTTCTCCTTCATGAAGGCACGGATATACTCCGGGATGGCCAGCTCGCGGGGAGAGATGAGGTAGAACTTCACATTGTCGAACTTGGCCAGCGCCTTGATGAGGGAGTGGACCGTACGGCCGTTCTTCAGGTCACCGCACAGACCGATGGAGATGCCATCCACACCGCCCAGCATCCGGGTAATGGTGGTCAGATCGGTCGTGGTCTGGGTGGGGTGCATGTGTCCGCCGTCGCCTGCATTGATCACAGGCACATCGGAATACAGGGAAGCGGCTTTGGCCGCGCCCTCCCGGGGGTTACGCATGATAACCACGTCGGCATAGCCGGACACCATCTTGATGGTGTCCTTCAGGCACTCGCCCTTTGCCACCGAGGAGGATTTGGGATCGGCAAAGCCAAACACCGTTCCGCCCACCCGCAGCATGGCGGTCTGGAAGGAAAAGTTGGTCCGGGTAGAAGGCTCAAAAAAAAGTGTGGAGGCCACACGACCCCGACACACATCCATAAAATCGGCGGGGTGGTCAATAATAGCACTGGTGCTCTTGTACAGCGCTTCCCACTCCGCCCGAGACAGATCCCCAAAATCGATCAGATGTCGCATACCATCTTCTCCATTCCTTGTCGTATTTTTTTCGTATTATCTTACCACATTTTAAGGAACTCGACAAGAATCTCGAGCCATTTTCTTTCTTGCCATTTTGCCAAAATCTCGCCTGTATTTTTTTCTTTCCCCCGGTCATGCTAGACAAAACGGGCCGGAGGAGGAATTCGACGTGGAATGGTTTTGGTATTTTGGGATTTATAGTTTCCTGGGCTTCTGTCTGGAAGTGCTTTTTGCGCGGGCAACACACCAGTCCAAGCGGGATCGAAAGTGCTTTTTTCTCCTGCCTCTCTGCCCGGTCTATGGTCTGGGTGCACTGTGGATTCTGGCGCTCCCCGCCCCTGTCCGCCAGAGTAATCTTCTCCTGTTTTTTGGCTCCGCTTTGGCCGCAACCGGAGCAGAGTATCTCATGTCCCTCTTCTATGAACGGCTGACCGGAGTACATTTCTGGGATTACCGGCATCTCCCCTTCCAGCTCCACGGCAGGGTATGCCTGCTCTTTTCTATCTTTTGGGGCATGCTCGGTGTGGGTGCGGTCCGTGTTCTTCACCCGCTGGTCGCTCAGTTTACCGCGCTCATTCCGTCTTTTTTATGGCCCCTTGCGGCATGTCTGCTTCTGCTGGACGGAGCCCTTACGCTGGTCCTCCTGCGGCGCACCCACAGCACCGACATTCTGTGCTGGTATCGCCGTGTTTCCAGACTGCCTTTGCGCGACTCCTGATGCAGAGAGAGGGGCGGAAGCTCCGCCCCTCCCCATATCAAACGTCTTTGCTCAGGCTTTCTGCAGCGCTTCCATTACCTCATCGATCTTCTTCTGCGGCAGATAGGCTCCCGCAAAGGCCAGCAGCTGCTCCAAGGTCACGGTATTGGCCGCTCCGGTAAGGGGATGCTTGAGGACGGCGGGCAGCTTTTTTTGCAGGACGCTCCGGCTCCGGGGATCTGCCAGCAGCTGCCCCACCGTGATCTGATTGTGCTTTAAGTCCATGGTACATTCCTCCTGTTGTGGTGATACCTCACTCTATGCACGACCCAAATCAAATTTTACACGCGCCCCTGCGGACTCGTCCTCTTTTTCCCAGGCTTGCGGCTTTCTCGCATACGCATTATAATAAAAGTGACGGTCTGGCGGCTCAACGGCCCTGTCCGGCCTTGTCCACATGCCGCAATCCAAGAACGGAGGAATTCACATATGATCAAATCCTTTGAAGGACATACACCCCAGCTCCATCCCGATGCCCGGGTCGCGGAAAATGCCACCCTGGTGGGACAGGTCACCCTGGAGGCGCGCTCCAGTGTCTGGTATGGTGCGGTCCTCCGCGCCGATACCACCACCATCCATGTCGGGGCCGGCTCCAACCTTCAGGATGGCTGCATGGTGCATGGAGACGAGGGATTCCCCGTTCAGGTCGGTCAGGACGTGACCGTGGGCCACGGGGCGATCCTGCACGGCTGTACGGTGGGCGATCGCTGTGTCATCGGCATGGGCGCGACCCTCCTCAACGGCTGTGTGATTGGCGAGGACTCTCTCGTGGCTGCCGGGGCCCTGGTGACCCAGAACACGGTGATTCCGGCGGGCAGTCTGGTCATGGGCTCTCCCGCCAAAGTCCGCCGTGCGCTCACAGAGGAGGAAAAGGCGGGCAACCTGGAGTCCGCCCGGGAATATGAGCATCTCTCCCTCCAGCTTTCGGCGGAGGGCTCCCGATGAAACGTTGGCGTGATTCCTCGTTCCGCGCCCAGGTGAAAAGTTCCCCCATGGTGGCCCGTCTTTATCAAATTCTCCGGCTTCTGGTAATTTGGGTTATGATCGCCCAGTTTTTCAACGGGAACTTTGAAAATGTCTTCCTGTGTATCCTGACCCTGATCCTGTTTCTGGTTCCCAGCTTTATTGAGCGGAAGATCCAGATCGATCTGCCCGACACGCTGGAAGTCATCATTCTCCTCTTTATTTTTGCCGCGGAAATTTTGGGTGAAATCCGTGCCTACTACATCTCCATCCCCTACTGGGATACTATGCTCCACACCCTCAACGGCTTTCTCTGCGCCGCCATTGGCTTCTCCCTGCTGGATATCCTCAACCGGCATGAGCGGCTCTCCTTCTCCCTCTCGCCCCTGTATCTGGCCATAATGGCCTTCTGCTTCTCCATGACCATCGGCGTGCTGTGGGAGTTCTTTGAGTGCACCATGGACGTGTTTTTCCATCTGGATATGCAGAAGGATACCGTCGTAAACACCATCTCCTCGGTCATGCTGGACCCCAACGGCGGCAATGTCCCCACGGCCATCCATAATATCACCGACGTCATTGTGGTCACCGCGGACGGAAGCGAGATCCCGCTGGGCCTGGGAGGCTATCTGGATATCGGCATTCTGGATACCATGAAGGACCTGTTCGTGAATTTTATCGGCGCAGTGGTCTTTTCCTTCATTGGCTACTTCTATGTAAAGTCCCGGGGCAAGGGACGCTTCGCCCGGCGCTTCATCCCCCAGGTGCTTCCGGAAACCCCCAGTTCTGAACCGAAAAAATAATGCCCGGTACGTATGCTTCTCTCCTGTGCGGATATACTAAGATCATCACCGCAAAGGAGGAAATGCGTTATGAACAACCAGGTCAATCACAACATCAAGTGCTCCGTCTCCAGCTGTGCGCATCACTGCGAGCAGAACTGCTGCACCCTCAACGAGATCAAGGTGGGCTGCTGCGGCGCCGCCGCTCCCAAGAGCTGCGACTCCACCGAGTGCGCCTCGTTCCAGCTGCGCAGCAGAGGCTGAGGCCGCTGAGTCCGGAGGCTGCTCCGGTCTGACGCAAACGTCCCCGGTTCCCACACAATGGGAACCGGGGACGTTTCTACTTATTTTTCCGCGCCGCGGCGCAGTCCGTAGATCATCTTCTGCCGGGTGCATATAAAGTTCTTTTCATGCAGCGCAATGGAGAGGAAGTCCGAGTGGGGATGCTCCTCCGCACCAAAATGCAGAAACGCACCAAACCCCACCTGTCCTGCCGCAAACACGGTGGAATAGTTCATAAACATCTCATCCATAGCCTCAATGCTCATGAGATAGGTCATATAGGAGGGGGACTCCACCATCACACGCTCCATCCCCAGGTACTTGAGTACCTTCAGCATGGCAAGCCCGTCGGTAACCGCTCCCGTTCCCGTGGCCAAAACGATTCGCTCTCCGGATGCGGCGGCCGCCTGTACCGCGTCCACGTCCACCTCTTCCGCGCTGGTGTAGGGCCCCAGTGCCCGGAAGCTCCAGGGACAATGGGCCCGGACATACTCCAATCCATCCGGAGAAGTCGCCACCACCACAGGGGCGTCCACATCAAAGAGCATATGGTCAAAGAGAAGATCCGTGCCGTCAAAAGAGACCACGATATGGGCCGGACAGTAGTGCTTCATCCCCATCTGCGTGGTGCGCAGGCTGGCAAGCTCCTCATCAAAGCAGTTGGCCCACATCACCTCGTTGGTATGCAGTGTCCGCGCCCCGATGATCACGCCATCCGCATAGAAGCGCAGCATATTCAGTACCCAAAAGTCGGCCAGCGCCCCATCGGGGTCCCGGAAATTATTTCCCGCAATCTTTTCGCCATGCCGGTCGTCGGTAAAGGAAATCTTTCCGTCCACCGACTCTACAATCGAGGCAAACAGATAGGGCCGGTCTGCGGGCGCCGGGGGAAAATACACATCGCCATACACCTGACGAATTTTCTCCGGCGTGGGTGCGTCGGGGGAAATGGCCCGAATGGCCGCCAATGCCTCTTCATCACGCATCAGGGGTGTCAGCCGGATCTGCTCTACCGGAAAATCCATCGTTACAAACTTCTCCATCTACCGTTTCATCCTTCCGCGCTTAAATTCCGCAAATCATTCTATTTTTGCGGCTATATTTCGATTTTATAGCATAAAATTCAAGTTGTCAACGCATTAGTAGTACTAATGAAAATTTTTCCAATTAAAACAGGCAAATAAATACGACCAGCCCCGGACAATCGTCCGGGGCTGGTCGTACAAATTGCAGATTTTACTCCGCTGCCTCAGGCTTGGCAGCAGCGGGGGCCGCCTTGGGGGCGGCGGGCTTCACCTCGGGGACCTTTCCGTCCACAGTGATGAGCTTGCGGGGACACTTCTGGGCGCACAGGCCGCAGCCCACGCACTTGTCATAGTCAATGACAGCCAGATTCTTGTCCACGGTGATGGCTTCCTTGGGGCAGGCCTTGGCGCACAGACCACAGCCGATACAGCCGTTGTCGCACACCTTGCGCACGTCAGCACCCTTGTCCTTGGAGGAACAGGTGATGGCCACGTGGCGCTTGGTCTTGTAGGGAGCCAGCAGGATGATGTGGCGGGGACAGGCGTCCACGCACTTCTTACAGGCCTTACACTTCTCCTCGTCCACCTTGGCCACGCCGTCCACCACGTGGATGGCGTCAAAGGGACACACGGCCTCACAGGTGCCGAAGCCCAGGCAGCCGAAGGAGCAGCCGGCAGGGCCGCCGCCGGGCAGGCGGGCGGCAGCAGCACAGTCGTGGATACCCACATACTCGTACTGCTCGTGGCCACGGCAGCCGCCGGTGCACTGCACTTGGGCAATCATCTTGGCGGAGGCCTCAGCCTTCACGCCCATGATCTCGGCGATCTGGGCCGCCACGGCGTCGCCGCCGGCAGCACAGCAGTTGGTGGCAGCCTTACCAGCCACCACGGCAGCGGCATAGCCGCTGCAGCCGGGATAGCCGCAGCCGCCGCAGTTGGCGCCGGGCAGGCAGGCAGAAATGGCCTCTTCACGGGGGTCCTTCTCCACGGCAAAGGCCTTGGAGGCATAGGCCAGGATCAGACCGAAGATCGCGCCCAGCACGCCGAGCACGACAACAGCAGCAATAACAGTGTTCATTCTTTCCAGCCTCCCTTAAAATACCTTCAGGCCGGAGAAGCCCAGGAAGGCCAGGGCCAGCAGGCCGGCGGTCACCAGCGCGATGGGGAAGCCCTCAAAGGCCTTGGGGCACTCGGCAAACTCCAGCCGCTCCCGCACGCTGGCGAAGAGCACGATGGCCAGCAGGAAGCCCACGCCGCCAGTGACGCCGTAGACCAGGCTCTCGATGAAGCCATAGCTGTTCTGGGTATTCTGGAGCACCACGCCCAGCACGGCGCAGTTGGTGGTGATGAGGGGCAGGTACACGCCCAGAGCCTCATACAGAGAAGGCATAGCCTTCTGGAGGAACATCTCCACGAACTGCACCAGGGAGGCGATGACCAGGATGTAGGTCACGGTCTGCATAAAGACCAGATTGAACTTCTCCAGAATGAAGTGGTTGATGGGCCAGCACACGGCGCTGGCCACGCCCATGACGAAGATAACGGCCATGCCCATACCCATGGCAGTATCGATCTTCTTGGACACGCCCATAAAGGGGCAGATGCCCAGGAACTGGGCGAAAATGAAGTTGTTGACCAGGATCGCGCCCAGTGCGATGCCAAAGAGTTCGGTGAAACTCAGCATTACTTGGCCACCTCCTCTTTTTTGTCACTGCCCTTCTTGGGCTTGTTGAGGAAATACTGCATGGCAGCGATCACCACGGCCAGGGTCAGGAAGCCGCCCACGGGCAGGATCATACCCAGTGCGGGGATGCCCTCCGGAATGAGGCGGATGCCGTCGCCGCCGTTGAGGATGCCGCCGCCAAAGGTGCCGTTGCCCAGGAACTCACGGATCACACACATGATGACCAGGATCACGGTGTAGCCCAGACCCTGGAAGATACCATCCAGGGCGGAGGCCGCCACGCCGTTCTTGGAGGCGAAGGACTCGGCACGGCCCAGGATGATACAGTTCACCACGATCAGGGGAATGAAGAGGCCCAGGCTCTCGGACAGGCTGGGGAGATAGGCCTTGAGCAGCAGGTCCACGATGGTCACAAACCCGGCGATCACGACGATGTAGCAGGCGATACGCACCTTGCTGGGGATGATCTTACGCAGCAGGGAGATAACGATATTTGCGCAGGTCAGGATGACCAGCACCGAGATACCCATGCCGATGCCGTTGAAGAGCGTGGTGGTGATCGCCATGGTGGAGCACATGCCCAGGAGCTGAACGGTGACGGGATTCTGATAAATCATGCCGTCCAGAAATTGCTTTTTCACATTCATTTACAATACCCTCCTTAGCCCAGGCTGGCGGCGGCCGCCAGCGCGCTGGTGACGCTCTCGCACACGCCGCGGGAGGTGATGGTGGCGCCGGTAAGGGCGTTGATCTCGCCGCCGTCCTTGGTGACGGAGACCTTGCCGCTCTGCCCCACAAACTGGGCCTGCCAATCCGGCTTGCCGGCGTTGGAACCCAGACCGGAGGTCTCACCGGTCTCAACGATGGAGATGCCGGTGCAGGTGCCGTCGGTCCCAACACCAACCATCACGCTCAGCGTACCGCTGAAGGAGGTGGCGGGCTTGACCTGGACCACATAGCCGGCGTCGCCGGCCTGGTACACGGCCTGCACGGTGGAATCCTCTCCGGTGTACTCCACGGGGGTGTAGACGCCGTCCTCCGTGGGGAGCACGGCCTGCATGGCCTCCGCGGTCTTTTTCTCGGTGTTCAGCTTAATCTGAGGCGCGGTAATCATATTGACCGCACCCAGCAGCAGGGCGGTGATCAGGCTGATAGCGGTCAGAACCACAACCAGCATGGCCAGGCTCGGCTCTTTCTTTTTGTTCATCACGATCTCGCTCATTTCGCCGCGCCCTCCTTTGCCTTGGCCTTCATTTCCTTGGTGACGCCGAAGCGGCCGGGCTTTCCGGCCTTATCCAGCAGCCACACGCAGATGTTCATCAGCAGGATGGCATAGCTGACACCCTCGGGATAGCCGCCGAAGTAGCGGATGAAGATGGTCAGCAGGCCGCAGCCAATGCCGAAGTAGATCTCGCCCATCTTAGTCACGGGGCTGGTCACATAGTCGGTCGCCATGAAGAAGGCGCCCAGCATCAGACCGCCGCCGCACAGGTTGTAGAGCATCCAGTCCACCCGGGCAATGCCGCCCTGGGGGAAGAGGAAGCAGAGCACCGCCACGGTGGCGAGATAGGCCACGGGGATGCGGGCGCGGATGACGCCGCGCCAGATGAGGTAGATGCCGCCCAGCAGCAGGAGCAGCGCGGAGACCTCACCCAGGCAGCCGCCCACGTTGCCCACAAAGAGGTTGGCCAGACCGTCGGCAGGCAGGGTGTGCACATTGGTGCCGGTGGCCACATCCAGATGGGCGTGCAGAGAGGCCATGGGGGTGGCGCCGGTCACCGCGTCAGCGGCGGAAAAGACGCCCGCCCAGTTCTTCACACCGGGCAGCACCCAGGTGGTCATGGCGATGGGGTAGCACATCATCAGGAAGGCACGGCCGCCCAGCGCGGGGTTCATAAAGTTCTGACCCAGGCCGCCGAAGAGCTGCTTGACCACCACGATGGCGAAGAAGTCGCCGATCAGGAGGGTCCAGTAGGGCAGCGTCACGGGGCAGACAAAGGCCAGCAGCACGCCGGTAACGGCGGCGGAGAAATCTCCGTTGGCCGAGGGCTTTTTCAGGAGCTTGCGGTAGCCCCACTCGAAGAATTCACAGCCCAGCACCGACACCACGGTCATGGTCAGGGCGCGGGGACCAAAGACATACACCGCCATACACAGGGCGGGAACCAGAGCGATGAGCACATCCAGCATCAGCCGGCTGGTGTTCACCGGGGAACAGACATGGGGGGAGGAAGCCACGGAGAGCTTCAGATTCTTGGTGTCAATCATGCTTTCTTAGCCTCCTTCTCTGCCTCGGCCTTACGCTTCATGGCCAGGGTACGGATCTCGAACTTGGCCATCCGGAAGGACTGGACCAGGGGCACACGGGCAGGGCAGATGTAGTTACAGGAACCGCACTCGATGCAGTCCATCAGGTGCAGGCCCTCGGCCTCATCCCAGCGGCGCTTCTCAGCATACAGGTGCATGTACACAGGGGTCAGGTGCATGGGGCAGACGTTGACGCAGCGTCCGCAGCGGATGCAGGTGGGATTCTCCACATGCTCGGCCGCCTCGGCCTTGGTCATGCACAGCACGCCGTTGTTGCCCTTGATGGTGCAGGCGGACAGGTCGTAGGCGGCAATGCCCATCATGGGGCCGCCCAGCAGGACCCGGTCGGGGGTCTCCTTGAAGCCGCCGGCCTCTTCCACCAGGTGCTCAATGGGGGTGCCGAAGGGCACCAGCACGTTGCGGGGCTCAGCCAGAGCGCCGCCGGTGAGGGTGACGATGCGCTGGGTGAGGGGCTTGCCCTCCACCACGGCGTCATACACCGCAGCGGTGGTGCTGGCGTTGAACACGGCGCAGCCCACGTGGGCGGGCAGTCCGCCGGGGGGCACCTCGCGGCCGGTGATGCGCTGGATGAGCTGCTTTTCTGCGCCCTGGGGGTAACGGGTGCGGCACACCACGATCTCGATGCCGCCGTCCGCCAGGCTCTTCATCTTCTCAATGGCGTCGGGCTTGTTGTCCTCGATGCCGATATAGGCCTTGTTCAGGTTGAAGGTCTTCATCAGGATCTTCAGGCCCTTGATGATGCGCTCGCCATCCTCCAGCATGAGCCGGTGGTCGGAAGTCAGATAGGGCTCACACTCCGCCGCGTTGACGATGAGCGTGTCCACCTTGCCGATGCCGGAGCTGATCTTCACGTGGGTCGGGAAGCCTGCGCCGCCCATACCGGTGATACCGGCCTCCTTGACGATGTTGATGATCTCGTCGGTGGTCAGCTTCTCATAGTCGGGATGGGGGGTCAGCTCGGAGCCAAAGGTATTCTGGAAGTCGTTCTCGATCACGACCGCCATCACCTTGCCGCCGCCGCAGTAGGGACGGGGCTCAATGGCCACGACCTTGCCGGAGACGCTGGCATGGATGGGCGCGCCCAGGCCGGTCACCTCCGCGATCTTCTGACCGACGGTCACCTGATCGCCCACCTTTACCACAGGTGCGCAGGGTGCTCCCACGTGCATGGACATGGCCAGAGCCACCTGAGCCGGGGCCTTGCGCAGCGGCTCGACTGCCTTGGTGCAGGTCAGCTCCTTGTGCTCATTGGGATGCACGCCGCCATAAAAGGATAATTTCATAGGTCCACCTCACAAATCAGGCCCCTCCCGGGGCCAGTCTCGGACGGAAACTGTGGCACGTTTCCGCCGCTCTCTTTTCCGTGCGAAACCGCACTTTCAAACAGATACTATCATATCGCAGCCAGCCGAAAAAGTCTAGTGATTCCGCAAAAAAATTACGCTTTTTTCTATAAACCATTCAGTTTATCCTTATATCACTTTTTTTCGTTCGAAAATATAGCCTCTTTTTTCCGCCAGAGGTCGATCTTGGCTTGCTTTTCTTTCCATTTTCACTATACTTTAAAGCGCTAGTGCGCTGTCTTTGTAAAAAACCACAGTTGACAAATGTCCGTCTCAGGAGTATTCTTATCATAATTTCACTCTCCGCCGCAGAGGCCTCGTTCCAGGCTTCCGTCGGGCGGAAATTATGAATCGTCAAAGGCGATGACTGGGCAAGTAGAAGCGGTGGAAATGCGCAGAGAGGGAGCGGATGGTGTAAGCTCCCGGGACCGCCGCACCTCGAACATCACCCAGGAGCAGCGGGTTGAACCCGGGGACATACCCCGCCAGTAGGCTCTGCCGGTTTCCCCTCCGTTAGCGGGGCAGCAAGTGCGCGGGAGCATGGTTTCTGCGAATTAAGGTGGTACCACGGAGTATAGCGGCTTCGTCCTTTCAGGACGAGGCCGTTTTGCGTATATAGACCAGTATGAAGGAGGCCCTAGACCTATGAGAATGAAATGTTCCCAAATTCTGATGGAGTGTCTGCTGGAGCAGGGCGTGGATACGGTATTTGGCTATCCCGGAGGCACGATCCTAAACATCTATGATGAGATGGAGCTGCACGGATACAAGAACAAGATCCGCCATATTCTGACTGCCCATGAGCAGGGCGCCTCCCACGCCGCCGACGGATATGCCCGCTCCACCGGCAAGGTGGGCGTGTGCTTTGCCACCTCCGGACCGGGCGCCACCAACCTGACCACCGGCATTGCCACCGCCTACTACGACTCCTCTCCGGTGGTCTTTATCACCTGTAACGTGGTGGAAAGCCTCATCGGCAAAGACTCCTTCCAGGAGGTGGACATTACCGGCATCTCCATGCCCATCACCAAGTGCAACTACCTGGTCAAGGACCCGGACCAGCTGGCCGACGTGGTGCGGGAGGCCTTTGCCATCGCCCGTTCAGGCCGTCCCGGCCCGGTGCTCATCGACATTGCCAAAAATGTCACCGCCTCGGAGGCCGACTATGAGCCCCTCCCCGTCTCGGAGCACGGCCGCCACGGCCGCCTGGGTGCCATGCTGCGCCGCTCCAGCCACGACCTCAAGACACCTGAGCCCGACTATGGAGACATTGAAAAGCTCCTCTCCATGATCGAGGAGGCCAAGCGTCCCCTCATTCTGGTGGGCGGCGGCGTCATCCGCTCCAAGGGCGCGGTGCCCGAGTTCCGCAGATTCTTTGAGCGCCTGGGTGCGCCGGTTGCCTCCACCATCATGGGCGGCGGCGCCTGTCCCGGCAACCACCCCCTCTTTACCGGCATGATCGGTATGCACGGCTCCCATGCGTCCAACATCGCCTCCAGCCAGTGCGACCTGCTCATCGCCATCGGCTGCCGGTTTTCCGACCGGGTGGCCACCGATCCAGCCACCTTTGCCAGCCAGGCCAAGATCGTACATATCGACATCGACCGGGCCGAGATCGACAAGAACGTCCAGACCGACCACCACATCATCGGCGACGCAAGACGTGTGCTGGAGCTGCTCAATGAAAAACTCCCCGCCCACGACTATCCCGAGTGGAAGGAGTTCGTCTTCTCCCACAAGGAGGTCCCCTTTGTCCAGGACGGTATCCTCCACCCCCACGAGATCCTGGAGACCATCTCCGATGTCACCGATGGCCAGGCCATCATCGCCACCGACGTGGGCCAGCATCAGATGTGGTCGGCCCAGTACTATCACTTCTCCCGTCCCGGCCAGCTGGTCACCTCGGGCGGCTTCGGCACCATGGGCTTTGGCCTGGGGGCCGCCATGGGCGCCAAGGTGGGAAATCCCGACCAGACCGTGGTGCTCTGCACCGGCGACGGCTGCTTCCGCATGAACTGCCACGAGCTGGCTACCGTGGAGCACTATCATATCCCAGTTATCATTGTCATCTTCGACAACGGCACGCTGGGCATGGTCCGCCAGTGGCAGCACCTCATCTACGGGGAGCGCTACTCCCAGACCGACCTGGACCGCGGCCCCGACTTTGTCAAGCTGGCAGAGGCCTATGGCCTCCGCGGCGCCCGGGCCAAGACCCAGGCAGAATTTGAGGCCGCCCTGCGCACCGCCGTGAACAGCGGTGAGGCCTGGGTCATCGACTGCGCCATCGACAAGGACGCCATGGTCCATCCCATGGTGCCCGGCGGCGCACCCGCAACCGAATTTCTGCTGGATTAAAAGGAGGGGAACGCCATGAAATCCAATCCGATCACGATAACCCGCCACACCCTGTCGGTCCTGGTGGAGAACTCCGCCGGCGTTCTCTCCCAGGTCTCCCGGCTCTTCTCCCGCAAGGGCTACAACATCGAATCCCTGGCGGTGGGCACCACCGATGACCCGGCAGTCTCCCGTATCACCATTGAGGTCATGGGGGACGCCAAGACCATCGAGCAGGTCATGAACCAGCTCAGCAAGCTCTTCTGCGTCTACTCGGTGCAGGAGCTGCTGCCCGAGCGCTCCATCCGCCGGGAGCTGGTCATGTTCAAGGTCAAGGCCGAGACCCCCGACATCCGCAACGAGATCATCCAGATCGCCAACATCTTCCGGGCGTCCATCATCGACGTCTCCCTCAAATCCCTGACCCTCGCCCTCATCGGTGATGAGAACAAGGCCGAGGCCATGCAGGGCCTGCTGGAGGCCTTCGGCATTCTGGAGCTGGTCCGTACCGGCATGGTGGCGCTGGAGCGCGGCGCCTACACCATCAGCGACGACAACAAGGAAAAGGCCGAGTTCAACCTGGGCAAGAATTTCCTGTAAGAGCCACCAGCCCCGATAGAGGCCAAGCGTTTCGCACGAAAAACATGGGCCTTAGCAAATTCCACAGAGGCCTCTGTGTTTTCATATATAGATATTTCTTTCTTCAAGGAAAGGGGGAGATCAGGTATGAAATTGTATGAAAACAAGTTCCTGTCAACCAAAGGGAGGGTTTTCATCCGTTAGCCCTCCCGCTGTAAAGGAGGAAATATGGACTGTATTACCTTACAGGAAGTTGATGAATCCAACTTTCTTGCCTGCTTTTCCCTGAAATTAGATGCCCAGCAGGAGAAATTTGTATCCCACCCTATTCGAAGTCTGGCCCAGGCGTATGTATACCGCAAGCAGTGTACTCCTTTTGCGGTCTGCCGCGCCGGTCAAGTGATCGGATACCTGATGGTCATCTATGACTACGACGAAGAGGCTTACTTTATTTGGCATCTGATGATTGATGCCCAGTACCAGGGCAGGGGCTATGGGCGAGCGGCCATGGAGTCGGCACTTGATTATATCCGTTCTAAGCCCTTTGGAGATTCCGACATCGTCCGGCTGACCGTTAACCCGGAAAATTCCGCCGCCTGTCATCTGTACCAGACCCTGCATTTCTCTGCTACCGGCCGGGCAGACGAGGATGAGATCGAGTTGGAACGAGTACTGGATTGACTTCCGTGCCCTGCAGGGCACGCCCGCATTGGGGATGCCGCCCAAATCTTTTCCGAGATTGTAACCTAGTTATCATTCTTTTTTCCCCATTCATGGTATCATAGGAACAATAATAATCCACCTCAAACCAAAAGGAGTGTATGATCATGGCTAAGATGTATTACGAGAAGGATTGCGAACTCAGCTACCTGGACGGTAAGAAGATCGCGATCATCGGTTACGGCTCTCAGGGACACGCCCACGCCCTCAACCTGAAGGATTCCGGCTGCGACGTGTGCGTGGGCCTGCGCGCAGGCTCCAAGCGCTGGGCCGAGGCGGAGAAGGCCGGTCTCACCGTTAAGACCATCGCCGAGGCCGCCCAGTGGGGCGACATCGTGATGATCCTCATCAACGACGAGGTCCAGGCCGATGTCTACAAGAGCGAGATCGCCCCCCACATGACCGAGGGCAAGGCCCTGGCGTTCGCCCACGGCTTCAACATCCGCTATGGCCAGATCGTGCCTCCCGCCGGTGTGGACGTCTTTATGGCTGCCCCCAAGGGCCCCGGCCACACCGTCCGCTCCCAGTATGTGGCCGGCAAGGGCGTGCCCTGCCTGGTGGCTGTGGAGCAGAATGCCACCGGCAACGCTCTGAAGCTGGCTCTGGCCTACATCGCAGGCATCGGCGGCGCCCGTGCCGGCGTGATGGAGACCACCTTCCACGACGAGACCGAGACCGACCTCTTCGGTGAGCAGACCGTCCTGTGCGGCGGCGTGGTGGACCTGATGCGCTGCGGC
Organism: Pseudoflavonifractor gallinarum; assembly: GCF_014982855.1. GTDB lineage: Bacteria > Bacillota > Clostridia > Oscillospirales > Oscillospiraceae > Pseudoflavonifractor_A > Pseudoflavonifractor_A gallinarum. The sequence continues at coordinate 22,886 of NZ_JADCKF010000009.1, read as the reverse complement.
TTCGAGGTGCTGGTGGAGGCCGGCTATGAGCCCGAGAACGCCTACTTCGAGTGCATCCACGAGATGAAGCTCATCATCGACCTCATCAACAAGGGCGGCGTGGGCATGATGAACTACTCCATCTCCGACACCGCCGAGTACGGCGAGTATGTCTCCGGTCCCCGTGTCATCCCCCACGAGGAGACCAAAGCCCGCATGCGCGCGGTTCTCTCCGACATCCAGGACGGCACCTTCGCCGGCAAGTGGATCGCCGAGAACAAGAACGGCCGGACCTTCTTCAACTCCAAGCGTGCCCTCCTCAAGAAGCATCAGATGGAGGTCGTGGGCGAGGAGCTGCGCAAGAACATGATCTGGGGCGGCGACCAGGATCTGGACACTGCCTCCAACTAAATCCCATCATAACAACAAGCCCGGAAGGCCAATGGCCTTCCGGGCTTCTTTTTGTATGCGGCTCCTTATCGAATGTCTGAGATCCCAAGCACTTCTTTTGCCGCCTCTCGATCTGCGCGCTTCACATAAATCCGATAGCGGTAGCTGTTGTCCTCAAACAGGGTGCCGCAGGACGGTCTTGTTCCTCTGTTGAGGACTGACGGAGAACTTCTGTTGATCGTTTTCACGGTGCACTCGATCTGATTCTCCCGCAAACGGGAGGTAATGTCCCGACATTCTTCCATGGTACAGCAAGAGGTCAATTCACAGCGATTCCATACCGTGAGCATAGCAATCCTCCTTCCGGATATGACTTGTCCTCTCCCCTGCCAGCTGCTTCTGTTTTGACTCAAATTTAGGTTTTCTGGATATTTTTATTTTAATTTGAGTACTATTTCTTGTCAATTACCCTTTGGAGAGGCCTTCTGGTCTTTCCGTCACTCCAATGGTAATTTCTATTCGTATCGTTTGCCCACGATGGTCGCCGCCAGGAGCATGCCCAGCATGGCCGCCAGGGCCAGAAAACGCTCCCCCTGTCCGGCCAATCCGGGCCACAGATGACGGAGCCCCCACCACAGTGCCGGAAAAAGGGCCAGCGCCCCCAGTAGCCACCCCCGCATGGCGTTCAGAATATGGGGCCAGTTGCTGTTATGAAAGCGTACTCCGGGCAGATTCATCCGGAAAGGCCCGTCGCTGTAACTGCTGATGCGGTTCTGATCATAGTAGGCAGGCAGCTGCTCCTTTGCGCCAAAGCACAGATAGGCTCCAAAGAGAAGGGAGAGCAATTCCACCAGTATCACCGTGTCCTCCAGATCGGTCCAGCCATACCCGCCCCTTGTCAGCAGGAGCACGGTCTGTACCAGTCCGGCCAGCGCGCAGAGGACAAAGGCCAGCTGCCATCTCCTCCGGCGCTGCGCACGCGCGCTCTGTTCCCCCTCACTCAGACGCAGGGAGGCGTTCACCAGCGCCTCCACCTCCTCCACCGGAAGCTCCCTTGTCTGGTTCCGTTCCCCCCGGAGCAGCTCGGTGACGCTCACCCCCAGGCAGTCCGCCAGCGGCAGAAGGAGCGTCACATCGGGCAGGCTCAACCCCCGCTCCCACTTGCTCACCGCCTTGTCGGATACATAGAGCTGCTGTGCCAGCTCCTTCTGCGTCATGCCCCGCTCCCGGCGCAGCTGATGCAAAAAGGTCCCAAAGCGCTCTTTTTCAATTTCGTACATCGGCTTCCCTCCTTCTCTCCCCATCCTATCCGGAGGGATCGCCCACGTCAATCGACCAGCAGTAGAGTCCTTGGGGCACAAGGCTTCCCTATTTTATTCCGCCTGGGTGTCTCGTCTTTCCGCCTCCGCCTGGCGAAGCAATTTCTCCATGGATACGCCGTACAGTTTGGCCAGCGTCAGCAGATTGGCGGTGCTGGGGCAGGAGAGTCCGCTCTCCCATTTACTCACCGCCTGACAGCTCACCCCCACCGCTTCCGCCACAAACTCCTGGGTCATCCCGCAGCGCTTCCGGTGGGCTTTGAGCACCTCTCCCAGCGTGTCACTTGTGTCGCTCTGCCGCGCCTGTTCCTCTCCTTTCCCGCCCCGTCTCTTTCGAGCCACCAGGAGTACCACAACCACTACTGCAACAACCACGATCCACAGGAGAAATAAAAACGGAATCAGTATCCCCATCGTCATCATATATGTTTTGCACCTCTTTCGTTCAGGATTCCTCTATTCTACTCCATAGAGTACGGTTGCGTCCACCAACCGGGGCGCAACCACAGGTTGCGCCCTCCATATAACATCCACCCGGCTGGCAGACAAGCGTTCTGTCTTGCTGTCTGCGGTTGACGGAATTCCCGGATTCCTGTATAATGCCTCTACCATTTTTGTCACCACATGTTCCTGCCAGAGGTGAGCCGATTGAAGCCTTATCATGACATTTCCCGCGCCGACCTGCTGCGGTCTTATCTGGGATTGCCCGACAGTCTGGACGATCAGGACGCTATTTTTTTCCGTATCTACCAACAGAGCCATCGGTTTCATAGCATGCTGCTGGGCCTGATCATCTTCTATGAATGTGTGATGCTGGTGTTGATGGCCACCCGCCCGGGCGGTCCCTTTCTCCATCTCCGGCGGCTGACCTATATCCTGCTCTACCTCTCCCTGCTGGCTGCGACGATTTTTGTGCTGCTCTATACCAGGCAGCTGGGACGGCAGATGCCCCAGATGATCCGCCGGTATTTTGGCGTATACCATCTCTATGTGGTCTTTCTCAATCTCTGGAGTGTGGGGATCACCCTCAATGATCAGCTGGGCGGAAACAGTCTGATCGTCTACACCTGTATTGTCCTGAGCACCGCCTTTTTCTCCATGATGTCCCCCTGGAAAAGTGCTCTGCTCTATCTGTCGGATTTTATCCTGCTCAACCTGATGCTCCCCTTTTTCCCCTGCCCCAACGGACTGGACCAGCGCTTCAGCAACGGCATCAACAGCCTCTTTCTCTCCCTGCTGGCTCTGGCGCTCTCCATCTATACCTATCGAAGTCAGATTCGCCTCAAGGCGGACGAGCTGCTCATTGAGCGCCAGTATGAGGAAATTCAGCGCTCCCACCAAATTCTCCGGCAGGAGGTCATGTCGGATACGCTGACTGGACTCCACAACCGCCGCTATCTGCACCGCACGGTGGCGGAGCGGTTCCGCCGCTGTCGGGAGGATGGGGAGAGCGCCGCCTGTATCATGCTGGATATCGACCACTTCAAGCGCTACAACGACCGCTACGGTCATCCCCAGGGAGACCGTCTCCTCCAACAGATGGCGCAGTTCCTGCTCCATCACGATGCGCTGAAAGAGGCGGACATCATACGCTACGGCGGGGAGGAATTTGCCCTCTTTCTCTATGGTCCCGTCTGTGCTCAGGCACTGGAGATCGCCCGTCGGGTGGTGGACTCGCTGGCCCGGAAACAGCTTCCCCACTGGGACAATGAGGGCCGCCGGGTCACCCTCAGCGCCGGAGTCTGTGCCGAGATCCCCATCCCATCAGATGGGACCCTGGAAGAACTGATCGCCCGGGCGGATACCGCCCTCTATGAGGCCAAACGCACCGGCCGAAACCGGGCGGTGGCCTGCCCCTTCCGCTCTTCCGGCTCCCAAAAGAGCGCCTCGGAATGCGGTATTCCAATTTGATATTCCATAAAAGACAGGCCGGCGGAAATCGCCGGCCTGTCTTTTATTCCCCTTCCAGTCCCATCACGTCCATACTGTGGCGCATGTGGATGGCCATGGCGTGCTCGGCTCCGGTTCCGTCCCGGCGGGCAAAAAACTCCAGGAGCAGTGCGTGGTCCCGCAGAGTGTCCTCCGCCAGCTGTTCTCCATGCTCTCCCGCCTCCACTGCGGTCATGACCGCTCGGTCGATGAGGGGCAGCAAACGGGTGAGGAATTCATTGTGAGTGGCCCGGACGATGGACGCATGGAAGGCTCCGTCGGCGGCGGTGCGGTCCTTTCCCGCCCGGATGCACCGCTCCACCGCGGCCCCCCGCTCCAGAATGTCAGCCAGTTCTCCCTCGGTGGCCCGGCAGCAGGCCAGCCGGGCGGCGGCCGGCTCAAAGATGCTGCGCAGTTCAAAGAGGTCCCGCAACTGTCCCTTCACCCGGCTCAGACCGCCGAAGCCAAAGTCCTCAATGCCCTCCACCTCCCGGGAGACAAAGGTGCCCTTTCCGCGGCGCACCTCCAGCACCCCCTGGGCCGTGAGCGTGCGCACTGCCTCCCGCAGGGTGGCACGGCTCACGCCCAGGGCCTGCGCCAGCTCCAGCTCGTTGGGCAGTTTCTCACCCGGGGCGATCTGTTTTTCCAGGACGATCCGCGCATACAGCCGCTCCGCCGTCTGCTGTGCCAGGTTTTTTTTCTCCATAAAAGCCTCCCTCTCCTGCTTGACATCTTTCTTGCTCTTATTTTATAATAAGTTATCATACAACACAAGCGTCATCATACAACTTTGTTTGCGATTTTGAGGAGGTCTTTTCCATGCGCAGTGATCATGTGACAAAAGGTGTGGAGCGCGCCCCCAACCGCTCCCTCTTCTATGCTCTGGGCTACACCAAGGAGGAGCTGGAGCGTCCTCTCATCGGCGTGGTTTGCTCCTATAACGAGATCGTTCCCGGCCATATGAATCTGGACAAGATCGCCGAGGCCGTCAAGGCCGGCATCCGCGCCGCCGGCGGCACTCCGGTGGAGTTCCCCGCCATTGCGGTGTGCGACGGCATCGCCATGGGCCATATCGGCATGAAGTACTCCCTGGTCACCCGAGATCTCATTGCCGACTCCACTGAGGCCATGGCCATGGCTCACCAGTTTGACGGTCTGGTCATGATCCCCAACTGCGACAAGAACGTGCCCGGCCTGCTCATGGCGGCCGCCCGGGTGAACATCCCCACCATCTTCTGTTCCGGCGGCCCCATGCTGGCCGGCCGACTCAACGACGGCCGCCGCTCCTGCCTGTCCCATATGTTTGAGGCGGTGGGCGCCTATAAGGCGGGCAAGCTGGATGAGGCCGGCGTGGAGGACTATGAGAACAACGCCTGTCCCACCTGCGGCTCCTGCTCCGGCATGTATACCGCAAACTCTATGAACTGCCTCACCGAGGCCATCGGCATGGGCCTGCGGGGCAACGGCACCATCCCCGCAGTCTGGTCGGCCCGTCTCCGCCTGGCCAAGCACGCGGGCATGCAGATCATGGAGCTGGTGGAGAAGAACATCCGCCCCCGGGATATCATGACCCCCGCCGCCTTCCATAACGCCGAGACGGTGGACATGGCACTGGGCTGTTCCACCAATACCATGCTCCATCTGCCCGCCATCGCCCACGAGTGCGGCATCGAGCTGGATCTGGACATGTCCAACGAGATCTCCTCCAAGACTCCCAACCTCTGTCACCTGGCCCCTGCCGGCGACACCTATATGGAGGATCTGGAGGGCGCCGGCGGCGTCTACGCGGTGATGAAGGAGCTGACCAAGCGCGGCCTCCTGGACACCAGCGTCATGACCTGCACCGGCAAAACCATGGAGGAGAACCTGGCGGGTGTGGAGAATCGGAATCCCGAGCTCATCCGTCCCATCGAGAACCCCTACTCCCCCGACGGCGGTATCGCCGTCCTCAAGGGCAATTTGGCGCCCGAGGGCTGTGTGGTCAAGCGTTCCGCCGTCGCCCCCGAGATGATGCGCCACACCGGCCCCGCCCGGGTGTTCAACAGCGAGGAGGAGGCCATCACCGCCATCTATGAGGGCAAGATCGTCTCCGGCGACGTGGTGGTCATCCGCTATGAGGGCCCCAAGGGCGGTCCAGGCATGCGGGAAATGCTCAATCCCACCTCCGCCATCTGTGGTATGGGCCTGGGCGAAAGCGTGGCCCTCATCACCGACGGCCGCTTCTCGGGCGCTACCCGCGGCGCCTCCATCGGCCATGTCTCTCCCGAAGCCGCGCTGGGCGGCCCCATCGCCTTTGTGGAGGAGGGGGACATCATCTCCATTGATATCCCCGCCTGCAAGATCCAGCTGGAAGTGGACGAGGCCACCCTGGCAGAGCGCCGTGCCAAGTGGGTTTGCCCCGAGCCCAAGGTCAAAACCGGCTACCTGGCCCGGTATGCCAAGCTGGTCACCTCCGCCGCACGGGGCGCTGTACTGGAATAATTTTACTAGGGGAGCGGTTAAAAACCGCTCCCCTACTTGTCATATTGGCATCTTTTCGGTATAATACGGGCAAGAATGAAGCAAGACATGAAGCAAGAGGAGCGTTCAATATGAAACAGAGAAGCATCCCCCTGTGTGTGATCTATTCCATCATTACCTGCGGTATTTACAGTATCTACTGGTTCATCTGCCTGACCGATGAGAGCCGTATCGTATCGGACCGCTATCAGACTTCCGGCGGTATGGCGTTCCTGTTTAACCTCATTACCTGTGGAATCTATGGGATCTACTGGGGCTACAAGATGGGCGAGGCCATGGACGACGCCCGGGCCCAGCACGGCGAGCCTGCCGGGTCTCTGCCCATTATTTTCCTGATCCTCAACCTGTTCGGTCTGTCCATTGTGACAATGGCTCTGATCCAGAACGAGCTCAATAAATACGAGATCGCCTGATGCGTGCCCGCACCCTTCGCCTGATGCGAGGTCTGGGGCTCCTGTTGGCCGCCGGACTGGCCTATGCTGCCTTCTGTCTGGTGACCGGGTGGTCCATCCCCTGCCCCTTCCATCTCCTCACCGGGTGGAATTGCCCTGGCTGTGGGGTCACGCGGATGTGTCTTGCCTTGCTGCGGCTGGACCTGGCCGGAGCTTGGCAGGCCAATCCCGGTCTCATGCTCCTGCTTCCCTTTTTAGCCGTCCTTCTGCTCTCCCTGGCCGTGCGCTATATCCGCACCGGACGGGGGCTGCCAAGCCCCGGGGAACAGAAGTTGATCTGGTGCGGTGTGGCCTATCTTCTGCTCTATGGCCTGCTCCGCAACCTGTGGGAAATCTGATCCAAAGAAAACCGCCTGTGCCAAGTGGCACAGGCGGTTTTTTTCATTACTCAAAGGTCAGAGGCGGGTCCAGGGCCTCCTGCTTGGGCGGGCGGGGGAAACGTCCGGTGACAAAGTCATAGAAATTCGCCATGGACGCCATGTAGTAGGGCGTCACCCATAGTCCCAGAATCCCCAGGGTCAGGACCGAGAGCAGCTGCCACCCCAGGAAGGAGAGCTCCAGCTTGAACAGCTCCCACTTCCAGCCCTTCATATAGGTCACGCTGTTGCGCACAGCCTCCCGGGCACCGCTCTCCGGCTCATCCAGCAGGAAGAAGTAGGTCAGGCTATAGCGCAGCATGACCCAGAAGCAGTAGACCAGAAAACCGATCATGCCGGGGACTAGGAAGAGGAAAATCCCAAAACTGCCCATTCCCATCAGGACCAGCCCCAGCACCCAGTAGATTCCCGTGCCCAGCAGCAGCCAGGGCAGCATGCACAGCGTCTGCCAGATGTCGGTCAGCAGTACTTTTCCCGCCATGGAGAAGATATTGAAGAGGCTCTGAAATCCTCCCTCCTGGCCCCGGGCCAGGTGCATGGCGTAGGCCATATACCCTGCGCTCAGCACAGCGGAAAAAAGCGCCATCACAATGGTGAAAAAGAGGAACGGCAGAAGGAATGCTCCAGTCAGCAGCTCCTCCGAGAGGTACTGTCCTCCCAAAAGCAGGCCCTCAATGGCCCGCAGGGGCGATCCGGTGGCCAGCAGGAAGATCACATAGTTTCCTCCCATGCTCACGCCGCTGGTCAGCAGCAGGTAGATCAGTGTCACCAGCATGGGATGGGGATTGGCTCCGCTCAAACAGGCGCGGGCCTCCGCTTTGATACGAATTCGGTCAAAGTTCATGGTATCCCCTCCTTTCTGTCCTCAGGATACCATAGACCGCCCCACTTGGCAAGCATCACTCACCCCCGGGCAGCTCTACCCAGAAGCGCACCCCGCCGGGGATGTTCTCCGCGCCGCAGAATCCACGGTGGAGGCGCACTGCCTCCCGCACCAGCGCCAGTCCCAGCCCGGAGCCTCCGGCCCGGGCCCGCTCCTTCTCGCCCCGCCAGAAGGTCTCAAAGAGCTGCCCCAGGTCCTCAGGCGGGATGGGCTCTCCGTCGTTCTCCACAGTGAGGCGGACGATCCGGTCCCACCGGACCAGCGTGAGGCGGATCGCTCCGCCGGGCGGCGTGTGCCGCAGGGCATTGGAGAGGAGATTGTCCACCACCTGCTCCAGGCGCATCCGGTCCCCCTCCATCCGGACCGGCTCCAGATCCAGCGCCAGGTGGATGGACTGCTCCTCTGCCGACCGGCCCAGGCGCTGGGCCGCCCCCTCTACCAGCGCGGTCAAATCCACGTCCTCCGGAAGGAGCCGCTTCTCCTCTCCTTCCATCCGGGAGAGCTCCAGCAGGTCGCATACCAGCACCCCCATCCGGTCGGCCTCATCGATCAACACAGAGAGGTATTCCTCCCGCTTTTCCGGGGCGATGTCCTCCCGCAGGGCCTCGGCGTAGGAGCGCACCACCGCCGCCGGGGTCTTGAGCTCATGGGCGGCCGCCCGGGTGAGAGAGCGCTCCCGCCGCAGGGTGTCGGCCTGCCGTTTACTGACCCGGAGGGCCAGCAGCAGCAGAAAGAGGAAGGTGGCCCCATAGGTGAATTCCAGTCCGCTGCTCCCCAGCCGCCAGGTATGGTAGGCCACGCCGTAGGCCGAAATCAGCTCCGGTTGGTCTGCCGACGGGCCGCAGCGGGCATAGCCCTGGCCGCCGCCTCCGCCGCCGGTCCAATCGGTTCCCGGCTTTCTCCCGTCCAACAGACTGTCGATGCGCCCCTCGGCCGCCCGGAAGAGGGCCAGGGCCTGCTCCGGACTGTCCTTGCTCCATACCAGGGGGGAGCTCACCTGGGCCGCGTCAAAGGGAAAGGTGGTGAGCGTCTTGTCCTGAAAGAAGGAACTGTCCGTGTCCAGCAGGACCACAGGCCCCTCCTCATAGTAGTACACCAGCTTCTGGGGGTAGACCACATTTCCCTCCTGCACTCCGATGACTTCCCCCCGCAGGCCCACCCGCTCGTTGTCACTCGCCTCGTACAGTCCGCCCTCCGTGCCATAGAAGTGGGTATAAATCGGATTGGCCCGTATCCGTTTTGCCAGCGCCACGTGCTCCTCCTCGCTGAGCACCGCGTCAAAGCAGAGGTAGTGGTCATAGACCCCTGTGCCCGGCAGACAGAAGCTTCCCCAGGTCAGGGGGGTGCGGGCCAACTCGGTCCCCTCCTGGTCGTAGAGGCGGAACACCCCCATGGCCCCCGCCGTGTCGTAGCTTGTCATCCGGTTCGTCAGGATGGCCGGCTTCTCCCATTCCTCCGCCGTCCCCTCCAGCACCAGCTGGCAGTTTTTCAGAGTAGACTCCTCGTACGACCCCATGGCGTGTTCTATCTGGTCTTGCTTGGCGTCCAGATTCTGAAAGGTAAGGACCCCCACCAGGAGGAGCCATAGGGCAAAGAAGCTCAAAAAGACACTGCGGAAGATGCGCCAAAATACCAGGTCCTTCATGGTCATCCCTCCCTGAGCTGATACCCCGCCTTGAACACGGTCCGGATCTGCCGCCCGGCACTTCCCAGGGCGGCGCGCAGGTTCTTGATCTGTACGTCCACCGCCCGCTCGTCTCCCTCAAAGTCCAGGCCCCACACCTTGTCCAGCAGCTGCGCCCGGCTGAGGACCACCCCCCGGTTGCGCATCAAACAGAGCAGCAGCTCGTATCCCCGGGGTGAGAGCGGGATCTCCAAATCGTTCACCGTACAGGTCCGTGTGCCGGTATCCAGCCCGATGGCCCCGCAGCGCAGGGTCGTCCCCAGGGTCCCGCCCCGGCTCCGGCGGATCAGGGCCATGGTACGGGCATAGAGAAGGGCCAGGGAAAAGGGCTTTCCCACATAGTCGTCCGCCCCCAGTTCATAGCCCCGCAGGGCGTGGGCCTCGTCTCCCAGCGCGGTGAGGAAGAGGATGGGGACCCCGCTGCGCTCCCGCACCGCCCGGCACACGGCAAAGCCGTCCGGTCCCGGCATCATCACATCCAGCAGCACCGCGTCATAGTCCCGTTCCCGCAGAGCCTCCAGCGCCTCGGCTCCGTCCGCCGCCGTGCGGCACGCTACACCGTGGGCGACAAAGTAGTCCCGCACCACCGTGCGCAGCCGCTCCTCATCCTCTGCCAGCAGAATGGCTGTCTCCATATTTCTCTCCCCCCTTTCGTCCCTATCATACCATCCACTTGTGTCCAAGTTATGTGGCCATCCAGAAAAAACGGGAGTGCCGGAGCACTCCCGTTTCCTGTTCCTACTGCGCAGGTCTCAGCGGCGTCCGCCGCCAAAGCCCCCGCCTCCTCTGGAACCTCCAAAGCCGCCGCCTCGGCTGCCTCCGAAGCCACCGCCTCGGCTGCCTCCGAAACCACCGCCTCGTCCGCCCCGGGAACCGCCGAAGCTGCTGCCTCGTTCGTTCCGGGAGCCGCCGAAGCCACCATGGCTCCCGCCCGAGGGCCGCCCGCCGAAGGTTCCGCCTCCTCTGGGTCCGTGGTTCCCCGCACCTCCAAATCCACCGGGGCCACGTCCGCCCGGCGGGGGTGGGGGCGGGGCATTCCACCGCCGCCGGTACCAGCCGTACCGGGGTCCGTGCCAGAAGAGAATGGGCCGGAAGAGCACCGGGGGATTGGGCACGCCATAATAGCGGCGGCGGTACTCATTATAGCGGTACTCATCGGCCACACAGGCCAAAACAAAGACAAGAGCCACCGCAACGACGGTCATGGAGACCCAGTCCACCGACGCTTTGGACGACGTGGTATAGCCCGCGGTGCCCATATCCCCGGTACCGAAGGCGTTCTGGTAGAGCTCATCCATCCCCTGATAGAAGCTGAGGACACCATCCTCCCAGGCGCTGCCCGAGAGGACCCGGCTGTCCAGATCCTCCATCGCCTGGGTGGTGAGCAGGGTGGAGAACTCGGTTCCGGGAAAGAGGTAATAACTTCCCTGGGACGCGTCGATATAGAGGATCGCATCCCCCTCGCCCAGTCCCATGTCCAGACCGGCCGCCTGTGCCGCCTCCTCCAGAGAGCCAGAGGTCGTATGCTCCACCGTCACCAGCGCCACCACACTGTGGTAACGGGCATCCCAGTTGGCATTGTAGAGCCGCACCGTCTGCTCCGCCCCTTCGGAGAGGAGCCCGGCCTGGTCGTCCAAAAAGCGGCTCACCGCGCCGGTGTCCAGGGAGTTATCCAGCGGCACTCCGGTGTCCTGGGGCAGCAGATACTGTTCCTTGCGCAGCTGTCCGATCCCGATGGCGGCCAGGATCATCAGCACTGCCAGCAGCAGCGCTGTGCCGCGCTTTTTCAGGGCGCCCAAGGCTTAACCCCGCAGCTCCAGCAGTTTCTGCTTGAGCTCGCCCTCGATCCGTCCCAGTTCCACTTCGGCCTCCCGGCGCTTCTGAGCGCCGTCCTGCTGGATCTTCATCACCTCGTCCAGGGTGGAGATCAGCTGCTGATTCGTATGCTGGAGGGTCTGGATGTCCACCACACTCCGCTCGGCCTCCCGTGCGGTCTCGATGGTGCCCATCTTGAGCATGTCCGCATTCTGCCGCAGGAGTTCATTGGTCATATTGGTGACGGCGCTCTGGGCCGCGGTGGCCTGGCGAGAGTGCTCCAGCCCCAGGGCCAGGACCATCTGGCTCTTCCACAGGGGGATGGTGTTGACCAGCGAGGACTGGATCTTCTCCAGCATCAGGGCGTCGTTGTTCTGGATCAGCCGGGTCTGGGGACCCATCTGCACCGAGATCATACGGGTCAGCTCCAGGTCGTGAAGCTTCTTCTCAAAGCGGCTGCACATATTGGCCAGATCGTTGTAGGCCTGGGCGTCCTCCTGGGCGCCGGTCTCCCCGGCCTTGCGCTTGAGGGCCTCCAGGTCCTCCGCCCGGACCTGCTGGAGGCGCTTTTTCCCGGCCAGGATATACATGGTGAGCTCCTTATAGTATTTCATATTGAGCTCATACATCTGGTCCAGCATGGCTACGTCCTTCATCAGGGTGACCTGGTGCTGCTCCAGAATGGAGACGATCTTGTCCACATTGGTCTCCGCCTTGGAGTAGGCAATCTTCATCTCCTCCAGTTCATCCTTCTTTTTCTGGAAGAAGCCAAAGATGCCCCCCTTCTTCTCCTCCGGGGTGCCCACATGCTTGAGCTCCACCACCAGAGAGGAGAGGGCTTGGCCCACCTCGCCCAGGTCCTTGGTCCGCACCGAGTTGAGGGCATTCTCCGAGAAACCGGCGATATTCTTCTGGGCCGCCGCGCCGTACTGGAGGACCATGTTGGCGTCGGTGATGTCGATCTTCTGGGCAAACTCGTCCACCATCTTCCGCTCGGCCTCGGTGAGACGGCTCTCATCCAGCTTGACCGCGTTGGCGTCCCGCTCGGCCTGGGTCATGGCCGCGCTCTGCTCCTCCGTCTGGGGCGTCAGCGTCAGCTCAGGAGCCTGGGGCGCGGCGGCCGCAGCGGTGTCCAGGGTGGGCGTCAGAGTCAGTTCCGGCATGGTATCCAATTTATCCGACATAGTGATTCGTCCTTTCCTATTTCAATTCGTAATATTTCTTTCCTTTATTCCGGTTTGGTTTCAAAATCCGATCCGCTCAGACCCTCTCCCGCCAGCATCTGCTCCAGTACGATGATGTCGCTGGCAATGTCCAGTGCCTCATCTCCAAAGAGGGCGTCCAGCTGCCGGTCAAAGGCGGCGACGATGGTCTCCATCATGGTCTCGATCTTGCCCATGGTCCCGTCAATGTTGGTGCCCGACACACCGGCACTTCCCATCCGGTCATAGGCGTTGAGCAGCTTGAGGGTGGTGGGCAGATAGTAGTTGAGGAACTTTCGGATCTGAGAGCGCTTCTCCGGGTGCTGCGCCACATAGTCCAGGATCTTTCCGGTCACCTCTTCCAGGTGGTCGATCTGGGCCGAGATGGTGGCATCCTCAATGTTGTCGTTGAGGCGGCGCATCTCGCTCAGCGCCCGCTCCCGTTCCTTTTTGAGGGCTGCGATCTCCGGATCTTCGCTCGTCTCCTCCTTGGTCTCTGCCTTTTCCTCCGGTTCCTTCTGCTCCGGCTCGTCGGGCACGATCAGGACCCGGTCTTTCCAGATCAGACAGCGCCCCAGCACATAGACCGCCAGGGAGGCCGCCGCCGCCCCAAACCAGTGCAGGGGCTGATAGAGGGGCAATACCAGGGACCAGATCAGCCAGGTGACGCCCACGGCATAGATGGGGGCCACAGAAGGTCGTCTTTCTTTCGCCATTTGCATATCCTCCAAAACAGGGGCTTATTTGAGCTGGTTTTATTGTACCTTTCCGCAGTTGGGGTGTCAAGAAACATCCGCTTCCAGCGGGAATGGCACTTTCTCTCGTTGACTTTAGCGTGAAAAATTATTATGATATATGCAGTGCATCCGCCCCAGCGGCGGTACTTCTATTTTGGGGCTCCAGGGCCTTCCGGGTCCGGAGATACACGCAACGGTCATGGTCGCTCCTTTGTGTGAGGCGGCTCCCATCCGCTGTGTCAATGAAAGGGGACGTCTCTCATGCTTACGCTCAACGAGTTCAAGGCCGCCCGCAATGTATTGTCCGGCGTCATCCTGAACACCAACCTGATTTACAGCCCCGCCCTTTCCAAGAGCACGGGCAACCATGTCTATATCAAGCCGGAGAACATGCAGGTCACCGGCGCCTACAAGATCCGCGGCGCATACTATAAGATCAGCACCCTCTCGGAGGAGGAGAAGGCCCGGGGCCTCATCACCGCCTCCGCAGGCAACCACGCCCAGGGCGTGGCCTATGCCGCCCAGGCCGCCGGCGTCAAGGCCACCATCGTCATGCCCACCACCACGCCGCTGGTCAAGGTCAACAACACCAAGGACTACGGCGCGGAGGTCATCCTGCACGGCGAGACCTTTGACGATGCCGCCGCCCTGTGCGCCCAGCTGGCGGAGGAGCGGGGCCTCACCTATGTACACCCCTTCAACGACCCCGCCATCGCCACCGGCCAGGGTACCATCTCCTATGAGATCTTCCAGGACCTGCCCGATGTGGACATCATTCTGGTGCCCATCGGCGGCGGCGGACTGGCCACCGGCGTGTCCACCCTGGCCAAGCTCCTCAATCCCAATGTCACCGTCATCGGCGTGGAGCCTGTGGGTGCCGCCAGCATGAAGGCCAGCCTGGAGGCCGGTCACATCGTCACCCTCCCCACCATCGACACCATTGCCGACGGCGTGGCCGTCAAGACGCCCGGCGACCAGATCTTCCCCTATATCCAGAAGAATCTGGACGACATCATCACCATCCACGACAGTGAGCTGGTGGACGCCTTCCTGGATATGATGGAGCGCCACAAGATGGTGGTGGAAAATGCCGGCCTGCTCACCATCGCCGCCCTCCATCACCTCAACTGCAAGGGGAAAAATGTGGTGCCTGTCCTCTCCGGCGGCAACATGGACGTGATCACCATCTCCTCCCTGGTCCAGCACGGCCTCATCAACCGCGGCCGGGTCTTTACCTTCTCGGTGCAGCTGCCCGACCGCCCCGGCGAGCTGGTGCGGGTAGCCAACATCGTGGCCCAGGAGAACGGCAACATCATCAAGCTGGAGCACAACCAGTTCGTCAACATCAATCGTCAGGCGGGCGTAGAGCTCCGGGTCACCACCGAGGCCTTCGGCCACGCGCACAAAAATGCCATCCTGGACGCCTTTAAGGCCGCGGGCTACGACGCCCGCGTGGTCAATACCGTCCTGTAAACGCTCTTTGTTGGCCGCCGGCGAAGCCCACCGGCGGCCAACTATACCCAGCGGCGCACACAGTGCTCCCTGCCGGTTCCGGGCCCGTGGGGCCGGGGAGAGCTTCCGGCCGGTCTCTGTGTGCAGACGGCCGTGCCGTCCCTGCCGCGTGCACTATCCTATGCGCAATGGGAACGGGCGGTGCGCCCGCCCTCCCACGAGTATATACCCCACAGCTTTTCCATGGTATGAACGGAGGATGAAAGTATGATTAAAATTGCCCCTTCTATTCTCTCCGCGGACTTTGTAAACCTGGAGCGGGACATCAAGCGGGTCTCCACCGCCGACTGGCTCCACGTGGACGTCATGGACGGCCACTTTGTGCCCAATCTGACCATCGGTATCCCGGTGGTCAAATCCATTCGCAAATGCACCGATATGTTCCTGGATGTGCACCTGATGATCGATAAGCCGGTGCGTTACATCGAGGACTTTGCCAAGGCCGGCGCCGATCTCCTCTCGGTCCATCTGGAGGCCGACGGCCCCACCGGCATTGCCCAGGCCCTGCGGGTCATGGAGGACTGCGGGGTGAAGAAGGCGGTGGCCCTGCGCCCCATCACCTCTCCCAAGGCCATCCTGCCCTACCTGGAAAACCTGGACATGGTGCTGGTCATGACGGTGGAACCCGGCTTCGGGGGCCAGTCCTTCATGGCCGACCAGCTGGACACGATCAGCCAGGTCCGCTCCCTGATCCGCCAGTATAACCCCGCCTGCCGGCTGCAGGTGGACGGCGGCATCAATCCCGAGACCGCCCGCCGGGTCATCGCCGCCGGGGCCGACACCCTGGTGGCCGGCTCTGCCGTCTACGGCGCGGCCGATCCCGCCATGGCCATCGCGGCTCTGCGGGGCTAACTCTCAACCATCATCGGAGGTCCATCCATGCAGTATTTTCCCCCTGCTCTGGAAACCCTTACGGAGCAGTTCGCCCGTCTGCCGGGCATCGGCCATAAGAGCGCCCAGCGCCTGGCCTTTTTCGTCCTCTCCCAGAGTGCCGAGGACGTACAGGCCTTTGCAGACGCCCTCTTAGGCGCCAAGCACTCCATCTCCCTGTGCCCGGTCTGCCAGAATCTGACCGAGGGCGAGGGCCCCTGTGCCCTTTGTTCCAGCGATAAGCGGGATCGGGGTGTCATCTGTGTGGTGGCCAGTCCCAAGGATGTGGTGGCCATCGAGCGTGCTCGAGAGTACGATGGACTCTACCATGTGCTCCACGGGGTCATCTCCCCCATGAACCACGTGGGCCCCGACGACCTGCACATCAAGGAGCTGGTGGAGCGGGTGGCCGCCGGTGGCGTGCGGGAGGTCATTATGGCCACCAACCCCGACACCGAGGGAGAGGCCACAGCCATGTACCTCTCCCGGCTCCTCAAGCCCTTCCAGGTGAAGGTGACCCGTCTGGCCTACGGCATCCCGGTGGGCAGCCACCTGGAGTATACCGACGACGCCACCCTCATGCGCGCCCTGGAGGGACGGCGAGAGATCTGAGGGACACCCTCCCATACAACTGCAAAACAGCCTGTGGAGGATTCCACAGGCTGTTTTATTTTTTCTCTTTATTACCTTTTGGAATCACACGGTCCCGGCGGATTACTCCAGGGTCACCTCGCCGGCCAGGCTGGTCTCAAAGTAACGGCGGACCTGCTCCGGGTCCTGCGTCTGCCCCAGGGCCCACATGAGCTTGGTGACCGCCGCCTCGGTGGTCATGTCCCGCCCCTGGATGACACCCTGCTCCAGCGCCCGGCGTCCCACCTCATAGACCGCAAAATTACTGGGCTCATAGAGGCACTGACTGCACACCACCACCGACACGCCCGCGGCCGCGGCCGCCTGGAGCTTGGCCACCAGATCCCGCCGCACAAAGTGCAGGCCGCCCGCTCCGAAGGCCTCGATCACGATGCCCCGGTAGTGCATCTGGAGAAGCATGTCAAAGATCTCAGGCTCCACCCCCGGGGTGAGCTTCATCAAAAATACCCGGGGGGAGAGGGCGTCTCGAAGCACACATCCCTCACCCCGCAGCGGGGGAAGGGCGGCCGGGGTACAGTCCAGTCCGCCTCCGGAGGCCTGGGCCACATAGGGCCAATTCACGCTCTCAAAAGCGTCAAATCCGGTGGTGCGGGTCTTGACCGCACGGGTGCCCAGGATGATCTTACGGTTAAAGGCCACAAATACGCCGCCGATCCCGCTCTCCGCCATGGCCAGCGCCAGGCGCAGGTTCTCCTGTCCGTCGGAGAGGGGATGCTCAATGGGCAGCTGGGACCCGGTGAGCACCACCGGGATGGAGATCCCCTGGAGCATGAAGGACAAAATGGAGGCCGTATAGGCCATGGTGTCGGTCCCATGGGTAATGACGATGCCGTCATACTCCCGGCTGGAGGCAAAGACATGCCGTCCAATGATCTGCCACTCCTCCGGCTGGATATTGGAGCTGTCCATGCGCAGGATATCCCGCACCGTGATCTCATACCGCTTCAGCACCGCAGAGGGCAGCATATCGGTCAGGGCCTCTCCGTCCAATCCGGGGGCCAGTCCCTCCTTCGTGGGCTGGGACGCAATGGTGCCGCCGGTCGCCAGCAGCAGGAGCTTGGGTTTGTTCAAAATGTTTTCGCCTCTTCCACGCAGCGCTCCAGAGCCTGAGCCATGATCTGCTCTGCGTCATTTGTAATGATATCCAATCCGTCCGCCGCGATACAGCGGAACTCGGGAATGCCGAACATATGGCAGATCACCTTGAGCTGACTGGCTCCCAGTTCCAGCCACTGGACCTCCGGCGCAGAAAAATCTCCGCCCCGGGTGGTGATGAAGAGGAGCTTTTTCGCCTTGCAGAGGCCGTGCTCCACCCCGTCCTCGTCATAGTAGAAGGTCAGATTGACCCCGGAGATCCGCTCCAGATAGACCCGCAGCAGGGCGGGAAAGGACTGCTCCCAGAAGGGGGCCGCGATGACGATGCGGTCGGCCGAGGTAAACTGGTGGGAGACCTCAAACATGGGGTGATCGGTCTGCTTGGCCGCCAGCAGGGACTCCTGAAGCTCCAGCGTGTCGGGATAGAGGGGCTCCAGGCGCTCCTGCATCAGATTGCGCTCGGTGATCTCGTCCTCCGGATGGAGGGCTGCGTACTCCGCCAGAAAGGCGCGGGCCAGCTTCAGAGTGCGGGACTTCTCCTCCCGGACACAGGCGTTGACGAAAAGTACCTTTGCCATCGGTATCACGCTCCTAATTTCGTTTGTGATACTATTGTAGCAAGAAGGGCCGGGTCCGTAAAGTCCAAATCTGCCATAAGACGGACCACCGTCTTTCCCCTGCGGAGGATGAGATATTCACCCCGCTCATATTGATACAGCACGCTCTCCTCCGCACCAGAGACCTCCACCGGGATGGCTGTCCCCTCGCCCCGGCCGCAGAGTATGGCCTTGGTCTCATCCTGGTCCGCTTTTTGCTCTAGCTCCCGGAACACCCGCCCGGCCAGAGCGGAAGTGGCCGCGTCATAGCGCTCCACGTAGAGGATGCCCCCCGGCCCCCTGCTCTGGACAAAACTCACTGTGGAGAGCAGCCCGCTCCCCTCCTGCCACATGATGTCGTCGGTTCGGGTGATTCCGCCCAGATCGGCCGCTGTGACCACCGGCCGGCCCTCTTCTGCCAGCTGTGCGGGATCCAGCGGCGTCTCGGTGCGCAGGTTGCCCGTCCAGAGGGTACTCAGCAGCGCCGCTGCCAGAACAGGCAGCCAGAGGGCATCCCCCCAGGCCCGCACCCGAGCGCCCCGGAGAGAGGGACTCGGAAGGACCTCCCCCTGGGCCCGCCGCAGCTTCCAGCCATACCGGCACACATGGAACAGCTTGTAGAGCTGCCACAGGAGCCCCAGCCCGATCATTCCCAGGGCCAGAAGCTCCCCCGGATGGAGCAGGAGCTCAAACCAGTAGACCGCCCTCCGCTCCGCGTAAAAAAAGAGTAGCGTGGAGAGCACCACCGTAACGAGGACACTGGCCGTGGACTCCACCGCCGGGCGCACCACCTGCTGCTGGAAGCGCGCCTGCTCCAGCTCCGGGTCGGTCTGAAGAGGGACAGGGTTCTGTCCGCGGATGGATTTGTAGATCCGCTGTGCCCCGCTCTCCCCCACCTGCTCCCAGCCTGCATCGGCACAGAGCTGACGATATTCCGCCTGTCGCTCCACCCAGCCCTCCTGCGACTCCTCCCGCCTGCGCGCGGGAACCAGGTCCACCGTGTAGCGCACCTCCGGGCAGCTCAGGGGCACAAAGACGGCGATGCAGCCGGCCAGCACCCGCTCCAGCTCCCAGCCACGGGCTTTCCAGTCCTCCAGCCAGGTCTCGGCCGCCCGGTAATCCTCATCCCGAAAGCCATAAAACGCATACCGTTTTTTCATCGTTTCACTCCAGATCCAGCCGCTCCAAGACAGCATTCCACATACGCTCCCCGGTCAGGTCGGGCGCTCCTCCGTCCAGAATATGCGCCCCCACCAGGGCAACCGTGCAGCCCTCCCGCAGCAGGAGGAAGGAACCGTCCCGGGCGCTCCAGCTCTCATCCAGGCCCAGCTCCACCGGTACAAAGTCCAGAAGTCCGTATGCCTCGTACCCGCTGCGCCCACTCTCCCATCGGATGGCCCGCACCAGAAGGGAGGCGTATCCATCGCTCACACAGGTATAGCGGTCGCAGGAGAGGAACTGGTATCCCTCTTCCTCCCGGGCGTCCTCGTGATACCGGAGCCCCTGTACCAGCAGGGACCAGACCGGCTCCTCCCGGATGTACGTCACCGCATTGGGGTCCACCCCCATCTCCTCGGCCATAGCCAGAGGGCGCTCCCGCAGCTCCGGGCGGTGGGCGGCCACATCGTAGCCGCTGTATCCCAGGAAGGGGATAAACAGCTCCACCAGCTGAAAGATCACGCACAGCTCCATGAGCAGCCAGCCCAGCCACCCCACGCCGCCCCGGAAGCGGGACCAGAAGGGGGAGCTGGCCACCGGCTCCTCCCGCTCCACCGCCCGTTTCCAGCGCCGCCAGTGGAGCAGTCCGGCCGGAATACTCCAGAGCAGTCCGATTACACAGCAGAGAACACCAAGCGCCCCCAAAAGGCAGGCGGTGCTGCACAGGATCTCACTGGGCTTCACCGCTCTTCCCACGCCGCGCCACTGGAGCCAGCCCCACAGTGCCGCCAGAGCCGCCAGAAGCCCCAGCAACAGCAGGTGCCCCAAGATGGCCGGACGGATGGCACGCTTCCAGTAGGTACGCTCCTCCATCTTCCGGTCGGTCTGAAGGGGCACCGGCCGGGCCACAGGGCTGGAGGCAAAGATGGCCATGCCGCCGCTCTGGGCCACATACTCCCATCCGGCGTCGGCGCAGAGCTGGTAGTAGTCCTCCATATCCAGGGCGTATTCATCCGGCTTTCGGTGCAGGTCCACACAGTAGCGCAGATCGGTCCGCCCGCTGGGCCGGAACCAGGCCAGCACATTGAGCCAGATCCGGTCCAGCTCCCAGCCCGCCGCCGCCCGGCGGTTGAGCCAGTCCTCAGCCGCCTTATAGTCCATCTCCTCATAGAGAAATAGGCCCAATTTTCGTCTCATTCACATGCCTCCTCAGCTGTCCAGAATGACCTCCATCCGGTCCAGGCCCCGCTCCCGCTTCACTTCTGCTCCTCCTCTCGCAGAACGCGCTCCATATCGGCAGTCTGACGGCGGATGCGCTCATACTCCACCCGGAGCACACGATCCCCCTCTTCCGTCAGGCGGTAGTATTTCCGGTTTTCCTCCACCCGGGTGCGGCAGATCAGGGCATCCTTCTCAAAGCGCTCCAAGAGGGCATACAGGGTGCCTGCTCCCACATTCACCCGTCCTCCGGTCAGCGCGGAGATGTTCTGCATAATGCCGTAGCCGTGGCGCTCCTGCCGCAGGGACAGCAGGACATAGTACATGGGCTCGGTCAACGTATCCAGCTTTTTTCGCGCCACGATTTTCCCTCCCCTGACTATATCGAATATCGTTATAGTTATCATACGATAGGATAGCGCAGGTGTCAATCCATGAAAAAATCGGACTGCAAATTTGCAGTCCGATTTTTTACCTCTTGTCTGGAAAATCACATTCCGGGCAAAATCCATATTTCGGGGCGGTCCCGTGGGCGTGGGCCCACATCCGCTCTCCATAGGCAAAGTGCCACCACTCGGTGCAGTAGTTGATAAATCCTGCCCCGGTCATCCGGTGAAAGAGCAGACGCCGGTTCTCCAGAGCCGCTTGGTTTTCCGGATGCTCTTCCAGCCAGTGGGTATGGGCTGCCGGGGTCAGATCATCAAAGCCGGTCCCCATGTCCAGCGGGACGCCGTTTTTGCACAGAGTGAGATCCACCGCACCGCCCGTGGTATGGGGTGCGGGCGCATGGAGCCGTTTGACTGGCTTGGCCACAAAATCACTCAGGATCCGCTCCACCTCTTCCGGCTGGAGGCCCGGGGTACGCGCCCGCACAATATCCTCAAACTCCTCATAGATGGCCTTCTGGAGGGTCAGAGGCCGCAGACAGTCATAGATCAGCAGCGAATAGCACGCTGGAAGTCCCTCCACCACCTGACACAGCCTCTTCCAGACCCCCTCCCGCATAAGACACCGGTCCATGGCCCCGCGAAGTCCCCGCTTCTGATAAGCGCGGTCAAATCGAATTCGGGGATGGAGGTCTGTCACATCCAGAAGGGCTTCCCCGCAGTCCTGTGGGGCGGGTACACTGCTCAGGTCCGGGTCCTCTTCCCAGGGAATGGGCCTCTGCTGGTCCCTCCATACCCGTTCCATGTCCAGTTCCATCTCTCTCCCCCCCTCGTTCAGAGCTCTACCGGGATATTTCCTGTCAGCGTCAAACTATCCGGAGAAACCAGGCATTCCCGTGCAAAGATCTGTACCCCTGCTTCCCGGGCACGCCGCAGTGCTTCCCCAAAGGCCGGGTGGGTCCGGTCATTGGGGCGGAAACAACTCATTCCCTCCATCTGTACCACAAAGCAAAGAGCTGCCTCGTATCCCGCCGCATGGCAGGCAATCAACTCCTCAATATGCTTGACCCCGCGTTCCGTGGGGGCGTCCGGAAAGAGTACCACGCCGTTTTCCTCCAGCGTAACTCCCTTTACTTCCACAAAGCCGCGCCGTTTGGTGGAAAAGTCCTCTGCTTCCCAGTAAAAATCAAAGCGAGAATGGCCAAATTTTGTCTCCGGTTTCAGGAGCGTCAAGCCTGAAACCCATTCTCCTGCCTGGGCCCACTCCCCAAAGACTTGGTTTGGTGCCTGGGCATCCATATTGATCAAGAGGGAACCTTTTTCCACCGCAATGAGATCAAACTGTGTCTTACGCTTGGGCTGATCCGCCTTCTCCAGGTAGACCACCGCCCCAGGCACCAACAGTTCCCGGCAGCGGCCGGTATTCTTTACATGAACGACCTCCATGCTGCCGTCCACTTCCACGTGGGCTATGAAGCGGTTCGGGCGGGCCAGAAAGATCCCTCTCTTCACCTGTTTGTAGCGCATGTGGATGCCCCCTATCGAAATGAGGATAAACAAAAAACGGACAGTCGCATGGACTGTCCGCTCCTGATGTGTTGGCATTACCTATTTTCCCGGTCCGTCTCCAGACAAGTATCTTCGGCGCAGATGAGCTTAACTTCCGTGTTCGGAATGGGAACGGGTGGACCCTCATCGCAATCAACACCAACTCTGGTGAAAAGAACTGGACAATCTTACGACTGTCCAGTTCTGTGTCGGCATTACCTATCTTCCCGGTCCGTCTCCAGACAAGTATTTTCGGCGCAGGTGAGCTTAACTTCCGTGTTCGGAATGGGAACGGGTGGACCCTCACCGCAATCAACACCGACTGCTATTTCAACCGTCTCCGGTTAAAACCATAATTAAATTGGTGACCCGTACGGGAATCGAACCCATGTTTGCGGCGTGAGAGGCCGCCGTCTTAACCGCTTGACCAACGGGCCGTTGGTGCACCTTCAGGGATTCGAACCCGGGACCCACTGATTAAGAGTCAGTTGCTCTACCAACTGAGCTAAAGGTGCATACTTTCTTTCGAGAAAGAATGTATCCCGAAAAAGTGGGGTGCTCGCTG
>NZ_JADCKF010000008.1 GCF_014982855.1 Pseudoflavonifractor gallinarum | reverse complement strand
TTAGCTGTACAATCTTCTCGGACATGGTTTGCTGTCTCCTTTCGAATGGTGGTGTCGCAACTTCATTCTACCAGAGATCTGCAAACCATGTCTTTTTTTGTTTTTGCGAAACTTATTCTACCTGACCTCCTAAAGCGAAGAGATAAGCGCTGTCTGCAGATCCGCCATCTACTGTTCAAGTAGGACCAGATCCTCTGATGTTATCGGGCAGATCAGGATGATGGGGGCATTTGCGATTTACTGAGGTAGGAATCGAACTTTATGTCTAAGGGTTTGGGACTATCCCAACAAACAATTTTGTGTTTAGGGGCAGGGGTTCCCTAAAGCAAAAATTCGCAAGTGAGGCCACACTTGCTGTGCTTGCTCTGTTTTCTTGTCCTCCCGTTTACCCCTTGCTTACATGATAATTTCAAGGGAATAAAGTTGGCTTTCTCCATGATAAATTCATATTTGCGTGATATATTCAGCAAAGAGGTGATTCGATTTGAGAAAAATCTTGATTATAGAAGATGAGCCGGATATTCAGGAACTTTTGGCTGCATATCTTCGAGATGCCGGTTACGAAATAGTGATTGCGGGAGATGGTGTGGAGGCGCTGGCCCAATTTCAACAAGGTGCATTTGACATGATCCTTTTGGATCTGATGCTACCTAAAATTGACGGGTTTGGTGTGTGCGAATTGATACGCCGGGAGTCCAGTGTGCCGATTCTGATGCTCACCGCGCTGGACGGTGAACAAGAGCAGCTGCGTGGATTCCAGATGGAAATTGACGATTATGTGACAAAACCATTTTCTATGCCTATCTTACTGCAAAAAATCCGTGCAATTCTTCGTCGCACCGCAGGAGGCATGGAAAATAACAAATGCTTGCATTACCGTGATCTAACTTTGGATTTAGACGGAATGGAGGCTGTTCTGGCAGGACGATCTTTGGATTTAACAACCCGGGAATTTGAATTGCTCCAGGCGTTGATTTCCAGTCCGGGGAGGGTGTTCACCCGTGAAGTTCTGCTGGCCAAGTTGTGGGGCTACGACTTCTTTGGGGACGAGCGTGTGGTGGATAGTCACATTAAAAACCTACGGCACAAGATGGGTACTGACTATATCGAAACTGTAAGAGGGGTGGGGTATCGTGCTGCGAAAGAAAATCCGTGAAAGTTTGACAGTCCGTATTTTTCTGATAACGGCCCTCATTCTGCTAGGGGCAGGAGCTATTACTTTTGGGCTGATTGCCTGGGCAACCCCCAGTACCTATACCGCTGTGATCAATGATGATTTGACCAAACAGGTAAATGCGCTGGTGGAAAAACTGGCGGACACCACACTGGAGGATTGTGGGTCGGTACTGGATGCCTTTCTCAGGGACTCTGGAGCAGATGCGATGCTGGTGGGCCCCGACGAGCAAATTGTCAATACCGGCTCCCAGTTTGCACTTCAATCGATCTGTGAGGACACTGGCAAAATGACTACGGCAGCGGACATCGGTTCCACGGTTACTTATACCACCGACCGCTTAGATACAGAAGATTCTGTAACTGTCACCATGTCTGAGCAGGCTACCATTACGGCTGATGTGCGCTTTCTTAACCAGTCGGATTCCTACACGCTTTATGTGACACCTCGGCTGAAGACAGAAAATCTGGCGGTACAGGCGCTGATTCAAATGGCTCCTTGGCTGCTGCTACTTTTACTGATCTTCTCCCTGCTGTGTGCGCTGGTCTACTCCAGATATATCGCCCGCCCCATTGTCCGGCTGAGCGGGATCGCTGGGAAAATGGCCGATTTAGATTTTGGATGGACCTGTGAGGAGACCAGGCAGGACGAGATTGGGAATTTGGGCCGTAGCCTAAACCAAATGGCACAAAAGTTATCCGGTGCCCTCTGCGATCTAAAGGCATCCAATGAGGCGCTCCGGGGAGAAATGGAGCAGGAGCGGGAAATGGATCGCCAACGCATGGCCTTTTTCTCTGCCGCATCCCATGAACTAAAAACTCCTGTTACCATTCTGAAAGGCCAGTTGTCCGGTATGCTGGATGGAGTGGATGTCTATCAGGATCGAGAAAAATACCTGGCCCGTTCTCTTCAGGTAACCGCCCGGATGGAAAATCTGATTCAAGAAATCCTGACCATCTCACGGGTAGAGGCTCATGGCGGCGCGTTTGTTCAAGAACTGGTGGACATTTCTGAAATAGCAAAACGGCAGATGGAATTGGATACAGATTTGATACAACAAAAAAATCTGAGGGTAACCGTTGATCTGTGTCCTGGGCTGACAGTAAAAGGAGAACCCTCAATGCTGGCAAAAGCCATTGGCAATCTGATCTCCAATGCGGCGCTTTACTCTCCAGAGGGCGGAGAAATCCGTATTTGGTCTGGCCTTCAGCAAGATACCCCTGCCCTGACAATCGAAAATACTGGCGTCCATATTGGGACTGAGGCTCTGCCGCATCTGTTTGAGGCTTTTTACCGGGAGGAACAATCCCGCAACCGGCGCACGGGCGGCAGTGGCCTGGGGCTCTATCTAGTACGGATCATCCTGGAGCAGCATCGAGCAAATTGTCGGATCGAAAATACGGAGAATGGCGTTCAGGCTACAGTCAGTTTTAATCCTCCCAAGTAACATACAGTGAAGAAAGCGTGCATCTGATTTTCCATCAGGTGCACGCTTTCTTCATATAAAACACAAATTGGCTTCAAGTCCTCTCCATACAGGCTCGGTATCCTATGGATGAAATCCAAAAAGAAAGGACACCAACCCATGCAAATTGAACTTCAAGACCTGAATATGACCTATCCCAACGGAAAACAGGCCCTGCAACATTTGAACCTTGCGCTGAAGGCTCCCAGCCTGATCGGATTGTTGGGGCCAAATGGCGCGGGCAAGTCCACACTGATGAAACTGCTGGTGGCAGCTCTCATGCCTACGGGCGGCGCGATCCTGGTGGATGGGCAGCCTCTCGCAAAGACAGAGCATATGTTGAAGTCCAAACTTGGCTATCTGCCCCAGGACTTTGGCCTGTTTGACGAACTGACGGTGGCACAATTTTTAGACTACATGGCCGCTCTCAAAGGGCTTCATGATTCCAAAAAGACTATTCAAGAAGTGATCCGAGCTGTCAATCTGGAGGAGAAGGCTAAGGCAAAAATCCGTACACTCTCCGGCGGTCAGCGTCAGCGGGTTGGAATTGCCCAGGCTCTACTGGGCAATCCGCCTTTTCTTATCTTTGATGAGCCTACAGTTGGACTTGACCCGGAGGAGCGCATCCATTTCCGAAACCTGTTTTCCCGCACAGCCCAGGATCGGCTGGTACTGCTCTCAACCCACATTATTGAAGATGTACAGTCGGTATGCAATCAAATTGTTGTGATTGATCATGGCAAGGTGCTGTTTACCGGCACACCCGAAAAACTGATCCAAACTGCTGTGGGCCATGTGGGAGCATTTTGGGAACGGGATGCCAAGCAGGAGCAGGGGCTCCATATCACAGCGCGTGTCAACACCAGTCAAGGCATTCGATGCCGTGCGGTTGCTGACAGACTTCCAACCTATGCCAAAGTGGAAGAACCATCCCTGGAGGACGCTTATCTCTATTTGATTTCCAGGGAGGCTGCCCAATGAAAACACTCTGCCTATTTCCTCTGGAATTGCGTCGACTTTTCCAAAGTCGGCTTACCTGGCTGATCGTCGGTCTGACCGTGCTCTCGCCTGCGGTGGGCCTAATCCTCTACAAACCGGCTACCGCCAGCACAATGCTCTCCATGTATCTTGCCAACCCCGCTATCGCCGGAGGTGTTGTAGGCGGCATCCTATTCGGTCTGCTGTCTGTCTTTGAGTCGGACCGGGCCACCCGGAGCCGTGTGGATGTCCTGATAGATGCGGCAGTTTCCCCTCTGACGATGGCATTAGTACGCCTTTTGGCTCTGTTGGCAGCGTCGGTGGTGACCGTGGCCGTTACGATGCTGGTTTGGCTCCCCATCAGTGCGGGGCTGATCGGTTCGGTCTTTGGCGGTGTGGATTATATCTTAGCCTACCTGCTCCTTATGGGGTTGTCCTTGCCGATGTCTATTCTGGCCGCAGCATCCGCCTATCAGTTCACACGGCGGGTGGATCTTTCCTTGGTGCTGTTTGCCGCATTTGCGGCACTGAGCCTGACGGTATGGGCGGATGACTGGCAGCTATGCTGGCTGAATCCATGTGTATGGGCCCTGTCGGATGATTTTTCAAACTTCCGCATCTTCCGCTCGGTGGCCTGGATGCGTCTGACCTGGCTGGTAGCGTTGGCCGGGGTCTGGACGGTTTCTTATCTCTGCATCCGGCAATACGGCAAGGGTGTGTTCGGTTCTCTGACCAGGAATGTGCGGCGGGTCTATCGCCCCATCATCGCCCTGGCGCTACTGGTCTGCTCCGGCACGGCATACGCCGCCCAGCCCCTGGTAGACAGCAGCAATCCGGATCAGATGGCCATGACCTTTTACGAGATCCCCTATGTGGAGGGGGTGGTCTGCACCGGGCGCAGTGCCCAGGTATTCCCGGATACATCTGTCGGCTCCGTTACCGGCACGGCGTCCTATCAATTTCAGAACACATCCGATCAGGAGCAGAATGTGGCTTTCGGCATTAATCCCGGCTATACAATCTCAAATGTGCAGGCCAACGGTGTGAACGTTCCTTTCTCGGTGAGCGACTATCAAGAATACAATGAGGCTATGCTGGAGGTGACGATTCCCGCCGTGGAACAGGTGGAGCTGACCATGGAGTATAGCGGATTTCCCCAGGAGAGTTACAATATGTCCACCATGCAGGGCAGCACGGAAATCAGCTCTGAGTACCTGTGCCTGGAAAACTCCGTTCTCTCGCCCCGTCTGATGAATGTTCTGCCGGGGGAGAACGGCTACCCTACTACCATTGAAATCACACTGCCGGAGGTCATGACAGCCATTCCTTTCAACTCCAGCGAGGCGGAGGTCATCGCGGAAAATGAGGATGGCACGAAGACCTGGCGCTATGAGGCCAACAGTGCTGGCGGGATTCTGTATGCCGGCGACTATGTCCGGGAGGACATTGAGGCCGGCGGCATAACCATCGAATTTTACTATGGCCGCAAACATCAGGCTGTCATGGAGTCCGCCGGGGCGGTGGATGCGGTCAAATCTGTGGTGGATTACTGTACCGAGCATTATGGCCTGTTGTCTTTCGGTACTGGCGAAACTCTCAAGCTCATCCAGAGCCGAGTGGCCGGTGGTGGCTACGCCACAGACGGGGCCAGCCTGTTGGATGAAGCGGATTTCACTGCTGACAACCTGGGCGACGCAAGCAAAGGCGGTGGTGCCGGTGAAGTCATGATTCACGAGTTGGTTCACCAATGGTGGGGCCTGGGCAATATGTTTGACACTTCCGATCCAACAAGTCCCTGGTCGGCTGAGGGCTTGACCGTCTACACCACCTACCGCATTGTCAAGGAACTGTACGGGGAGGACTACGCCCGGGAGCACTATGTAAACCAGTGGCAGCAGGCGGTGGATGACTACTATCTGGACTTTTATGTGCGCAATCCCGACTATCTGGCAAACCTGCCGGAGGACAAGCAGTTGGAGATCACAGGCAATCTGACCTATGTACGACAATACTGCGAGATGCCGCTGAAGATCTTGAAAGCAGAGCAGCTGGTGGGCGGCGAGGAGTCTATGGATCAAATCCTTAACAGCCTGTTCAATTGGGAACTGGACCCCATGTATCCCTACCTGACCTATCAGGAATTTTTGGACGCCTGCGGGCTTACGGAGGAGGATTTGAGCCTTGATTAAGATATTTCAATATGAGTGCAAACGCTTGCTGTGGAACAAGTTTTTCTTTGGCCTTTTGCTGGTCATCTTGTTCTATGGATGGCAGGTATTGAACAGCGTGACCATTCTTGGGGTGTCCCACACCGCACCCTTTTCTCCCTGGAGTTTTGGAGATTACCTGAGTCGGATGATCCCGCTGTTGTGGATCGCGGTGCTGTTCTTTCTCACCTTCTTTACCTCCGGCAAGGCCCGGCGTGTGACCGTCCTCACCGATGCTACGCCAGTGGCCCCAGGACGGTATGCCCTGGCCCGGTGCGCCGCCGCTCTGGTGGGGACCGGACTGCTGGCTCTGGTCTGTCTGATCGAGGCCGCCATTTTTTATGGCCGGTATTTCGACTGGTATGGTTGGGACGAGTTGGCTCTGCCCGCCTTGGTTACGCTGATTCCCCCGCTGATGCTTGCCCTTGGCAGCGGCTGGCTACTGGGCAGGATTCGCTCCTATCTGATCTACACCTGGATGCTGGTACCCTTTGTGCTGATGGTTTTGCCGCTGCCAGAATTTCTTGGCCTGTTGAACGGAAGTATTTTTATGGATCGTCCTTTGACCTTTGACATTCTTGATCCTACATTCTCTTTGCCCATTGGAACCATTGTTACGCAATGTGTTCTGTTCCTCATAGGAATAGCCCTCCTAATGATATGTCCCTTAAATCATAAAATCCGATGAAACTGCCGGACGACGGCAAAAGAAAAAAGCCGTCGTTCAGCAGACACCCCTTTATGCCCTGATATCAAGAAACGGCGGCTTTGAACTAAGCCGCCGTTTCCTTTTGCCCTGACAGCTTTCACGGCGGCATAGAAGGAGGATGCCGCCATGCTGCGCCGGATGCTGTCCCCGCCTGATCTGACAAGGGCTAGCCGCTCAAAAAAAGCCCGTTCCATTCGGCGGACAGGTTCGGCTACGAGTATGAACTATACCATGTAAATAAATTACATATCACTTGCCATTGCGCCCGGTGGGTCTGTGACCTGCCGGGCGCTTTTTGTCGTTTCCTGCGGTCGGGCTGGCTGGCCGTTGTTTTTCTCAAATTTTCTTCAAAAAGGAGGCGTTTAGCGGGCAGAACACGCTCTCGCAGGATTGGTAGTAGCGGAAAGGGAGAGAACCACCTGATCCCCCCATGGAAAGGGGGTGAAACTGATGGAATCTAACCCCCGCGACTATGGCGAGCAATGCCGGTTCGATGCTTTTTGCAAGAAGGTATTGCGAAACGAGGCCAGAGCCTACCTGCGGAACATGAAACGCCAAAGAGAGCGTGAAGCCTTCTTTAGCGACTTGTCCCAGGCGGAACTGGACAAGCTCTGCGTCGTGGATCGTTACCCCAGCGACAGCATTGTGTTCTCGTCGCACGGCTACGATCTACATATCGACAACGAGCTTGTAGCCGAGGCTTTCTCCGCTTTGCCGCAGATGGAGCAGAGCATTTTGATTTTGCACTGCACTCTGGACCTGGCAGACGGTGAGATCGGTAGTCTCGTTGGGATGTCCCGGAGCGCCGTTCAGCGGCACCGGACGAAGGCGCTGCAGGAGCTGCGCGAAGAATTGTCGGCGCTGATGCCGAAAGGAGGCTGAGGAAGATGACAGAGCCCATCCACAAGGGAAAGAACCTGCCACCCGTTTGGGTGATCCACGCGGCCTCCAGCGGTGACAGCGAGGCCATGGAGCAAGTGCTGCGGTACTACGACGACTATATGAGCCGCCTGTGTACCCGTACTCTCTATGACAAGGACGGAACCCCTCATGTGTGCGTGGATACCCACATGAAGCGCTGTCTGGAAACCCGACTGATTCGGGCTGTCGTTCGGAAATAACTGCACCAGCCCAAATGTCGGCGGACGGTTTTTCCCTTTCTGCGTCCGCCGACAACCTGGGCTGGATTCTTTTTTCTATGCAAGAGGAAAGGACGACAATCTATGAAAGAGAAATCTGCATCCCCGGATGTCCCGAAGCAAAACCAAGTACAACTTGAAAAAATGACCTATCGCTTCGGCAACAGGTCGTTTGTTGTAGAGTCTGTTTTCAAAGAAGGAAGCCCGGATACCCTGGGCAGCGTCCTCCTTCGATTGATGAAGGCCGAACATGAGAAACTATAAACTCTCCATACCCGGCTGACACGGGCAGAGGGCGGCGGTATAATTGTATTGGGAATACAAGATATGCACTGTTCGGCTGTCCGGAAAGGAGGACTTATGAGACAGTCGAATCACAAAAAATCCCGTGACATGACCGCTTTCCTCTATGAGCGGCTTTCCCGTGACGATAATTTGGAGGGTGAGAGTTACAGCATCGGCAACCAGAAAAAGCTGCTGACCAAAGTAGCAAAGGAGAAAGGTTACACCAACCTGGTCCATTTCCTGGATGACGGTATTTCCGGTGTCACCATGGACCGCCCTGGTTTTGTGGAGATGATCCGGCAGCTTGAACAGGGACGGGCCGCCGCAGTATTTGTCAAAGATCTTTCCCGCTTGGGCCGTAACTACATCGAAGTTGGCAGGCTGACCGAGGAATTTTTCCCGGAGCATGACATTCGCCTGGTGGCGGTATCTGACAACATAGACACCGCCGAGGGCGAGAACGAGTTGGCGCCGATCCGCAACCTGTTCAATGAATGGTATGCCCGCGACATCAGCAAGAAACGGCGTATCAGCAACAAGATCAAAGGGAATGCGGGCGAGCCGATGGGCCAGCCCCCCTACGGTTACATCAAAGATTCCGACAATCCGAAACGATGGATCGTAGATGACGAAGCCGCCCAGGTGGTTCGGCGGATTTACAGCATGACCCTGGAGGGCTACGGAACGGAGCAGATCGCCACGCAACTTGAACGGGATGAAATCCTTACCCCTCGTGCTTATTGGCTGAAAAAGGGCATCAAGCGGCCTGGAAAAGGCAAGCAGCAGCCTGCTACCAAGTGGAACAGTTCCACCGTGACCAAAATCCTGTCTTTGCAGGAATATTGCGGTGACATTCTCAACTTCAAGACCTACTCCAAATCTTACAAGAACAAAAAGAGGTTGGAGAATGACCGTGAGAATTGGGTCATCTTCAAGGATGTCCACGAGCCGATCATCGAACGGTCTGTTTTTGAGCAGGTGCAGCAGAAGCGGGGCAAAATCCGCAAGCGCCGCACCAACGAAGGCAAGCACAATATGTTCTCCGGCCTGCTGGTCTGTGCTGACTGCGGCTGCAATCTTCACTTCCACTTCAATCAGGGCAACCCGGAGATCAAGTATTTCAACTGCTCCAACTATAAGGGCAACCGTGGGAGCTGTACTTCTACCCACTATGTCCGAGTAGATTTTCTGGAACAGGTGGTGCTTGGTGAAATCCGGCGTTTGACGAAGTTCGCCAGCCTCTATGAGGACGAATTTCTGAAAGCGGTAATTGGGCACTCCCAGCAAGCAGTGGAGATCGACCGCAAGCTGAAGGAGAAGGAATTGAAAGCCCTGCTTACCCGTGATGAGGAACTGGACGGGCTGTTTGAACGCATCTATGAGGACAATGTTTCCGGCAAGCTCTCCGATGACCGTTTTGCGAAAATGTCCAGACGGTATGAGGAGGAGCAAAAGGAACTAGTGGAAAAAATCAAAAAGCTCCACTCCGAAATCGAGAAGCAGAGCAGCCAGGCCATGACCACGGATATGTTCATCTCTTTGGTGCGAAAGTACACCCGCGCACGCAAGCTCACGCCCCGGATGCTCAACGAGTTGGTTGAGAAGATCGAGGTTTACCATGCGGAGAAAATTGATGGTGTGTGGGAGCAGCGGCTTCGCATCCATTATAACTGCGTGGGAGAAATCACGATTCCTAAAATGCTGCCTCTCCCAATCCCTGATGTGACCGTCAATACCCGGAAAGGCGTGTTCGTCAACTACGCCCCGGCAGAGATCGCCGGATGAAAACAACAAAAAAAGACGAGTGTTCTTACAGCTTCTCAAATACTATAAGAACACTCGTCATGGTGCGCGAGGCGGGACTTGAACCCGCACGTGCGTAATGCACACTAGAACCTGAATCTAGCGAGTCTGCCAATTCCACCACTCGCGCATGTGGTCCGGGTGACAGGACTTGAACCTGCGGTCTCGTGGTCCCAAACCACGCGCGATACCAAACTTCGCTACACCCGGATCGGTCCTGCTCATCATGCACCGCTTCAAGAACCGATGCAACGAAAGATATTATAAACCATTTCGCTAAGGATTGCAAGAGAAAATTTCGTGTGTTATGATATGGGCTGAGAGGTGACAAGATCAAATGAGAATGCGGAAAAAACCGAACCTTGCAAATCGGATGGAGCGGTGCGCCGGGCTCCTGATCCAGAATCCGATGGAGCTGAGAGGAAATTGGAGAAGCCTTTTCCCCCAGGCCAGAGAACTGCGTCTGGAGGTGGGCTGCGGGAAGGGACGCTTTACGGTGGAGACGGCGGCCCAGAACCCGGAGTGCCTGTTTGTGGCCATCGAGCGGGTGGCTGACGCCATGATCATTGCCATGGAGCGGGCCGAGAAGATGGATCTGCACAATGTGTATTTCATCGATGCCGATGCCGCCCGGCTGCGGGAGTATTTTGCACCCGGGGAAGTGGACCTGATTTATTTGAACTTCAGCGATCCCTGGCCCTCCAACCGGCACAGCAAACGCCGCCTGACCCACACGGATTTCCTGATGCGGTATCGCCAGGTACTGAAGGAGGGCGGCCAGATCCACTTCAAGACCGATAACCGGGATCTGTATGAGTGGTCCCTCTTCCAGTTCCCGAAGGCGGGGTTTGCCCTGTCTGAGGTGACGCGGGATCTGCACGGCAATGGGATCTGCGGCGTGATGACGGACTATGAGGAGAAATTCCACGCCATGGGCACGCCCATCAACCGCTGCGTGGGCACCATGGGGGAGCTGCCCGCCGAGATGGCCGGGTGGATCGACCCGCTGGACAAGCCCCGCGGACAGGAAGAAGGGGAAGAAGAGGAGTCCCCGGAAGAATTGCAGGTTCCTTCTGAGCATGAGGAGCCTTAAGTAAAGTAATCCAGAAAAAGAAAGGCTGCCTGAGAAGCTGGCGCTGGTCGGTTCCGAGAAAGACCATCTTCGGAACGGATCTGCGCGGCGTCTCAGGCAGCTCTTTTTTATCATCTGGAAAGAAAAGGGGCCGGAACGGACATAATGGATTTATACAGATATAGAAAATACTGGATGATATGAGGGCATACTTGCCGATAAAACGCGGAAAAAAAGGCCGTATTGTAAATAACGTGTAAAAAATATGTAATAGATCGAGTATGCTCTTGAAGGATTCTGAATTTTTTGTCATAATATTGTCTGCAATGTAAAAAATCTATGAACAGCACGGCGCAGGCCGTGGACAAAGGAGAAAATGAAATGCAACTGGAAGACATTTTTATGCTCTTCGGCGGACTTGCCCTGTTTTTGTACGGCATGCACATTATGTGCGCGGGTCTGGAAATCGCGGCAGGTGACCGCCTGAAGTCCATTCTGGAAATGCTCACTTCCAAGCGGATCCTGGGCGTCCTGGTGGGCGCCGGTATTACGGCAATCATTCAGAGCTCCTCGGCGACCACTGTCATGGTGGTGGGATTCGTCAACTCCGGCCTGATGACCCTTCAGCAGGCGGTTGGCGTGATCATGGGTGCCAACGTGGGTACCACCATGACCAGCCTTCTCATTGCGCTGGACGTGGGCCTCATCGCGCCGTTGCTGGCCTTCTTCGGCGTGGTGCTCATCACCATGTTCAAGAAGCAGAAGATCAACTGCATCGGCCAGATCGTTGCCGGTCTGGGCATCCTCTTCCTGGGCATGGAGCTGATGAGCTCCTCCATGGCTCCTCTGCGGGACTATGAGCCCTTTGTCAATCTCCTCACTTCCTTCTCCAATCCCATCCTGGGCATTCTGGCCGGCACGCTCTTCACCGCGGTGGTCCAGAGCTCCTCGGCCAGCATCGGTATCCTTCAGGCGCTGGCCCTGAGCGGTGTGGTGGGACTGGATAACGCGGTCTTTGTGCTCTTTGGCCAGAACATCGGTACCTGTATCACCGCTCTTCTGGCCAGCCTGGGCGGAAACCGCAACGCCAAGCGCACCACCCTCATCCACCTGATGTTCAATGTGATCGGTACCGTGATCTTTACCATCATCTGCCTGACCACGGACTTTACGGGCCTGATCCAGAGCTATCTGCCCGGCAATGTGCCTGGCCAGATTGCCGCCACCCACATCATCTTCAACGTGGTGACCACCATTGTGCTCTTCCCCTTCGGCAATGTGCTGGCCAAGGTGGCCTGCCGGATCCTGCCCGACCACACCAGCGAGGAGGGCTATCACCCCGTCAACGAGCACGGCATCGGCTCCACCGCCATTGCCCTGTCTGAGCTGCAGAAGCAGGAGGCGGAGATGTTTGCCCTGGCCCGGGAGAATGTGGAACTGGCCTTCGACACCCTGCTGCTGCGGGATGAGAGCAAGCTCAGCCGCGTGGCCGAGCAGGAGGACCGGATCGACGTCTACAACGCGGAGATCACCCGCACTATCGGCCGCACCTCCACCCACGAGATGTCGGAGGCCGACTCCGACCGCTTCAACCGCATGCTGATCGTCTGCGGCAACATTGAGCGTATCGGCGACCACGCCATGAACATGGCCGAGTATCTGGAGCCTCTGAAGAAGCGCCATATCCACATGGACGATGAGACCATGAAGGAGCTGACTAACCTGCGCACCCTGGCCACCCATGCATTGCTGGCCATTGACTTCGAGGACGACAGCAACCGGAAGCGCGCGCTGGATACCGTGGCCATTCTGGAGGCGGACAGCGATGAAAAGAATCGCCAGTACCGCGCCGCGCAGATCCGCCGTATGCGGGAGGGTCACGTGGACCCGGAGCTGAGCATCCTGTACAGCGAGATCCTCACCGACATCGAGCGTATGCTGGACCACATGCTCAACATTGCTGAGGCTCTCTGTCCCAAGCAGGCTGCCTAAGCGGAAGATTATCAAAGAACAAAGCCCCGGAATCCAAACATGGATTCCGGGGCTTTAAGCTGTCGATCAAGTGTATTTCTGCGATTTGTGCTGCAAGAGGCCTCGCAGAGTTCCGCCGGGCGTAGACGGCGGAATGAGGTCAAATCGTTTTTTCCGGCGGCGTGTACGTCGGAAAAAACACTTCTCAGGCCGTAAGTGTGTGGCCCTTCGGGCCATGCGCGCGACGGCCTGTATCCCCTCGAAAAAATGCCTGCATTTTTGAGAAGCGTGTCGAACCAGTTCGACACGCGGAAGCCCCGGAATCCAAACATGGATTCCGGGGCTTTGCTGCTGTCTGGACGATTACAAGCAAACGTCTGTCATTTGGAAGGTGCGGCAGTCCACCAGCCCGCGGTTGGTGAGACGCAGCTCCGGGATGCAGGCCAGGGAGAGAAGGGCCATGGTCATGAAGGGGGCGGGGAGGATGCAGCCGATCTCCTTCCAAGCCAGACCCAGCTGATGGGCCAGATCGGCCATCTCGGCGGGGGAGCGCTCACCCATCACGCCGGCCAGGGGCAGGGGGATGTGGCCCAGGACCTTCCCGTCCCGCACCACGCACATGCCGCCCTGGGACTCGATGAGAGTATTGGCGGCGAAGGCCATATCCGCGTCGTTGGTGCCCAGCACCAGCAGGTTATGGGCATCGTGGGCCACGGTGGAGGCCATGGCGCCGCTGGTGATGCCAAAGCCATGGACAAAGCCCCGGCCGCAGGTCCCGGTGCGGTTGTGCCGCTCAAAGACCACGGCCTTGAGGACATCCTGGACCGGGTCGGATTCCAGATAGCCGTTGCGGGGGGTCAGGGCGGCGATATACTCCCGGGTCAGGGCCTTGCCGGGAACAACACCGATGGCGCGGACCTTCTGGATGGTCTGGGAGGGGGCGGGGTAGAGGAAATCTTCCGCCTGGATGGGGTCCAGATGGATGGTGGAGCGGACAAAGTCCGGATAGGACGCCTCCGGGATGTCGATGGTCAGATGGCCGTCCTCGGCCACCAGATTCCCGTCGATAAAGACCTTCTGGACGACAAAATCCTTCAGGTCGGTGAACAGGACCAGATCGGCGCATTTTCCGGGGGTGACCGAACCCAGGTCGTGGTCCATCTGGAAGCACTGGGCGCAGTTGATGGTGACCATCTGGACCGCGGACACCGGGTCGATCCCCTCGGCCACGGCCCGGCGGAGCAGCCGGTCCACATGGCCCTCCGCCCGGAGGGTCTGGGGATGGGCGTCGTCGGTGACCAGCAGGGCAAAGCGGCTGTCTACCTGGTGCTCGGTGACCGCTCGGGCCACCTCGTGGAGATCCCGCCAGCCGGAGCCCTCCCGGAGCATGGCGTACATGCCCAGGCGCATTTTGGCCAGGGCCTCCTCCGGACGGGTAGACTCATGGCAGGAGCGCACACCGGAGGCGATGTAGCCATTGAGACCCCGGTCCAGATCGGCCATGGCATAGTGGCCGGTGATGGTCCGTCCGGCTTTACCGGTCTCGGCCAGGATGGCGTGGGGGCCGTCCGCGCCCGAGAGGACGCCGG
The DNA here is from genome assembly GCF_014982855.1 of Pseudoflavonifractor gallinarum. Lineage (GTDB taxonomy): Bacteria > Bacillota > Clostridia > Oscillospirales > Oscillospiraceae > Pseudoflavonifractor_A > Pseudoflavonifractor_A gallinarum. The sequence continues at coordinate 157,772 of NZ_JADCKF010000008.1, read as the reverse complement.
GGTCGTTCATCATCTCGCCCAGGGCCACGGTGCGCCCGTCCTCCATGAACTGGCGCACATCCTCCGGCCCCACAAAGCCGCAGGTGTCCTCAAAGCCGGGGACGGCGGGCACGCAGGAGGGCATGGTGAGCATGGCCTTGAGGGGGGTGGCGGCGGCGTCCTCCATCATGAAGGAGACGCCTTTGGGCCCCAGTATATTGCAGATCTCGTGGGGGTCGTAGTACACGCCCACGGTGCCCCGGGGGAGCACGGCACGGGCAAAGTTCCGGGGCGGCATCATGGAGGACTCGATGTGAATGTGGCCGTCCAGAAGGCCGGGGGAGAGGTAGGCTTCCCCGGCGTCCACCACCTGGGTCTCAGGACCGATGCAGTGGGAGGCGTCCGGGCCCACATAGGCGATGCGTCCGGCGGCGCAGGCCACGTCGGTGTGGGGCTGGAGTTCGCCGGTGCAGACGTTGATGAGGGTGGCATTCTTCACCACCAGCTCCGCGGGCGTGAGTCCCTGGGCCACGGCCGCCAAAGTCTTGGAGGCTTCCCACAGGGGGGTGCGGCAAAAGACATTTTTCATACAGACGCTCCTTTCTGAGTCCAAATGGTTGAATACGGGGGACCGGAAGGTCCCCCGTATTTCGAATCAATTGAGTTTTTGCTGGCGGGCCAGATTTTCAGCCACGATGCGCTCCATGGCGTTGAGGATGTTCTCATAGCCGGTGCAGCGGCACAGGTGGCCGGAGATCAGCTTGCGCAGCTCATCCCGGTTGTACTGCTTGTTGGTGCCCACGATCTCCACGGCGGTCATGATGAGGCCGGGGGTGCAGAAGCCGCACTGGACAGCGGCCTCCTCGATAAAGGCGGTCTGGATGGGGGAGAGCTCTCCGTTGGGGCCCTTGATGCCCTCCACGGTGAGGACGCTGTGGCCATCGGCCCACACGCTGAGGTAGCAGCAGGAGTTGACGGCCTTTCCGTCAATGAGGACGGTACAGGCACCGCACTCGCCCACTTCACAGCCCTTCTTGACGCTGGTCAGGCCCAGACGGTCCCGCAGGGTATCGGTCAGACACTCCCGCACGTCTACGGCAAGCTCTTCCTCCTTGCCGTTCACTTTCACATGGATGATTTTAAGCATGGATTTCACCTCCGGCAAAGGCCACAGCCTGCCGGAAGGCCCGGCGGCAGATTTCCTTGGCGATCTGGAGCCGGAAGGCCTTGGAGGCCCGCCAGCTGTCTCTGGGATTGATTTCGGTGAGGACGCTCTGGCCCAGCTCCTTGACCAGGGCCTCGTCCACGGTGCGGCCCACGGCCATGGCCTCGGTCTTGGGGCAGCGCACGGGGGTGGGAGCGGCCACGCCGAAGGCGATGCGCAGATCCTCTACGGTGCGCTTGTCGGCCGAGAGCTTGACCTGCACGGCACAGCCCAGGGTGGAGATCTCCATGGCCTCGCGCTTGCCGTACTTGATGTAGTGTCCGCCGAAGCCCTCGTAGTTTTCCCGGGCGATGCGCACGGCGGTGAGGACCTCGTCATGCTGCCGGACGGTCTTGCCGGGGCCGGCGTACCACTCCCCGATGGGGATGAGGCGCTTGCCGTTGGGACCCTGGACCTCCAGCACGGCGTTGAGGGCCATGAGGGAGGGGGCGCTGTCGGCGCTGGTCACACCGTTGCAGACGTTGCCGCCGATGGTGCCCATGTTGCGGATCTGGGGGCTGCCCACCTGATCCACCGCCTGGCAGAGCATATTGATGTGGGGGCGCAGCAGGGGGGAGTTGGTGATCTCAGAGAAGGTACACCCGGAGCCGATGACCAGGGTGCCGTCCTCCTCCTCCCGGATGGCGCTCAGCTCACTGAGGCCGTGGAGGCTGACCAGATGGCAGCCGGCGTGGCGGCCCTCACGGGTCTGGATGAGCACGTCGGTGCCCCCGGCGATGGGCATGGCCGCCGGGTCCGCCCCCAGGGCGGCGATGGCGTCGGCCACACTGGTGGCCTGGTAGTATTGTTCCATATCATACATGGCGCGAAACCCTCCTTAGTCGTCGATGAGTCCGGCCTCGGTAAAGGCGGTGATGAGCTTCTGGGGATCCAGAGGCAGGGAGTCGATGGCCACGCCGGTGGCGTGGAGCACCGCGTTGCGGATGGCGGGCGCGCCGGGGATGGCGGGAGGCTCGCCCAGGGCCTTGTTGCCATAGGGGCCGGTGGGATCGGGGACCTCCACAAAAGCGGCCTGCAGGTCGGGGGTATCCATGGCGGTGGGCAGCTTGTAATCCAGGAGGTTGCCGTTGAGAGGACGGGCCTTGGCGTCGAAGAGGAGCTGCTCGCTCAGGGCGTAGCCCAGACCCATGCTCATGCCGCCGTGGACCTGCGCCGCGGCCAGCTGAGGATTGATGAGGGTGCCCGAGTCATGGACGTTGACGATGTTGAGGACCTTCACCTTGCCCAGGGGGATGTCCACCTCGACCTCGGCAAAGCAGCAGCCGCTGGCAAAGGTGTTGACCTTGCAGTGAGAGGTGGCCTCCGCCGTGATGTGCTGGGAGCGGTCCAGGCTGTAGAAAGCCTCCACCGCAATGTCGGCCACGGAGCGGAGAGTCTCACCGGTGACGGTATCCACGATCTGGTCGTCCCGGATGTCCAGATTTTCCACCGGGTAGCGCAGGGCGTAGCCGGCGTACTCCAGGATCTTCTGCTTGAAGAGGGCGCCGGTCTTCTTCACGGCCATGCCGCTGACATAGGTCTGGCGGGAGGCGTAGGCGCCGGTATCGAAGGGAGTGGTATCGGTATCCTGGAAGGAGGAGATATGGACCTTCTTCACCGAGATACCGGTGACCTCCGAGGCCATCTGGGTAAAGACGGTGTCAGCGCCCTGGCCGATCTCGGTGGCGCCCATCTGGACCTGGACCGAGCCGTCCTGGTGGAGGACCATGCGGCAGGAGGCGGTCTCCAGCGAGATGGGATGTACGCCGGTCTTGTAGCAGAAGATGGCCATACCCACGCCGCGGCGGATGGGGCCGGTCTGGTTCTGATACTTGGCACGCAGCTCATCCCAGTGGATCAGCTCCCGGCCCTTCTGGATGGCGTCCTGGAGGCCGTAGCTGCGGAACTGAACGTGAGTGTGGGGGTCCTCATAGCCGGCCTGCATGCAGTTTTTCAGGCGGAACTCCAGGGGGTCCATGCCGATGGCGTGGGCCATATCCTCGGCCAGACACTCGGTGGCGAAGCAGGACTGGGGGATGCCGTAGCCGCGCATGGCGCCGCCCACGGCGATGTTGGTGTAGACCGTGTTGGCCTCGCACTCCAGGGCCTTCTCGTCCCGGTAGAGCTGCTTGAAGCCGTTGATGGCGTTGGCCACGATGGAGTGTCCGTGGGAGGCGTAGCCGCCCTGGTTGGAGTTGGCCAGACACTTGCGGGCCACGATAGTGCCGTCCCGCCGCACGGCGCCGGCAACGTGGAAGTCGATGGCATGGCGGACGCGGGTGGAGGCAAAGGTCTCCTCCCGGGTGATGTCCAGCTTGACGGCCCGGCCGCCGACCTGCGTGCACAGCCAGGCGTTGAGGGGCTCATAGAGCACGTCCTGCTTGTTGCCGAAGCCGCCGCCGATGTAGGGCTTGATGACCCGGATGTTGCCCCAGGGAATACCGGTGGCCTGGCCGATGACCCGGCGAACGATGTGGGGGATCTGGGTGGAGGAGATCACGGTGATCTTATCTCCCTCCTGATAGGCGAAGGAGGTGGGGGGCTCGATGTGGCAGTGCTGGACAGTCTGGGTCCGATAAGTACGCTGGACGGTGACCAGATCATCCTCTCCGGCGACGGCCTCGTCATAGGTCATCTCGCCCACCTGGAAGCCGGAGTGGACCAGGATGTTGTTGGGCTTTTCGTCGTGGACGAGACGCGCACCGGGGGCCATGGCCTGATCCACGGTGACATAGGGCTCGAACTCCTCATATTCCACGCGGATGAGGCGGGCTGCCCGGTCGGCGGCTACATTGTCCTCGGCGATGATGGCGGCGATGTCGTCGCCATAGAACCGCACCCGGCGGTTGAGCAGCTTCCGGTCGGCCACATCCTGATGGGCCTTTTCCACCGACCAGGGATGGCCGGGGGTGGGGAAGGGGACGTCGGGGACATCGAAGCAGGTGAGGATCTTGACCACGCCGGGGACGGCAAGGGCCTCCTCCAGATGGAAGGCCTTGACCTCGCCGAAGGCGATGGTGCTGTGGACGACTTTTGCCACCAGATAATCGCGGGGCTCCAGGTCTGAGGTATACTTGGCGGTGCCGGTTACTTTGTCATGGGCATCCACACGAAGCATGGACTGACCAATTGCCATATCGTATCGCTCCTTTCAGGCTCGTTGGGGGCTTGGAATGGGGGCTTGCGCTTTCTCCGGCGGTCGGGGCCCCGGCCGCCGGAGAAAGCGGGCCGGAAGGGGAAGCCGGCCCGCCCGAGGGGGGAAACGGGAAAAATCAGATGATGAAGTACTTCACCGCGAAGAGAATGGCCAGAACATACATCAGGGGGCTGATGGTCTTGCGCTTCTCGCCGCCGGCGAAGAGGTTGATGACCACGTAGGTGATGACGCCCATGGAGATACCCTCGGAAATGGAGTACATAAAGGGCATGCAGATCATGCAGATAAAGGCGGGGATGGACTGGGTGGGATCGTCGAAGTTCACCTTCAGGATGGAGCTGACCATCAGGAAGCCCACCACGATCAGAGCGGGGGCGGTAGCAAAGGAGGGGATGGCCAGGAAGATGGGAGAGAGGAAGAGGGCGATGCCAAAGAGAGCGGCGGAGACCAGACCGGTCAGACCGGTACGGCCGCCCTCGGCCACGCCGGAGGCGCTCTCCACGAAGGTGGTGATGGTGGAGGTACCCAGAAGGGCACCGGCGGTGGTACCCACGGCATCCGCCATCAGAGCGCCGCGGATGCGGGGAAGCTTGCCGTCCTTATCCAGCATATTGGCCTTGGAGGCCACGCCGATGAGGGTGCCCAGGGTATCGAACACATCCACGAAGAGGAAGGCGAAAATGACCACCAGGAAGTCCAGCGAAAAGACGTTGGAGAAGTCGATCTGGAACAGGGTGGGGGCCACGCTGGGAATGGCGATGCCGTTGGAAAAATCGGGCAGCAGGCTGAAGAAGGTGGTGTTGTCCGGCACATAGAGCCCCGTCAGCTGGCAGAGGATGCCGAGGATCCAGGTGGCCAGGATACCGATGAGGATGTTGCCCTTGACCTTCTTGACGATGAGCAGAGCGGTGATGAGCACACCGATGATGGTGAGCAGGACCGTGATGCCCTGGGTGTGGAAGGTGTTCTGGGCCAGGGCGTCCTTCATGGAGAAGACCGAGAGCAGTGTGGACGGATCGTCCACCACCAGCTTGGCGTTCTGCATGCCGATAAAGGCGATGAAGAGACCGATACCGGCGGACACCGCGTGCTTGAGGGGGGTGGGAATGGCGTTGAAAATGGCCTCACGCACGCTGGTCAGGGAGAGCAGGATGAAAATGATACCCTCCAGGAAGACGGCGGTCAGGGCCGTCTGCCAGGAATACCCCATCTGTCCGACCACGGTGTAGGCGAAATAGGCGTTGAGGCCCATGCCGGCCGAGAGTACAAAGGGGTAGTTGGACATGGTGGCCATCAGCACTGTGGCCAGCAGAGAGGCCAAGCATGTGGCGGTAAAGACGGCGCCCGAGTCCATACCGGCGGCGGATAGAATGCTGGGGTTGACAGCCAGGATGTAAGCCATGGTCATGAAGGTGGTGATACCGGCCATGACCTCGGTTTTGACATCGGTGCCGTGCTCTGTCAGGTGAAACAATCGATCCAGTGTTTGATTCATGAAGATCCCTCTCTTTCTTTCCATTTAACATAGGCGGAAGGAACAAACCGGGAACCATTCCCGGAAGGGCACAAGAATGAAACAAAACAAGATACGTGAATGAACTTAGAAGAGCTGGCTGCCCCGGACAAATTTGTGGACGATGTCCCGGTCCTCGGAGAGATAGATGGTGCGCTCCAGACGCTGCTGCACGCTGTGGGCTTCCGGCGGGTTGTACCGGCGGTCGTCCAGAACCAGGATGTCGCACTCATAGCCAGGGAGGAAGGAGCCTACCTGGCCGAAGAAGGAGCCGCCGCCCATGGTGCCCAGCCAGAAGGCCTCGGTGGCCGACAGGGGGGCGAGGGTGGAATCCACCAGACGCCAGCGAAGCTTGGAGACCTGCACGGCGTCGGCCATGGCCCGGAAAATGGAACAGTGGGTGCCGCCGGCCACATCGCTGCCCAGACCCATGGGGATGCCCTCCTCTAGATAGCGGCGAGCGGGGGCGATGCCGGAGGCTAGGTTGGTATTGGAGGCGGGACAGTGGGCCACGTAGACCTGCCGTTCCCGCATCAGAGCGATTTCATCGTCGTCAGAGAGGACGCAGTGGGCCATGATGGTGGGGCAATTTTCTCCGCCGAACAGCCCGAAGGAGTCATAGGCGTCGCCATATCCGTGGGAGGAGGGGCACAGCTCCTTCACCCACTCCACCTCGCTGCGGTTCTCCGAGAGGTGGGACTGCACCGGGAGATTGCGCTCCCGCTGGAGCTTGCCCAGGGATTCCATCAGAGGATCGGAGCAGGAGGGGATGAACCGGGGGGTGAGAATGGGGGAGACCCGCTGGTAGCGGCCGGCGCTCTCCTCCAGCCAGGACACCGTGGCTGCCAGGGAGGCTTCCGCGCTCTCCTCCTGCAGGTCGGGAGAGGCGTTGCGGTCCATGTTGACCTTGCCCACCATGGCCACCAGGCCGGATTCCTCCAAAAGGTCCATCAGCAGCCGGGTCGCGTCCGGATGCACGGTAGCGAAGGCGCACAGGCGGGTGTTGGGGCCCCGGCGGACGTCCTCCACAAAGCGGGAATAGGCCTGCTTGGCATAGGAGAGGTCCCGGAACCGGGCCTCCTCAGGGAAGGTATAGGTGTTGAGCCAATCCAGCAGCTCCAGATCCATGCCGAGGCCCCGGTAGGTGTACTGGGGGGCGTGGACATGGAGATCGGTGAGGCCGGGCAGAATCAAATGGCCGGTATAATCCAACAGGGGAAGGGACGCATAGGACTCTGGTATGGTATCAAAGACACCGGCGCAGCGTCCGTCCACGCAGAGCAGATAGCCGTTGGGGACGGAGCGGAGGGTGTTGGGGTCGACACTATAACAGAGATCGCCCTTCAAGAGAAAAGAGGTAGCGTTCATGGTCGTGCTCCTTTGTCATTGAAGTGTGATTTCCACCTCTTCACAGCAGCGGGAAGAGGTCCCGGATCAGGGAAACTTATAGCGCGGCTGTTTGCGGCAGCCGGTAGAGACACCCAACCGATTTTGGGCCTATATAAGTCTCTGGAAACGAAATAGATTGGAAGTGGGCCGGATACAAAAAAACCACCGTTCCTGCCGCACAATAAATTCCCGATCATCTCCTCTCGGGAACTTATAGCGCGGCTATTTACGGTAGCCAGTAGAGACGCCCAACCATATTATGGGCTTATATAAGTTCATTCACTTGGATAGAAAACCTTATGGTTTTCCTTGTGCTTTTAGTATACTTCCTGAAAATTTTTTTGTCAACCTATCAAGCTATTATGGAATTGTACAAAAAGATGGAAAGCCCTCTGTGAAAGAGGGAGAAAATATAGCGTAATGTCAATAAAAATGAGAAAAACAGGGCAAAAAAAGGCCTGAGTGGGAGAAAATGGTGATGGGAAAAAGAAGCGCTCCGAAAACGTCTGAAAAAAAGAAAAATATGACTTGACAAACGAGGGATAGGTCAGTATAATATAACCTGCACTTGTGAGTGCGCAAGAGATAGCGGGTTTGTGTAAGGGTAGCACAGCAGACTCTGACTCTGTATGTGAGGGTTCGAATCCTTCACCCGCTGCCAAAAGAGATGCAACGTCGGTTGCATCTCTTTTTTTGTCCTGGAGGAGGATTCCGGGCGCTTGAAACGAAAATTGAGCTGGTTCGGCAAAAGGAGGCGGAGACTCACAAGAGTCTCCGCCTCGGTGATTTTCGCTATGATGAAGTTGCCCGTCCGGTCATCAGTTGCCGGGATAGAGGGGGTACTTCTCGGTGATGGAAGCCACGGCGTCCCGGATGGACTGGGCCTTGGCCTCGAAGTCGGTGGCCGCCTGCCAGATCAGCTGGCCGATGAGGGTCATATCCTCTTCCTTCAGGCCGCGGGTGGTGGCGGCGGGAGTGCCGATGCGCACGCCGCTGGTGACGAAGGGCTTCTCGGGGTCGTTGGGGATGGCATTCTTGTTGACGGTGATATGTACCTCGTCCAGACGGTGCTCCATCTCCTTGCCGGTGACGCCGGCCTTGCGCAGGTCCACCAGCATCATGTGGTTGTCCGTACCGCCGGAGACCAGATCAAAGCCCTCCTTCATCAGAGAGGCCGCCAGCGCCTTGGCGTTTTTGATCACCTGCTCCTGATAGGCCTTGAACTCGGGCTTGAGGGCCTCGCCCAGGGCCACGGCCTTGGCCGCGATGATGTGCTCCAGAGGACCGCCCTGGCTGCCGGGGAAAATGCCGGAGTCGATCTTCTTGGCCAGCTCCTCCTTGCACAGGATCATGCCGCCGCGGGGACCGCGCAGGGTCTTGTGGGTGGTAGTGGTGACCACGTCAGCATAGGGCACGGGGTTGGGATGCAGACCGGTGGCCACCAGGCCGGCCACGTGGGCCATGTCCACGAAGAGATAGGCGCCCACCTCATGGGCGATGTCGGCAAAGGCCGCGTAGTCGATGAAGCGGGGATAGGCGGAGGCGCCGGCAATGATCATCTTGGGATGATGCTTGCGGGCCATGTCCCGGACGTTGTCGTAGTCGATGAATCCCTCTTCATTCAGGCCGTAAGAGACCATGTTATAGTTCTTGCCGGAGAAATTGACCGGGCTGCCATGGGTCAGATGACCGCCGTTGGCCAGATCCATACCCAGCACGGTGTCGCCCACGTTGCACAGCGCCTGATACACGGCATAGTTGGCGTTGGCGCCGCTGTGAGGCTGGACATTGGCATGGTCCGCGCCGAAGAGCTTACAGGCACGATCCCGGGCCAGATTCTCCACCACGTCCACGCACTGGCACCCGCCATAGTAACGCTTGCTGGGATAACCCTCCGCGTACTTGTTGGTCAGCACGGAACCGGCCGCGGCGAGCACCGTCTCGCTGACAAAGTTTTCAGATGCGATCAGCTCGATATTCCGGCGCTGACGGTCAAACTCGTGTTTGATCGCCTCACCCACCTCAGGATCCTGTGCGAGGATAAAGTCCATCATGTCCTTGACCATTTTGATTCCTCCCATGGAATTATACTAAAAAGTATAGTTTTTGGGTACTCTACGTTGATTATAGCTGAGCTTGTCCCAAATTACAACCATGATTTGTAAATAATGTCTCGTTTTTTTTCATCCCCCATGTTATAATGGCACAATCAAAGAACCGGTGCTCCATCTGCCGCAAGCACCTTGACCGGTATATGAGGTGATCCCCTTGAAATCCCAAGACGATATTCTGGCCATTGTGGCCGCGCTGAAAAGCGCCTATCCGGAGGCCATCTGCTCTCTGGACTATCAGAAAGATTATGAGCTGCTTTTCTCCACCCGCCTGGCCGCACAGTGTACAGACGAGCGGGTCAATCAGGTCACGCCCACGCTGTTTTCCCGGTTTCCCACGCTGGAGGCCCTGGCCCAGGCCGATGTGAGCGAGGTGGAGGAGATCATCCACTCCACCGGCTTTTTCCGGGCAAAGGCCCGGGACATCGTGGCCGCCTCCCAGATGCTGCTGGAGGTCTATGGCGGAAAGGTGCCCTCCACCATGGAGGAGCTGCTGAAGCTCCCCGGGGTGGGGCGGAAGACCGCCAATCTGATCCTGGGCGACATTTTCCACGCCCCCGGCGCCGTGGTGGCCGACACGCACTGCATCCGCATTTCGGGCCGCCTGGGGCTGACCGACGGTACCAAGGAGCCACCCAAGGTGGAGCAGCAGCTGCGCGCCCAGCTCCCGCCCGAGGAATCCAATGACTTCTGCCACCGCCTGGTGCTCCACGGGCGGGCCGTGTGTATGGCCCGCAAGCCGGACTGCGCCAACTGCACCCTGCGGCCCTGGTGTGATTTTTACCAGCCCCAGGACTGAACCATCCAGAAAAGGAGGAGCATACCATGCTTCCGATCGGTACTCTAGCCCCTGATTTCACCCTTCCCGATCAGGACGGGAACCTTGTGACCCTCTCCCAGTTCCGGGGAAAGAAAGTGGCCCTCTACTTCTACCCGCGGGACAATACCCCCGGCTGCACCCGGCAGGCCTGCGCCTTCGGTGAGGCCTGGAGCGCTTTCCAGGACCACAATACCGTCGTCCTGGGGATCAGCAAGGACAGCACGGCCTCCCACGCGAAATTTGCCCAGAAATACGCCCTGCCTTTTCCCATTCTCTCCGACCCGGAGCTGATTGCCATTCAGGCCTATGATGTCTGGAAGGAGAAAAAGCTCTACGGAAAAATCAGCATGGGCGTGGTGCGCTCCAGCTATCTCATCGACGAGAACGGCGTGATCCTGGACGCCCGGGAAAAAGTGAAGCCCGACACCAATGCCGCCGATCTGCTGGCCCGGCTGGAGGAGGGTTAAGGTACATTTGTGCCCGCCTTCGAAACATTCCAAGCAGGTCCTGTCCCCTGACAAAGGGACGGGACCTGCTTTTTTGTGCCTTTGGTGTGCCACAAGGGCACACACCTGCATAGGATGTCAGGGGGAATTCCCCAGAAGGAGGCCGCAACCCATGGGTATTACCAATTCCAACAAAGTCATCAATCAGGACCGGATCGACTGTGACGGTTCTCTCCGCGTCACGCTGGCCATCACCGCCGCGCCGGATATCATCTCGAATCCCACTGATATCGTCCTGGTGCTGGACCGCTCCGGCAGCATGGCCGGGGCGCCCCTCTCCGCCATGAAAATAGGCGCAAAGACCTTTATTGATATTATTGACGAGGCCACCGACAGCAGCAAGGACGGACAGATCGGCTCCGGCAGCCGGATGGGTGTGGTGAGCTTTTCCAGCACGGCAGTGGCCGACACACAGCTCATCACCTCGGTGGATGCGCTCAAAAATGCCGTAGACGGACTGAGCGCCGGCGGAAGCACCAACCACGCAGACGCCTTCACCAAGGCCATGGAGCTCTTTGAGCCCGCCTCCAGCAATGCCAAGGTGATCGTCCTCTTCACCGACGGCAACACCACCGCCGGCGCGCCGCCCGCCCCGGTGGCCGCCGCCGCCCGGGCCCAGGGGATCACCATTTACTGCATCGGTCTCATCGGGTCGGACGGACTGGATATCGATGCGCTGAACAACTGGGCCACCGATCCGGACACCTCCCACGTGGCGGTGACCCCGGATCTGGCCGACCTGGAGGAACTGTTTGCAGAGCTGGCCGCCAACATCTCCAAGGCGGGGGCCACCAACATCCAGATCAAGGAGATGGTCACCCCCGATTTTGTCATCACCAGCATTTTGCCCCCCGCCAAAGGCATGGCAGAGCAGCTGGATGACCACACCCTGCGCTGGAAGATCCAGGAACTGGGCGTGACGCTCAGCGAGAGCGCCGTGCTGGAATTTTTCGTCCGCCATGTGGGGCAGGAGCCGGGGATCAAGCTGGTCAACGAGTCCATCACCTATTCCGACAATGAGGGGAACGTGGTCACCTTCCCCGAGCCCAAGGTAGAGGTGGACTGTGATGTGGTGGTCCACCCGGAGGAGTGCCCCGTGCCCATCCAGTTCACGGTGGAGGGCTGTGAGGATTCCCTGCTGGTGGATCTGGGCGACACGTATCTGGAATCCCAGGGTCGGATCATCCAAGTGGACGCAACGGTCAAGCAGGTCTGCCCCCATACCCGGGTGGCCCTGGCCGTGATCCTCACCGAAGTGGACACGGACGGCATGGAGTACCAGCGCGGCATGAAAGCCGTGACCCTCCCGGCCCACGATTTTCCGGGCTGCCGGGACATTCAGGTCAAGTGCATCAAGTTTGTGGTGCCGGAGGATCTGAGCGTATCGGGCGGTTCCCTGTGCAGCCCCCGCAATTTCAAAGCGCGCCTGATCGCCCACAGCATCGACACCGATTATCGCTGCTGTGAGGCGGTTATTTCCCCCTGATTCATTTCACTGAAGTCAGATGGAAAATGGGCGACCGGGACACCATCGTGTCCCGGCCGCCCGTAGTGTTTATTTTTCCCGGATGAGCTTGTCCAGCTCGTCCATAAAGGAACTGATGTCTTTGAATTCCCGGTAGACCGAGGCAAAGCGGACATAGGCTACCTCGTCCACCCCGCGCAGGCGCTCCATCACCATCTCGCCGATGTGGGTGGAGGATACCTCCCGGTCCAGCGCGTTCTGGAGGGTCTGCTCGATCTCGTTGGCAATGGCCTCCAGAGTATCAAAGGAGACCGGGCGCTTCTCACAGGCCCGGAGCATCCCGTTGAGGAGCTTGCTCTTATCAAAAGTCTGTCGGCTTCCATCCTTTTTGATCACGACCAGTGGAAGGCTCTCCATGGTCTCATAGGTGGTAAACCGTTTATGGCACACCAAGCACTCGCGGCGGCGGCGGATACTCGCACCCTCATCCGAGGGGCGCGAATCCACGACCTTGCTCTCCGGGTTGGCACAATACGGACATCTCATGGCGGAATCCCTCCCTGACGATACGCGGCGTTTTTGCTGAAATGTGGGGCTCTTCCCGAGAGCACCGTTTCACGTTACGTTATTATATCATGTCCTGCGTCAATTTTGTATCCTTTCTTTTTGCGGGAATGAAATCTTGCCGGAGCGGTTAAACTATGCTCGCCGAAAGGAAGGTGAATGTTATGCAGAACAACTATAACGACGAGATCCGCAAGGCCAACCGCAGCAGCCACAGCAAGTCCTCTTCCTCCAGCGCCCAGAGCAAAAAGCAGGGTCCCACCGCGGAGAACAAGAAGAGTTCTTCCAAGAGCGGCCCTGAGACCAGCTCCTCCTGCTGAGATCCGTTGATCTGACCGGAGCTCCGGCGCAATCCCAGCACGGTTGAGTGCGTGAGAACAGCCCGGAAGGGCGTGCCGTTTCCACGGCAGTCCCTGCCCTTCCGGGCTGTTCTCGGGGTACTTACGGCCTCCCGCAGCAGCTTTTTTTCCGGGAGGAAAAATTTTGTCAAAAAAGGCTTGACTTTTCTGAAATATCGGCTATAATATTTTTTGTTGTTCCGACACGGAACGGATATAGCGGGTTTGTGTAAGGGTAGCACAGCAGACTCTGACTCTGTATGTGAGGGTTCGAATCCTTCACCCGCTGCCAAAAAGAGATGCAACGTTGGTTGCGTCTCTTTTTTTGTTTCCAGACCAACTTGTCTCCGTGGGGCGTCCGGTCTCCCGCCGGAAAATGTAGTTGAAAAGTGTTGGAAACATGGTATGATGAGAATACAAAATCGGCCCGCGCTCAGACAGGACGGGCAGGAAAGCGAGGTTTTCTGGTATGGGATTTGACATGGGATACGGTATGGGATTTGACCTGATGTTCGGGATCTTCCCCATCCTGTTTATGATCGTATTTGGGATCGTTTTGGTGGTGTTTGTGGTGGGCGCGGTACGGGGGATTTCCCAGTGGAACAAAAATAACCACAGTCCCCGCCTGACGGTGAACGCGGCAGTGGTGGCCAAGCGCGGCCACGTTACCCACCATCACCACGCCGATCACAACGGCATCGGGCACACCCACACCAGCACGACCTATTATGTCACGTTTGAGGTGGAGAGCGGCGACCGCATGGAGCTGCAGGTCCCCAGTCATGAGTACGGCATGCTGGTGGAAGGGGACCGGGGGACACTGACCTTCCAGGGCACCCGCTACCTGGGCTTTGCCCGGCAGTAAGGGGGAGCGCGTATGAGTTACCGTCCCCTGGCCGACGAGATCCGCCCCACCACGCTGGATGAAGTGGTGGGGCAGAGCCATATTTTGGGGCAGAACGGCCTGCTCCGCCGGATCATTGAGAGCGGCAGCATTCCCAATCTGATCTTCTACGGGCCCTCGGGCACCGGCAAGACCACGGTGGCCAATCTGATCGCCAAGCGGACCAACCGGCCCCTTCACCGGCTCAACGCCACCACGGCCTCCATTTCCGACATCAAGGACATCATCGCCGACATCGGCACCATGCTGGCCCCCGACGGGGTGCTGCTCTATCTGGACGAGATCCAGTATTTCAACAAGAAGCAGCAGCAGAGCCTGCTGGAGTTCATGGAGAACGGCAAGATCACCCTTATCGCCTCCACCACGGAAAATCCCTATTTCTACGTGTACAACGCGGTGCTCTCCCGCTCCACGGTCTTTGAGTTCAAGCCGCTGGAGGGGTCCGACGTGGTGCCCGCCATCCTGCGGGGCCTGGAGTACATGGCCCGGCGGAGCGAGACCCCCCTCACCTGGGAGGACGGAGTGGTGGAACACATCGCTCAGGCCTGCGGCGGGGATGTGCGCAAGGCCATGAACGCGGTGGAGCTGCTCTCCGGTGCGGCCCGTGTCACAGAGGAGGGGCGGCGCATCACCCTGGAGGACGCCCGCATGGCGGCCCAGCGCTCCGCCATGCGGTATGACCGGGCGGGAGACGACCACTATGACATTCTCTCCGCCCTTCAGAAGTCCATCCGGGGCTCGGACCCGGACGCGGCCTGTCACTACCTGGCCCGCCTGCTGGTGGCGGGAGACCTGGTGTCGGCCTGCCGGAGGCTCATGGTCATTGCCTGCGAGGATGTGGGGCTGGCCTATCCCCAGATCATCCCCATCGTCAAGGCCTGCGTGGACGCGGCCAATATGCTGGGGCTGCCCGAGGCCCGCATCCCCCTGGGGGACGCGGCGGTCCTCATGGCCACCGCGCCCAAGTCCAACACCGGGCACATCGCCCTGGACCTGGCCATGGCCGATGTGCGGGCGGGGAAGACCGGGGACTATCCCCGTCACCTCCAGAACCGGCATGCCGACTCGGCCGGCCTGGAGCGGGAGCAGGGGTATCTCTATCCCCACGACTTCCCCCACCACTGGGTGGAGCAGCAGTACCTCCCCGATGCCCTGGTGGGAACGCGGTACTACACCTACGGCGAGAACAAGACCGAGCAGGCCGCCCGGCGGTACTGGGAGGAGATCAAGGGCAAGGGCGGCTCCCGCTGAGGGGCCTTACAGCACCAGGGTGCCGTTTTCGTCCTCCAGCAGGAGGAGGATGCGCTCCTGCTCCCCGGTCTGGGCATTGACATAGAGGATATAGTGCTGTCCCTTCTCATTGCGGCATTTGAACTCGTGACAGAGGACCTCGTTCTCTCCCTGGGTGGGGATGAGGGCCAGCTGCTGGCTGAGGACTTCCAGCCCCTGGGTGACCTGACTGCGGGCCTCTTCGGCCGATACGGCCGGGGCGGAGAAGGTCCGGCTCTGGTGGCTCATGAGATAGTTGCGGCTCTCCAGACCCACGATGCCGCCGTTATCCAGCGCCACCGATACCTTGACCAGATCGGGGTAACAGAGTACATCCCCCTCCTTGCCCGCAAAATTGATGGTGAGGATGTTGCCTTGGTCGATGAAATAGGTCTCGGCCATGTCCGAATAGCCCAGCTTCTTCAGGAAGGCCTGGGCCCGCTCTACCGCCTGCTCCCGGGTGAGCTGAGCGGGCCCCACCGGGCGAGAATGGAGGATCTCCAGAAGCTGTCCGCCCTGTTTGGTGACCTCCACATAGAGCTCGCCCCCATCCACCTGGGCGGAGAAGCCCCAGCTGGGGAGAACGCCCGCTCCGTCGGAGACGGGGGTGAAGAGCTGCGGCTCCTGCCCCAGCCACCCGGCCGCGGCGGAGCGGGCATCCTCCCGGCTCACCTGGGGCTGTCCCTCCAGCATACGGGGAGTCCGGTCGGCCAGATGGTCGGAGAAGGGACCGTCGTAGATCAGGGTGGGAAGCTCGGAGCACTCCTGCTCGATCTCCTGGAAGGAGGAGCCGGCGGTGGTCTGATCTCCGGTCTGTGTGGCCTGGGAGAGCCGCTCCTGGACCTGGGCCAGGTCCTCCAGACGCATGGTACCGGAAAAGAGGTCGCTCTCCAGAGACTGGAGGGTCTGACACAGAGCCGAGGAGCGCTGGGCCAGGGCGGCGAGGGTGGAGCGCTGCTCTTCACTCAGCCCCTGGGAGGAGGCGCGGGAGAGGGACATGGTGTAGTCTCCCGTCTTGGCCAGGAAGGTGGCGGTCTCTTCCAGCTCCACATTTCCGTAGGGCAGGGAGCCCAGCGCGGTCTGGGCGGCAAGGGCGCTGCGGAAGGCCTCGGTGCACAGGGAGGAGAAGAGCTGGGGAGAGGTGGCATAAATGCCCTTTTGCAGCGCCGTGTCCAGCTGGGAGACCGAGGTGCTCAGCTCTGCAAAGGCATATTCATAGGTCTTGTTGAGCAGGTACTGGTACTGTGCGGCGCGGACCTGACCCTGAATGGCAAAGCCGCCCAGTACGGCCAGCCCCGCAGTGAGAAAGGTTGCGGCCCGGACTTTTCCACGGGTGGAAGTGGGAATGAGCTTCATCATAAACGCCCCTTTTCGGATGCTCTCAGGCATTGGATTGTGCTTAGTGTGCGTCCGAAAAGCGGAATTATTGCATGGTAAATATCAGAGAATGACATGGAGTAAGGTGAACATTGGACGCGGGATCCGGACAAAAGGGACCTGCGCAGAGAAGATGGGAGGGTGTGTATATGGTTCACATTTTGGGATTGTGCGCCAGTCCGCGGCGGGAGGGCGCCACGGCCTATGCCCTGCGCATGGTGCTGGAGGGGGCACAGGGCGTATCGGAAGAGATCGAGACTTCCATGGTGACCCTGGCGGGGAAGCGCATCGCGCCCTGCACCGACTGCAAGGCCTGTATCCGCAGCCATTCCTGATGCGTGATCCCGGATGACATGCGGACTTTGGTGGAGCAGCTGGACCGGGCGGACGGCATCCTGGTGGCCTCGCCGGTCTACTGCATGGGGCCAACGCCCCAGCTGAGCGCCTTTTGTTCCCGCCTGCGGGCCATCCGGGACTGCTTCCGGGGCTGCTGCGGGGCAAATTCCTGGCGGCCCTGGCGGTGGGCGGCACCCGCAACGGCGGGCAGGAGACTACGGTGGCTGCCATCCACAATCTCTTCGGCATCCGGGGCATGAACCTAGTCACCAACGAACCCCGGGAATATATGGGAGGCCGGGTCTGGTCTGACGACGCCGGGGCGGAAGGGGCCCAGCGGCAAGAAATGACCAATCCATAAAGAAGAAAAAATGTCCTCTCCCACAGCGTACATGGGAGAGGACGTTTTAGACTTTCGATAAAGTGTATTTCGACGATTTTCGCAGCAAGAGCCTCGCAGAGTTCCGCCGTCCGCAGACGGCGGAACAGAGTCAAAATCGTGTTTTCCGGCGGCGTGTACGTCGGAAAACACTCTGCTCAGGCCGTTAGTGTGTGCCCCAAAGGGGCACGCGCGCGGCGGCCTGCATCCCCTCGAAAAAATGCTTGCATTTTTGAGAAGCGTGTCGAAATTTTTCGACACGCTGAAACGTCCTCTCCCACAGCGTACATGGGAGAGGACGTTTTTTATGCTTCGGGCGCGAGGAGCAGGGCGGCCAGGGCCTGGGGGGTATCGGCGATGCAGGAGGCGCCGTGGGCGTACAGGAAGGCGCTGTCCCGGAAGCCCCAGGAGACCGAGATACAGGCCGTGCCGGCGTTGCGGGCGGTCTCAATGTCCACATCGGAGTCCCCCACGTAGACCGCGCGGTCGGCCGGGACATCCAGCGCGCGCAGCGCGGCAAAGACGGTGTCGGGGGCGGGCTTTTTCCGCACGGAGGGGGACTCGCCCAGTGCCACCGGCACGCGGGGACCAAAATAGTCCCGGCAGAGCTCTTTGACCGCGGCGTCAAATTTGTTGGATACCACCGCCACGGCGATCCCCGCCTGCTGGAGCGCGTCCAACAGGGGCAGAATGCCGGAATAGGGGGCGGTCTGGTCCCGCATATGGACCAGATAGTGGGCCCGGAAGCGCTCCAGACAGCGCGCCTCCTCCTCCGGTGCGGTCCCGGCGGGGACCGCCCGGTGGATCAGCTTGGCCACGCCGTTTCCCACAAAGGCCCGGACCTCGTCCAGGGTGCGGGTCGGGTAACCGCAGGCGGTGAGGGCGGCATTCACCGCGGCGGCCAGATCGTCCAGGGTGTTGAGCAGGGTACCGTCCAGATCAAAGATCACGGCGTCATAGCGCATGAAAATCACTCGTTTCTTCCTTGGTGATAGGGTCCGTCCCATGGGAGACCGACCTCTCTTATCATACCCCAGCGGCGGTTGGGATGCAAGCTCAGGCGAGCAGCTGCCGGGCCAGAAAGAAGCCGAGGGCTCCGCAGCCGGGGAAGGTGAGCAGCCAGGTCAGGGCAATGGAGAGGGCAGTCCCCGGGCGGGCCCGTCCTCCGTGGGCCGTTCCGGCCCCCAGAATGGCCGAGGTCTTGGTGTGGGTGGTGGAGACCGGCAGACCCAGCAGGGTACACACCAGCAGGGCGCATCCGCCGCCCAGATCGGCGGAGAGCCCTGCGGCGGGGGAGAGGACCACCAGCTCCCGGCCGATCTTGTCGATGATGCGCCGTCCGCCCAGCAGAGTGCCCAGGGCCATAAACAGGGCGCACACCGCCATCAGCCACAGGGGGACCGAGAGGGCGCCCGAGGTCCACCGGCCCTGGGAGAGGGCGGCTCCCAGCAGAAAGACCCCCAGGAATTTCTGTCCGTCCTGGGCCCCGTGGAGAAAGGCCATGGCCGCCGCGCCTGCCGTCTGAAGGGAGCGGCACCGGCGGGGGGAGAGGGGGAGGCGCTGGAGAAGCCCACTCGCCCGCCGGCCCAGCAGAAACCCCAGGAGGACCGAGAGAAGAAGGCCCAGGCCCACCTTGCCCCAGGCCTCCGGCCGCAGGTTCTTCCACCCGCCCGGCAGGGAGAGGGCCGCACCGGCCAGACCGGAGAGCAGAGCGTGGCTTTCGCTGGTGGGAATGCCGAAGCGCCAGGCCAGCGTGGCCCAGAGGACCACCGCCAGCAGCGCGGCGCACAGGGCGGTGCAGGCGATGGTGGGATCGCCGCCGAAATCGGCGGCCTCGCAGACGGTCTGCGCCACGGCGGGCATGCACAGGGAGGTGGCCGCCACACCGGCCAGGTTACACCCGGCGGCCAGCAGGACGGCCCGGCGGAAGGAGAGGGCGCCCGAGGCCACGGCGGTGGCGATGGCGTTGGGCGCGTCGGTCCAGCCGTTGACCAGCAGGACGGCCAGGAGCAGGAGACTGACCAGGGCCAGCGTGGGATTTCCACGGGCCTGGGCGAGGAAGTCGGAACAGGATATGGACAAAAGATCACCCCCACCGTATTGTACGGCAGGGGTGGGGCGAATAGCACGGAAAGAAAGCGGCACGTCTCAGAAAAGCCCGATGCTCTCCAGAATGCGCTCCACCTCCCGGGCCCGGTTGGACCAGGAGCCGATCTGTCCGTAGGAGCGCCGCCGGTCCCGGGCCCAGGAGCCGCGCTCGGCCAGGGCGCTGGTGCACAATTGGGAGAACTCCGCGCTGGTGTGGGCGCCGTAGATGACGTCCGGGAACTGCTCCACCTGTCCGGGCTGGAGCATGGAGACCACCGGCTTTCCGGTGGCGAAGTATTCAAAGATGCGGGGCGGCAGGATGTCCCCGTCCATGGAGCCGGTGCGCAGGAGATTGAGACACACGTCAAACCGGTTCAGGTATTCGGGCAGCTCCACCAATGGCTTGCGGCCCAGAAAGCGCACATTGGGCAGCCGCTCCAGCGCGCGCAGGTGGGGATTGCGCTCCACCCGGCCCACCAGCACAAAGGTGGCGGCGGGGTGCTCCCGGGCGGCGCGGAGGAGGGGCTCCAGGTCCAGATCCCGCCAGATGGTGCCCTCATAGCCCAGGACCGGGCCGGAGATGTCCCGCAGAGCGGGCGGAGTCTCCAGGTCCTCCCGGGCAAACATGGTGTAGTTGGCCCCGTTTGGGAGAAGGGCCACGTTGTCGTTGCAGGGGCCGATGTGGTCGCACAGCTCCGGAGAGGCGGCAAAGACCACGTCGGCCGCCAGGGCCAGCTCGCTCTCCCACTGGTCGGGGAGGGAGGACCAGTCCCGGCCGCAGTCGTAGACCAGTCCCTGACGGGGCAGGCCGTCCAGCAGGTGGACGGCGGTAGGAATGGCGCACCAGAGCACCGGGTCCTGGACCCGGTGGCGGAGCATGGCTTTTTCCACATAGCGGGCCAGCTTGCGCTGCCCCAGGCGGAAGAGCAGGGGATGCTCCCCCTCCCCGTCCAGAACGGGCGGGAGGGAGTAGACCAGAAGGCCGGGCCGGACCCGGCGGGCGGGCTTCTTCCAGGGACATCCCTTCCGGCGGGCGGGCGGCTCAAAGTAGAGGATATGGACATCCTTCAGTCGGGTCATGAGCTGCTGGGTCCGGGCGGGCACGCTGCTCCAGGGGGTGTCGGAGAGACAGACCAGGTGCTTCACGGGCGCTCGCCCTCCTCCTCGGGGGCGGGGAGGCCCAGCAGGCGGCGGGCGGTGGCCGAATTGCGGTGCTCCACCTGGCGCAGACGGTCCACGCCCTCGGTGAGGAAGTCGTGGTCGTCGATGCGTCCGCAGGCGGTGTCGATGTGGGCGGTGAGCCGCTCCAGGGTCAGCTCGCCCAGGTCGGTGTAGAGGTCCTGTCCAATATAGGAGAGGAAGGAGCTGATCTTCTGGTCATAGACCACGCCCACCAGGGGGACGCCCTGGCTGGCGGAAAAGACCAGGGCGTGCAGGCGCATGGAGACCACGACCTTCATCCGGGCAAAAAGGCCGATGGTGTGGGCGGAGCTGCCGGTATTCTCGATGATATGGAAGGGGGCGGTCATGGACGCGGTGGCCTGCCGGATGGCGCCCAGGTCCAGCCGGCGCTCAATGGGGAGGAAGACCGGCGTCAGGCCGTATTTCCGGTAGGCATAGTCGGCGGCGGCGGCAAAGATCTCCGCCTTTTCCTTAAAGCCGGGCCAGGGACGCAGGGTGAAGCCGATATAGGAGCCGTTGGGGTCCAGGCCCTCCCTCTCCAGAATGCCGTCCACCACCTGGGGCGCGGCGGCGGGGAGGATCACGGTGGGGTCGGCGGAGAGGATGATCTCCGGATGGTCCACGCCCATGCGCTTGAGCTCCTCCCGGGAGTGGGTGTCCCGCAGGGTGATGGCGTCCACCCGCTTCTGGAGCACCTTGGCCGCCCGGCGGCGGTTGGACTCGGAGCGGATGGGGCCGATGCCGCAGCCGTACATGAGCACCCGGTTGCCCAAAATCTTGCCCGCCGAGATGGTAAAGAGGTAGAACCACAGGGAGCGGTGGCTGGTCACATCCTGCATCAGGGAGCCGCCGCCGTTGATGTAGAGGTGGGTCTTGGTCATCCGCCGCAGGAAGCGGGGGAAATTAAAGGTATAGATGGAGTTGACCCGGTAGGTGAGCCGGGTGCTGTCCGGATTGCGGGACAGGACCCAGATGGGAAGGTCGGGGTCCAGCTCCCGCAGCTCGGCCACGATGGCCTCCAGGATGGCGTCGTCTCCCGCGTTGCCCCGGCCGTAGGCCCCGCAGACCAGCACGCCGTCCCGCTGGCCGCCTTTCCGGCTGTGGCGGCGGAGAATGGTCCCGTAGATGTGGAGCTGGCGCTGGAGAGTGGACTCCAGAGAGAAATCCGCCTTGGCCTTCTGGTAGAGCCGGCGGCCCAGGTGGGCGCGCAGGGTGGCGTCCTGGGCGAGGGCGGTGAGCTGACGGGCCAGACCGTCCGGGTCCCCGGCCTCGAAGAGCAGACCGGTCACGCCGTCCTCGATGAGGTAGGGCACGCCGCCCACCCGGCTGGCCACGGTGGGCAGTCCCGCCCGGGCCCCCTCGGTGAGGGCGTAGGGGAAGGTCTCCGACAGGGAGGTGAGGGTATTGATGTCGATGGCGTTATAGAAGCTGTCGGTGTCCGAGATCCAGCCGGCAAAGCAGACCTGCCGCTCCACGCCCAGCTCCCGGGCCAGGCCCTCCAGCATGGCGCGCTCCTCTCCGTCGCCGGCGATGAGCAGGCGCAGGTTGGGGCAGTGCTCATAGGCCTTGGCAAAGCCGCGGATCAGGGTGGCCACATCCTTCACCGGATTGAGCCGGGCGGCGATGCCGGCGATGACGCAGGAGTCGTCCGCCTCCAGACCCACCGAGCGCAGATAGGCCTGCCGGTCCATGGCGGGGTGGCGGGGGGAGAAGTCCAGGCCGTTGTAGATGGTAAAGAGCCGGTCCGGGTCAAAGCCCCGGGAGATGAGCAGGTCCGTCATGGCGTCGGAGACGCCGATCCGGTAATCCAGCAGGCGCAGGGCCACGGTGTTGGTGGTCCCGTAGACCAGCCGGGCGGCGGGGCGGCCCAGATAGTCCAGCCGGTAGTCGGAGTGGACGGTGCTCACCACCGGAAGTCCGGTGGAGCGGCGCAGGAGGGCGCCCATCATGTTGCCCCGGGCGCCATGGCAGTGGATGATCTGGTAGCCGCCGTCCAGGATAAACTGCCGGAGCTTCCGGTAGGTGGAGAGCAGGTTCCGCCCGGAAAAGATGACGGTATGGATGCCCAGCTCCCGGGCCTCCTGGGCAAAGGGACCGTCCATAAAACAGACCATGGTCACGTCGATGGTCTGGGAGAGATTCTGAAGCAGGGAGTGCACATGGGTCTTGGCGCCGCCGCTGTCGCCGCCGCTGATGAGGTGGATGACTTTCATGGGATGAGACCCTCCAGGTGAAAAAAGACTTGTTCCCATACTGGGAATATGCTACAATATAAAAAGCTCCACTGTGAGTCCGGAGGCTTCCGGACACAGGGACAGTCCTATTTTACACCATAAACCGGTCAATTTACAACCTCGGAGGCTGCAAAAGATGTTAGACGAAAAAGGCAGACTGTTTGGAAAGATCAACATTGTGGACCTGCTGGTCCTGATCCTGGTGGTATTGCTTGCCGCGGTGGTGGGTCTGAAGCTGCTGGGCAAGGGCGGCGTGCTCCCCGGCGCGGAGGGCGGCGCGGCTACCCTGACCTATACGGTCCAGGTCAACAACGTATACCCGGAGGTATATGACTCCATCGTGGAGTATGTGGAGCAGGAGGGCGGCGATCAGCTCATGGCCTCCGGCACCAAGCTCAACGGCTATGTGACCGATGTGGTGGCCAAGCCCCACGACAACAGCACCACCATCAACTCCGCCACTGGCGCGCTGACGCTGCCTCTGGCGGATAACCTGCTGGACCTGACCTTTACGGTGACCGTGCATGTGGCCAACAGCGCCACCAACGAAGTGGGCACCCAGGAGGTCCGCATCGGCAAGGCCCATACGCTCAAGACCACGCACTTTGAATTTGCCAACGGCATCATCACTAACTGCCAGTGGGACGAGGCGGCCTGATCGCAAGAGACAGAACGAGAGCAGGACGGGAGCGTTCCCGTCCTGCTTTTTTATCATTCGGAATCAGAAAAGGAGATAGCTATGCTTACGTGGCTCCTGGCGCTGGACGGCGCGATCCTCCTCTGGATCCAGGATTGGGTCCGCAATCCGATCCTGAACGCGTTTTTCTCCGTTTTCACCCATCTGGGGGACGCGGGCATGCTGTGGATCGCGCTGGCGCTGGTCTTTGCGTGTATCCCCAGGACCCGGAGAGCGGGACTCTGTGCGCTGACGGCCCTTCTGCTGGGCCTGCTGTGCACCAACGTGGTGCTCAAGCACCTGGTGGAACGCACCCGGCCCTGGCTGGTGGTGGAGGGGCTGGTCCCTCTGATCGCAGAGGGAGACCCCAATTCCTTCCCGTCGGGGCACACCACAGCGGCCTTTGCCGCGGGCGTGGTGTGGTGGAAGAGCCTGCCCTGGCCCTGGGCAAGAGCAGGTGCGCTGGTGCTGGCGGTGCTGATGGGCTGCTCCCGCCTGTATGTGGGGGTCCATTTCCCCAGTGACGTGCTGGCCGGCGCCGTGGTGGGCACCCTGTGCGCCCTGTGTGCCATGGCCCTGTGGCGGCGCGTGGCAGACCGGAGAAGAAACCGCATCTGAAAAAAGCGGGTACGATTTTAAGATCGTACCCGCTTTTCTTCCCTTCGCATATAAAAAACCCCACAGGCAGAGCCTGTGGGGGGGCCCGCAGAAGCCGTGTGGACTCCTTTAAAACCTGCACGTAATTGGCAGGTGGGTTGTCTCCACAGCGCTTCCTTGCTTCCAACTTCCAGTGACCCACAAAGGGGGCCGGGAGGCCTGCAATCCACGCCGTGAGGGCGACATCCCGTTTCAGAGATGTGGGTTTAAATAAAGCCCATCACGCACCCCGCAGGAAAAATTCAGAAAAAATTCAGAATTGGTAAGGCGGAGGTTACTCCTCTTCGTCCTCGAAGAGCTCCTGCATCACCAATTCATAGACGGCGTCCAGCTCTTCCTGGCTGTCCAGCGTGGCCAGCTGATCCTCGCCGTCCACGTTGATGACCTTGAGGATGACCAGACCGTCGTCCTCGCTCTCTTCCGGCTCTTCCGTGTCCTCATCGGCCTCGGTAACCGTCAAAAAGGCCATATAGACCGTGCCTTCGTGCTCGATCGTCGTGCAGTATTCCAGTTCGAACTCATTGCCCTCCTCATCGGTCAGGGTAATGAACTCACCGCCAAATTCCTCGCTCATGGCTTCACCGCTTTCTATGGTTTGTGGTCCCCGGAGGGGGAGGCCGTACAAAACGCCAGAGCGATTTGCTGCCGTACCTATTGTAACCCGAAGCAGGATAAATTGCAAGATAGGAGTCCGCAAATTTTTTTCGAGATTCTAAAAATAGGAAATAAAGGGATAATATAGGGTGGACAACTGGCGCACCTATGCTATAATATTCGGGTACCTGTGACGAAGTCACCCATACCATGGCAGCCGGCCGCAGGATGCGGCGGGGCTGGCCGACCGATACCGGAGGTGTCACTTTGGCAAGAACAACGAATCCCAACGACGACCGGCGCGCGCGGGGGAGCGGAGGACATACGGCGCGAACCGTCCTCAAGGGGATCGGGACGCTGTTCCTGATCGGGCTCGTGACCTGTGCGTTCCTGGCCTGCTTTGCGGCGGTTTATATCACGACGGAGATCCTGCCCAACGCCCATGTGGATGCACAGGCCTATTCCACGGCGCTGGCCAGTACGATCTACTACACCGACAAGGAGACCGGACAGCCGGTGGAGCTCCAGTCCCTCTACGGGACGGAAAACCGGGTGTGGATCCCCTATGAGGAGATCCCGGAGGATCTGATCAACGCCACCATCGCCATTGAGGACCGGCGCTTTTACAAGCACAACGGCGTGGACTGGGTGCGTACCGCCCGGGCGGTGCTGAGCATGATGACCGGCGAGGACATCCAGGGCGGCTCCACCCTGACCCAGCAGCTGCTCAAAAATATGACCGACTATGACGACGTCACCGTCAAGCGCAAGATCCTGGAGATCTTCCGGGCGCTGGATTTTGAAAAGTACCACACCAAGGAAGAGATCCTGGAGCTCTATCTGAACTATATCTACCTGGGGCAGAAGTGCTACGGTGTGTCCACGGCCGCGGAGAACTATTTCGGCAAGGATGTGCGGGAGCTCTCCCTGGCCGAGTGCGCCAGCCTCATCAGCATTACCAACAACCCCTCCATGTATAACCCCTATCTGCATCCGGAAAACAATGCCAACCGGGCGCTGAACGTGCTCAACGCCATGCTGGAGCAGGAGAAGATCAGCCAGGCCGAGTACGATGAGGCGGCCGCCCAGGTCAAGGCCGGACTGAACTTCACCAAGGGGGAGGATGAGGAGAACGAAAATACCACTAATGTGCTCAGCTGGTATGCCGAGCAGGTGGTGCGGGATGTGATCGACGACCTGGTGGAAGAGGGCGGCTACTCGAGAGAAGTGGCCAGCAACATGGTTTACAGCGGCGGACTCAAGATCTACTCCTGCATCGATCCGGACGTCCAGGAGGTGGTGGATGAGGTCTACCTCAACCGGGACAACCTTCCCCAGACCTCTTCCCGGGGCGAGCAGCTGGAGTCGGCCATCGTGGTGCTGGATCACGACGGAGACGTGGTGGCCATGGCCGGCGCCATGGGCGAAAAAACGGCCAATCAGGTGCTGAATATGGCCACCATGAGCAAGCGGCAGCCGGGCTCCTCCATCAAGCCCCTCTCCGCCTACGCCCCGGCCATCGATCTGGGACTCATTACTCCCAACTCGGTCTTTGATGACACGCCGGTGATGGAGCTGAGCGGCTCTGCCTGGCCCTCCAACTCCTACGGCTACTACTGGGGCCGCGAGACGGTGAGCAAGGCGGTGGAGCAGTCGGCCAACACGGTCCCGGCCCGGGTGATCCAGGAAATGGGCATCGGACAGTCCATGGAGTACCTGGAAGACCACTTCCACATCAGCACGCTGGTCCACAGCGCGGAGAACAAGAAGAGCAACGACGAGGGCCTGGCCCAGCTCTCCCTGGGCGGTCTGACCGACGGCGCCCGGGTGATCGATATGGCTGCGGCCTACTCGGTCTTCCCCCGCAGCGGCGTGTACGTGGAGCCCCGCACCTACACCAAGGTGACCCGGGAGCAGGATGGCCAGGAAGTGGTCATTCTGGATAACACCCAGGAGGAAGAGAGTGCGGTCAAGTCCACCACGGCGTGGTATATCAACAGCATGCTCAAGAACGTCATCAAGAGCCCCAACGGGGTGGGGACCGGCCGGGAGGCCTACTTCAGCGGCATGACCATCGCCGGTAAGACGGGTTCCACCAACGACTACAAGGACCGCTGGTTCGTGGGCTACTCCCCCTATTATACGGCGGCCGTGTGGACCGGATACGCCCAGTATCCCGAGCGCATCAACAACGGTTCCACCAACCCGGCGGCCCAGATGTGGCGCAAGGTGATGGAGCCCATCCACCAGGGCCTGGAGAATAAGGACTTTGAGACGCCCGAGGGACTGGTGACCGTCAACATCTGTATCGACAGCGGCAAGCTGGCCGGTCCGAACTGTACGCTGGATCCCCGTGGGAACCGGGTGCAGGGCGCCTATTTCTTCAACGGCGACCAGCCCACCGAGCACTGTGACGTCCACACGCAGACCATTGAGGTCTGTAAGGACAGCCCCATCCTCAATTCCTCCGGAGAGAGCACCGGACTCTACCATGTGGCCGGAGAGTTCTGTCCCCGGGAGGGGAATGAGGCCGGGGTGGAACCCACGGTCGTCACCATCTCTCTGCCCAGCTTTGAGCGGGAGTCCTTCGGAAGAGGGGCCCGGGACGACGCCTATCGCCTGCAGAACGTACAGGCTCAGGGGACGTGCACCGTTCACACCCAGGAGCAGGAGAAGCCGACGGAATACGATCCGTCGACCTTCGATCCCATGGACCCCAGCACCTACCCGCCCGCGGACCTCTACCCGGATTTTGACCCCTATAACCCGGAGACGTGGCCGGTGGTGACACCGTCGCCCGAGCCCAGTACAGAGCCCACTGAGCCGGGCGGGGAGACGGAGGAGCCGGAAACCACACCCTCTCCGCCGCCCAGTGAAGAGGTGGCCCCTCCGGCAGACGCCCAGTAATAGAATAGTGCAACAAAAGCCCTCCGCGGCCCGGCTGCTTCAGCCGGAAGGCGGAGGGCTTTGTTATTTCCAGAGGTGGACCAGCCCCCGGTCGTGGAGCTCCTTGAGCATGACGGCGGCCATGGGCAGGAAGATCATGCCCGCCGCCCCCCACAGGATAAAGCCGGTATACATGGCGAGCAGCGCGGCCAGAGGGGGGAGACCCGAGCCCTTTCCCACCAGCTTGGGCTCCAGGATGCTGCGGGTGAGAAAGAGTACGCCGTAGAGGAGGAGCAGCCCCAGCGCCAGGGAGGTCTGCCCCCGCAGCAGGGAGAGCAGCGCCCAGGGCAGCAGGACGATCCCCACGCCGAAGACCGGCAGGGCGTCCAGCAGTGCCGTGAAGCCGGCGGCCAGAATGGCCAGATCCACCCCCAGGAGCAGAAAGCCCACCGTGAGCAGACACAGCGTGACCAGCATGAGACAGCCCTGTGCCCGCAGCCAGCCGGTCATGGCATCCCGCACTGCACCCACCATATGCCGCAGGCGGGTGCGGAAGCGAGCCGGGACCTGACGCCAGAAGAACGCGTGCAGGCGGGACCGGTCGGCGCTGATGAGGCAGGTGGCCAGTGCGGTGGTAAAGAGAAAGAGGCCCCACTGGGGCAGGGCGGAGGCCCCGTGGGCCAGCCAGGTCCCCAATAGGCCCGATGCGTCCCCCAGCAGACGCATTCCCTGGTCCTCCAGCGCCTCCATCCCGCCCCGCAGGGTCTCCTGAAGGGGGATGGGGGCTGCGATGAGGAAGCGCTCCGCCCAGCGCCGGACCCCGCCCAGCCAGCCGGTAAAGGCCGAGAGAAGCTGGGGCGTCTTTTGGAGGAGCACGGCGCACTCCGTTCCCAGCCGCCACACCAGCAGGCCCAGGCCCCCGGCCAGCAGAAGGAAGAAGACCAGGGTACACAGCGCCGCGGCCAGGAAGCGGGGGAGCCTTCCGCGCCGGGTGAGAAAGGCCACGGGCCCTTCCAGCAGGGCGGCGCAGAGGAGGGCCAGCAAAAAGGGCAGCAGGCAGGGAAGTACGATGGGCAGCAGAAACCAGAGTCCTCCCAGCACAAGGATGGCCTGTAAGACGCGGACAGGAATCAGAGGCGAAGGCGGCGGGTGCATGGGGGTCCTCCTTTCCAACGGTGTGGTTATTTTGACGAAAAAATGGGGATGATAGACTGTAAAACTGTTGGCTTTCACGCGAAATCGGCGGTTGATTGTCGCAGTTTACTGTGCTAAAATGATAACAATTCGATGAACAATTGCTTTTCGGAGAAGGACATTGAGGAGGGATTGACGTTGAGCAAGACACCGAATTATTTTATCGTGGAGGCTGGAGCACTGCCTGAGATTTTCCTCAAGGTGGCGGAAGCCAAGCGCCTTCTGGAGACTGGCGAGGTGGATACTGTCAACGCCGCGACCCGCCGTGTGGGGATCAGCCGCAGCGCGTTTTATAAATATAAGGATGCGGTACGGCCCTTCAACGATATGCTCCACGGGCGTATCGTCACCTTCCAGATCCTGCTGAAGGATGAGCCGGGCGTACTCTCGGCAGTCCTCAATATCTTTGCCCAGAGCGGCGGGAATATTCTGACCATCAATCAGGGGATCCCGGTCAACGGCTGCGCGGCCGTGACCATCGGCGCGGAGACGTCGGGCCTGCAGCTCTCTCTGGAGGAGCTGCTGGCGCAGGCGCTCAACGTGGAGGGCGTGGTGCGCTGCGAGATTCTGGCCGGCTGAGCAGAGAGGAAGAGAACGAAATGATACATGTGGCAATTCTGGGCTACGGCGTGGTGGGTTCTGGCGTGGCGGAGGTCCTGCACGAAAACGCCGGGGCCATCGGCCGCCGGGCGGAAGAGGAGATCGGCGTCAAATATATCCTGGTGCGCCGGGATTATCCGGACAGCCCCTTCCGGGACCGGATGGTCCGGGACTTTTCCCTGATTGAGCAGGACCCCCAGGTGGAAGTGGTGGTCGAGGTCATGGGCGGCACCGGCGCGGCCAAGGAGTACACGGAGCGGGCACTGCGGGCCGGGAAGAGCGTGGTGACCGCCAACAAGGAGCTGGTGGCCGAGCACGGGTATGAGCTGCTCCAGCTGGCCCGGGAGCACGGCGCGCGCTATCTCTTTGAGGCCAGCGTGGGCGGGGGCATCCCCATTATCCGACCGCTGAGCCAGTGCCTGGCGGCCAATGAGATCGAGGAGATCACGGGCATCCTCAACGGGACCACCAACTATATCCTGACCCGGATGATCCGGGGCGGGCTCTCCTTTGAAGCGGCCCTGAAAGAGGCCCAGGACAACGGCTATGCCGAGGCAGATCCCACCGCCGACATCCAGGGCCATGACGCCTGCCGGAAGATCTGCATTCTCGCCTCCCTGGCCTTTGGACGGCATATCTACCCCCGGCAGGTCCCCACACAGGGGATCACAGAGCTGACCGGGGCCGACGTGGCCTATGCCGGGAGCGCCGGATACCGCTGGAAGCTGCTGGGCCGGGCCATCCGGCAGGCGGACGGGCGTCTGTGCATCTATGTGGCGCCCCACCTGGTGGAGGAGGAAAACCCGCTCTCCGGTGTGGAGGATGTGTTCAACGCCATCACCGTGAAGGGAAACGCGGTGGGCGATGTGATGTTCTACGGCCGTGGAGCCGGAAAGCGGCCCACCGCCTCCGCGGTGGTGGCCGACGTGATGGACGTGGCCAAACACCGGAAGGGCCCGGGAGAGCTGTCCTGGGCGCCCGGCGGCGAGGATACGGTGGCCCCGGCCGATGCGCTGGAGAGCCGCTGGTATGTCCGTCTGGCGGAGGCCGCCGCCCTCCCCGAAGGGGTGCAGGAGCTCACGCGTCCGGACGCCCCGGCAGGCGAGCGGGCCTTCCTCACCGGCGCCATGAGCGGCGCGCAGCTACGGGAGAGCCTGTCCGGATTCGGACGGGTCGTTCTGGCTCAGCGGGTGCTGGACTGACGGCTCGGGGGAGCAGAACATAAGATAGTGAGAGGAAGGGGGCCGCTCCGGCCGCCGTTCCTTCCGAGCGGACAACGCTCCACTCTGAAGTTTTAGGGGGTACATAGATACCATGGGATTGATTGTACAGAAATTCGGCGGCTCCTCAGTCGCCGATGCGGATAAGATCCGCAAT
The DNA here is from genome assembly GCF_014982855.1 of Pseudoflavonifractor gallinarum. Classification (GTDB taxonomy): domain Bacteria; phylum Bacillota; class Clostridia; order Oscillospirales; family Oscillospiraceae; genus Pseudoflavonifractor_A; species Pseudoflavonifractor_A gallinarum. The sequence continues at coordinate 126,973 of NZ_JADCKF010000008.1, read as the reverse complement.
GTGGCGCGTATCATCACGGAGACCTACCGCCGGGGCCACAATGTGGTGGCCGTCCTCTCGGCCCAGGGGGACACCACCGACGATCTGATCGCCAAGGCGGCGGAGATCAACCCGAAGGCCTCCAAGCGGGAGATGGATATGCTCCTCTCCACCGGAGAGCAGATCTCCTGTTCCCTGTGCGCCATGGCCATTGAGGCCATGGGCTATCCGGTCGTCTCTCTGACCGGGTGGCAGGCCGGGATGAAGACCAACTCCGCTTACAGCAACGCCCGCATCAAGCGCATCGGGCCCGAGCGCATCCTGGCCGAGCTGGACCGCAGAAGCATCGTGATCGTCACCGGCTTCCAGGGCGTGAACAAGTACGACGACATCACCACACTGGGCCGGGGCGGGTCGGATACCTCTGCCGTGGCTCTGGCCGCCGCCCTCCATGCGGATCTGTGTCAGATCTACACCGACGTGGACGGTGTCTATACCGCCGATCCCCGCCGGGTCAAGGGCGCACGCAAACTGGATGAGATCACCTATGACGAGATGCTGGAGCTGGCCAGCCTGGGCGCCCAGGTCCTCCACAACCGATCGGTGGAAATGGCCAAGCGCTACAATGTCAATCTGGAGGTGCTCTCCAGCTTTTCCGGACAGCCTGGCACCAAAGTCAAGGAGGTTACTAAAAACATGGAAAAAGTATATGTCAGCGGCGTTGCCAAGGATACCGATATTGCCCGTGTGGCCATCATTGGCCTGGCCGATGAGCCGGGCATTGCCTTTAAGATCTTCTCCATGCTGGGGAAGGAAAATATCAACGTCGATATCATTCTCCAGTCCATCGGCCGTGACCAGACCAAGGATATCAGCTTCACCGTCGGCCATGGGGACATGGAGCGGGTCCGGGAGCTGCTGGAGGAGCGCAAGTCCGCCCTCCACTACGACCACGTGGACATCGTGGACACCGTGGCCAAGATCTCCATTGTGGGCGCCGGTATGGTAAACAACGCCGGCGTGGCCTCCCAGATGTTTGAGGCCCTGTACAGCGCGGGCGTCAACATCAACATGATCTCCACGTCCGAGATCAAGATCTCGGTGCTGGTGAACAAGAACGAGGCCGACCGGGCGGTCCAGGCGATCCACGACCGCTTCTTCTCCCAGTTCGGAAGCCACAACTAAATCGATACAGCAGAAAAAGAGCCCGGACGGCATAGCCGTCCGGGCTCTCAGCGTGTCGGAGCAATGTTTGGATACCTGTGACGATCACAGACAGCGGCGGTAGGTGCGGGTGATCTTCCGGAGGCGGGTGGACACGTCCGGGTTGAAGGCGGCCTCCCGCACCCGCCAGCTCCAGTTCTGGGGCCCCATGGTGCCGGGGGCGTTCATCCGGGCGTCGGAGCCCAGGCCCAGCAGGTCCTGCATGGGGACCATGGCCAGGCGGGAGGGAGAGGCCCAGGCCCCGCACACGGCCCCCCAGCCGAAGCCCTCGTCTCCCCGGAGGCGGAGGTAGTCGGAGGCATACTCCCGCTCGGCGGCGCTGGACTCCTCAAAGAGCCACTGGACAAAGGTGGGGGTGTCGTGGGTGCCGGTGTAGATGATGGAATTGGGCGGACAGTTGTGGGGCAGATAGGAGCTCTCCCCTACCGGATCAAAGGCGTAGATCAGGATCTTCATGCCGGGCAGGCCGCTCTGGGCGATAAAGGCCCGGACCTCGTCGTCCAGGTCGCCCAGGTCCTCGGCGATGAGATGGAGCCCGGGGATGGCCGAGAGAAGCTCCACCAGCTCCAGACCGGGGCCGGGCTCCCAGTGGCCGGCCTTGGCGGTGGGCGCGTCCAGGGGAATGGACCAGTAGGTGTGGAAGGCGCGGAAGTGGTCGATGCGCACCACGTCGTAGAGCCGGGCCATCTGCTCTCCCCGGCGGCGCCACCAGGCATAGCCGGTGGAGCGGTGATAGTCCCAGTCGTAGAGGGGATTGCCCCAGTGCTGGCCCTCGTCGCTGAAGGCATCCGGGGGCACGCCCGCCACGGCGGTTGGGTGGAAGTCCTCGTCCAGCTGGAAGAGGGAGGGGTTGGCCCAGATCTCCGCCGAGTCGGGAGAGACGTAGATGGGCAGGTCGCCGATGATGGAGATCCCCCGCTCGTTGGCGTAGCGCTTGAGGGCGTCCCACTGGTGGAAAAAGAGGAATTGCAGGAACGCGTGGTAGGAGATCTCTTCGGCCAGGGCCTCCCGCAGGGGGGCGAGGGCCTCGGGCTGGCGGGTACGTACTTCCCGGGGCCAGTCCTTCAGCTCGGCGCCGCCGAAATGGCCCCGCAGAGCCAGGAAGAAGGCAAAGTCGGGCAGCCAGTCGGCCTCCTCCTCCAGGAAGCGGTCCAGCTCCTGGGCATAGCGGGTCCGGCCCCGTTCCCACGCCTTGCGGAGCAGGGCAGGGCGGTTCATGTGGAGCCAGGGGTAATCCACACGGTCGGGATTGGGATACTGGGATTCACTCAGCTCCTGGGCGGTGAGCAGGCCGTCCTGGGCCAGAGTCTCCAGATCCAGGAAAAAGGGGTTGCCCGCAAAGGAGGAGGGGGACATATAGGGGGAGTCCCCTCCGCCGGGAGGGACCAGAGGGAGGATCTGCCAGTAATGCTGTCCGGCGTCACAGAGAAAATCCACAAAGCGGCGGGCCTTGGCCCCCAGGGTCCCGATACCGTAATCGCCGGGAAGGGCGGAGATGGGGAGCAGGATGCCGCTGGAGCGGTAAGTGAGCATCGTATGACCTCCAATCGTGCGGCCGGAGGGCCGCAGGTTCTGCTCCATTATAGAGCGGCGGCGCGGAGGCTGTCAAGAAAGCCCGGCGGGGATGCCGCCCTCCTCCAACGTGCTGCGGATGGCGTCCAGGACCCCGTCGGCGTCCTCACATAGGACCAGCAGACAGGTGCCGTCGGCCAGGGTCTCCACCCGGGCATCCTCGGCGATGGCGTACTGGTCGGCCAGATAGAACTCAAAATTGTTTTTCTGGGTCTCCACAAAGGAATCCAGCCCATCGCGGACCACATCCTCCCGCCCGTCGGCGGGGAGGATCAGGGCGATGCCATAGGCCTTGATGTTCATGGGGGAGACCGCCACGGCAAAGGACTCCAGGTCCTCCGGGGTGACCCCCAGAAGGGAGAGGAGCAGATCGGCCCGCTCGTCCTCCGGGTCGCTGAGGACCGGGAGGGCCTCGTTCGTCTCCTGGTCCCGGGCGCGCTCGATGGCGGAGCGGTAGAGCTGGGTACGCTCCTCCGGGGAGAGGGAAGGGGCAGGGGAGGCCGAGCAGGAGCAGAGCAGGGCAGTGAGCAGCAGGATCGCAGGGAACAGGCGTGTATGGCGCAGTATCATGGTTCCAGACTCCTTTCGTTTGTGGCGGGGGATTGGGGTTCCAGGGCGAGGGCGCCCTCCCGCAGGACCAGCCGGACGGCCCCTCCGGCCTGGAGGGCGCCGGAGAGCAGAGCCTCGGCGGCGGGGTCCTCCACCCGGGCGCGGATGGCCCGGCGGAGGGGGCGCGCACCGTAGTCGGGGGCGAAGCCCTCCCGGGCCAGCTGTTCCAGGGCGTCCTCCTCCACGTGCAGGGAGACCCCCAGGCGGCCCAGCCGCTCACCCACGCCGTCCAGCATCCGGCGGGCGATGGTGCGGATCTGTTCCCGCTCCAGCTGGCGGAACACGATGGTGTCATCCAGCCGGTTGAGGAATTCCGGCCGGAAGACCCGCTTCAGGTCGCCCATCACGGCCTCTTTGAGCTCGGTCAGGGGGCGGGTCTCCCCGGAGGAGAGGGCCGACTGGAAGCCCAGCTTGCCACCCTTGGCGGTGATGCGCCCCGCCCCCACGTTGGAGGTCATGACAATGACCGTGTTGCGGAAATCCGCCTTCCGGCCCTGGGTGTCGGTGACCACTCCGTCCTCGGTGATCTGGAGGAGGAGGCCCCAGACGTCCTCGTGGGCCTTCTCCAGCTCGTCAAAGAGGAGGACCGAGTAGGGACGCCGGCGCACCGCCTCGGTGAGCTGTCCCCCCTCGTCGTGGCCGATATAGCCAGGAGGGGAGCCGATCAGGCGGGAGACCGTGTGCCGCTCCATATACTCGGACATGTCGAAGCGGAGGAGGGCCTCTTCACTGCCGAAGAGGGCGGCGGCCAGGGCCTTGCAGAGCTCCGTCTTGCCCACGCCGGTGGGCCCCAGAAAGAGAAAGACCCCGATGGGACGGCCGGGCTCCTTCAGCCCCACCCGGCCCCGGCGCACCGCCCGGGCCACCGCCCGGACCGCCTCGTCCTGGCCGATCACCCGGCGGTGGAGCTCCCTCTCCAGGGCGAGGAGGCGGTCCTTTTCACTCTGGGTGAGGGAGGTGACGGGGACCCCCGTCCAGCGGGAGACCACCTGGGCCACATCCTCGGCGGTGACTTCCCCCACGTTCTGTCCGCTGTGCCAGAGGGTGCGCTCCCGGTCCAGCTCCCGGCGGAAATCGCTCTCGGCGTCCCGGAGCATGGCGGCCTTTTCAAAATCCTGACTGCGGATGGCCTCCTCCTTCTCCCGCCGGGCCTGAGCCACCCGCTCCTCCAGCTCCCGCAGGTCGGCGGGCGCGGAGAGCCGCTCCAGACGCACCAGGGCGGCCGCCTCGTCCATCAGGTCGATGGCCTTGTCAGGCAGGCGGCGGTCGGCCAGATAGCGGATGGAGAGGGAGAGGGCCGCGTCCAGGGCCTCGTCGGAGATGCGCAGCTTATGGTGGGCCTCATACCGGCCCCGGATCCCCAGCAGGATGGAGCGGGCGGTGGCCTCGTCGGGCTCGGAGACGGTGACGGGCTGGAAGCGCCGCTCCAGCGCCGCGTCCTTTTCGATATAGCGGCGGTACTCGCTGGTGGTGGTGGCGCCGATGACCTGGATCTCCCCCCGGCCCAGGGCGGGCTTGATGATGTTGGCCGCGTCGATGGCACCCTCGGCGGAGCCGGCGCCCACGATGGTGTGGAGCTCGTCAATGAAGAGAATGATGTTGCCCAGACGCACCACTTCGCCCAGCAGCTGCTTGACCCGCTCCTCAAACTCGCCCCGGTATTTGGTGCCCGCCACCATGGAGGAGAGGTCCAGGGCCAGCAGGCGCTTGCTGCGCAGCTCGTCGGGGACCTCCCCGGCGGCCAGGCGGCGGGCCAGGCCCTCGGCCACGGCGGTCTTGCCCACGCCGGGCTCTCCGATCAGGGCGGGATTGTTCTTGCGCCGGCGGGAGAGGATCTGGATCACCCGGTCGATTTCATCGTCCCGGCCCACCACCGGGTCCAGCAGGCCGCTGGCCGCCATGCGCGTCAGGTCCCGGGAGAACTGCTCCAGGAGTTTGCTGTCCCCGGCGCCGGTGTAATCGGGCTCGGATTTGGCCTTTCCGCCGCTGCGGAAGGGCGGGGGGAGCTCTCCTCCCATGGCCGCGGAGAGATCCCCCGTCAGACGCCGGGGGTCCTGACCGCAGGCCGAGAGGACCCGGATGGCCACGCCCTCCCCCTCCTGGAGCAGGCCCAGCAGGAGGTGCTCCGTGCCCACATAGTCCTGACCCAGCCGCCCGGCGTGGGCCAGGGCCAGCTCGATGATGTGCCGGAAGCGGGGGGTGAGCCCCTGGGAGGGGAGGGCCCCCGGTATCCCGGAGCCCACCGCGCGCAGGATGGCGGTGCGGATGGTCTCGGCCTCCAGTCCCGCGCTCTGGAGGACCCGGGCGGCCACGCCCCCGCCCTCCCGCAGCAGTCCAAGCAGGAGATGCTCCGTACCCACATAGCCGTGCCCCAGCTCCGCGGCGCTCTCCTGGGCCAGACGCAGAGCGGTCTGGGCCCGCTGGGTAAAATTCACGTCGTTCAAACGATCACCTCGTTTTGCGGAGAATCGGAATCTCCGGGTTCTTTTTTGGATCGGCCCCATGGTAACGCCTCTTTCCTCAGTAAAATTAGATCGCACAAAAGCTGGAAATTCTGCCATCCAAAAATATACCCAGTATTCTGTGAATTTAGCATTGCAATTTTAAAAATTCGTGTTACAATGTGGTTAGTTTAAGTTTGGAGGTGTTACCTATGGCATATGTGATTAGCGGCGATTGCGTGAGCTGCGGCTCCTGCGCTGGCGCCTGCCCCGTGTCCGCCATCCACGAGGGTGACGAGCACTACGAGATCGACGCCGGTTCCTGCATCGACTGCGGTACCTGCGCTGATACCTGCCCCGTCGGAGCGATCTCCCAGGGCTAATCGTCTCATCTGAGAACTGAAAAACAGGGACCCGTCCTAAGACGGGTCCCTGTTTTTGTGTTTGCATGAAATACATTTGTTTACAACGGGGCGGAAATCCTGTATACTACCATCATGTAAACTCATGCGTATTCCAGAGAGAAAAAGGAGGAGCGAGCATGAAGCAGCTCAAGAGCAGGGACCTGCTGCTGGTAGGATTCACCCTGTTTTCCATGTTTTTTGGGGCGGGAAATTTGATTTTTCCGCCCAATATTGCGGCTCAGGCCGGGACCATGACCTGGTTTGCCATGCTGGGCATGACCCTGAGCGCGGTGGGCCTTCCGGTATTGGGCATCATCGCGGTGGCCCGCTCGGGGGGACTGGACGTCCTGGGCGGCCGGGTCCACCCCCTGTTTGCAAAGATCTTTACGGTGATCGCCTACCTGGCCATCGGCCCCTGTCTGGCCATTCCCCGTACCGCCAGCACGTCCTTTGAGATGGCGGTGCCCCCCTTTGTGGGCGGAGACGCCCCCATTGCGGTCTATCAGCTGATCTACTCCCTGGTGTTTTTCGTCCTGGCCCTCATCGTGGCCCTGCGGCCGGAAAAGCTCACCGACCGGCTGGGCAAGATCATGTGTCCCATCCTCATCGCCCTGATCGTCATCACCTTTGTGGGATGCGTGATCAATCCGCTGGAGGGATACGGCGCGGCCGGCGCGGGCTATGAGACCCCGGTCCAGGCCGTCTCCACCGGCTTTTTGGCGGGATACAACACCATGGATACCATCGCAGCGCTGGTCTTCGGCATCATCATCAGCCTGAACATCCGCGCCCGGGGCGTGGAGGAGGACCGCGCCGTGGTCCGCGGAGCGGTCCGGGCAGGCATCATCGCGGGTGTGCTGCTCTTTGTGATCTACTCCATGCTGGCCCACATCGGCGCCCTCTCGGGCGGCGCCTTCCCCAATCCGGAGAATGGGGCCCAGGCGCTGACCAACATCGTGGCCGCCCTGTTCGGACGGCTGGGCAACGTGCTGCTGGCGGCCATCTTCGTCATCGCCTGCTTCAATGTGTGCGTGGGCCTGATCTGCTCCTGCGGCGAGTATTTCAACAGCATCTGCCCCAAGCTCTCCTACCGGGCCTGGGCGGTCCTCTTTGCGGTGGTGAGCATGGTTCTGGCCAACGCGGGACTCAACCAGATCCTGGCCGTCTCCGGGCCGGTGCTCAACATGATCTATCCGGTGGTCATCATGCTCATCCTGCTGGCCTATGCCCAGCCCTGGCTGGAGGGACGGCGGATGGTATACCCCATGACCATCCTCTTCACCGGGGTGGCCAGCATCCTCTTTGAGGTGCAGCGCCTTTTGAAGCTGGAGATCTTGAACGGAATGCCGCTGGCCGAGCTGAATCTGGGCTGGATCCTGCCCGCCGCCGTGGGCGTGATCGTGGGCCTGATCCTGTCCGGCAAGAAAGCGGAAGCGTAATTTAGGAGGAGAACGGAAATGCATCACGACGGTCACTGCGGCTGCGGCCATGACCACAGCCATACCCATACCCACGACTGCGGGTGCGGGTACGAACATGGGCCTGCACAGGGGGAGCTGACCCCCGCTATGGAGGACTTTCTCCACCATCTGCACCACCATCACTTCCTTCCGGTGGCCCGCTTTCTGGTGGAGAGCAGCGTAGAGGAGGATTTCTGCGCCGTGGCCCTTGCCCCGGTCTATCTCCGCGCACCCGACGAGAGCATGGAGTCGGTGAAAGAGACGGCGGCCATGCTGCTGGAGCTGGAAAAGATGGGCTATCTCACCCTGGATTACGATTATCCTCTTGACAGATACTCATATAAAGAGTATAAAGAATCTGAGCTTTATGCCTATTTCTGCCGGACGGTGGCGGAGGGAACAGGACGAGCCGGATTCCTGGGTGACCGACCTGTGCTGGAACTGGGCAGTATCGCTCCCACATAAACAGATTGGAAGGAAGGATACTCCATGGAACAGCTCATTCGCAATGCCGTCATCGTGACGGTGGACCCGCAGCGCCGCATTCTCTGGGACGGAGCCATCCTGGTTCGGGATGACCGCATCGCCGATCTTGGTCCCAGCGCTGAGCTGAACGCCAAATACCCTGCCCCCGACCGCGTCGTGGACGCGGGAGGAAAGGTGATCTTCCCTGGCTTTATCGACAACCACACCCACCTCTTCCAGACCCTGCTCAAGGGCATCGGAGACGACATGGAGCTGAGCGACTGGCTCTCCCATATGATGTTCCCCGCGGCGGTCTACCTGGAGGCGGAGGACACATACCATGCCGCCATGCTGGGCCTGTCCGAGGCCCTGCACAGCGGCGTGACCACCACGGTGGATTACATGCACTGCCACAGCAAGGGCGGACTGACCGACGGGATCTGCCGCGCGGTGAAGGACCTGGGCGTGCGCGGCATCGTGGGCCGCGGCACCATGGACACCGGCGTGGAGTACGGCACCTGCCCCGACCTGTGCGAGAAGGTGGCCGACGTGGAGGCCGATCTCCACCGGCTGTTCCGCACCTATCACAATACCGAAAACGGCCGCCTGAAGATCTGGGCCGCTCCGTCCTCCATGTGGTCCAACTCGGACGAGATGCTGAAGATGCAGTGGCGCGTGGTCAATGAATACGGCGCGGGCTTTACTGTCCACGTGTCCGAGACGGAGTATGCCCGCATGGCCACCGAGTGGGTCCACGGGTGCAACGACGTGGATCTGCTGAAGAAGCTGAACATCCTGGGCCCCAACGTGCTCATGGTCCACTGCTGCTGGGTCAATGAGCAGGATATGGAGCTGATGAAGCAGTACGACATGAAGGTGTCCCACGACGTCTGCTCCAACATGTACCTGGCCGACGGCGTGGCTCCGGTGCCCGAGATGCTGCGCAAAGGCCTGACCGTGGGCCTGGGCCTGGACGGCGCGGCCAGCAACAACTCCCAGGATATGATCGAGCTGATGAAGTGCACCGCCCTCCAGCACAAGGTCAAGACCCTGGACCCCATGGCGGTCACCGCCGAGAAGGTGCTGGAGATGGCCACCATCGACGGCGCCCGCTCCATCGGCATGGAGGAGGAGATCGGCTCCATCGAGGTGGGCAAGAAGGCCGATCTGGTCTTCTTCGACCCGGCGGCCAGCCAGAAGTCCACCCCCATGCACAACCCCGTCTCCACCCTGGTGTACTCCTCCGGGATGCAGAACATCACCGATGTGATGGTGGATGGACGCATGGTGCTGGAGAGCGGCCATCTGACCACCGCCAGCGACGAGAGCATCATCGCCAACGGCCAGCGCGCCGCCGAGGGCCTGTGCCGCCGCGGCAAGATCACCAACCGGGGCGAGGGCCACAAGTGGGAGAGCTTCAAGACCAGAGCCCAGGAGAACGGATCCTTCTGAGAGAAACAACTACCCCCAGACCTACACGGGTCTGGGGGTAGTTTGCTGCAAGAGAGAAGATCAGATGGAGAGCTGTTCCAGCAGGAAGCGGCCGATGCTCTCCATGGCCTCGTTGGCCCGCTTGATGGGGAACATCTGAAAGACGTGCCACATACCGTTCCATACCTCCAGGCGGCAGGGGATGCCGGCCGCCACCAGCCGGTCCCGCAGGCGGACCGAGTCGGAGAGGAGAATCTCGTGGGTGCCCGCCTGGATGAGGACGGGCGGAAAGCCGGAGAAATCTCCAAACAGGGGGGAGAGATAGGGGGAGGTCCAGTCCTCCCCCCGGGCATAGGCCCCCCGGACGGCCTGGATATACTCCAGCGTGAGGGAGGGGTCCAGCTCGGCCCGCTCCTGATAGGAGCGCCCGCTGGCCGTCATATCGGTCCAGGGGGACATGAGGATGAGGGAGGCGGGGAGCCTGCGCCCCATGGCCTTGAGCCGGTGGGTGAGCACCAGGGCCAGATTCCCTCCCGCCGAGTCTCCGGCCACCACGATGTCCCGGGCACCGTAGCCCAGGTACATCAGGTGGTCCCAGGCCCGGATGGCGTCCTCCACCGCGGCGGGATAGGGGTGCTCTGGAGCCAGGCGGTATTCAAAGGAGAGGACCTCATACCCGGTGACCGCCGCCAGCTTGGAGGCGATGGGGCGGGAATAGCCCAGATTGCCGCTGGTATAGCCTCCGCCGTGGCAGTAGAGGATGGCGTGGCGGCGGTCGTGGCCCCGGTTGGGCCGGACCCAGGCCGCATTCATGCCGGAGAGGGAGAAGGGCTCCCAGCTCATCCCGGCCATGGGGGCGGCCAGGCGGCCCAGGACCTCCTGCCCCTTGCGCTGGCGCTCCAGATCCTCCGGGTCCATAGACTCGGGGGAGGTGGCGGTGTGGATAGCCTTGAGGGCCTTCATCATGCCGGTCAGGCGCCGCTGTTCAGCCCGCCGGGATTCGGAGCGGGCCCGGTCGGATTTGGAGAAGAGCATGGTTCGTTTCATGGACACAGGTCCTCCTTGTACGTGGGAGCTTGTAATATAGAAAAGAGGTAATAGACGCTTTGCGGCTATTATACCACAGAAGGGGGAGGCGTAACAGTACCAAACCTCCCTTCGTCCAATTCCCCTTGTAGTTTCCATACGGGGGTGATAAAATGAAAAGCAAGAAGCGATCTGATCCAAGAGGAGGTGACCGAATGGCTCCCAGAGAACGCAGAGAGAAGCAGTGGTATAAGCTGGACAATGCCGGCGTGCTCTACTCCGCGATCCAAAAGGAAAACTATTCCGCCATCTACCGCTTTTCCGCGGTGATGGAGGAGCGGGTGGACCCTGAGGCCTTGCAGCGGGCGGTGGATAAGACCATGCCCCGCTTTCCGGGCTTTGCGGTCCACATCAAAAAAGGGGCCTTCTGGTACTACTTTGAGCCCAATCCTGCCCCGGGCCCCTTTGTGAAACGGGATATTTCCAACCCCTGCCAGCCGGTCCGCTTCCGGGAGGACAACGGCTGGCTGGTGCGCTTTTACTACTATGAGCACCGGATCTCCCTGGAGGTCTTTCACGCCCTCTCGGACGGGGCGGGCGCACTGGTCTTTTTCCGCACCCTTCTGGCCGTGTACCTGCGGGAGATGGGGCATGCCATCCCCAACGGTCCGGGCATTCTGGACGTGGAGGAGCCCCCCCACCGGGAGGAACTGGAGGATGCCTATGCCCGCTATGCCACGGTCCGTTCCCTGCGGGCCGGGATCGGGAAGAAGGCCTTCCAGAACACCGGCACGCCGGAGCCCTTCTATACGCTGAATGTGACCATGGGCTTCGTCCCGGTGGACCAGCTCAAGGCCCGGGCCAAGTCCTACGGCGTGTCCATCACGGAGTATCTGACCGGCGCGCTGCTGAAGGTCATTCTGGAGAATCAGGCCAGGGAGGAGCCCCGCCATCCCAAGCCGGTGGCGCTGGCCATCCCCATCAATCTGCGGCCCTGGTTCCCGTCGGAGACCCTGCGCAACTTCATCCTGACGGTGCGGCCCTGCATCGACCCTTCCCTGGGGGAGTATACCTTCCCGGAGATCCTCTCTCAGGTCCACCACTATATGCGCCTGCACATCAACCGGCAGGAGATGCAGGCCCTGCTGACGGGAAATGTCCGCTTCCAGACCAACCGGGCCCTTCAGCTCATCCCCATCTGGCTGAAAAATCCCGTCATGGCCCTGAGCTACCGCCTGGCGGGGACCCGGCCCTATTCCGGTACTTATACGAATCCCGGCGCCTTCACCGTGCCCGAGGAGATGGCCCCCCACATCCGGCGGATGGAGGTCATTCTGGGGCAGGCCACCAACCCCCGGGTCCACTGTGCCTCCATCAGCTACGGCAATACCATGGAGATCACCTTCGCCGGGACCCTTCAGGAGACCGACACCGAGCGGGAGTTCTTCCGCTTCCTGGTCCGGGAGGGCATCCACGTCAAGGTGGAGAGCAACCGGAGCGTCCAATCCGAGCTGCTGTTTTGAGTTTTGCGTGAAAACGAGGTGTAAGCTGCTATGTCCTATTGCGTCAACTGCGGGGTAGAGCTGGATGGAACGGCCTCCTTCTGCCCTCTGTGCCATACGCCGGTGGTCAACCCGAAGCAGCCGGTGGATACCGTCTCCCCCAAGCCCTTTCCCACGGAGCGGGGCGAGGTGGCCCCGGTTTCCAAGTGGGAGCTGGCCGTGCTGATCTCAGCCATGCTGGTGTCGGTGTCGGTGTGCTGCGCCATTTTGAACATCTTCCTCCCGGCGGAGCGGACCTGGTCCCTCTACGTGGTGGGGGCGGCCATCATGCTGTGGCTGTGGTTTGTCCCGCCGCTTCTGCTGCGGGGGATGCCGCTGCTGATCCGGCTGGTGCTGGATGTGGCGGCGGTGGGGGTGTATTTGCTCCTCATCGCCATAGACCTGGACGGAATGGTGTGGTACCTGGGCCTGGCACTGCCCATCGTGCTGTGGGGCGGGGCCTGTGTTCTCTTCCTGGGGCTGATACTGGGGGGAGGACGGCGCTCCATCCTGACCACGGTCACGCTGCTGGTGGGCACGATCGGGGCCTTCCTGGTGGGCACGGAGCTGCTCATCGACCGGTTTATCCACGGGGCCTGGGGGCCCAGCTGGTCCCTGGTGGTTTTCACCATCTGCGTGGCGCTGGTCATTCCGCTCATCATCGTACGGCGGATCCCCTCCCTGCGGGAGGAGGTCCGGCGGCGGTTCCATATGTGACAGCGCGGCGGCGCGGCTCTCTTCGGAGGGCCGCGCCGCTTTTTTCATGGCATGCAGAATAAAAACGTATATTCCAGAGTGTGCGCCAGGGGAGTACATTCTGAAATATTCACTATAAAATGAATATTTAAAATTATATTCAAATAAAATGGGAGATATAAGAATAATTATGCAAAATGACAGTTGCATTTTTATTCTGCTGGGAGTATAATGATGCCAACATCAGGAAGACGGCCGGAGCGGCCGCCTCACAGGAGGTCATTACAATGTCTGAGATCAAGAAAGTTGTCCTCGCCTACTCCGGCGGTCTGGATACGTCCATCATCATCCCCTGGCTGAAGGAGCACTACAACAACCCCGAGATCATCGCCGTGGCCGGCGACGTGGGCCAGAATGACGAGCTGGAGGGCCTGGAGGAGAAGGCCATCAAGACCGGCGCTTCCAAGCTGTATGTGCTGGATCTGGTGGATGAGATGGTAGACGATGTCATCATCCCCTCCATGATGATGGGCGCCAAGTACGAGGACTATCTGCTGGGCACCGCCTTTGCCCGGCCCATCATCGCCAAGGGCCTGGTGGAGATCGCCAAGAAGGAAGGGGCCGACGCCATCGCCCACGGCTGCACCGGCAAGGGCAACGACCAGATCCGGTTTGAGCTGGCCATCAAGCGCTTCGCCCCCGAGATGAAGATCATCGCCCCCTGGAGAGAGTGGGACATCAAGAGCCGCAACGAAGAGATCGACTACGCCGAGGCCCACAACGTGCCCCTGAAGATCAGCCGGGAGACCAGCTACTCCAAGGACAAGAACCTGTGGCACCTCTCCCACGAGGGCCTGGACCTGGAGGATCCCGCCAGCGAGCCCCAGTACGACAAGCCCGGCTTCCTGGAGATGGGCGTCTCTCCCGCCATGGCCCCCGACGAGGCCACCTATGTGACCATCGACTTTGAGAAGGGCTGGCCCGTGGCCGTGGACGGTGAGAAGATGAAGGCCTCCGACATCATCCGCAAGCTCAACGACCTGGGCGGCAAGAACGGCATCGGCCTGCTGGACATCGTGGAGAACCGGATGACCGGCATGAAGGACCGGGGCGTGTACGAGACCCCCGGCGGCGCCATCCTCTACCGGGCCCACGAGGTGCTGGAGATGATCACCATCGACAAGGACACCAAGCACATGAAGCAGAAGCTGGCAGTGGACTTCGCCGATCTGGTCTACAACGGCAAGTGGTTCACCCCCGTGCGGGAGGCCCTCTCCGCCTTCGCCGCTGAGACCCAGAAGTACGTCACCGGCCAGGTGAAGCTCAAGCTCTACAAGGGCAACATCATCACCTCCGGCGTCACCTCTCCCGACACCCTCTACTCCGAGGACATCGTCACCTTCCAGGAGAGCGATTACAACCAGAACGACGCCACCGGCTTTATCAACCTCTGGGGCCTGCCCGACACCATCCTGGCCCTGCGGGACCAGGGAAAGCTGAAGTAAGACGGCATTCAGCCCTCGGCAGAGTTTCGCCTCCCGCAGGCGGCGAAAGAAAATCGAAATCCGTTTTTTCCGAGGACATGTGCCTCGGAAAAAACACTTCTCAGCCCACAAGCGTGCGCGCTTTGCGCGCGCGACGCAGGGGGCTGTATCCCCTCTCAAAAATGCCTGCATTTTTGAGAAAACACTAACCCGATGAAAGAGAAATGAGGTAACCAGCATGAAATTGTGGGCAGGACGGTTCCAGAAGGAAACCGATACCCTGGTAAATGACTTTAACTCGTCCATTTCCTTCGACGCCCGTCTCTACAAGGAGGACATCGCAGGCTCCATGGCCCACGCGGCCATGCTGGGAAAGACCGGCATCATCGAGGCCCATGAGGCCGAGAAGATCATCGACGGGCTCAAGGCCATCCTGGCCGACGTGGAGGCCGATCAGGTGGAGTTCTCCATGGAGAACGAGGACATCCACATGAACATCGAGTCCCTCCTCACCCAGCGCATCGGCCAGACCGGCAAGCGGCTGCACACCGCCCGCAGCCGGAACGACCAGGTGGCGGTGGACTTCCGGCTCTATGTGAAGAAGGAGATCCCCGTCATCATCGGCATGATCCAGGACCTGGAGGAGGTGCTGGTGAAAAAGGCCCAGGCCAACCTCCACACCGTCATGCCGGGCTACACCCACCTCCAGCGGGCCCAGCCCACCACCTTCGCCCACTACATGATGGCCTACGCCAACATGCTCAAGCGGGACATCACCCGCCTGGAGGACTGCCTGGAGCGGATGGACGAGTGCCCCTTGGGCGCGGGCGCCCTGGCCACCTCCACCTATCCGGTGGACCGGTTCCAGACCGCGGCGGCCCTGGGCTTCCGGTGCCCCACCGACAACTCCATGGACTCGGTGTCCGACCGGGACTTTGCCATTGAGTTCCTGTCGGCCTGCTCCATTCTGATGATGCACCTGTCCCGTTTCTCGGAGGAGATCATCCTCTGGTGCTCCTGGGAGTTCAAGTATGTGGAGCTGGACGACGCCTACTCCACCGGTTCCTCCATCATGCCCCAGAAGAAGAACCCCGACGTGGCCGAGCTGGTCCGGGGCAAGACCGGGCGGGTGTACGGCTCCCTCATCACCCTGCTGACCGTGATGAAGGGCCTGCCTCTGGCCTACAACAAGGACATGCAGGAGGACAAGGAGCCGGTCTTCGACGCCATCGACACGGTGGAGCTGTGCATCCCCGTCTTTGCCGCCATGCTGGACACCCTCACCGTCAAGGAGAAGAACATGCGCGCGGCGGCCTCCGGCGGCTTCATCAACGCCACCGACTGCGCCGACTACCTGGTCAAGAAGGGAATGCCCTTCCGGGAGGCCTACATGATCGTGGGCAAGCTGGTCAACTTCTGCATCAAGGCCGGTGAGACCCTGGACACCTTGCCCCTGAAGGACTTCAAGGCGGTCTCGCCCATCTTCGAGGAGGATGTCTACCAGGCCCTGGAGCTCAACACCTGCGTCAACGGACGCCAGGTCTACGGCGGTCCCTCCGCCGAGAGCGTGCAGCAGCAGATCGACCACATCAAGGACTTCCTGGCCCAGCGGAAGAAGGGCTGAGAAACCAGACTGTAACAGGTTTGAGGTTGAAATCCTCGCTCGGCTGCCGTACTATGAAACTGTCTACGCGGCAAACCGAGAAAATGGGGTGTTTCTATGAATAAACCAAAGGTATATATCGACGGCAAGGAAGGCACCACCGGCCTTCAGATCTATGAGCGCCTGGGCGCGCGGGAGGACATTGACCTCCTGCTCATCGACGAGGAAAAGCGCAAGGACGTGGAGGAGCGGAAGAAGCTCCTCAACGCGGCCGACCTGGTTTTCCTCTGCCTGCCCGACGCGGCGGCCAAGGAGGCGGTGGCCCTCATCGAGAATGACCACACCCGGGTCATTGACGCCTCCACCGCCCACCGCACCGCCAAGGGATGGGTCTACGGCTTCCCGGAGTTTTACCGCTATCCCGGCGAGGTCATCGGACAGGCCGCCCGGGTGGCCAATCCCGGGTGCCATGCCACGGGCTTTCTCTCCTCCACCATGCCCCTGGTCTCCCTCCACATCCTGCCCAAGGACTACCCGCTCACCTGCTACTCCCTGACCGGCTACTCCGGCGGGGGCAAGAAGATGATCGCGGAGTACGAGAGCGGGGAGAAGGGGAAGGACCTGTACAGCCCCCGGATCTACGGCACCAACCTGCGCCACAAGCATCTCAATGAGATGCGGAAGATCTCCGGGCTGGACCAGCCTCCGGTCTTCTGCCCGGTGGTGGACGACTACTACAAGGGCATGGCCACCACGATCATGCTCCACAACAAGTATCTGCTGGGGCAGCCCACGGCCAAGGAGATCTACCACATCCTCATGGCCTACTACGCCGGACAGAAGCTGATCTCGGTGCGCTATGAGGAGGAGGGCGGAATGCTCCCCGCCAACGCCCTGGCCGGAAGCGACCGGCTGGAGCTGGTGGTCTGCGGCCATGAGGAGCAGACCATCGTCACCGCCCTCTTCGACAACCTGGGCAAGGGTGCATCGGGCGCGGCGGTACAGAATATGAATATCATGTTGGGCCTGGACGAGACCACCGGGCTCCATTTGGACTGAGCGGAAGAAGGGAAGCTGGAGACAGCGCACCCTTCGTTCCCCCACAGAAGGGAAGGACATAAGGTTATGAAGCAGATCAACGGCGGCGTGACCGCAGCCAAGGGCTTTCGGGCCTGGGGCGTTCACTGCGGCGTCAAGAGCAAGAAGCTGGAAAAGAAGGACCTGGCCATCATCCTCTCCGAGCGGGAGTGTGCGGCGGCGGCCACCTACACCATGAACCGCGTCAAGGCGGCCCCCATCTACGTCACCATGGACCATCTGGAGGACGGAACGGCCTGGGGCGTGGTGGCCAACAGCGGAAACGCCAACGCCTGCTGCCCCCAGAGCCATGAGAATGCCGAGCTTATGAGCCAGTACGCCGCCCAGGCCACTGGCCACAAGCCCTCGGACTTTGTGGTGGCCTCCACCGGTGTCATCGGCCAGACCATCAACATTGCCGCCATCGAGCGAGGAATGCCCGAGGTGGCGGCCGGACTCACCGACGGCCCCGAGGGCTCCGACGCGGCGGCCCACGCCATCATGACCACCGACACCAGCAAGAAGGAGATCGCCATCTCCTTCACTCTGGGCGGCAAGACCGTGACCATGGGCGCCATCGCCAAGGGCTCCGGCATGATCCACCCCAACATGGGAACCATGCTCTGCTTCATCACCACCGACTGTGCCATCACCGGCGAGCTGCTCTCCGATGCCCTCCACGAGGTGGTGCCCAAGACCTTCAACCGGGTGACGGTGGACGGGGACACCTCCACCAACGACATGTGCGTGGTGCTGGCCAACGGCATGGCGGAAAATCCCCTCATCGAGTGGAAGGATGACAGCTATACCGTCTTCCGCAAGGCCCTGCACCAGGTCTGTGAGTATCTGGCCCGCTGCATCGCCGGCGACGGCGAGGGCGCCAGCCGCCTCATCACCTGCACCGTCCATGAGGCCCGCAGCGAGGAGAGCGCCGAGCGCCTGAGCAAGGCGGTGGTGGGCTCCCCCCTGGTGAAGGCCGCCATGTTCGGCACCGACGCCAACTGGGGCCGGGTCCTGTGCGCCATGGGCTACTCCAAGGCCCCCTTCCGTCCCGAGTACGTGGATGTGAAATTTGCCTCCGCCGTGGGCGAGGTGCTGGTCTGCCAGCAGGGCATGGGCCTGGACTTCGACGAGGAGGCCGCCAAGAGCATCCTCTCCCAGGACGAGGTGATCATCGACATCTGCCTCCACGAGGGAGAGCACGAGGCCACCTGCTGGGGCTGCGACCTGACCTATGACTATGTGAAGATCAACGGCGATTACCGCACCTGATCGGGAAAGAAGGATTCCAAATGTCTGACCCTGTTGTGACCAGAGCCACGGTGCTGGCCGAAGCTCTGCCCTATATCCAGAAATTTTACGGTAAGACCATCGTGGTCAAATACGGCGGAAACGCCATGATCTCCGACGAGCTGCGCCGGGCCGTCATCAGCGACATCATCCTGCTCCACCTGGTGGGCATCCATGTGGTGGTGGTCCACGGCGGCGGGCCCGAGATCTCGGAGATGCTCCGCAAGATCGGCAAGGAGTCCCGCTTTGTGGACGGCCTGCGCTACACCGACGAGGAGACCATGGACATCGTCCAGCAGGTGCTCTGCGGCAAGGTGAACAAGAACCTGGTGGCCACCCTCAACCGCCGGGGCGGCCACGCCATCGGCCTGTGCGGCATGGACGCGGGCCTCTTCCAGGCCCAGAAGCTGGACGAGAAGTACGGCCTGGTGGGCGAGATCGTCAAGGTCAATCCCGACCCGGTGCGGGACTGCCTCCAGCAGGGCTACATCCCGGTGGTCTCCACCGTGGCCCAGGGAGTGGACGGGGAGAACGCCTACAACATCAACGCCGACACCGCCGCGGCCAAGCTGGCCGTGGCCCTGGGGGCCGAGAAGCTCATCCTCCTCACCGACATCCGGGGGCTGCTGCGCGACCCGGCGGACGAGGGGACCCTCATCCCGGTGGTGGGACTCTCCGACGTGCCCCAGCTGGTGCGGGAGGGCGTGATTCAGGGCGGCATGATCCCCAAGATCGAGTGCTGCGTGGAGGCGGTACGCTCCGGCGTGGAGCGCACCCACATCCTGGACGGACGCATCCCCCACTCCATCCTCATCGAGATGCTCTCCGACCAGGGCATCGGTACCATGATTCTGTAAGGAGACGGCAACCATGACCTTTGAAGAACTGAAAGCCCTGGATCACGCCCACACCCTTCAGACCTACGGGCGCTTTGACGTGGCCATTGCCCACGGAAAGGGCGCCACGCTCTGGGATCTGGAGGGGAAGGAGTACATCGACTTCACCTCCGGCATCGGCGTGAACTCGGTGGGCTACGGAAATGAGCAGTGGGCCTGGTCCATCTATGAGCAGGCCCTGGCTCTGGGGCATATCTCCAACCTCTTTTACACCCAGCCCTACGCCAAGCTGGCCGACGTGCTGTGCCGGCGGGCGGGAATGGCGGCGGCCTTCTTCGGAAACTCCGGCGCCGAGGCCAATGAGGGCATCATCAAGCTGGCCCGCAAGTACAGCTTTGACAAGTACGGCAAGGGCCGCAGCACCATCCTGACCCTGAAGAACTCCTTCCACGGACGGACCATCACCACCCTGACCGCCACCGGACAGGATGTGTTCCACCAGTACTTCTATCCCTTTATGGAGGGCTTCCGCTACGCCGACGCCAACGATCTGGAGAGCGTCAAGGCGGAAGGCGGGAAGGACGTATGCGCCGTGATGCTGGAGCTGGTCCAGGGCGAGGGCGGCGTGCTCCCCATGGAGCCGGACTTTGTCCAGGGCCTGGCGGAGCTGTGCGCCGAGCGGGATTGGCTCCTGCTGGTGGACGAGGTCCAGACCGGCATCGGCCGGACGGGCACCCTCTTTGCCTACCAGCAGTACGGCATCCAGCCCGACGCGGCCTCCTTTGCCAAGGGCATCGCCGGCGGCCTCCCCATGGGCGGATTCCTGGTGAACGAGAAGTGCCGGAATGTGCTGGGCGCGGGCATGCACGGCTCCACCTTCGGCGGCAACCCCATCGCCGCCTCGGCCGCCCTCACCGTCCTGGATATCCTGGACGAGGACGCGCTGGAAGCGGTGAAGGAGAAGGGCGCCTACCTGCGCGCCGGCATCGAGGCCCTGGACAAGAAGAGCATCGGCTCCACCCGCGGGCTGGGCCTGATGATCGGCATTGAGGTCAAGGAGGGCTATACCAACAAGGCCCTGGCCGCCCAGCTGGTGCAGAATGGCCTTTTGGTCCTCACCGCCGGTCCGGGTCTGCGGCTGCTGCCCCCCCTGACGATCACGAAGGAAGAGATGGACAAGGGCCTGGCGATCATGGCCCAGGTCCTGGAATAAGAACGGCGCGGGACACCGCTCCCGCCGGATGATGAGGTGACATGGAAATGAAGGATCTGTTGAAGCTGCTGGATCTCTCCAAGGAAGAGATCATTCATATTCTGAACGTGGGCGACCAGATGAAGTACAACCAGAAGCACGGTCTCACCCACAACTATCTCCAGGGCAAGACTCTGGCCATGATTTTCGAGAAGAACTCCACCCGTACCCGGGTCTCCTTTGAGACCGGTATGTACCAGCTGGGCGGCCACGCCCTCTTCCTCTCCAGCAAGGAGAGCCAGATCGGCCGCGGCGAGCCCGTGGAGGACACCGCCCGGGTGCTCTCCCGCTACTGCGACGGCATCATGATCCGCACCTACTTCCAGGAGGAGGTGGAGAAGCTGGCCGAGTACGCCGACATCCCGGTCATCAACGGCTTGACCGACTTTGCCCACCCCTGCCAGGTGCTGGCCGACCTGATGACCATTCGCGAGCACCAGAGCAAGCTGGAAGGGCTGAACATGTGCTTCATCGGCGACGGCAACAACATGGTCAACTCCCTCATCGTGGGCTGCCTGAAGGTGGGCATGAACGTGTCCGTGGCCTGCCCCGAGGGGTATGACCCCCATCCCGACGTGATGGAGTTTGCCAAGAGCGTGACCGACGCCACCTTTACCCTCACCCGGGATCCCATGGAGGCTGCCAAGGGCGCCGACGTGGTCTTTACCGACGTGTGGGCCTCCATGGGCCAGGAGGAGGAGACCGCCAAGCGCAAGGCCGCCTTCCAGGGCTACCAGGTCAACGAGGCGCTGATGAAGGTCACCAACCCCGGCTGCATGGTGCAGCACTGCCTGCCCGCCCACCGGGGCGAGGAGATCACCGCCGAGGTCTTTGAGGCCCACGCCGGCGAGATCTTCGACGAGGCTGAGAACCGCCTCCACGCCCAGAAAGCGGTGCTCTACCTGCTCATGGGTGAGGAAAAGAAGTAAATCAGAGCAAAAAGAAACGCTCCCGGTTCAATGGAACCGGGAGCTTGTTCTGTATGAGAAGAAAATCAGCGAGCCAGCTGCTCCATACCCAGGCGGATACGGCGGAGGGTCTCCTCCTTGCCCAGGATGTGGCACAGCTCCACAGCGCCGCCGGGGGTGACGGCCTTGCCGGAGACTGCGGTGCGCACGGGCCACATGATGCGGCCGTTCTTGAGCTCGTGGCTGGCGGCCAGGTCGATGAGGGCGTCGTGGATGGCGTCATAGGTCCAGTCGGAGAGGCCTTCCAGCACAGGGAGGACCATCTGGAGGGCCTCCAGAGAGTTCTCCTCGTTGGTCTTCATCTTCTTGTGGCAGTAGAGCTCGTTGGAGTAGGCGGGCAGCGCGTCAAAGAAGTCCACCTGGGGAGCGATGTCCAGCCAGGTGTCGCAGCGGGGCTGCACCAGGGGCGCGATGAGGGAGAGGTCGATGCCGGGGGTCTTGACCGCCTGCTCCAGATAGGGCCGGGCCCCCTCATAGAAGGCCTCGGGGGAGAGGGCGCGCAGGTACTTGGCGTTGAAGTACTTGAGCTTCTCCAGGTCGAAGATGGCGGGGGACTTGGAGATGCCCGCCACGTCGAAGGACTCTGCCAGCTCGGAGAGGGTGAAGAACTCCCGCTCGCTCTCCTCGCCCTTGGGGGACCAGCCCAGCAGGGTGACATAGTTGACCACGGCCTCGGAGAGGAAGCCCATGGCCAGCAGGTCCTCGTAGGAGGGGTCGCCCTTGCGCTTGGACATCTTGTTGTGCTGGTCGCGCATGACGGGGGAGCAGTGGATATAGGCGGGGACCTCCCAGCCAAAGCCCTCATAGAGCAGGTTGTACTTGGGGGCGGAGGAGAGGTACTCGCTGCCGCGGACCACGTGGGTGATGCCCATGAGGTGGTCGTCGATGACGTTGGCGAAGTTATAGGTGGGCAGACCGTCCGACTTCATGAGGATCTGGTCATCCAGGGTGGAGTTCTCCACCGTGATGTCACCAAACACCACGTCGTGGAAGGTGGTGGAGCCCTCCTTGGGGATCTTCTGGCGGATGACATAGGGCACGCCGGCTTCCACCTTGGCCCGGGCCTCCTCCATGCTCAGGGAGCGGCAGGGATCGTCGCCCCGGTCAAACTCGCCGGAGTCCTCCTCGGACTCGGTCTTTTCGCAGAAGCAGTAGTAGGCGTGGCCCCGCTCCACCAGGAGCTCGGCGTACTTGCCGTAAAAGCCGCGGCGCTCGGTCTGTACATAGGGGCCCACCGGACCGCCCAGATCGGGACCCTCGTCCCAGTCCAGACCGCACTTGCGCAGGGTGTTGTAGATCACGTCCACGGCGCCCTCCACCAGGCGGCCCTGGTCGGTGTCCTCGATGCGGAGCAGGAACTTGCCGCCGTTGTGCCGGGCGATGAGCCAGGTGTACAGGGCGGTGCGCAGGTTGCCCACGTGCATATAGCCCGTGGGAGAGGGGGCAAAACGAGTGCGGACCTCTCCCTTGGGAATGCAGGCCTCCATCTCGTCAAACCAATTCATATCCAGAGCCATTTGAATTCCTCCAACGGTTGGGCGCCGCCCGAACGGGGGAGCGCCTGAATTAAGCAGACAATATTATAGAGGCTTTTCCCGCCTATGGCAAGGGGGCGGGGGCAAAACTCTTCCAAAATGGACGGAAAAGGGGGGATCAGGGCTCCTCCGGAGGGAGGATCTCCAGGCGGAAGACGTTGACCACGTCGGCGTCCGGACAGCAGAAGCGGTAGTCCCCGTGGCGGCTCTTGGGCAAGGTCCCGCCGTAGCGGAGGATATCCACGAAGGGGAAGGCCGCGTGGGCCGCCATGGGGCACAGCTCGCCCCGCTGGGTCTCAAAGTCGAAGGAATCGCCGATCTGGTGCCCCCGGTGACACCGGCAGGGGCCCAGACGGTCCACCAGAGTGATGCGGACGGACGGCTTTTTCATGGGAAGACAGCTCCTTTCTCTCAGAAACCCGGCAGGGCGAAGGGGGGCTCAGGCCTGCTCGCCGAAGAAGAGGGCCATGTCCTCCTCCACGGTGCGGATGCCGGCGATGCCGAAGTTCTCCACCAGGACCTTGGCCACGTTGGGGCTGAGGAAGGCGGGCAGGGTGGGGCCCAGGTGGATGTTCTTCACCCCCAGATAGAGCAGGGCCAGCAGGACGATGACCGCCTTCTGCTCATACCAGGCGATGTTGTAGATGATGGGCAGGTCGTTGATGTCGGAGAGGCCAAAGACCTCCTTGAGCTTGAGGGCGATGACGGCCAGGGAGTAGGAGTCGTTGCACTGGCCGGCGTCCAGCACCCGGGGAATCCCGTTGATGTCGCCCAGGTCCAGCTTGTTGTACTTGTACTTGGCGCAGCCCGCGGTGAGGATCACGGTGTCCCGGGGCAGGGCCTTGGCAAAGTCGGTGTAGTAGCTGCGGCTCTTGGCGCGGCCGTCGCAGCCGGCCATGACCACGAACTTCTTGATGGCACCGCTCTTGACGGCCTCCACCACCTGGTCGGCCAGGGCCAGCACCTGGGCGTGGGCAAAGCCGCCCACGATCTCACCCTGCTCCAGCTCGGCAGGGGGCGCGCAGCGCTTGGCGTGCTCGATGAGAGCGGAGAAGTCCTTCTCCTCCCCGATGGCGCCGGGAATGTGCTTGCAGCCGGGGAATCCGGCGGCGCCGGTGGTGTAGAGCCGGTCCTTGTAGCTGTCCTTGGGGGGCACGATGCAGTTGGTGGTCATCAAGATGGGACCATGGAAGGACTCAAACTCCTCCTTCTGCTTCCACCAGGCGTTGCCGTAGTTGCCCACAAAGTGGGGGTACTTCTTGAAGGCGGGGTAGTAGTGGGCGGGGAGCATCTCGGAGTGGGTGTACACGTCCACGCCGGTGTCCTTGGTCTGCTCCAGCAGCATCTCCAGGTCCCGCAGGTCGTGGCCGGAGACCAGGATGCCGGGGTTCTTGCCCACGCCCAGCTGGACCCGGGTGATCTCGGGGTTGCCGTAGGCCTGGGTGTTGGCCTGGTCCAGAAGGGCCATGCCGGATACGCCGTATTTGCCGGTCTCCAGAGTGAGGGCCACCAGGTCGTCGGCGGTGAGGGTGTCGTCCAGAGTGGCGGCCAGGGCCCGCTGGAGGAAGGCGTCGATCTCCTCGTCGGCCTGGAGCAGGGCGTTGGCGTGCTTGGAGTAGGCGGACAGGCCCTTCAGACCGTAGGTGATGAGCTCCCGCAGAGAGCGGATGTCCTCATTTTCGGTGGAGAGCACGCCCACCTGGGCGGCCTTCTCCTCCCAGTCGCCGGAGCCGTCCCACCGGGCGGCGGCGGGAAGGGCGGAGGGATCCTGGACCTGGGCCAGCAGGGGTGCCTTGGCCGCCAGGGTGTCCCGGATGCGCTGGAGGATGGCCTCCTGGTCAAAGTTGGCGTTGGTGATGGTGGTGAAGAGGTTGAGGGTGATGAGCTGGTTGAGGGAAGCGGGGATGGCCTCGCCCTGCGCCCGCAGGGCGGTGGTGACAGCGGAGAGCCCCTTGGTCACATAGACCAGCAGGTCCTGGGTGTTGGCCACCTGGGCGGTCTTGCCGCACACGCCGGCTCGGGTGCATCCGGCGCAGCCGGCGGTCTCCTGGCACTGATAGCAGAACATCTTGTTTTCCATAGTCTAACTCCTTTTTATGGCCGGAGCAAGCTGCGGCCGATGGTTTTCTGGATCATGGCATCAGTATAGGGGAGAATGGCCCATTTGTATGTTGGAATTCCAACAAAAAAACGAATGCACCGGGGAAACCGGATGGAAAAATCCGGTGTGGAAGAGGGAAAGGACACGTCTCCCCTTGCAACTGGAGGGAGAACGTGACATAATGAAGATTACCAAAGATTAGAAAAGGAGGCCCCCGCATGAAGCCATCGAAAACCTACCGGTCCGAGAATCTGCACTATCTGAAAATGCTGGCCCGGCAGTATCCCACCGTTCAGGCGGCCAGTACCGAGATCATCAATCTCCAGGCGATCCTGAACCTGCCCAAGGGCACGGAACACTTCATCTCCGATGTGCACGGCGAATACGAGGCATTTCTGCACATCCTCAACTCCGCTTCCGGCGTGGTGCGGGAAAAGCTGGACAAGCTCTTCGGCACCAGCGTCTCCAAGGCCGAGCTGGACCAGCTGGCCACCCTCATCTACTACCCCAAGGAGAAGCTGGAGGAGATCGAGCGGGAGAACGACGACATGCGGGAGTGGTACCGCATCACCTTCCACCGCCTCATCGAGGTCTGCCGGGAGGTCAGCTCCAAGTATACCCGCTCCAAGGTCCGTAAGGCCATGCCCAAGGAGTACGCCTATATCATCGACGAGCTCATCCACACCCACTATGAGGACAGCGATAAGCGGGACTACTACGAGAACATCATCTCCACCATCATCGACATCGACCGGGCCTCCAACTTCCTGGTGCAGCTGTGCGAGCTCATCAAGCGCCTGGCCGTGGACCACCTGCACCTGGTGGGCGATATCTTTGACCGCGGCCCCCGGGCCGACATCATCCTGGACTCCCTGATGGAGTACCACAGCGTGGACATCCAGTGGGGCAACCACGACATCCTGTGGATGGGCGCGGCCTCCGGCTCCCGCACCCTGGTGGCCACCGTGCTGGCTAACTCCCTGCGCTACAACAACCTGGAGGTCATCGAGACCGGATACGGCATCTCCCTGCGGCCTCTGTCGGTCTTTGCCAACGAGGTGTACAAGGACTGTGATATCCACCAGTTTGCCGTCAAGCTCACCAATGAGGACGAGGCCCACTACACCGAGAAGGACAAGATGCTGGCCGCCCGGATGCACAAGGCCATCACCATCATCCTCTTCAAGCTGGAGGGGCAGAAGATCCTGCGCAATCCCTGCTTCGGCATGAACGACCGGCTGCTTCTGGACAAGATCGACTATGAGAACAAGTGCATCACCCTGGGGGGCACCACCTATCCGCTGGAGGACACCGACTTCCCCACCGTGGACCGGAACGACCCCTATGCCCTCACGGAGGAGGAGTCCGTCCTCATCGACCAGCTCACCGCCTCCTTCCGGCACAGCGAAAAGCTCCAGCGGCACATCCGCTTCCTCTACTCCAAGGGCAGCCTCTACAAGGTGTTCAACGGGAACCTCCTCTTCCACGGCTGCATCCCCATGACGGCGGAGGGGGAGCTGATGCGCTTCTCCATCGGCTGCGAGAACCTCTCGGGGCGGGCCTTCCTGGACTATGCCGACCTGGTTGCCCGGCGGGCCTACTACAATAAGCCCGGCTCTCCCGAGCGGCAGTTCGGCATGGACTTCCTCTGGTTCCTCTGGGCGGGACGCAACAGCCCCATCTTCGGCCGGGACCGGATGACCACCTTCGAGCGGCGGCTCATCGTGGACGAGTCCACCTGGACCGAGCCCAAGAATCCCTACTACCAGTTCTACAACGACCCCGCCGTGTGCGATATGCTGCTGCGGGAGTTCGGGCTGGAGGGCCCCCACTGCCACATCATCAACGGCCACATCCCGGTCAAGTCCAAGAAGGGCGAGAGCCCCATGAAGGCGGGGGGCAAGCTGCTGGTCATCGACGGCGGCTTCTGCAAGGCCTACCAGAAGACCACCGGCATCGCGGGCTATACCCTGATCTACAACTCGGGCTGCTTCCGCCTGGTCTCCCACGAGCCCTTTGTGGGCCGGCGCAACGCCATCCGGGAAAATCAGGACATCGCCTCCAGCTCGGTGGTGTTTGAGAGGCTGGAATCCCGCATGAAGATCGCCGGGACCGATGTGGGCCGCCAGCTCCAGGAGCAGATCGACGACCTGATGGCCCTGCTCTGGGCCTTCCGCAGCGGCGAGATCGCCGAGGATCACAAGAAATAAGCAGAGAGAACAGGGCGCGGCCGCCGCAGAACGAATCTTCTGCGGCGGCCGCGTTTGTTTTTGGGGGGATCAGGAGGGGGCATAGATGCCGTGCCCGGTGTCGGTGTCATTGATATACCAGGTGGGACGGAGCTCATCCAGGTAGGGGTCGGTCACGGCTGGGACATAGGCGGAGCTGATGCTGGAGTAGCGGCGGACCTTCTCCGTGTGCATCACCGGAGTGAGATCCCAGTAGGCCTGCATATAGATGATCTCATAGAAGGGCTGGAGGAAGGAGGAGCCAATCCCGTCGGTACGGTAGATCAGCTGGACCCACAGGACACGGGCCTCCTCTGGGCGGGTCTCCACGCCGAAGTAGTTTCCCGCGCGGAAGAGGGAGAGGGCCTCCTCCGTGCTCCGGATGGGGTAGACCCCCTGCTGGACCGGCGTGAGGGTGAGGCGCAGAGAGGTGGCGCTGTCCGACCGGGCGGCGGAGAAGGTGTAGTCCAGCAGCTGCTCCTCCAGTGGTTGCCCGGTATCGGCGGGGAAGGAACGGGACTGGGTGTCGGGCTCCCCGGAGAAGGAATAGTGGACCGACTTGGCCGTTTCGACGGCGCCTCCCCCGGTGAGGCGGGAGAGCAGGTCGGCAGGGGAGCAATCGGTGGGCTCGATGACCACCTCGGGGGCATCTGCGGAGAAGGAGAGCTGGGTGCCGTCGGCCAGGAGAAAGACGCCGGGACCGTCGGTGCCGCGGAGGGTGGTATCCAGCGCGTCGGCCAGATCCTCGGCGGCGGCCTGCTGCGCCTCGGCGGAGAGGGGGCCGGAGGGGTAGACGGGCAGCGCGGAGATTTCATCGGTCCGGTCCCGGGTGGGGTTTCCGCTGTCATAGTCCTCCGGGGTGATGATAATGCTCCACCCGTGGCCGTCAGGGGGGAGCGTGGGGGTGGGAGAGACAGCGGGCGGGTCGGAGACAGCGGGCGGGTCAGAGACGATGGGGGGAAGGGCCTGTCCGGTATCCGCGAGGGCGATGGAGATGCTGGCGGTAATCCCTACCGCGGCCAGCAGGAGGCCGGACAGGGCCACCCGCAAGGGCCGGCGGGGTCCTCGTCCCTTTGCGCCGTCCAATACGGCGTCCACCCGGCGCCGGACCGCGCGGGGGTCCACGGTGGGGTAGGCCTCGGGCAGGTCCAGGTCCTCCCATAGATCGTGCAGGTGATCACGCATGGTCGATTCCTCCTTTCAATAGCGTCTCTTTCAGGCGTTTCCGGCCCCGGCTCAAACGGGCCTTGGCGGCCGCCAGGCTCAGACCCAGGCGGGGGGCCACCTCTTTCAGGGGCTGGTCCTCGTAGTAGTAGAGGAGAAACAGGGTACGGTCGGGCTCCTCCATGGCCTCCACGGCCCGGCGGAGCTGGGCGTGGCACTCCTGCCGCTCCACCAGGGCCTCGGGCAGATCACCCACTGCGGGCAGGGTGTCGGAGAGGGGGAGGACACCCCGGGTGCGGCGCAGGCGGTCGGCGGCTTTGTTCCGGGCCACGGCGGCCAGCCAGGGGCGCAGGGACGGACCGCTCTGGATGTCACCGGAGCGGAGCCACAGGGTCACAAACACATCGGAGACCACCTCCTCCAGATCCTCGGGGAGCAGGGAGGGCCCCAGAGTGCGGGCGGCGACCGCGGTCACATACCCGGTGTAGCGCCGGATGGCGGCGTGGAGTGCCCAGCGGCGTCCCGCCTGGATGTGCCGAAGCAGAGCTTCTTCCTTCAAAGCATACACCTCCTAAGGGGGCTGTGTGGGAGTGTTTTTTGCTCCCCTCTTCTGGACGCAGAAGGAGCAAAAAGGTGACACAAAAAAAGACCTGACGGCGCGATTCTCGCCCCCCGGGAGGGAATTCCCGCCCTGTGGGGTGGCTGCGAGAGCGATTTCCTGCTACAATGGGGCCAGAAAGAAAGGAGGCGGAACCATGGAAGCGGAATTCAGTGAACGCCTGAAACGCTATCGCAAGGAAAAAAACATGACCCAGCAGGAGCTGGCCGACGCCCTGGGGGTGAGCAACAAGAGCATCTCCCGCTGGGAGTCGGCGGGCGGATACCCGGACGTCCCCCTGCTGGTGCCCCTGGCCCGGGCCCTGAGGGTGAGCGTGGACGATCTGCTGGACGGGGAAAAGCCGGTGCGCGCCCTGACCCGGACGGATGTCCAGAGCCTGCTCTCCTTTGCCTTTGCCCTGGGGGGCGGCATCCTGTTCTATCTCCTGCGGCTCTTTGTGCCCCTGCTGGTGTGCTACCTGGCCTATCTGGGCTGCATGGCCTACGGGGTCTACCTCCAGCGGTACTACGCCTACCACTCCCGCTGGTTCTGGCTGGGGAACGCCGGGATGAATCTGGCGGTCAACCTGAGCGTGATCGCCGGCGCGGCGGCCGGCGGGCTCGTCCTGATCGCGGGAGGAGGGAGCACGCTCCTGTCGACCTGGTTCCAGCTGTGGCTGTCGGGCCGGCAGAGGGGGATGGTGCTGGGGGTGCTCTTCCTCTGGCTGGCGCTGGGCGCGGCGCTGACCGCCCTGACCATGGGCCTCGCCCGGCGGCATTTTCAGGAAAAAGGGGGCTTCCGTCTGTCGGTGTGGTCCCTGCCCCGGGGCCGGGCACTCCTCCCGGCGGCGGGATTCCTGGTGGTGCTGGGATTCTGGGGCGCCTACTGCCTGGACATCCTTCCCATCTGGTGCTACCGGTATCAGGGTGGGCTCTTTGCCGGACTGCTGGTCCTGCTGGAGCTCTGGTATCTGTGGCTCTTCCGGCGGGACCGGAGGCGCCTGGTTCCGGCCCTCCTGATGACCGCCCTGTGCGGGCCCATGTGGCTCTTTGCAAAGGGAAGCGCCGAACAGATCTGGAGCCTTTCCACCGGGCGGGAGTACTCCTGGACGCCGGAGGTCGATCTGAGCCGCTTTATCGTGGAGTGGAGGCCGTCGGCAGGGGTGTTCCTGCTGGGTGTGATCCTGCTGGTCCTCTACCTGGTTCTGGCCGGATGTTCCGTGCGGAAGAAGCAGCCGGAAGAGGATACCATATGACAAAAGAGGGTGTACGGTTTCCCGTACACCCTCTTTTCATCGTCTCAGGAGTGGATGTGCTCCTGAGCGGACTCCTCCGCGTCGGCGCGCTTCTTGCTGTGGGGGCTGTATTTTTTGTCGTCCAGTCCGGGAATAAACAGGTATTTCCGGATGGTGAACAGAATGGCAATGGCGATCACCATGACCAGGTTCTCCACCGCGGTGGTGTGCTCAATGACCATCTGGCGGGCGATGGCGAAGAGGAGGACCTCCACCACCGAGCTCATATTGTGGCGGCTGAGCATCTTGAGGAACTCGATGCCGATGACCACGGTAAAAACGTCGGCCAGAAAGGTCTGGAGCAGATCGGTATTGCCGGGGCCGCTTGTCATAATGTTCAGCTCCAGGAGAACCGACCAGACCGACAAGGTGATGGCGACAATCACAATGAGGCTCACCACGATCTCCAGCAGTTGGGCCACACGGTAGATGTACGAGGGGATGCGCAGTTTCAGCAGTTCACTGTCCATAAAAATCCCTCCGGTTCAATCAGGGCAGGGGGAACTCGTTCAGCAGCCCGTCCACATCGGAGGGCTCGGTGGCAAAGCTGGCCACCAGACGGATGACGGTATGGCCGGCCTCGGGCGCCGCGCCCCATACCTCAAAGGCACAGATCCGCTCCAACTCCGGGAGGATGGCGTCGGGCACGATGGGGAAGATCTGATTGGAGGGGGACTCGAAGAGGAAGGAGTACCCCTTGGCCTTCAGTCCGTCCTGGAGCTTGCGGGCCATGTCGTTGGAGTGGCGGGCCAGCTGGAAATAGAGGTCGTCCTTCAGCAGGGCCTCGAACTGGGCGCCCAGCAGCCAGCCCTTGGCCAGGACGGCGCCCCGCTGCTTCTTGATGCGGAAGAAATCCCCCTGAAGGGCGGGGTTGACCAGGACCAGCGCCTCGCCCATGAGGGCGCCGTTCTTGGTGCCGCCGATGTAGAAGGCGTCGGTCAGGCGGGCCAGGTCGGGGAGGGCCAGGTCGTTGGCGGGGGAGGTGAGGGCACAGCCCAGGCGGGCGCCGTCCAGGAAGAGGAGCAGGTCGTGGGCACGGCAGCAGGCGGAGAGGGCCTCCAGCTCGGCCTTGGTGTAGACGCCGCCGGTCTCGGTGGCGTCCGAGATGTAGACCAGCCGGGGCTTGACCAGGTGGATGTCCTCATAGGCCGGGAGGGCCGCCTCGATGAGGGCGGGGGTCAGCTTGCCGTCGGGGCCGGCCTCCAGGGGGAGGAGCTTGTGCCCGGTGGCCTCCACCGCGCCGGACTCGTGGCCATTGACATGGCCGGTCTGGGCGCAGAACACCCCCTCCCAGGGGCGGAGGAAGGCGGCGATGGCGGTGAAGTTGGCCGAGGTGCCGCCGATCAGGAACTGCACATCGGCCTGGGGGGCCTGGCAGAGCTCCTTGATCCGGGCGGCGGCCGCCTCACAGTGGGGGTCGAAGCCATAGCCGGGGTTGCCCTCCAGATTGCTGGCGGACAGGGCCTCCAGCACCTTAGGATGGGCGCCGAAGGAGTAGTCGTTGCGGAACAGATACATCACATTTCCCTCATTTCAAAACGTGGGCGGTATCCCATTGGATACCGCCCACAGGCTTGACAGACTGGATTACTTGCCGGGCTTGAAGCTGTCCTTCAGGCTGACGGAGCGGTTGAAGACCAGGTGGCCGGGCTGGGAATCCTTGTTGTCCACGCAGAAATAGCCCTGGCGGAGGAACTGGTAGGAGGCGGGCGCCTGGGCGCCGGCCAGACTGGCCTCCACCTTGGAGCCGGTGAGGACCTCCAGAGAGCCGGGATTCAGGCAGTCCAGGAAATTCTTGTCGCCGGCATCGGGCTCGGCGTCGGCGAAGAGGTTGTCATAGAGGCGGACCTCGGCGTCCACGGCGGTGGCGGCGTCCACCCAGTGGATGGTGGCGCCCTTCACCTTGCGGCCGTCGGCGGGATCGCCGCCCCGGCTGTCGGGATCGTACTCGGCGGCGATCTCAATGACGTTGCCGGCATCGTCGGTCTCATAGCCCACACACTTGATGAGGTAGGCGCCCTTCAGGCGGCACTCGGGTCCGCCGGGATAGAGGCGCTTGTACTTGGGCACGGGCTCGGGGAGGAAGTCCTCGGCCTCCACATAGAGCTCCCGGGAGAAGGTGACGGTCCGGGTGCCGTCCTCGGGCCGGTTGGGGTTGTTCTCCACCTCGAAGGTCTCGCTCTGACCCTCGGGGTAGTTGGTGATGACCAGCTTCACGGGGCGCAGGACCGCCATGACGCGCTGGGCAGTCTCGTTGAGGTCCTCCCGCAGGCAGTGCTCCAGGAAGGCAAACTCCACCGTGGAGGCCGCCTTGCTCACGCCGTTGCGCTCGGAGAAGTTGCGGATGGAGCGGGGGGTGTAGCCACGGCGGCGCAGGCCGCAGAGGGTGGGCATGCGGGGATCGTCCCAGCCGGAGACCCGGCCCTCCTCCACCAGCTGGCGGAGCTTGCGCTTGGACATGACGGTGTAGTTGATGCCCAGCCGGGCGAACTCGATCTGGCGGGGCTTGGCGGGCACATCGCAGTGCTGGATGACCCAGTCGTAGAGGGGACGGTGGTCCTCAAACTCCAGGGAGCACAGGGAGTGGGTGATCCCCTCCAGAGCGTCCTCCAGCGGATGGGCGAAGTCGTACATGGGATAGATGCACCACTTGTCCCCCTGGCGGTGATGGTGCATATGGTTGATGCGGTAGATGACCGGGTCGCGCATGTTGAAGTTGCCGCTGGTGAGGTCGATCTTGGCCCGCAGGGTCATGCGGCCGTTCTCGAACTCGCCGGCGCGCATCCGGGCGAAGAGGTCCAGGGACTCCTCCACCGGGCGGTCCCGGTAGGGGGAGCGGGCGGGGGTGTTCACGTCCCCGCGGTATTCCTTAAACTGCTCCGGGGTGAGCTCACAGACATAGGCCAGGCCCTTCTTGATGAGCTCCACGGCGTACTGGTACATCTGCTCAAAATAGTCCGAGGCAAAGAAGAACCGGTCGCCCCAGTCGTAGCCCAGCCAGTGGATGTCCTCCTGGATGGCCTCCACATACTCCACATCCTCTTTCGTGGGGTTGGTGTCGTCCATGCGGAGGTTGCACAGTCCGCCGTACTTCTCAGCGGTGCCGAAGTCCACGAAGATGGCCTTGGCGTGGCCGATGTGCAGGTAGCCGTTGGGCTCGGGGGGAAAACGGGTGTGGACGGTCATACCTTGGAACTGACCGCCCTGCGCGATATCCTCGTCAATGAAATCATGGATAAAGTTCTGGGCCATTACGGGTGGATTCAGTTCGTCAGGCATATCATTCACTCCTTTGTATTATCGGCGCCCGCCCGCCGCCGGGGCAGGGACAGGTGACTTTTCCTATTATATACTGATGGATACGAAGTTTGCAAGACTTCTGTGCCCGTGAAGGGGAGGGAAACGGGAAAAAACCGCGGATTTTCCCGCCTGCCGCCGGGGCAGACCTTGACAGGGGAGCGTTTTGCCGTCTAGAATGAGACAGACCGTGCGGTTTCCGCCCCATCCCGGGGGAGCGCCGCCGGAGAGAGGAGCTTGTCATGAAACGCATTTTAGGACTGGGTATCCTGTCCTCCTTTTTCTTTGCCTTTACCTTTATTCTCAACCGGAGCATGAATCTCTCCGGCGGATACTGGATCTGGAGCGCATCGCTGCGCTATCTGTTCTCCCTGCCGTTTTTGTGGGGGATGGTGGGGGTGCGGCACAAGCTGGGCCCGGTGCTGGAGTCCATCCGGCGCAGTCCGGGGCCCTGGCTGCTCTGGAGCACGGTGGGCTTCGGCCTCTTTTACGCCCCTCTGACCTGGGCCTCCGACTTCGGGGAGTCCTGGCTCACGGTGTCCCTGTGGCAGCTGACCATTGTGGCGGGGGTCTTCCTCAATCCCCTGTGGGGGAAGAAGATTCCCCGCCGGAGCCTGGGCGCGGTGGCAGTCATCCTGCTGGGGGTGGTCCTCATCCAGAGCGAGCGCCTCCTGAGCGGGGAGGCCGGGGGCGGGGTGCTGACCTGCCTGGGGCTCATCTCGGTGGCGGCGGTGGCCTACCCCCTGGGCAACCGCAAGATGATGGACCTGTGCGGGGAGGAGCTGGACACCCCCCAGCGGGTGCTGGGCATGACCATTTGCAGCCTGCCCTTCTTCCTGGCCCTCTCGGCCGTGGCGGTGGTCCAGGGACGGCTGCCCAGCGGGAGCCAGTGCTTCCAGGCGCTGCTGGTGGCCATCTTCTCGGCGGTCATCGCCACCATCCTCTTTTTCCAGGCCACCAATCTGGGACGGGGGGACCCCAAGCTCCTGTCCCTGGCCGAGGGGACCATCGCGGGCGAGATCATTTTTACCCTGATCGGCGGGGTGGTGCTGCTGGGAGACGCCATGCCCACCCCGGTCCAGTTCCTGGGCATCGGGGTCATCATTGCGGGACTGCTGCTCAACTGCCGGGCGGCGGCCAAGTGAGGAGGACGCTATGAGACTGCTGCTGGCACGGCACGGAGAGACCGACTGGAACGCCCGGGGACAGATCCAGGGACAGAGCGACACCACCCTCAACGACCGGGGCAGGGCCCAGGCCGCCGAGCTGGCCCGCCGCCTGCTGGCGGCCGGGGAGCGGGTGGAGCGGATCTATGCCAGCCCCCAGAAGCGGGCCCTGGAGACCGCCCAGATCGCGGGCGGACTGCTGGGCCTGACGCCCGAGCCGGTGGAGGGCCTGCGGGAGATCTCCTTCGGCCACTGGGAGGGACATGCCTGGACCGAGATCCAGAAGCGCTGGCGGGAGGAGTACCGGCGCTATGAGGCCGACCGCCTCCGCATGGCCCCCCTGGGGGGCGAGTCCTTCGCGGCCATGCTCTGCCGGGTCCTGCCCGCCCTGGAACAGATCAGCCGCTCTGGGGAGGGGACCGCCCTGGTGGTGGCCCACAGCGCGGTGATCAAGGGGACCCTCTGCTGGCTGGAGGGGGGCAGCTTTGCGGAGATGAACCGCCGCTACCGGCTGGACAATGCCCAGTGGGCAGTGCTGGAGGGGCGAGATTCCTTTCCCCTCCCCCTTGCCAAAGAGGGACGGATATGGTAGGATGGACAAGACGGCCCTTCCGGCGCGGGAAGGGAAGTACATGAGTCGAGGACAAGGGCGTTCCGGCTCCCGAAGGACGGGAGAGGAGCGCCCTTTTTGCCAGGATCACACATATATTAAAAGGGGGATTACCCGTCATGGCACTGAGTAAGGAAGACATCATCCGCATCGTGCGGGAGGAGGATATCAAATTTGTCCGCATGCAGTTTGCCGACATCTTTGGACAGCTGAAGAATGTGGCCCTCACCGCCTCCCAGGTGGAGAAGGCGGTCAACAATCAGATCATGTTTGACGGCTCCTCGGTGGAGGGCTTTGTCCGCATCGACGAGTCGGACCAGTGCCTCTACCCGGACCGGGACACCTTCACCATCTTCCCCTGGCGGGCCCAGTTCGGCAAGACGGCCCGGATGATCTGCGACGTGTACAACACCGACGGCTCCCCCTTCATGGGAGACCCCCGGAACGTGCTCAAGCGCATGACCGAGAAGATGAAGGCCATGGGCTACGACACCTTCAATGTGGGGCCTGAGTGTGAGTTCTTCCTCTTCAAGACCGACGAGCACGGGAACCCCACCACCGAGACCAACGACGAGGCGGGCTATTTTGACCTGGGCCCCCTGGACCACGGGGAGACCACCCGGCGGGAGATCTGCCTCAACCTGGAGGAGATGGGCTTTGAGATCGAGGCCAGCCACCACGAGAACGCCGCGGGCCAGCATGAGATCGACTTCAAGTACGCCGACGCCCTCACCGCCGCCGACAACATCATGACCTTCAAGCTGGCGGTCAAGCTCCTGGCCCAGAAGAACGGCCTCCACGCCACCTTTATGCCCAAGCCCATCTTCGGCGTGGCCGGATCGGGCATGCACACCAACATGTCCCTCTTCCGGGACGGCAAGAACGTGTTCTACGATCCCAATGACCGCCGGGGACTCTCCAAGGAGGCGTACAGCTTCATCGCGGGCATTCTGGCCCATGTGAAGGGGATCTCGGCCATCACCAATCCCCTGGTCAACTCCTACAAGCGCCTGGTGCCGGGCTATGAGGCCCCCTGCTATCTGGCCTGGTCGGCCTCCAACCGCTCGGCCCTCATCCGCATCCCGGCCGCCCGGGGGCAGTCCACCCGGGTGGAGCTGCGCTCCCCCGACCCGTCCTGCAATCCCTATCTGGCCTTTGCTGTGTGCCTGGCCGCCGGACTGGACGGCATCGAGCGGGGCCTCACCCCGCCGGAGGAGATCACCGAGAACATCTATGCCATGGACGACGCCGCCCGGGCCGCCCGTGGGATCGAGAGCCTGCCCGACTCCCTCTCCAGCGCCATCAAGGAGCTGCAGAAGGACCAGCTGCTCATGGATGCCCTGGGGGATCATGTCTCCTCCTACTACATCCAGGGCAAAAAGAAGGAGTGGTACGAGTATAAGACCCGCGTCAGCTCCTGGGAGCGGGAGAAATACATCACCCTCTATTGATGGAGCACAGCGCACAGGGAGTTGAGTGGGGTTGGAGCGCGTCGTACTTGCCTTTGAGAATGAGAACACCAGCCGGAAGGTCCGTGCGCTGCTGGAAGGAGCGGGCCTGGCCCGGGGACTGATCTGCCGCACGGCGGCGGAGGTCCGCCTCCTGCTGGGCCAGCAGCAGATCCCCACGGTGGTCTGCGGCTACAAGCTGCCCGACGCCACGGCGGAGGAGCTGTTTTTTGACCTGCCGGCCGGGCGCACCATGGTGCTGGTGGCGCCGGAGAATCTGCTGAGCCTGTGCGGGCGCTCCGATGGGCTGGTGACCCTCTCCACCCCGCTCTCCCGCAACGCCCTGCTGGAGGGGGTGGAGCGGGCGCTGGGCCTGGCCCAGAGCGTCCGGCTGAGTGTCCGCCCGGCCGGGGAGGAGGAGCTCATCCGCCGGGCCAAGGAGTGGCTCATGGAGCAGCGGGGGATGGACGAGGGGCAGGCCCACCGCCTGCTCCAGCAGAGAAGCATGATCTGCGGACGAAAGCTGGCGGAGACCGCCCGGCTCCTCCTGGAGCGGGAGGCGGGACTGGCGCTGTATGGATAAGGAGGAATTGGCGTGAAGTTTACCAAAATGCAGGGTCTGGGCAACGACTATGTCTACCTGGACTGTACCCGGGAAATGCCGGAGGACCTGCCCGCCCTGGCCCGGCGGGTGTCTGACCGGCACTTCGGCATCGGCTCGGACGGACTGATCTGCATCTGTCCCTCGGACTGTGCCGACGTGCGGATGCGGATGTACAATGCCGACGGCTCGGAGAGCGAGATGTGCGGCAACGGCATCCGCTGCGTGGGAAAGTTTGCCTACGACAAGGGGCTGGTGGGCAAGACCAGCCTGACGGTGGAGACCCTGGCCGGCATCAAGCACCTGGAGCTCCACCTGGAGCACGGGAAGGTGTCCGCGGTGACGGTGGACATGGGGGTCCCCACCTGGGAGGAGAACCGGGTCCTCACCATCCAGGGAGAGGACTACACCGTAACGCCGGTCTCCATGGGCAACCCCCATGCGGTGCTCTATGTGGACGACCCGGGAGCGGTGGACCTGCCCCGGCTGGGCCCAGATTTTGAGCACCACCCCAGCTTCCCCAACCGGACGAACACCGAGTTCGTGCAGGTCCTGGGCCCGGACCACCTGCGCATGCGGGTGTGGGAGCGGGGCAGCGGCGAGACCATGGCCTGCGGCACCGGCGCCTGCGCGGTGCTGGTGGCCACGGTGCTCAACGGCAAGTGCGGCCGCAGCGCCGACGTGGACCTGCTGGGCGGCCGCCTGCACATCCGCTGGGACGAGGAGACCGGCCACGTCTTCATGACCGGTGGGGCCGTCACCGTCTTTGAGGGAGAACTTATCGAGGACTGATTCTCAAAAATGCAAGCATTTTTGAGAGAAGGATGCAGTCCGCTGCGCGCACTTCGTCGGGTCAAAGTCCGTACCGTTCGCCCCGGCCTGACGGCCAGGGTTCACTCTGCTCCCTTGTCCCTCCTCTCCCAAACGAACCCGCTTAGCTGGGCTTCGTTTGGGTTCCCGACTCGCACACTTGCGGCCTGAGGGGAGTGTTTTCCGACGTACACGCCGTCGGAAAACACGACTGGACTTGATTCCGCCGTCTGCGGACGGCGGAACTCTGCGAGGCGTTACCGCAAAAATCACAGACTGATGTGATCGACAGTCTGACCGGCGCCCTACTGGGCGCCGGTTTTGTCGTATCATGGGGAAGCGTGAGGAAGATGGGGGGCAACGGCTTATGACCTTTTTTGTGGCGGGACGGGCTTATAATGGGGGGCACGGAAAGGGGGGAGGCCGTTGACGGTGGTCTACATAGACGAGCTGTTCCTGCTCAATCTGACGGTCAACTATCTGCTCCTGCTCTCGGCGGGCAAGCTGGCGGGGGAACGGCTGCGCCGCCTCTGGCTGGGGGCCGGGGCCGCGCTGGGCGGGCTCTATGCCGCCGCGGTGTGCTTTCCGGGGATGGGATTTCTGCTCCATCCCCTCTGCAAGCTGGCGGTGGGGGTGGCCATGCTCCTGCTGGCCTACGGGCGCAGTCCCCGCCTGCTGCGGGTGAGCCTGGTGTTCTTCGGCGTGTCGGCCGCCTTCGGGGGCGGCGTGTTCGCCATCGCGCTGCTGGGCGGGCGGGGGCTCACCCTGAAAAACGGGATCTTTTACTCCGGGATGGACCTGCGGCTCATCCTGCTCTCGGCGGCCGGGTGCTATACGCTTTTGACCCTAGTTTTCCGGCGGGGGGCGGTCCACACGCCCCGGGAGCTGCGCACCGCCGTGGTCCGGCTGGGGGAGCGGACGGTATCCCTGGTCACGCTGGTGGACACCGGCCACACCCTCACCGATCCGGTGAGCGGGCGGATGGTGCTGGTGGCGGAGGGGCGAAAGCTGGAGGACCTCTTTCCGCCCGGGAGCGGCCCCGATCCCTGGGCCCTCACCCACCCGGTGGAGGGGATGGAGAAGCTGAGCCAGGGCGCGCTGGGACGCCGTCTGCGCCTGCTGCCCTACCGGGCGGTGGGGGTGGAGTGCGGCTTTCTCCTGGCGGTCCGGGCCGACTCGGTCCGGGTGGGGGGAGAGGAGCTGGGCGACCTGCTGGTGGCCCTCTCGCCCACGCCGGTATCCGACGGAGGAAACTGCACCGCGCTCATCGGCGCGCTGTAAATCAGACCCGGTGAGGACCGGGAGGAGGAGAAAGGGTATGAATCTGCGCCTGCGCATCTACACGGGGATACAGCGGCTCCTGACGAGGCTTGGCCTGTCGCTGCCGGGAAAGGTCATGTACATCGGCGGCAGCGACACGCTGCCCGCCCCGCTTCCCCGGGAGGAGGAGGCGGAGCTCATCCAGCGGCTGGAGGAGGGGGACGAGTGGGCGAAAAAGCGCCTGATCGAGCACAACCTGCGCCTGGTGGTCTACATCGCCCGTCGATTTGAGAACACCGGCGTGGGGCTGGAGGACCTGATCTCCATCGGGACCATCGGACTCATCAAGGCCGTGTCCACCTACAAGCCGGCCAAGAACATCAAGCTGGCCACCTATGCGTCCCGGTGCATTGAGAATGAGATCCTCATGCACCTGCGCAAGACCTCCAACCAGAAGACCGAGGTCTCCTTTGACGAGCCCCTCAACACCGACTGGGACGGCAACGAGCTGCTCCTCTCCGACGTGCTGGGGACCGAGAGCGACCTGGTCATGCGCCCCATCGAGGAGGATGTGGACCGGCAGCTCCTCTTCGACGCCCTGGAGAAGCTGGAGCCCCGGGAGCGAGAGATCATCACCCTGCGCTTCGGGCTCAGCGGCGGAGCGGAGCAGACCCAAAAAGAGGTGGCCGACCGGCTGGGGATCTCCCAGTCCTACATCTCCCGGCTGGAGAAGCGGATCATCTCCCGCCTCAAGCGGGAGATCCTGCGGATGATCTGAACGACAATTTTTTGAAAAAAGTGTCAAAATTACCTTTCTGTTTGGAGAAATTATGGTATAATAATACTATACCGGAGGAGATCCGGAACACGACCGAAACAGGGAGGTGCCTTTTATGAAACAGGTCGTCATTTCCATCAGCCGCCAATACGGTTCCGGCGGACGCATCATCGCCCGGAGACTGTCGGAAGCGCTGGAGGTTCCATACTATGACAAGGAGATCATTCAGGCGGTGGCCGAGCGGACCGGTCTGACGGAGAACTACATCCGCCAGGCGGAGACCCGCCCCACCGGCAGCTTTATGTTCGATCTGTACAATATGACGCAGATGCTGCCCCTGCCCGATCAGGTGTTCATCGCCCAGTCCAAGATCATCAAGGAGGCGGCTCAAAAGGGCCCCTGTGTCATCGTGGGCCGCTGCTCCGACTACATCCTGGACGAGTTCCCCAACTGCCTGCGGGTCTTTGTGATGGCCCCGCTGGAGGAGCGGGCCCGCCGCGCCCGGGAGGAGTACGGGGTGGAGAGCGTCCATATCGAAAACTACGTGACCCGGCAGGACCGCTACCGCGCCTCCTACTACAACCATTTTGTGGGGAAAAAGTGGGGCGATATGAACAACTACGATCTGTGCATCAACAGCCGCATCGGCATTGAGGAGTCGGTGAAGGCCATTCAGGCCGCCGCGCTGGCCATGGATGAGAACGGCAAATAAACAAGACAGGACGGCCCGGAGATCGTATGGTCTCCGGGCCGTTTCAGGCTGTCGATAAAGTGTATTACTGTGATTTATGCTGCAAGAGCCTCGCAGAGTTCCGCCGTCGGCAGACGGCGGAAAAGAGTCAAAATCGTGTTTTCCGGCGGCATGTACGTCGGAAAACACCCTGCTCAGGCCGTTAGTGTGTGCCCCAAAGGGGCACGCGCGCGGCGGCCTGCATCCCCTCGAAAAAATGCTTGCATTTTTGAGAAGCGTGTCGAAGTTTTTCGACACGCTGGGACGGCCCGGAGATCGTATGGTCTCCGGGCCGTTTTTCGGGTTCCGGACCGGGGGCGGGGGGCGGAATTTGCTTTCCGCACGAAGAAAGGCGTTTTTTATCTTGCGAACTGGGCCGCGGTGGGCTATACTGAAAGCAATGGTTCAAAATATCGTTCAAAGGACAGGTGAATCAAATGGAACAGGCAAAGGTACATGAACTGGCAGTCACCGCTGCAAAAGGGCGCCTGCTGGGCATGGATATGGTCCATACGGCGGCTTCCGGCCACATCGGCGGCGCGCTGTCCGCGATGGACATCCTGACGGTGCTCTATTTTCACGAGATGAAGGTGGACCCCAAGGAGCCCAAGTCCCCCGATCGGGACCGCTTCGTGCTCTCCAAGGGCCACTGCACGCCCGCGCTCTACTCCGTGCTGGCGCTGCGGGGATTCTTCCCCGTGGAGGAGCTCAAGCTCTTCCGCTCCATTGAGGGCCATCTCTCCGGCCATCCCGACATGGTGCACGTCCCCGGCGTGGACATGTCCACCGGCTCCCTGGGACAGGGCCTCTCCACCGCGGTGGGTATGGCTCTGGCCGGCAAGCTGGACAAGAAGGACTACCGGGTCTATGCCGTCCTGGGCGACGGTGAGGTGGCCGAGGGCCAGATCTGGGAGGCCGCCATGGCCGCGGCCAAGTACCATCTGTCCAACCTCTGCGCCTTCGTGGATGTGAACGGCCTTCAGATCGACGGCAAGACCGCCGACGTCATGCCCACCGAGCCTCTGGATCAGAAGTTTGCCGCCTTCAACTGGAACGTGCTCCAGGTGGACGGCCACGACTATGCGGCCATCGCCGACGCGCTGGAGCAGGCCCGCGCCTGCACCGACAAGCCCACCGTCATCCTGGCCCGCACGGTCAAGGGCAAGGGCGTCTCCTTCATGGAGAACGACGCCGGCTGGCATGGCAAGGCTCCCAACGACGAGCAGTATGAGAAGGCCCATGCCGAGCTGGAAGCCAAGCTGAACGAACTGGAGGGGAAGTAAACCATGGCTGATAAGATCGCAACCCGCGCCGCCTTCGGCGAGGCTATCGTAGAACTGGCGGAGCAGTATCCCGAGCTGGTGGTGCTGGACGCCGACCTCTCGGGCGCCACCATGACCAAGAATTTTTCCAAGGCCTATCCGGAGCGCTTTTTCAACATGGGCATCGCCGAGAGCAACATGGTCGGCGTGGCCGCCGGCCTTGCCACCTGCGGCAAAAAGCCCTTTGCCGCCACCTTCGCCATGTTTGCCGCCGGCCGCGCCTTTGAGCAGGTGCGCAACTCCGTGGCCTACCCCCACCTGAATGTGAAGGTGGTGGGCTCCCACGGCGGTCTGAGCGTGGGCGAGGACGGCGCCACCCATCAGTGCTGCGAGGACTTCGCCACCATGCGCTCCATTCCCGGCATGCTGGTGTGCTGCCCCTGCGACGGCCACGAGATGAAGCTGGCGGTCAAGGCCCTGCTGGACTATGAGGGCCCCGCCTACCTGCGTCTGGGCCGCCTGGCGGTGGAGACCGTCACCGACACCATCCCCGGCTACACCTTTGAGCTGGGCAAGGGCACCACCCTGAAGGACGGCAGCGATGTGACCATCGTGGCCACCGGCATGATGGTGCAGATGGCCCTGAAGGCCGCCGAGATGCTCCAGGCCGACGGCATCGACGCCCGGGTCATCGACATGCACACCATCAAGCCCCTGGACGAGGAGCTGCTGCTCCGCGCCGCCCGGGAGACCGGCGCCATCGTGACCACCGAGGAGCACAACATCCTGGGCGGTCTGGGCGAGGCCGTGGCCGGCTATCTCTCCGGCGTGTGCCCCGTGCCCGTGGTGCGCCACGGCGTCAACGACGTGTTCGGCCGCTCCGGCAAGGCCCCCCTGGTGCTGGAGCACTACGGTCTCACCCCCGAGGGGATCGCGACCCAGGCCCGCGCCGCGGTGGCTCTGAAGAAGTAAATGATCCGTCTCATTGCCACCGATATGGACGGCACCCTCCTGGAGCGGGACCATGTGACCATCTCGCCCCGCAGCTGCGCGGCCCTGCGCGCGGCGTCGGAGCGGGGGGTGCACATCGTCCTGGCCAGCGGGAGGCCCTGGTGCTTCGTGCGGGACAGCGTGGAGAAGCTGGGGTGCGTGGACTACACCATCCTCTGCAACGGGACGAGCACCCGGGCCGTGGCGGAGGATGTCTGGCTGGACCGGAACGGTCTGGAGGAGCCGGTCTGGCGGCGTCTCTTCGGGATGCTGCGCCGGGCGGGCGTGCCCTTCCTGACCTACTCGGACGGGGAGGCCTATCTGGAGCGGGCCGTGCTGGCCGAGATGGGACAGCATTTCTGCCTGTCGCCGGAATTTCAGCGCACCGCCGAGCGGGTGATCACCCTGGTGGACTCCCTGGAGGAGATCCTGGCCGGACGGCGGGTGGAGAAGATCGACAACTTCTTCGTTCCCGAGGCCGTCCGCGCCCCGCTGCGGGAGGAGCTTGCCTCCATCCCGGGGCTCTATGTGACCTCCGGATTGTCCCATAACCTGGAGATCAGCTCGGCGGGCGCCGACAAGGGCCGGGCCCTGGCGCAGCTGTGTGCCCGCCTGGGGATCGCCCGGGAGGAGGTCATGGCCTTCGGGGACGGCGGAAACGATGTGGAGATGCTCCGCTGGGCGGGGTGCTCCTTTGCCATGGAAAACGGGATGGACTGTGCCCGGGAAGCGGCCGGTCAGATCGCCCCCTCCAATCAGGAGGACGGCGTGGGCCGGATGGTGGAGCGCTATGTGCTCCACCCAGAGGCGTAACGGACAGGGGTTCATCCCACAAGAAGCGGTTTCGGGTCACGGATGGGCTGCCCCGGCTTGCGGGGCGGCATGCAAAGCGTACCAAGGAACGATACGGCGGCGCGGTCTCGAAATGGGACCGCGCCGCTTTTTGTGTCTTGCTCCGGGAGCAGCCGGAAGCAGAAGGGAGAATGTTTATGAATTGTGTGATTTTGGACGGG
The DNA here is from genome assembly GCF_014982855.1 of Pseudoflavonifractor gallinarum. Lineage (GTDB taxonomy): Bacteria > Bacillota > Clostridia > Oscillospirales > Oscillospiraceae > Pseudoflavonifractor_A > Pseudoflavonifractor_A gallinarum. The sequence goes on along the minus strand of NZ_JADCKF010000008.1, from coordinate 82,730 downwards.
TACACCCTCAATCCGGGCGATCTGGACTGGGCCCCTCTGGAGCGGTTTGGAACGCTGACGGTCTATGACCGCACGCCGCCGGAGCTGGTGGCCGAGCGCATCGGGGAGGCCCAGGTGGCCATGACCAACAAGACCGTTCTGGACCGCGCGGTGCTGGAGGCCTGCCCCAACCTGCGCTATATCAGCGTCCTGGCCACCGGGTACAACGTGGTGGACCTGGAGGCGGCCCGGGAGCGGGGGATCGTCGTGACCAACATTCCGGCGTACAGCACCCATGCGGTGGCCCAGCACGTCTTTGCGCTGCTGCTGGAGCTCACCAACCACGTGGGTCTGCACAGCGAGAGCGTCAAGGCGGGGAACTGGGCCCGGATCGAGGATTTCTGCTACTGGGAGAAGCCCATGATGGAGCTGGAGGGCAAGACCTTCGGCATCGTTGGCTATGGCCGGATCGGCCAGGCGGTGGCCCGTCTCGCCCTGGCCTTCGGGATGGAGGTGCTGGTCTCCTCCTCCCACACGATCGAGGAGATGCCCGGGCTGCGCGCCGCCCCTCTGGAGGAGGTCCTGCGCCGCTCGGATATCCTCTCCCTCCACTGCCCCCTGACCGAGGAGCGCAGGGGCTTCCTCAACCGCGCGCGCCTGGCCGCCATGAAGCGGGGCGTTCTGATTCTCAACACCGCCCGGGGACCGCTCATCGACGGGAGCGCCCTCTATGAGGCCCTCTGCTCCGGACAGGTGGGGGGCGCGGCCCTGGATGTGCTGTGTGAGGAGCCGCCCCGCTCGGGAGACCTCCTCATCGGCGCGCCCAACTGCATCATCACGCCCCATTTGGCCTGGGGCCCCCGGGAGACCCGGGTGCGCCTGATGGAGATCGCGGCCCACAATCTGGAGTGTTTCCTGGCCGGCACGCCGGTGAACGTGGTGAATCCCTGAGAAGCGGGACGCCCTAGACCTGGAAGGGCAAGAAAATCGCAAGAATTTCAGCTCACCCAAGGGGAAGAGAATATGGTACAATAGGCAGGACACAAGTGCGGAGAGCACGGCCGGAGGGGAGTGTGCGCCATGGAGCAGATACCGTCATCGCCGCAGGAGCGATTGCGCCGCTATGCGCGGGAGGACGTGGAGACCCTTTACCGGGAGCTCCGGGTGACCCCCACGGGGCTGAGCCGGGAGCAGATCCCCCGGATGCGGGAGAAGTACGGAGAAAACCGGATCGGGTACCGCACGGAGGAGGGGCCGGGAGCGCGGCTCCGCCGGGCGTTCATCACCCCCTTCAGCGTGATCCTGCTGGTGCTGGCGGCGGTGTCCTTTGTCACCGACGTCTGGCTGGACTCCAATTTCAGCCGGAACGGGACCACGGTGGCCCTCATCCTCCTGATGCTGGTGGCCGGAGGGGCCGTCCGGCTGCTCCAGGAGCGGAGAGCGGGCTCGGCGGCCGACCGGCTGATCGGAGAGCGCGCCATCACCGTCTCGGTCCGGCGGGGAGGACAGGTGCTGCGCATCCCGGCGGAGGAGCTGGTGGTGGGGGACGTGGTGCTCCTCTCCACCGGAGACCGGGTCCCGGCCGACCTGCGCCTGACCGGCGTGCACGGCCTCTTTGTCTCCCAGTCGCTGCTGACCGGGGAGAGCACCGTCCTGGAAAAGACGGTATCCCCCCTTCCGCCGGAGTGCTCGGCGGCCCTGAGCGCGTGCTCCAATCTGGCCTTTACCGGCAGCAGCGTCCTCAGCGGCAGTGGCGAGGGCGTGGTCCTGGCCGTGGGTCCCCACACCGTATACGGGAGCTACCTCCGGGAGCTGCAGGAGACCAGACGGAGCTTTGACCAGGGGGCCAACTCCATCGCCTGGGTGCTGATCCGCTTCATGACCACCCTGGTGCCGGTGGTCTTCGTGATCTCGGCCCTGACCAGAGGGGACTGGGGGACCTCCTTTCTCTTTGCCCTCTCGGTGGCGGTGGGGCTCACCCCCGAGATGCTCCCCGTGGTGATCAACGCCTGCCTGGCCAGGGGGAGCGCCGCCATGGGGCGGAAGCAGACCATCGTCAAGAACATCAACGCCATGCAGAGCTTTGGCAGCATGGATGTGCTGTGCGTGGACAAGACCGGCACCCTGACCGGGGACGAGATCCATCTGGAGTACTACCTGGACATCCTGGGGGAGGAGAGCGGCACGGTGCTGGACTGCGCCTATCTGAACAGCCTCTGTCACGGGGGGCCCTCCAACCATCTGGACCGGGCCATCCTGGCCTGCTCCGGTATGCCGGGCCGGGAGGCGCATTTTCAGGCGCTGGGGCAGCGGGTGCGGAAATGGGATGAGCTCCCCTTTGACTACACCCGCAAATGCGCCAGCGTCCTCCTCTCCGACGGGGAGGGGGAGCCCTTTATGATCACCAAGGGGGCGGTGGAGCAGGTCTATGCCCGCTGCCGCCGGGTCTTCCACCGGGGAGAGACCGTGGAGATCGACCCGGCCGATGCCGGAGGGGTCCACGCTGTGGTGGACGAGATGCTGGAGGACGGCATGAAGGTGCTGGCCGTGGCCGGGCGCAGGCTGCCCGGAAAGCAAAAACTCTGTCCGGAGGACGAGCGGGAGCTGACGCTGCTGGGGTATCTGGTCTTTTTTGACGCGCCCAAGCGCTCAGCCGCCCAGGCGCTGGGCCGCCTGCGGGAGCTCCATGTCCGGGTCAAGGTGCTCACCGGGGACCACCGGAGCGTGGCCGGTTCGGTGTGCCGGCGTCTGGGCATCCCGGCGGAGCAGATCCTGACCGGAGAGGCGCTGATGGCCCTGACGGAGGATGCGCGCATCACGGCGGTGGAGCAGACGGACGTCTTTGCCGAGCTGACGCCGGGGCAGAAATCGGAGCTGATCCGCCTCCTGCGGGAGAACGGACACACCGTGGGCTTCCTGGGGGACGGGATGAACGACCTGGCCGCCATGACCAGTGCCGACGTGGGCATCTCCGTGGACACGGCCGCGCCGGCCGCCAAGGAGGCCGCCGACGTCATCCTCCTGAAAAAAGACCTCAACGTGCTGGAACAGGGCATCCTGGAGGGGCGCCGGGCCTTTGCCAACATGAGCAAGTATATCCACATCACGGCCTCGTCCAATTTCGGGAACATCTTCTCCATCGTGCTGGCCAGCGCCTTCCTGCCCTTCCTGCCCATGACCTCCATCCAGCTGCTGCTCCTCAATCTGCTCTATGACCTGCTGTGCATGACCCTCCCCTGGGACCGGGTGGACGGGGAGGACTGCGGCAGGCCCAGCATCTGGTCGGGCCATACTCTGGGGCGGTTCATGCGGTTTTTCGGACCGGTGAGCTCTCTGTTCGACCTGCTGACCTTCGCCTTTTTGTACTGGGTCCTCTGTCCCTCCCTGCTGGGGGGCGGATACGCCGCCCTGTCCGGGGCCATGCAGGAGCAGTATGCCATGCTGTTCCACACCGGGTGGTTTCTGGAGTCCATGTGGACCCAGGTGCTCATCCTGCACATGCTCCGCACCCGGCACATCCCCTTTGTTCAGAGCCGGGCGTCCGGCGTGGTGTGGCTGGTGACCTCCGGGGGACTGCTGGCGCTGACGGCGGTGGTGTATACACCGGCGGCGGCCTGGCTGGGGCTGACCCCGCTGCCGGGGGTCTATTTCCTGTTCCTGGCCGGCATGGTGCTGTGCTATATGCTGCTGGTCACACTGGCCAAGCGGTACTATCTCAGGCGGTATCATACGCTGTGGTGAGACATCCATTCCATGTGTGGGAGAAAGGGGAGGAGACCGCGTGAAAAAAATCTATTTTGCCTCCCTGGACTCCGCCGTCCTCCAATGGCTCCGGCAGGCGCTGGAGCGCGGGGCCCCCGATACGCCGGGGGGAAGAGAACTGCGCCGGGGGATCGAGAGCCTGGGGACGGGGGCCTCCGACGCCCTGATGCTCGAGGTGGGCGGTGCGGCCGGGGAGACGGAGGCCGACGGGATGACCTGCGGAGACCTTGTCATATCCCCCCGGAGCAGACGGGTGCTCCGGGCCGGGAAGGAGATCGCCCTGACCCCCAAGGAGTTCGACATCCTGTATTTCCTGGCCCAGAACCGGGGGACCGTTTTTACCAAGGAGCAGATCTACCAGGCGGTGTGGGAGGAGGACTATTACACCACCGACAGCAACATCATGGCCTTCATCCGCAAGCTGCGGAAAAAGATCGAGCCCAACCCGGACGCGCCCGAGTATATCCTCACCATCTGGGGGATCGGGTACAAATTCAATGACGACCTGTGATAGCGTGTCGAAGTCTTTCGACACGCTTCTCAAAAATGCAAGCATTTTTTCGAGGGGATGCAGACCGCCGCACGCATCGTCGGGTCAAAGTCCGCACCGTTCCCCCCGGCCTGAAGGCCAGGGCTCACTTTGCTCCCTTGCCCCTCCTCTCCCAAACAAACCCCCGCTTCGCTGGGCTTTGTTTGGGTTCCCGGGAAGGGCCACACACTTGCGGCCTGAGAAGAGTGTTTTCCGACGTACACGCCGCCGGAAAACACGATCCCACCCTCTTCCGCCGCCTGCGGGCGGCGGAACTCTGCGAGGCTCTTGCAGCGAAAAACGCAGGAGCACACTTTATTGACAGTCTGAAACGGGCTGCCGCACGTTCTTGTGCGGCAGCCCGTTTCTTGCGCAAAGGCAAGAGAATCGCAAGGATTTGAACATGGGATCCGGGGGAGAAAAAAGCTATACTATAACCTGCGCCCGGGGAACCGGGCAATTTGAATGACATCAGGAGGTGGTTTTGATGGATGCCGGCCCGCTTTTATGCCGGAAAACTGAGGGGAAGGCCGCCAAAACCACCCCTTGCGGAGGTGTGTGCGGCGGCTGGATGCCCGAGAAAAAGGAGGATCAAGCCCCATGCATCGCAAGAAACAGCAGAACGTCCCGGCCCGCAGCGCAGCCGCCTCTGCCGCCCGGGAGAAGAACCACGAGGCACTGACCTTTGCCGCCACCAGCGGCATCAAGACCGTACTGGAGCGGTGGGACACCGCCATGGGCGGACTGGAAGAGCACGCGGTGCTCCTGCACCGGAACCTCTATGGGCGCAATCAGGTGACCCATGAGAAGAAGAAGTCCCTGGCCGCCCGGGTGGCGGGCTCTTTCATCAACCCCTTCACGGCCATTCTCTTCTGTCTGGCCGTGGTGTCCATGTTTACCGACATCCTCATCCCGCTGTACCAGCACCAGCCGGAGGAGGTGGCCCCCCTGACGGTGATCATCATTCTGACCATGGTCTTTCTGTCCGGGACCCTGCGCTTCGTGCAGGAGTCCCGCTCGGGGAACGCGGCCGAGCGGCTGCTGGCCATGATCACCACCACCTGCACGGTGACCCGCCGGGAGCAGGGGACGGGCGAGATCCCCCTGGAAGAGGTGGTGGCGGGGGACATCATCCACCTCTCCGCGGGGGACATGGTCCCGGCGGATGTGCGCATCCTGGCGGCCAAGGACCTGTTCATCAGCCAGGCCGCCCTGACCGGGGAGAGCGACCCGGTGGAGAAGACGCCCGAGAGCTGCGCCAATGCGGATGTGCCGGTGACCGACCTTCCCAACATCGCCTTCCTGGGGAGCAATGTCATCAGCGGAAGCGCCACCGCCGTGGCCCTGGCCGTGGGGGACGACACCCTCTTTGGCTCCATGGCGGTCTCGGTGGCCGGAGAGGCGGTGGAGACCAACTTCACCAAGGGGGTCAACGCGGTCTCCTGGGTCCTGATCCGCTTCATGCTGGTCATGGTCCCGGTGGTCTTCTTCATCAACGGCCTGACCAAGGGGGACTGGCTGGAGGCCTTCCTGTTCGCCATCTCGGTGGCGGTGGGATTGACGCCCGAGATGCTCCCCATGATCGTGACCACCTGCCTGGCCAAGGGGGCGGTCTCCATGTCCAAGGAAAAGACCATCGTGAAAAACCTCAACTCCATCCAGAACTTCGGGGCCATGGATGTGCTCTGCACCGATAAGACCGGGACGCTGACCCAGGACAAGGTGGTGCTGGAATACCACATGGACGTGTCCGGGAAGGAGGACGCCAGAGTGCTGCGCCACGCCTATCTGAACAGCTATTTCCAGACGGGCTACCGCAACCTGATGGACGTGGCCATCATCGAGCGCACCGAGGAGGAAGAGGCCTCCCAGCCCCAGCTGGTCAACCTGTCCCAGCGGTACCGCAAGGTGGATGAGATCCCCTTTGACTTCACCCGCCGCCGCCTCTCCGTGGTGGTGGAGGACCTGAGCGGAAAGCGCCAGATGATCACCAAGGGCGCGGTGGAGGAGATGTGCGCCGTCTGCGCCTGGACCGAGTACCGGGGGGAGATCCGCCCCCTCACCGAGGAGACCCGCCGGGAGATCTTGGAGACCGTGGACCGCCTGAACGAGGACGGGATGCGGGTCATCGCCCTGGCCCAGAAGATGGTGGAGCGGGTGGATACCTACCACGCCGAGGAGGAGCGGGACATGGTCCTCATGGGCTACCTGGCCTTCCTGGACCCGCCCAAGGAGTCCACCGCCCAGGCCATCCGGGCCCTCAGAGACCACGGGGTGACCACCAAGATCCTGACCGGGGACAACGAGCGGGTGACCCGCTGCATCTGCAAGCAGGTGGGCCTGCGGGGCAGCAAGATGCTGCTGGGCTCCGATGTGGAGCGGATGAGCGATGAGGCCCTGGTCCGGGCGGCCGAGCACACCGACATCTTCGCCAAGCTCTCCCCCGACCAGAAGGCCCGGGTGGTCTCCGCCCTGCGGCAGGGGGGCCACACGGTGGGCTTCCTGGGCGACGGCATCAACGACGCGGCCGCCATGAAGGCGGCGGACATCGGCATCTCGGTGGATACGGCGGTAGACATCGCCAAGGAGTCGGCCGACATCATCCTGCTGGAAAAGGACCTGATGGTGCTGGAGCGGGGGATCGTGGAGGGCCGCAAGACCTACGCCAACATGATCAAATACATCAAGATGACGGCCTCCTCCAACTTCGGGAACATGTTTTCCGTGCTGGCGGCCTCGGCCCTGCTGCCCTTCCTGCCCATGGAGAGCATCCATCTGATCCTGCTCAACCTGATCTATGACCTGAGCTGCACCGCCATCCCCTGGGACAATGTGGACGAGGAGTTCATCGCCCAGCCCCGCAAGTGGGACGCCTCCAGCATCGGAAAATTCATGCTGTGGATCGGGCCCACCAGCTCCATCTTCGACTGGACCACCTACGCCTTTTTGTACTTTGTCTTCTGTCCGCTCTTTGTCTCCCACGGGATTCTGTACAACGACCTCCCCGCCTATTACAGCGGCGCGGAGCTGGCCGGGATGCAGCAGACCTATGCCGCCATGTTCCACGCCGGCTGGTTCGTGGAGTCCATGTGGAGCCAGACCCTGGTCATCCACATGATCCGCACCCCCAAGCTGCCCTTCCTCCAGAGCCGGGCCTCCGCCGGGGTGACTCTGCTGACCTTCACCGGGATCGCGGTGCTGACCGTGATTCCCTTTACGAAGCTGGGTACCCTGCTGGGTCTGGTGGCCCTTCCGGCGGCGTACTTTGCCTATCTGATCCCCTGCATCGTGCTCTATATGATGCTGGCCACAAGCCTGAAAAAAGCCTATGTGCGCCATTACGGCGAGCTGCTGTGAAAAAGGAGGAAATGCTATGACCATCCACTGGACAAAGCTCTGGCTCGACCTGTTCGGGACCACCGAGTGGGCAGGCATCAACCTGGGCTTCTGGGCCGCCATGGCGGCCACGGCCCTGGTGGTGATCGGTATGAACCTGCTGTTCTGGACCAGAAAAAAGAAAGAAGATTAAAAGGATGCGCCTGCCGTGGCTGCCACGGCAGGCGCATCCGGCTATGTATAACGTGTCTGTTTGCGCTTTTGCGGGCAGAAGGGGAAGATTTCCTTGCCTTTCCCGGATGGGTGGGATATAATAACACTTCACCTGTCAGAAAGGACGACTGCTATGAGACGCAAGCTCCCCATCTATGCCATCTGCTTTGTCAATTTGATTTATCTGGCCCCCTCGGTGGCGGTCAGCGGACTGCTGAGCGCCTTTCCGGGGGTGCCCGAGCCGGTGCTCCAGCTCCTGCTGACCCTGCCCAACCTGATGGGCATTGCGGGGATCCTGGGCGTGCCGCTGCTGACCCGCTTCTTTGCCCGCAAGCACCTGGCCGTGGCCGGGCTCTCCATCTACCTGTTCAGCGGCGCGCTGAGCTATGTGGGGCGGGCCTGCCTGCCGGTGCTGCTGGTGGGGAGCGCCATGATGGGCATTGCCTACGGCATGGGCTCCACCCTCTATCCGCTCCTGGTGAGCATGTACTACGAGGGGGAGGAGCGCCGCCGGGTCATGGGGGCCACCGCCGGGATCATGCAGCTGGGGCGCATTGCGGTGGTGCTGGCCGGAGGAGTGCTGGCCGACCTGCACTGGTACAATGTGTACCTCCTCTTTGCCCTGAATCTGATCCCCCTGGTGCTGACCATCCGCCTGCTGCCCACCGATGCGGTGGAAGGGCGGCGCGAGGGACAGCCGGGCGGCGGATGCGAGGGGTGGAACGTCCCCGCCATCCTGCGCCTGAGTGTCATCGGCTTTGTCTTTGCGGTGTGTTACTATGTGAATGTGACCCAGGCCTCCCTCTACATCGAGGGGTACGGGCTGGGGACCGCCCAGCTCACGGGGATCGTGACGGCGGTGGCCTCGGTGCTCTCGGGGCTGCTGGCCTTTGTGTTCGGCCCCATCTACCGCCGGACGGGGCGGTATACCTTTGCCTGGGCCCTTGGGATCATGGGCGGGGGCTACCTGCTGGCCGGGCTCCAGATCGGCCTGCTCCCGGCGGTCCTGGCGGTGTGCGCCCCGGCGGCGGGGATCGCCCTCTTCAACCCCTGCCTGATGCTGGAGCTCACCGAGACCGCCCCCCAGAAGACCCTGCCGGGGGCCACCGCGCTGGTGCTCACGGTGCTGAACGTGGGTTATTTTCTCTCTCCCTACCTGGTGGGGGCCTTTGTGCCCCTCTTCCCGGGGGAGGGGGCCGCGGCACAGTTCCTGGCCGGGGGCGGACTCTGCCTGTGTGCGGTGGTGCTGTGCGCGGCAGGGGAGCTGCGCCGGAGCGCCCGAGTGGTCAAGTGAGCAAATCCCCTCGAAAAAATGCCTGCATTTTTGAAAAGCAGACTCCCCCCGGTGTGCCCAGCACCGGGGGGAGTCTGCTTCTGTCGTTTGCTGCTTGGAGAAAAGAGAGAAATAGGTGTAGACCGAAGGAGGATGCGCGGAACAGGCCAGCCGAAGCCCATAGGCTCGCCTGCTCCGGGCGTCCCACTTGGGTGGGAGGGAGGAGGCCCCGGGCGGCGGAGGTCTCAGACCGCCGCCCGGGTTTCCCGCGCAGAGTTTGGAGAAAAGAAAGTTTGGAGAAAAGAAGTTTAGAGAAAAGAGAGAGTAGGGAGAAAACAGAAGAAAATCAGGACTTGGCCAGCGCCTCACCCAGAGAGCGGCACTGGGCCAGAGCGGCCTCGTCGGGGGTCTCGTGGGCCATCAGGCCGTCCTGACAGAGCTGTGCGCCCGACTGGTCGGTGCGCTCCTGCCAGTCGCGCATCCACTGCCCGTCGCCCCAGCCATAGGAGCCGAAGAGGGCCACTGTTTTTCCGCTGAGTTTGGACTCCAGCTCGGTGAAGAAGGGCTCAAATTCGCTCTCCTCCAGCACCTCGGCCCCCATGGCGGGACAGCCCAGGGCCAGACGCTCATACTTGGCGGCGTCGGCGGCGGTCAGCTCCGAGACCTGGAAGAGGGATACATCCGCACCGGCATTCCGGGCGCCCTCGGCCACTGCCTGGGCCATGGCCTCCGTGTTGCCCGAACCGGTCCAGTAGATTACCGCGATTTGCATGTCAAAACGACCTCCTTTGATGTAAGCGTATCCTTATGCAGCCTGCGCTCGCTGTGTTTGCAGCAGCTCCAGCAGGGGCGTCCCGTCGGCCAGCCCCCGGCACAGCCGGTCCCGGCACCGGTCGAATCGGGCAAAGCAGCCCCTGGCATAGGCCACGTCACCGTAGACCTTCCAGTATCCGCTCATGCGGCAGCACTCGCCCCCCAGGGCCAGGAAGCCCAGCACATCCGCCAGGGGATAGCCCAGGAAGAACCCGATCTCGTGGGGGAAGCCCGCGCCGTGGGAGACCCGGCCCCGCAGCAGCTCCAGCTGCTCCGCCAGAGTTCCGCCGGCCGGGTAGCCGCAGCGCAGCAGGCACGCCCGCACCTGGACCGGAGCCAGGGCCTGGCGCAGCAGCGCCGGGCGAAAGACCAGCAGCAGCCACCGGCGGTCACACTGGCACAGGGGGAAGAGCCGGATGCCCAGGGGCTCCAGCCGCCGGCCGTAGCGGGCGAGCAGGGCGGGCAGATCCGGATACTCGCTCCGGGCCAGAGAGACCAGGTTGGCCGGCGCAGCGCCCGAGAGGGCGGGGGCACAGTGAAAGGCGAGGGCCCGTTCAAACGCAGCGGATTGAGGATGCATGGTAACACTCCTTTTTGATAGTTAGTTTATGCTAACCTAAAGGGAAAGAGAAGCGGGGGAATGGCCCCCGTCCAGGAACTTGTTAGTTAGCTAAGACTAACTACATGTATGAGAATAGCACAGGGGAAGCGATCTGTCAAGGGTAATTTTTCAGTTTCTGCAAAAATCGCAGAAAAGATATTCTGTGTATCTCGTGCAAGGATGGGGGAGGGGGCGTGCAAATTGTGTGCAGTACTCCGCCTTGCACCGGGGAGAAGGCAGGCTCTATAATAGTGTCTACTGCATCGGGCGAAGGTCTCCCTCCAGACTCTGTCCGGTACCTGATTTGAGAGAGGATGACCCTATGAAACACGATTCCCAACGTACATCCGGGCGGGGCGGGGCCAGTCAGATCCTGGCCCTGACCTGGCCGATTTTTATTGAACTGCTCCTCCAGCTCATGGTGGGCAACGCCGACCAGATGATGGTGGGCTGGCACGATCCCAACGGGGTGGGGGCCATCGGAAACGCCAACCAGATCACCAATCTGCTGCTGCTGGTCTTTTCCGTGGTGTGTACCGCCTCCATGATCCTGATTTCCCAGTACATCGGCGCCCGGGACACCCGAAAGGTCAACCAGATCTACGCGGTCTCCCTGGCCGCCAATCTGGTCTTCGGGCTGGCGGTGAGCCTCTTCCTGCTGCTCTTCAGCCCCTGGGTCTTCCGGCTGATGGGGGTCCAGGCGGTCATGTTTGAAGAGGCCTGCCTCTATATGCGCATCATCGGTCTGGGCATGGTCTTTCAGGCGGTCTATCTGACCTTTACCGCCTTTTTCCGCAGCAGCCAGATGATGAAGGAGACCATGGCCGTCTCGGTGGTCATGAACTGCCTGAACATCGGCGGCAACGCCATCCTCATCAACGGCATCCCGGCGGTGGGGCTGCCCGCCCTGGGGGTGGCGGGGGCGGCCATCTCCAGCGGCATTTCCCGGGTTATGGGCGTGATCATCATTGCCACCCTCTTCCGCGTCCGCTTCGGACCGGTGCTCCGTCTGGAATATCTGCGCCCCTTCCCCCGGGAGGAGCTGCGGCGGCTGCTGCGCATCGGCATCCCCACCGGGGGCGAGTCGGTCTCCTACAACCTGTCCCAGATCGGGGTGCAGACCGTGTGCAATGTGTTCCCGGCCTTCGTGGTCAACACCCGGGTGTACGCCACCATGTTCGCCAACGTGACCTACCTCTTCGGCTCGGCCATGTCCCAGGCCTGCCAGGTGGTGGTGGCCCGGCTGATGGGCGGGGGAGAGATCGCCCGGACCGACCGGCAGGTCAAGACCACCGTGCTCATCTCCACAGGGGTGTCCACGGCGGTCTCGGTGGTGCTCTATGTCCTGTGTGAGCCGGTCTACCGCATCTTCACCTCGGACCCCCAGGTCCTGGCCCTGGCCAAGACCATCATGCTCATCGAGATCCCACTGGAGGTGGGCCGGGCGGTCAACATGGTGATGGTGCGCTCCCTCCAGGCCTGCGGAGACATCCGCTTCCCGGTGACCATCTGCATCATCGCCGCGTGGATCGTGGGGGTGGGCGGAAGCTACCTCTTCGGCGTGGTGTGGGGGATGGGCCTGGCCGGGCTCTGGATCGCCATGGCGCTGGATGAGCTGATCCGGGCAGGGCTGTTCCTCTGGCGCTGGCACGGCAGGAGCTGGTGCCGCAAGCAGCTGCTGGAGCCGAACGACTAAAAAAGAAAGGCGGGGACGCTCTTCCGTTTGGGAGAGCGTCCCCGCCTGTTATTTTGTCCCGGCGGGCATCCAGATCAATAGATCCCCTTGCCGCCGTTCCATTTCCAGTCCCGGACCTCGGGCATGTCGATGCCGTTGGTGATGATGTACTGCTTGTGCTCCACCAGCTTGTCCTTCATGAGCTGGATGAGGAAGGAGCCCCGGTTGCCCAGCTGGGGCAGACGCTTGACCACGTCCTCCACCAGGTGGAAGCGGTCGATGTCGTTCTGGACCCGCATGTCAAAGGGCGTGGTGATGGTGCCCTCCTCCTTGTAGCCACGCACGTGGAGGCGCTTGTTGTGGCGGCGGTAGGTGAGCTCGTGGATGAGGGTGGGGTAGCCGTGGAAGGCGAAGATGATGGGCTTGTCCACCGTGAAGAGGGCGTCGTAGTCCTCGGCAGTCAGGCCGTGGGGGTGCTCCGTATGGGGCTGGAGCTTCATCAGGTCCACCACGTTGATGACCCGGATCTTGAGCTCCGGGAGGTATTTGTGCAGGATGGTGACGGCGGCCAGGGTCTCCAGCGTGGGGGTCTCGCCGCAGCAGGCCATGACCACGTCGGGCTCGCACCCCTGGTCGTTGGAGGCCCACTGCCAGATGCCGATGCCGTGGGTGCAGTGCTTGATGGCCTCGTCCATGGTGAGCCACTGGGGACGGGGGTGCTTGGAGGTGATCAGCACGTTCACATAGTTCCGGCTGCGGATGCAGTGGTCGAAGCAGGAGAGCAGGCAGTTCCCGTCCGGGGGGAGGTAAAGGCGCACCACGTCGGCCTTCTTGTTGGCCACATGGTCCAGGAAGCCGGGGTCCTGGTGGGTGAAGCCGTTGTGGTCCTGCTGCCAGACGTTGGAGGAGAGGACGTAGTTGAGGGAGGCGATGTCCTGCCGCCAGGGGAGCTGGGCGCAGACCTTGAGCCACTTGGCGTGCTGGGCGAACATGGAGTCCACGATGCGGATGAAGGCCTCGTAGCTGTTAAAGATGCCGTGGCGGCCGGTGAGGAGGTAGCCCTCCAGCCAGCCCTGGCACATGTGCTCGGAGAGCATGGAGTCCATGATGCGCCCGTCGGGGGCCAGGTACTCATCCCGGTCGGTGCGTTCGGCGTTCCAGCAGCGGTTGGTCTCGTGGAACACGGCGCCCAGCCGGTTGGACATGGTCTCATCCGGGCCAAAGACCCGGAAGTTGCGGGCCTCGGCGTTGAGCTTGAGGATGTCCCGGACGAATTTGCCCAGCTCGGTCATGTCCTCGCCCTTGACCTCGCCGGGGGCGGGGACGTCCACGGCGTACTCCCGGAAATCGGGGATGCGCAGGTCCCGCAGGAGCAGTCCGCCGTTGGCGTGGGGGTTGGCGCCCATGCGCCGGTCCCCCTTGGGGGCCAGAGCCTGGAGCTCGGGGATGAGGGTGCCGTTGCGGTCGAAGAGCTCCTCGGGATGGTAGCTCTTGAGCCAGTTTTCCAGCAGCTTCAGGTGCTCCGGGTGGTCCTCGCCGATGGAGATGGGCACCTGATGGGCACGGAAGGTCCCCTCCACCCGCAGGCCGTCCACCTCCTTGGGGCCGGTCCAGCCCTTGGGGGAGCGGAAGACGATCATGGGCCAGCGGGGACGGGTGGTGTCGCCGGTGGTGCGGGCGCTCTGCTGGATGCGGTCGATCTCCCGCACGGCCCAGTCCAGGGCGGCCGCCATCTGCTGGTGCATCTTGACCGGGTCGTCCCCCTCCACAAAGCGGGGGGTCCAGCCGCAGCCCTTGAAGAAATCCTCCACCTCTTCATGGGTGATGCGGGAGAAGATGGTGGGGTTGGAGATCTTGAAGCCGTTGAGGTGCAGGATGGGGAGCACCGCGCCGTCAATGACGGGGTTGAGGAACTTGTTGGAGTGCCAGGCGGTGGCCAGGGGGCCGGTCTCGGCCTCGCCGTCGCCCACCACGCAGGCGGCGATGAGGGTGGGGTTATCCAGCACCGCGCCGAAGGCATGGGCCAGGGAATAGCCCAGCTCGCCTCCCTCGTTGATGGAGCCGGGGGTCTCGGGTGCCACATGGCTGGCGATGCCGCCGGGGAAGGAGAACTGCTTGAAGAGCTTCTTCATGCCCTCCAGATCCTGGCTGATGTTGGGATAGATCTCGCTGTAAGTACCCTCCAGATAGGTCTGGGCCACCATGGCGTTGCCCCCGTGGCCCGGGCCGGAGAGGTAGATCATGTTGAGGTCATACTTGGTGATGATGCGGTTCAGGTGGGTGTAGATGAAGTTCTGCCCAGGCACCGTACCCCAGTGGCCCACAATGGTCTTCTTGAGGTGCTCGCTTTGCAGGGGTTTCCGGAGCAGGGGGTTATCCAGCAGATAGAGCTGTCCGGCGGCCAGATAATTGGCGGCCCGCCAATAGGCGTCGATCTTACGCAGCATGTCGGGGGTGAGGGGCCCCTTCTTTGACATGCGGGTGGATGTTTTAGCAACAGCTTTTGCTGTGGTTGCTGCCTTTCGAGCCAAGATAACGACCTCCTTATTTCGCTTATTACGCTGTTATTATATGCTTAATTGAGAAAAAGTCAAGAAAAATGGATAAAGTTCACGATTTAAAGAGGGGAATGCGGGAGAAAGGACAGCAAAAGTGCCCATAGAGTGGGAAAAACGCCAATGTCATATAAAGACATATCCCCCTCCGCCCGGAGGGGCAGAGGGGGACGAAGTGGCAGAGAGTGAGCTATACGCCGTAGCTGGGTTCCAGCGTGAAGCGGGACAGGGAGAAGGAGGCGCCGTCATAGGTCACGTCGGCCAGGAGCCGGGCGAAGTAGAAGGGCTCCTCCTCGCCGGACAGGCGCAGGCCGATGCCGAAGACCGCGGTGATGCGTCCGTCCTCCTCCCGGAAATAGGTCTGCCCCTGGAAGGTGAGGGGCTGGGCCGGGTCGGGGTCGGGCAGATCCTCCAGATAGTAGAGGAGGGAGCTCTCCTCCGCGGTCAGGGACACCCCGCCCGAGATGGGGTCGAACTGATAGCCGACGGTGTCCTCCAGGGTGGACACCCAGTCCTCGGCCCGGAGGGCGGTGTCGGTCCAGCCGTCCTCCTCCGGGCGGTAGAGATGCAGCTCAAAGATGTGCTGGTCGGTGGTGTTTAAGGTCAGATAGTTGACGGCCAGCTCCGAGGAGCCGTCCCCGTCAAAGTCCGCCCACCACAGATCGGGGAGGCGGGGCGATTCGTCGGGGAGAAAGCGCTGGTCAAAGGGGAAGAGGTCCTCCTCCTGCCGGAGGATCACCCCGCCCCCCAGGCCCGGGTTGAGCCCGTAGAGGGTGAGTCCGGCCTCGGGGACCTGGCCCAGCAGGAGGGCGCCGGGGCCGTCCAGGGCGAGAAAGGTCTCCAGATCGGAGACGGCGCACCCGTCCAGGGTCTCCGCGGTCAGGGGAGCGTCCTGGGCTGGGGCGGACGGAGAGGACGCCGCCGGGAAGCTGCTCTGAGGGGTGGGCGCGGCGCAGGAGGCGAGCAGGAGCAGGGAGGCGCTCAGGCAGAGAAGGGAATGACGCAAGTACAAATCAACCTCACAATCCAAGAAG
Source organism: Pseudoflavonifractor gallinarum (assembly GCF_014982855.1). Taxonomy (GTDB): domain Bacteria; phylum Bacillota; class Clostridia; order Oscillospirales; family Oscillospiraceae; genus Pseudoflavonifractor_A; species Pseudoflavonifractor_A gallinarum. The sequence goes on along the minus strand of NZ_JADCKF010000008.1, from coordinate 66,960 downwards.
AGACAGGTGTTACGGCTGGCAGGAGATCGCGTCGATCTTGGTCTTGGAAAACCAGCGATACAGCACCAGCGCGCCGATACAGGGGAGGGCTTCGGCGATGACAAAGGCGTACCAGACCGCCCCCGCGCCCGCCGCAAGGCCCAGCAGGAGGGCCAGGGGGAAGATCAGGATGACCTGCCGCAGCAGGCTCAGGCCCAGGCTGAGGGAGGGCACGCCCAGGGCCTGGAAGGCCGAGCTGAGCAGGATGGAGATCCCGGCGGGGAGGAAGGAGAGGCACAGGATGCGCAGGGCGGGAATGCCGGCGGCCAGGGTGGCGGCGTCGGCGTCAAAGAAGCCCAGCAGCGCCCCGGGGAAGAGGAGGAAGACCGCCGTTCCCAGCAGCATGATGCCTCCGCCGATCAGCAGGGCGAAATGGATGGCCTCCCGGATGCGGTCGGGGCGCTTGGCCCCGTAGTTGTAGCTGACGATGGGGGTGAGGCCGTTGTTCATGCCGAAGATGGGCATGAACACGAAGGACTGCACCTTGAAATAGGCCCCCATGATGAAGACGCCGGTATCCGAGAAGAGGGCCAGGATTTTGTTGGTCCCCAGGGTCATGATGGTGAAGAGGGACTGCATCACGATGGCGGGCAGTCCGATGCGGTAGATGTCGGCCACGATGGCCCCCTGGGGGCGGAAGCCCCGGAAGGAGACGTGGACGATGGGGCTGCGTGCCACCATGACCAGGCCGATGACCATGCCCACCACCTGGCCCAGCCCGGTGGCGATGGCCGCGCCGGCCACCTCCAGACGGGGGAAGCCCAAGAGGCCAAAGATCAGAATGGGGTCCAGGATCAGATTGACGATGGCCCCCACGCCCTGGATCACCATGGGGCCGATGGAGTTGCCGCTGGCCTGGAGGACCCGCTCGGCGGCAAACTGCATGCAGGAACCCAGGGAGAACAGCACCACGATGCGCAGGTAGGTCACGCCGTACTCGATGACCCGGGGCACATCGGAGTAGAGCTCCATAAAGGGACGGGCAAAGAGCATGCCCAGGGTGAGAAAGACCACCCAGCACAGGAAGTAGAGGAAATAGCCGTGGCAGGCCACGGCGCTGGCCTCCTCGGGCCGCTTCTGGCCCAGACGGCGGGAGAGCATGGTGTTCACGCCCACGCCGGTACCGGCCTGGATGGCGGTGATCAGGCTCTGCACCGGAAAGACCAGGGAGAGGGCCACAAAGGCGTCGCTGTTGAGCTGTGCCACAAACATGCTGTCCACCATGTTGTAGAGGGCCTGGACCAGCATGGAGAGCATCATGGGCCAGGACATGGTGAGCAGCAGGGGACGGACGGGCATGACGCCCATCTTGTTTTCGCTGGGAGACAAGGGGGAATCCTCCTTTCCATTGGGACAGATGGACAAAAACAGCGGGCTTTCCATGGGAAAACCCGCTGTCCGGCTTCTGTCACAGGCTGTGCGGGGGGACGACGGGGCAAAATCAGCACAGCCAGTATTTAAACTTACACGTTTATTATAAGGGAAAAGGAAGGAAAAGTCAACCGGGAAGGCCCCTTACAGGGTTCTGGTATACCGCAGGTCCACACAGATCATGTCGTGGGGGAAGGGGATGTCCTTGTGGGTGCCGTCCCAGGCGAAGCCGTGGCGGGCATAGAACCGGCGGGCCCGGGCGTTCTCCTCCAGCACCAGCACGAAGCAGGAGGCGAAGCCGTCCGCCTTCAGGCGGCGGAGGGTCTCCTCCATCAGCATGGAGCCGTAGCCCCGGCCGATCTCGGCGGGCTCGGCATAGAAGGAGCACACCTCGCCCCAGCCGGAATAGGCCGCGTCCCTGGGCAGGGAGAGCCGGGCGGGGCCGTAATTGCAGCAGGCCACCGGGGTGTCTCCCCGGTAGAGGAGCAGTCCGTGGCACTTCCCGGTGCGGTGGTCCTCCCGAAAGATGGGGACCCAGTGGTCCTCGGTGATGACGTCCCGCAGGTAGTCCTCGGGGACATAGCCGGGGTAGGTGTCGTGCCAGCCCCGGGCGTGGATGGCGCTCATGGCACGGAAGTGTTCCTCCGTGCAGGCGTCCACAAAGTGCAGCTCATCCATCTTAGGCCTCCACGGGTACCCGCTCTTCCCCGGCCGGGGCGTGAGAAGCCGAATCGGCCTCCTTGGCCAGGGCACGGGCGTTGGCCAGCATGAGCTTGATGCGGTTCTCCTGGTTGATCTTGGTGGCGCCCGGGTCGTAGTCGATGGCCACGATGTTGGACAGGGGATAGTCGTCCTTCAGCTTGCGGATCATGCCCTTGCCCACGATGTGGTTGGGCAGGCACCCGAAGGGCTGGGTGCACACGATGTTGGGGGTGCCGGAGTGGATGAGCTCCAGCATCTCGGCGGTGAGGAGCCAGCCCTCGCCCATCTTGTTGCCCTCGCCCAGGTAGCCCCGGATGAGGCGGCGCAGGTCGTCAAAGGTGCCCGGCGCCCGGAAGCCGCCCGCGCTCATGGCGGCGATCATGGCCCGCTGGCACTTCTTCACATAGTTCTCAAAGAGCTCGCACACCTTCTTCTTGATCCACTTGCCGCCGTAGAGATCCACGTCCACCTCGCGGTTGTTGATCTTGAAGATGATGAAGTCGGTGAGGCCGGGCACCACGGGCTCGGCCCCCTCGGAGAGGAGGAACTGCTCCAGATTGTTGTTGCCCAGGGGGGAGTACTTGATGTAGATCTCGCCGACCACGCCCACACGGACCTTGGGCTCCCCCTGGACGGGGATGTCCCGGAAGGTCTGGACGATCCACTTGAAGTTCTCGCACATCTGGGGGTAGGAGAGGCCCTTGCCCTGGTCCATGCCGTCCAGGAGGCGCTGCATGCAGGACTCGATGGCCGCGTCGGTCTGCCCGGCGGTGACCTCGTAGGGGCGGACCTGGTTGGAGGTCTGCACGATGATATCGCCGTACATCATGGCGAACACCGCCTTGCGGATGAAGGGGAGGGTCAGCTGGAAGCCGGGGTTCTTCTCCAGGCCGGAGAGGTTGACCGACACCACGGGGACGAACTCCAGCCCCGCCTTCTTGAGGGCCTTGCGCAGCAGGTGGATGTAGTTGGAGGCCCGGCAGCCGCCGCCCGTCTGGGTGATGAGGAGGGCCACCTTGTGTACGTCGTACCGCCCGCTCTGGATGGCGTCGATGAGCTGGCCGATGACCAGGAGGGCGGGATAGCAGGTGTCGTTGTGGACGTACTTCTGTCCGGCGTCCACGATGCTCTTGCCGGAGGTGTTGAGGGTCTCCACCTTGAAGCCCTCCCGCTCCAGCAGGCGGGCCATCATGCCGAAGTGGACGGGGAGCATCTGGGGCATGAGGAGGGTGTACTCCTCTTTCATCTCCTTGGTGAAGAGGAGCCGCCCGGTCTTATCGTATACTAATTCAGCCATAGCTTGCTTCCTTTCGATGGGGTGAGGTTCACTGCCGGGCCTTCCGGGCCTCGATGGCGGCCATCAGGGAACGGATGCGGATGGTCACAGCGCCCAGGTTGCTGATGTCGTCGATCTTGAGCTGGGTGTAGAGCTTGCCGCCCTCCTCCAGGATGTCCCGCAGCTCGTCGGTGGTGATGGCGTCGGTGCCGCAGCCGAAGGAGACCAGCTGGATGGCCTGCATGTCCTCCTGGGTGCACACATAGCGGGCGGCGTTGTACATCCGGCTCTGGAAGGTCCACTGGTTGAGCACCTTCCGGGGGGCGTAGCCCTCCAGATAGCTCAGGGCGTCCTCGGTGACCAGGACGAAGCCGAAGGAGGTGATGAGGTCGTTGATGCCGTGGTTGATCTCCGGGTCGATGTGGTAGGGGCGGCCGCACATGACCAGGATGGGCATGTCGTGGGCCCGGGCGTACTCGATGTACTCCTTGCCGGTCTCCCGCACCACGTCCAGGTAGTTCTCGTAGGCGGTGTAGGCCGCCTGGGCGGCCATGCGGGTCTCCCGCTTTGGGATCTGGAACTCCCGCTCCATGAGGGCGGAGATCCGCTTGATGAAGTCCTTGTGCCGCCACAGGCCCACATAGGGGTCCAGGAAGCGGGTCTTCTTCAGAGAGGGCACGTTGGCAGCCAGCAGCTCCGGGTAGTAGGCCACCACGGGGCAGTTGTAGTGGTTGTCGCCGATGCCCTCGTCGTTGTTGTAGGACATGCAGGGGTACCAGATGGCGTCCACCCCCTCCTCCACCAGGGCCTCCACATGGCCGTGGAGGAGCTTGGCGGGGTAGCACACCGTGTCCGAGGGGATGGTGCGCTGGCCCTTCAGGTAGAGCTTGCGGGAGGACTCGGGGGAGAGGACCACCTCAAAGTTCAGCTTGGTGAAGAAGGTGAACCAGAAGGGGAGGTTCTCGTACATATTCAGGCCGAAGGGGATGCCGATGCGGCCCCGGGAGCCGTCCCCCTCGCCCATGCCCTGGAGGGAGCGGAGCTTCTTGTACTTGAAATTCATCAGGTCGGGCAGCTGGGTCTTCTCCTTGCCCAGGGGGCGGGAGCAGCGGTTGCCCGAGATGAACTTGCGTCCGCCGTCAAACTGGTTGACGGTGAGGGAGCAGTGGTTGGTGCACAGGCCGCAGGTGACGGGCTTGGCGGTGTGGGTGAAGGACGCCAGATCCTCCCGGGTCAGGAGGGTGGAGCGCTCCAGATGGAGGTCCCGGGCGGCCAGGGCCGCGCCGAAGGCCCCCATGAGGCCCGCGATGGTGGGACGGGTCACGTCCCGGCCCAGCTCCTGCTCAAAGGCCCGGAGCACGGCGTCGTTCAGGAAGGTGCCGCCCTGCACCACGATGTGGCGGCCCAGGTCGTCGGCCGAGGCGGCCCGGATGACCTTGTAGACCGCGTTCTTCACGATGGAGATGGACAGTCCCGCGCTGATGTCCTCCACGCTGGCGCCGTCCTTCTGGGCCTGCTTCACGGAGGAGTTCATGAACACGGTACAACGAGAGCCCAGGTTCACCGGGCGGGGGGAGAAGAGCCCCAGCTTGGAGAAGGAGGCGATATCATACCCCAGGGCCTTGGCGAAGGTCTCGATAAAGGAGCCGCAGCCGGAGGAGCAGGCCTCGTTGAGCATGATGGAGTCCACCGCGCCGTTGCGGATCTTGAAGCACTTCATGTCCTGGCCGCCGATGTCGATGATGAAGTCCACGTCGGGGTTGAAGTGGGCGGCAGCCTTGTAGTGGGCCACCGTCTCCACCAGACCCAGGTCGCAGCGGAAGGCGTTCTGGATGAGGGCCTCGCCGTAGCCGGTGACCGCCGCGCCCTTGATCTGGATGCGGTCCCCGCACAGCTCGTAGAGCTTGCGCAGCTGCTCCAGCACGATGGCCACGGGGTTGCCCTGGTTGGAGTGGTAGTAGGTGTAGAGCAGTCCGCCGTCCGCCGTGATGAGGGTCATCTTGGTGGTGGTGGAGCCGGCGTCGATGCCCAGCCACGCGGGTCCGGCGTAGGTCTCCAGGTCGGCCTTGGGCGGGTGGTTGGCGTTGTGGCGCTCCAGGAAGGCGGCGTAGTCGGCCTCACTGGTAAAGAGGGGGGGCATGGTGTCCACGGTGGTCTTGGCGTCCACGCTCTCCTCCAGCAGCTTGAGGACCTCCTCGAAGGGGCGCTCCCGGTACTCGTCGGCACAGAGGGCCGCGCCAATGGCGGCGAAGCAGTCGCCGTCCTCGGGGAAGATGGCGTGCTCCCCGTCCAGGTGGAGGGTCTCCACAAAGCGCTCCCGCAGGCCCATGAGGAAGTGCAGGGGGCCGCCCAGGAAGACGATGGTCCCCTTGAGCTCCCGGCCCTGGGTCAGACCGGCCACGGTCTGGTCCACCACGGCCTGGAAGATGGAGGCGGCCACGTCCTCCTTCCGCCCGCCCTGGTTGAGGATGGGCTGGATGTCAGTCTTGGCGAACACACCGCAGCGGGAGGCGATGGGGTAGATCTTCTCATGCTGGAGGGAGAGCCGGTCCAGCTCGTCCGCGGTGACGTTCATCAGGGTGGCCATCTGGTCGATGAAGGCACCCGTTCCACCGGCACAGGAGCCGTTCATGCGCTCCTCCAGGGCGCCGCCGAAGAAGATGATCTTGGCGTCCTCGCCGCCCAGCTCGATGACGGCGTCGGTGGCGGGGTAGTACTCCCGGACGGCGGCGGCGGTGGCGTAGACCTCCTGCACGAAATCGATGTTGCTGGCCTTGGCCACGCCCAAGCCGGCCGAGCCGGTGATGACCAGCTTGACCTGCTGGCCCCGGAATCGGTCCTCGATGGAGTGGAGGGTCTCGCAGGCCCGCTCGCGGGTCTTGGAGTAGTGCCGCTCATAAGAACGGAAGAGCAGTTTGTTGGATTCATCCAGCACCACGACCTTGACGGTGGTGGAGCCGATATCAATGCCGATGCGCAGGCTCATAGCCGAAATCTCCTTCATGTTCCCGGGGCCGGACCGGCCCCGCTCGGAAAATATGAAATACACGTAACTTACATAATAGTACAAAATTTTTCATTTTACAACCCCTAAAAGCGGGAATACAGGATGTTCCGGTGTTGGAAATGAATTTGGAATTGTGCAGGATAGACAAAGATAACCGGGTGGGAGAGGGGCTGGTCGACAAGGCGGTAAATCCGGACAGCGTGTCGAAACAGTTCGACACGCTTCTCAAAAATGCAAGCATTTTTTCGAGGGGGATGCAGGCCGCCGCATGCACTCGCTGACGCTCGCACACTTGCGGCCTGAGCAGAGTTTTTTCCGAGGCGTATGTCCCCGGAAAAAACAGATTTGGACGTTCTTTTGCCGCCTGCGGGCGGCAAAACTCTGCCGAGGGCTTTTCCATGCAGGCAGGACAGAGCGGATTGCAGGGCAAACGGCTTTTTTGACAGCCTGATTTTTAATCCGATTTTAAAGAAGGGAGCCTTGTCTGTGGGCCGGGGATATTATATGATAGCACCGAACAACCACAGGACAGCGGGAGGAAAGGAAATATGACGAAGGAAGCCTATTTGCAGGGGCTGTGGAATGCCCTGATCCTCCGGGTGGATCGGGCGGAGGCCGAGCGCCTGGTGACCTATTACGAGCGCACCCTGGCGGAAGCGGGGGCGGAGGGAGAGGCGCGCCTGATGGAGCAGTGGGGCACGCCGGAGGAGCTGGCGGCGCGGCTGTGCGGCGTGTCGGACCAGCGGCGCCGGCCGGACCGGCGGACCCGGTGGACGGTGGGCGCGGTGCTGTGCGTTCTGGTAGCGGCCTCCATCTACTCCGGGGCCCGGCAGATCTCCCGCTGGATGGACTGGGGCGCGCACCGGTCGGTGGACGTGGTGACAGAGGCCCAGACGGAGACCACGGTGCTCCTCCCGGGAGAGAGCGACGAAGCCCATGTCTATTATGAGTACACCCTCACCCCCCAGGAAGGGGTGGCCGTGTACGGAGACGCGCAGGAGTCGGGATGGGAAGGCAGCGTCTATATAGACGAGAGCACCGTGCAGATACAGTAAAAAAGAATGGCCCTCCGGCAACAAGCCGGAGGGCCGTTTTCTTATTATGCAGTGGGCAGGCCGAAGGCATCGAAGGCCTTCCGGCTGCCACGGAAGACGTTCAGGTCGATGCGCTGCTCCCGGCCCTGATAGCCCTCCAGCCGGGCGGCGTGGCTATACTGCCAGAAGTCCCAGTCGTGGAGCAGGGGGGCCACCAGGGGACTGCTGATCCAGAGGGGGTAGTCCTGATACTCCCGCCCGGAGAGATAGAGCTGGTAGGAGCGGTAGGTGGCGTAGAGGATGGGCTTGACGCCGTAGTGCTCCTCCAGCGCCTCCAGGAGGGGGTCCAGAATGGCCTTGGTGGAAGCGGCGTCGGCAGGCTCATCCAGATAGGAGCCGTAAAACTCGATGTCCACCACCGGGGGGAGGGAGCCCGGCGTCACCGGCACGGTCTCGATGAAATTCTGGGCCTGGGTCTCGCCGGGGCTGTCGTAGCTGAAGAAATGGTAGGCCCCGGGGCGGATGCCGGCGGCCTGGGAGCCGCTCCAGTTCTCCGCAAAGCGCACGTCCTTGAGGCCGCTGCCCTCGGTGGCCTTGATGAAGGCGAAGTCCACCCCCTGCCCGGCCAGGGAGGTCCAGTCCACCTCCCCCTGGTAGGTGGACACATCCACGCCGAAGACCTGCCACTCGGGGGGATGGACCTCGTCCGGCAGGAGGATGTAGCCCCGCCAGCGGAGAAAGGCCAGGGTGAGCGCGGCCAGGGCGGCCAGAGCGGCCGCAATGAGAATGAGCCGCAGCAGGATACGAAAAACAGATTTCACAATGCGCACCGGAAAACGAGCCTCCTGTTCGGTTGGGTTGCTTGCGCTTCTCCCCTATCATAGCGGGCTGTGGTCCCTTTGGCAAGGGCCGGGGGATGGAATTTATTCCCGCTCAGGGGTGTAGCAGGTGAGCTCCTCCGCAATATAGTGTTCCCCGTAGAGGATGTCGTAGACCAGGGAGCGGTAGATGGAGACGGTCTCCGCGCTCTCCTCGGGCGGAGCGGCGTAGGCCGTCCCCGCGCCGTCCACGAAGAGCCGCTCCCGGTAGAGCAGCATGTCCTCACCGGCCTGGTCCACCCAGGTGAACCAGAGGGGCTTCCAGAGCCCCGCCCAGTCCAGGATCTGGGTTCCCATGCCCGAGACGCTCACCAGGTCGGGGGCCTCCAGCTCCGCGCCGTAGTTGTTCCACACCACATAGGAGGTCTGGTGCATCCGGAAGAGCTCCTGGGTGTCCCAGTCCTCGGTGTTGGGGGAGGAGGAGTAGCCCAGCTTGGAGTAGATGGAGTCTGAAGTGCCCAGAGAGAGCCCGGGCAGGTGGTCCCCCAGGAAGACCAGGAGGACGGGCTCCCCGCAGTCCTCCAGGGCGTCCACCAGCTTGCCCAGCATGGCGTCGGCGTCGTGGAGGCCGTGGATCAGGGAGTCCAGGGCCCCCAGGTCGGCTCCGGTCAGACTGGGACAGGTATAGTCTATCCCGGAGGGGGAGGAAAATTTCCCGTCGTAATAGGGCTGGTGGTTCTCCATGGTCAGACCGTAGAGGAAGAGGGGGGCGTCCCCCTTCTCCCCGAAGAGGGTAAGGAGCTGGTCGGCCAGGGTGTCGTCTGAGAGGTAGCCGCCCGCATACCGGGGCTCCACGGTGAAGTCCTCATCGTACACCAGCTGGTCGAAGCCGATGGCGGGCAGGTTGGAGGCGCGGTTGTAGAGGCTGTCGTTGTAGGAGTGCACCATGGCGGTCTCATAGCCCTGCCCTTCCAGGGCCTTGACCAGGGAGGGGAGACGGGAGTAGGCGGTGCGGTCGCTGAGGGTGGTGAGGCTCTCCGACGCGCCGGGGAAGGCGGAGGGGACGCCGGTGAAGAGCTCCATCTCCACATTCCCGGTGCCCCCCGCATAGGCGGAGGAGAGGAAGGTCCCCCCGGCGGCCTCCTGCTGGAGGGCGTGGAAGTTGGGGATGGGGTCCTCCGCAAAGGTGATGCCGGGGAGGGTGGTGATGTCGAAGAAGCTCTCCGACAGGATGAGGATGATGTTGGGCTGCTGGGCCTGGGGGTCGGCGGGCTCCTGGGCGGCCTCCAGCTGGAGGAGGATGCGGTTGAGGTTGTTCTCGGTGTAGGCATCGGGGGCCTCCATGGCGCTCTCGCACAGGGCGCTGTACATGCCGGAGAGCAGGCCCAAGCGCTGGTTGCGCTCCCCCTGGCTCTCCCCCTCGGGGCCGGAGAGGAGGGCGCGGGAGCCGGGCATCCACAGGAGATTGCCCAGCAGGGAGAGGGTCAGGGCCAGGCAGCCCAGGCGGCGGGGGAGCCGGTTCCAGCGGGGAGAGGGCTCCCCCTTGGAGAAGAGAAAGGCCAGCACCAGCAGGAGGAGGGCAAGCCCGATCCCCTGCCAGGTGGCCGTACCCAGCTCCATCCCGGGGCGGAGAAATCCGGCGATCTGCCCGGCCTGCCCGGTCATGGCCAGGTCGCTGGCCAGGATGGGGGCGCCGTTGAGGACCTCCTTCAAGTGGTTGGCGATGGAGAAGAGGAGCAGGGGCAGCGTGAGTATGGCCGCCGCCGCGAAGAAGCGCCGGGTCAGAAGCAGGAGCAGCTGCTGGAGCAAAAAGAGAAAGCAGTATGTAAAAAAGACGGCCTGCACATGGCTGTCCATCCAGGCCGCGGCCTCCGGTGCACCCTGTAAGGTGATGAGCTGGCATAGGTAGAGGAGGAGCAGCGGGGCAAAGCCGATGACGGGAAGGCGGAGCCATGGATTGCGTCTCCACGGTCCCCGCCAGAAGCGGAGCATACGATCACGGGTCACGGGGCACATCCGATCCTTTCTGGCTGGAATATCGCGTTTGAGCAAGTATTTTCCCATTGTAGGCGGAGGAAATGGCATTTGTCAATGGCAAAGAGACACAAAAACAGAAAAAGCACCCAGAAGCGCCCGAAAAAAGCCCCGGCCCAAATCCGAAGATCGGGGCCGGGGAAGAGTGGCGATCCAGCACATGTTCTTACGTTCTGCTGCAAGAGCCTCGCAGAGTTCTGCCGTCCGCAGACGGCAGAATCAAGTCAAATCGTGTTTTCCGGCGGCATGTACGTCGGAAAACACTCTACTCAGGCCGCAAGTGTGCGAGCGCCAGCGAGTGCGCGCCGCGGACTGCATCCCGCTCTCAAAAATGCTTGCATTTTTGAGAAGTGTTCAGCGGGACTGGTAATATTGGATCAAGGCCTGGGTCCCCTCGTTCTCCAGGCCGTCCTCCGCCATCTTCTCATAGAGGGCGCAGACGGTGTTGAGCATCTCCAGGTCCACGCCGCGGCTGCGGCACTCCTCCTGGACGATGCGCATGTCCTTGATGAAGTGCTTGATGAAAAAGCCGGGGGCGAAATCGCCCTTGAGCACCCGGGGGGCCATATTGGCGATCTGCCAGGAGCCCGCCGCTCCGCCGCCGATGGCCTGGAGCATGGCCTGGGGATCCAGCCCCACCTGCTGGGCGTAGACCAGCGCCTCGGTATAGGCGGCGGTGGCCCCCGCCACGGCGATCTGGTTGGCGGCCTTGGTGTGCTGTCCGGCCCCGGCGGGGCCCATGTAGTGGATGCTCTTGCCCATGCAGGCGAAGAAGGGGGCGGCCGCCTCAAAGTCGGCCTCGTCGCCCCCTACCATGATGGAGAGGGAGGCGTTGCGGGCGCCGCTGTCTCCGCCCGAGACCGGGGCGTCCAGCACGCGGATGCCCCGCTCCTTTCCCAGGGCGTGGAGCCGCTGGGCCAGCGCGGGGGAGGAGGTGGTCATGTCGATGGCCAGCGCGCCGGGCTTGGCGTGGGCAAAGATGCCCTCCGCGCCGGTAAAGACCTCCTCCACGTCGCGGGGATAGCCGACCATGACAAAGATGGCGTCGGCATCCTGGACCGCCTGGGCGATGGTGGAGCAGGGGGTCAGATGATACTGGGCCGCCACTTCAGAGAGGGTTTCAAAACGGCGGGTATAGACGGAAACGCTGTGTCCGTGGGCGGCCAGATGGCCGGCCATGGGGCGTCCCATCACACCGGCGCCGATCCATGCGATATGTGCCATAGGGAGGACCTCCTTGGATGAGTTTGTATTCAGTATAGTGCCTCCCGGTCCGGTCTGTCAACCGGAAGGAAAAGGCCGCAGTCCATCGGACTGCGGCCTTGGTGCAGGATCAACTTAGAGGAAAGCGACCACCTGGTACATGAGGATAAAGTGGCAGACGCTGCCCAGCAGGATGAACACGTGGAAGATCTCGTGACAGCCGAAGCGGGGGTTGTTCCGGCCGGGCCACTTGACCGCGTAGAGCACGCCGCCCACCGAGTAGAGCACACCGCCCGCCAGGAGCCAGAAAAATCCGGCGGCGGGGAGCACCTGGGTGAGGGGGACCAGGGCCACCAGCGCCATCCACCCCATGAAGAGGCACAGCCCGGAGGTCACCCAGCGGGGGGCGTCGATCCAGGCCACCGCCAGCGCGAAGCCCGCCAGGGCCAGCGCCCAGATCACCCCGAAGAGGACCCAGCCCCAGAGACCGTAGGTCCGCAGGGGGACCAGACAGATGGGGGTATAGGACCCGGCGATGAGGAGATAGATGGAGGTGTGGTCGTATTTGCGCAGGGCGATGCGGCCCTTGACGCTGGTGTTGACGCAGTGGTAGAGGGTACTGGCCGTATAGAGCCCGATCATGGACAGCCCATAGATCAGAAAGGACACCACATGCCAGGCGTCCAGACCCAGGGCCCAGGCGCGCAGGAGGAGAGCCACGGTGCCCACCACGCCCAGCAGGGCGCCCGCACCGTGGGTGATGGCCGACCAGGGGCGCAGGCCGTCGTAGGGGTCCCGGCCCTGTTCAGAGATCCGCTTCCGGCGGGGAGCGGGGTGGTAGTAGAGCTTGGAGGAATCGCCAGGCAGGATATGTTCATGGTTCATAAAAGTCACCCGATCACGCATAGATTGAAAGGCGTACACCGCCTCTGCTATGGTTAGTATAACACGCATCGCAAGAAATAGTCAACAGGAGTATTAGATATAATATTTAAAATTAGATTTAAGGAAGGGAGGGGTACCGATGGAAATGATCTGCGTGGCCGCGGCCTTCCGCGCGCCGGAGCCCTATCCGGAGATCCGGGTGGAGGGCAGAAACCTCCGCTATGCCCGGGCCATGTTGAGCAACATGGGGGGCGGGACGTCCGAGATGTCCGCGGCGTCCCTGTATCTGTATGACCAGCTGGTGTGCGCCGGGGAGGAGGCGCTGGCCCAGACCTTCCACGAGGTGGCCATGGTGGAGCTCCACCACCTGGAGATCTTCGGGGCGCTGGCGGTGCAGCTGGGGGGCGAGCCCCGCCTGTGGAGCGTACAGCGGGGCCGGCGGGTCTGGTGGTCGCCCGAGTACAATCAGTATAACCGGATGATGGGTCCCTTATTGCAGGCCGCCGTCCGGGCGGAGGAGGCCTCCATCCGGATCTACGAGAACCAGGCCCGCTGGATCGGGGACGAGAACGTGCGGGCCAATCTGCGGCGGATTCTGGCCGATGAGCGGTGCCATCTGGAGCTCTTCCGCCAGCGGTGGCAGGAGCACATGGACCGGCGCAGGTAATCGGGAGACAGACAAACAAAAAACCGGAACTCCAGACGGAGTTCCGGTTTTTCGATCGAATCTTAGGCCAGCTTGCTCTTGGCCAGCTCGGTCAGCTGGGTGAAAGCAGCCTTGTCGTGGATGGCCAGCTCGGAGAGCATCTTGCGGTTGATCTCCACACCAGCCTTCTTCAGGCCGTTCATGAAGGTGGAGTAGTTCATGCCGTTCTGCTTGCAGCCGGCGGAGATGCGGGCGATCCAGAGCTGACGGAAATCGCGCTTCTTCAGACGGCGGCCGGTGTAAGCGTACACCAGGGACTTCATGACCTGCTCCTTGGCCATCTTGAAGTGCTTGGACTTCGCGCCAAAGTAGCCCTTCGCCAGCTTCAGGGTCTTATTTCTTCTCTTGCGCGTCATCATCGCGCCTTTAACTCTAGCCATTGTAGATTAGCCTCCTATATCAATGAGTAAAAAGTTCTTATTTATAAGGGATCAGACGCTTGATGGCGGGCTCGTTGGTCTTGTCCGCGTAAGCGCCGGCACGGAGGCCTCTCTTCAGCTTGGTGGTCTTGCCGTGACCGTTGAGCAGGTGACGCTTGTTGGCGTGGGCGCGCTTGACCTTGCCGGTCTTGGTGAGGTTGAATCTCTTCTTCGCGCCGCTGTGGGTTTTCAGCTTAGGCATGGTAGTGATCTCCTTTACTTTAACAATATCCAGGATACAGGTAAGAAGGAAGCCCTCTTACTTCTTGGTCTCCTTCGCGGTCTTGGGGGAGAGGAAGATGGACATGTGCCGTCCGTCCAGCTTGGGCTCCTTATCCAACGTGGCGACCTCGCCGCACTCCTCCGCGAATTTCACCAGCAGATTCTTGCCGATGTCCGTATGCGCCATCTCACGGCCGCGGAAGCGGACGGTGACCTTGACGCGGTTGCCCTCGCCCAGGAACTTCTGAGCGTTGCGCAGCTTGACGTTGAAGTCGTTCACGTCAATGCTGGGAGACATGCGGACTTCCTTGATCTCCACGACGCGCTGATTCTTCTTGGCTTCCTTCTCCCGCTTGGTCTGCTCGAACTTGAACTTACCGTAGTCCATGAGCTTGCAGACGGGGGGGACGGCGGTGGGGGAAATCTTCACCAGGTCCAGATCGGCCTCCATGGCCTTCTCCAGCGCCTCCCGGGCAGACATGATACCAAGCTGCTCGCCGGTGGCAGAGACCAGACGGACTTCCTTGTCGCGGATTTCTTCGTTGATTTGATGACCCTTGTTGCTGATACGACAGCACCTCCCATTCTCAATAAGCAAAACAAAAAAGCGGCTACCAGCCCGGTACCCGCAATCGCACGAAAAACACCGCCGGAATTCCGGCGTGTTCTGCAACGCTATCAACCTCTTCGCTCTGTGCTGGAGGTGAGGACGGGGACCGTTCTGCTTTATTGTGCCTGATCAGTATAGCAGGATTCAAGGCGCTTGTCAACGGGAAAATGCGAAAAGAGACTTCCCAAAGAGTGCGGGCCGGGGCCCTTCCCTTTTTGTGCAGATTATGGCATAATGAGACCAGGAAAGACAGAAAAAAGGGAGGATACTGGAAATGAGAGGAGTCCGGTGCATTCCGGTCCTGGTGCTGCTGGGCGCGGTGCTGGCAGGGAGCGCTGCCCCCGCCCAGGCCCAGGGGGAGCGCGATACCCTGCGCATCCTGTTTACCCACGACACCCACGACCACTGGTACCCCACCCAGGCGGAGGGGGGAGCATATGGGGGATACACCCGTCTGGCCACCCTGCTCCGGCAGGAGCGGGAGGCCTTTCCCAGCGGGGAGGGCCAGGCCCTGGTGACCCTGGACGCGGGGGACTTTTCCATGGGGTCCCTGCTCCAGACCATCTACTCCACCGACGCCCCCGAGCTGCGGGCCCTGGGGGAAATGCGGTATGACGCCACCACCTTTGGAAACCACGAGTTCGACTACCGCGCCGGAGGGCTTGCGGCCATGCTGAACGCGGCGGTGGAGAGCGGGGAGACCCTCCCCGCCATCGTGGAGGCCAACTACCGCCCCCCGGAGAGCGACACGGAGAGCTGGGCGGCCTGGGAGAACTACGGCGTCACCGACTATACCGTCATCGAGCGGGGCCGCTCCGCCGACGGGGACCCCCTGCGCATCGCGGTGTTCGGCGTGATGGGGGAGGAGGCCGACTCCAACGCGCCCATGTCCGGCATGGAGTTTGAGCCGGCGGCCCAGGCCGCCCAGCGGGTGGTGCAGGAGATCCAGGCCAGGGAGGAGGCCGACTTCATCGTCTGCCTCTCCCACAGCGGCACGGACAACGGCAAGGGGGAGGACTACGAGCTGGCCCGGAAGGTGGACGGGATCGACGTGATCCTCTCGGGCCACACCCACACCACCCTGGAGGAGCCCATCCGGGTGGGGGACACCCTCATCGTCTCCTGCGGGGCGGACACGGCCAACCTGGGCCGGCTGACGGTGGAGCGGAACGAGAACGGCGGGCTGGAGCTGGTGGACTACACCCTCCTCCCGGTGGACGAGACCGTGCCCGAGGACCCGGAGATGGCGGCCATGGCCGAGGTCTTTCAGCGAAAGGTGGAGGAGGGATATCTGCGGGACTACGGCCTGGGATACGACCAGGTGCTGGCCCAAAATCCCTGGTCCTTTCCCGCCATCCAGACCTTTGGAGAGGCGCAGCAGGAGGAGCCCCTGGGCAACCTGATCGCCGACTCCTATCTCTATGCGGTGAAGAAGGCCGAGGGGGCGGACTATGTACCGGTGGACTTCGCCGTGGTGGCCGAGGGCGTGATCCGCAGCTCCTTCACGCCGGGGCCCATCACCACGGCGGACGCCTTCCAGGTGTCCTCCCTGGGGATCGGGGCGGATGGGACGCCGGGCTATCCCCTCATCTCGGCCTACCTGTACGGGCATGAGCTGAAGGACGCCTTCGAGGTGGACGCCTCGGTCACGCCCCTGATGCCCGAGGCCCAGCTCTACGGTGCGGGGATGGGCTGGAGCCTCAACCCCCACCGGCTGATCTTCAACAAGGTCACCGACTGCTGGCAGGTGCTGGAGGACGGGACCCGGGTGCCCATCGAGGATGACCGGCTCTACCGGGTGGTGACGGGGCTCTACTGCGGGCAGATGCTGGGGACGGTCAACGGCCAGTCCTTCGGCATCCTGGGCATCACGCCCCGGGACGAGAACGGCGCGCCGGTGGAGGACCTGGAGGCGCGCATCATCCACAACGCCGGCGGCGCGGAGGTGAAGGAGTGGTACGCTCTGGCCTCCTACCTCCGGTCCATGGGGACGGTGGACGAGCGCTATGCCGCTCCCGAGGGGCGCAAGCAGGTGATCCCCTCCTGGAACCCGGTGGACCTGCTCCGCTCCCCCAACCAGGTGGGCCTGACCGTGTACGGCGTGGTGCTGGGCCTGGTGATCCTGGTGCTGCTGGTGGTCTCCAGCGGGGGCCGGAGAAAACGCCGGGCCTACGGGAAGGGACGGGGCCGGGGGAACGGATACCGGCCCTACCGGGGGTAAGCGCGCCGGATGGACAGCATATACAGCATAGAATAAGGTGAAACCATGAAAGAAAACCACTACGACAACGAGACATTTTTTGAAGCATACAGCCGCTTTCCCCGCTCCGTGGAGGGGCTGCGGGCGGCCGGCGAGTGGCACGAGCTGAAAAAGCTCCTGCCCGATTTCACGGACAAGCGGGTGCTGGACCTGGGCTGCGGGTTCGGGTGGCACTGCCGCTATGCCGCAGAGCAGGGGGCCCGGTCGGTGCTGGGGACCGACCTCTCGGAGAAAATGCTGGAGCGGGCCAGGGAAATGACCCAGGACCCCCGCATCACCTACCGCCGGGCGGCCATGGAGGACCTGGAGGGGGAGGCGGGCTCCTTTGATGTGGCCCTCAGCTCGCTGGCCCTGCACTACGTGGACGACCTGCGGCCGGTCTTTCAGAAGGTCCACGACCTGCTGGTACCGGGCGGGGTGTTCGTGTTCTCCTGCGAGCACCCGATCTTTACCGCAGAGGGAAGCCAGGACTGGTACTGCGATGGGAACGGCCGGCCGCTCCACTGGCCGGTGGACCGGTACTTTACCGAGGGGAAGCGCACCGCCCATTTCCTGGGCTGTGAGGTGGTGAAATACCACCACACCCTGACCGACTGGCTCAACACGCTGCTGGAGACCGGCTTTGCGCTGGAGCGGGTGGTGGAGCCCCGGCCCGATCCCGCCCTGATGGACGTGCCGGGCATGGCGGACGAGCTGCGCCGCCCCATGATGCTGCTGGTGCGGGGAAGAAGAATATAATAGAAAGAGAATGGGGGCGCTCCGGTGATCATACCGGAGCGCCCTTAGTGTCAGCGAGCGCATGCGGCGGCCTGAGCCTCCGCTCCAAAATGCGCGGATTTGGAGAAGCGCTTACATATTTTTGCGCAGCTGCTTGATGGCGTTTTTCTCCAGGCGGGAGACCTGGGCCTGGGAGATGCCCACCTCGGTGGAGACCTCCATCTGGGTCCGCCCCTCGAAAAAGCGCAGGTTGAGGATGTGCCGCTCCCGGTCGGAGAGCTGGGCCATGGCCTCCTTGAGGGCGATGTGCTCCAGCCAGTTCTCGTCGGTGTTTTTGGA
Organism: Pseudoflavonifractor gallinarum; assembly: GCF_014982855.1. Classification (GTDB taxonomy): domain Bacteria; phylum Bacillota; class Clostridia; order Oscillospirales; family Oscillospiraceae; genus Pseudoflavonifractor_A; species Pseudoflavonifractor_A gallinarum. The sequence goes on along the minus strand of NZ_JADCKF010000008.1, from coordinate 49,318 downwards.
GTCCCGCACCTGGTCCATGACGCAGATGGCGTCCCCGCCGTCGGAGTAGACCGGCTCGTAGAGGGAGACCGGGTCCACGATGGCGTCCAGGGCGAAGATGATCTCCTCCCGGCGCACGTCCAGGGCCTTGGCGATCTCCTCGATGGAGGGCTCCCGCTGGTGCTGGGAGAGGAAGGTCTCCTTGACCTGCAGGACCTTGTAGGCGGTGTCCCGCATGGAGCGGGAGACCCGCACGGCGCTGTTGTCCCGGAGATAGCGGCGGATCTCCCCCACGATCATGGGCACGCCGTAGGTGGAGAAGCGCACGTCCAGGTCGGTATTGAAGTTGTCGATGGCCTTGATGAGGCCGATGCACCCCACCTGAAAGAGATCGTCCACGTTTTCGCCGCGGCCGGAAAATTTCTGAATGACCGAGAGGACCAGCCGGAGATTGCCGGAGATCAGGGCCTCCCGGGCTTCCGCGTCTCCGGCCTTGGCCTGTTTCAGCAGCGCCATGGTCTCCTCGTTTTTGAGGACCTTGAGCTTGGACGTATTGACGCCGCAGATTTCCACTTTTCCTATCATTGCGCGGTCCCTCCTGTGCAGAAATGGTCTGTTCCTCAGTATTTCCGGGCAGAGAAGGAACATACCGGAAGGCCGGGGGGATATTTTTTATTGTGGGACCCGATTCGATGGATTTTGCGCGGGAAAGGGGAGCGGGCCAAAAAGCCGGGACCATCTGGGAAAAAATCACTTGCCAAACCGGATGGGGCGTGCTATAATATCCGAGTCAGTAACCAAGATGCAGGTGTAGTTCAATGGTAGAATGTCAGCTTCCCAAGCTGAACACGCGGGTTCGATTCCCGTCACCTGCTCCATGTCGGGGCAAGCGTGCAAGTGCTTGCTCCGACTTTTTTTCCATATCGAACGGCCCTGGCGCCGCGGTATGATGCTTTCAGGGCCGCCCGGCGGACCGCTTGCAGCGGGTCCTGCCGCCTGCCGGCCCTCCTTCCAGGACCCAACACCGCGGGGAGCCTTCTGACAGGGGCTTCCCGCGGTCTTTCTCTGTGATGGGGGGATTTGGGGCGGGCCTATTCTAATCTATGGAAAAAGCTGTTATAATAAGAGTTATAGACTGGCCGGGCCAACGGGGAAATCCCGGGCGGCGGCGGTCAGAGGATCGATCGTTTGGAGGTTTCCATGGACGTTTATTCCGCATTGATTCAGGCACTCAGAGAGAGGTTTCCCGGCATGGAGCTGCGGGAGCGGGAGCCGATGGAGCGGCACACCTCGTTTCGCATCGGGGGGCCCGCCCGGCTGATGGCGCTGCCCCGCAGTGAGGAGGAGGCCGCGGGCGTGGTCCAGGCGGCCCGCGCCCATGGGATCGAGCCCTTTTTCATGGGCAACGGCTCCAACCTTCTGGTGTCGGACACCGGGTATGAGGGCCTGATCCTCAAGACCTTTGACGGGATGGACCATCTCTCGGTGGAGGGGGAGGTCATCCGGGCCGGAAGCGGGGTGCTGCTCTCCCGGCTGGCCAACTTTGCCCTGGAGCACGGCCTCACCGGGCTGGAGTTTGCCCACGGCATCCCCGGCACCGTGGGAGGCGCCCTGATGATGAACGCGGGGGCCTACGGCGGCGAGATGTGCCAGGTCGCCCAGGAGACCCGGGTCCTCACGCCGGAGGGGACCATCTGCGCCGTGGTGGGGGAGGAGCAGGGCTTCTCCTACCGGCACAGCGCCTTTTCCGACGGCACGCGCCTGATCTTGGGCGGCGTCTTCCGCCTGGAGCGGGGGGAACGGGGCGACATCCGCGCCAAGATGGAGGACCTGGCCGCCCGCCGCCGGGAGAAGCAGCCCCTGGAGTACCCCAGCGCGGGGAGCACCTTCAAGCGGCCCGAGGGGCACTTTGCCGCCGCCCTCATCGAGCGCTGCGGCCTGAAGGGCAAGCGCGTGGGGGGCGCCCAGGTGTCGGAGAAGCACGCGGGCTTTGTCATCAACCGGGGCGGGGCCACCTGCGCCGACGTGATGGATCTGACCGCCCACATCCGGGAGACCGTCTTCCGGGAGACCGGCGTGACGCTGGAGATGGAGGTTCGTACCCTGGGGATCTGAGCGGTCCCCGCGGGAGAGAGGAGCAAGAGGGATGGAATTTGTGATCATTTCCGGCCTGTCCGGAGCGGGAAAGAGCAAGACGGCGTCCTTTATCGAGGACATGGGATTTTACGTGGTGGACAACATGCCCGCCCCGCTCATCCCCAAGTTTGCCGAGCTGTGCATGGCGGGACAGGGCAAGTATCAGCGGGTGGCCCTGGTGACCGACATCCGGGGCGGACACACCTTTGACGACCTCTTTGAGGCCCTGAGCGCCCTGAAGGAGATGGGGTGCGTGTACAAGATCCTCTTCGTGGAGGCCGCCCCCGAGGCCATCATCAAGCGCTACAAGGAGACCCGGCGCATCCACCCCCTCTCCCGGGACGGGCGGTCCCTGGCCCAGGCCGTCCAGGAGGAGCGGGACGCCCTCCAGCCGGTGCGGCAGCGGGCCGAGTACATCATCGACACCACCGCCCTCTCCACCGCCAAGCTGCGGGGGGAGGTGCTGCGCCTCTTCGGAGACGGGCAGGTCCCCCACGCCATGAGCATCAACGTCATCTCCTTCGGCTTCAAGTACGGCATCCCGATCGAGGCCGACCTGGTCTTTGACGTGCGCTTCCTGCCCAACCCCTATTACATCGCGGAGCTGCGCACCCAGACCGGACTGGACGAGCCGGTGCGCTCCTTCGTGTTCCACTACCAACAGACCCGGGACTTCATGACCCATCTGGAGAACCTGATGAACTTCCTCCTGCCCCAGTACGTGGCCGAGGGAAAGACCGTGCTGGTCATCGCCGTGGGCTGCACCGGCGGACAGCACCGCTCGGTGGCCGTCACCCGGGCCCTGGCCGAGTTCATTCGCCAGAAGGGCTATGACGCCAGCGAGAACCACCGGGACATGACCCGGGCATAAGGCTTGCCGTGGGGCAGGCCCCACCCATTCAGCGCGGAGGAATCGTACATGACAGAACGGAATTGCTGTGAAGTGGGCCGCGGCCCCAAGATCGTGGCCATCGGCGGGGGGACGGGACTGTCCACCATGCTGCGCGGCCTGAAGCTACATACCCGCAATCTCACGGCCATCGTCACCGTGGCCGACGACGGCGGCGGATCGGGAGTGCTGCGGGAGGACCTGGGTATGCCGCCTCCGGGGGACATCCGCCACTGCATGGAGGCCCTGGCCAACGCCGAGCCGGTGATGGAGCAGCTGCTCAGCTACCGCTTTCCCAGCGGCTCGGGGCGGCTGACCGGGCAGTCCTTCGGCAACCTCATCCTGGCCGCCCTCAACGGGATCTACCCCTCCTTCGACGAGGCGGTGGCCCGCATGAGCGAGGTACTGGCCATCTCGGGGCGCATCCTCCCGGTGACCAACGCAAACGTGCAGCTGGAGGCCACCTTCGAAAACGGCACCTCCGTGGTGGGGGAGTCCAAGATCTTCCAGTTCAAGAAGGAGCAGGACTGCCGCATCCGCAGCGTCCGGCTCCTGCCCGAGCGTCCGGCCGCCCTGCCCGCGGCGGTGGAGGCCATTGAGGAGGCCGAGCTCATCCTGCTGGGGCCGGGGAGCCTCTACACCAGCGTGATCCCCAACCTGCTGGTGGACGGGATCGCCGAGGCGGTGTGCCGCTCCAAGGCCCTCAAGCTCTACATCTGCAACATCATGACCCAGGACGGCGAGACCGAGGGGATGACGGCCTCCGACCACGTGGCCGCCCTCCTGGACCACTCCGGCCCGGGGCTGGTGGACCTGTGCCTGTGCAACTCCGCCCCGGTGCGGCCCGGCCTTCTGGAGCGCTACCGGGAGGAGGACGCCATCCCCATCACCGTGGACAAGGAGGCCATCGAGGCCCTGGGGGTGGAGCTGGTCACCCGTCCGGTCTCCTCCGAGACCTCCAACTACGCCCGCCACTCGGTGACCCGTCTGGCCCAGGCGGTGATGGAGATCTACGAAGAGCGGGCCCACACCCGGATCTTTTAAGGGGGGAGCGGCCATGTCCTTCGCATCGGAGACCAAGGGGGAGCTGTGCCGGAATGAGCTCTCCCGCCGCTGCTGCGCCCAGGCGGAAGCCTACGGGGTGCTGCTCTTCTGCAATCAGTTTTCGGCCGCCGGGGCCCGGATCGTCACCGAATCCGAGGAGTTTGCCCGGCGGCTTCCGGCCCTCTTCAAGAAGGCCTTCAAGCTCCGCTTTGACCGCCAGACCGAGCCGGAGCACCGGGGAAAGTACATCTTCGCCATTCAGGATGCGGACAAGCTCTCCGCCATCTGCGAGGTATTCGGCTACGACCCCGGGGAGACCCTGGCCCACCACATCAATTTCGCCGTGTTGGAGGAGGAGCACTGCCGCACCGCCTTCTTCCGGGGGGCCTTTCTGGCGGGGGGATCGGTGACCGACCCCACCAAGCGCTACCACCTGGAGCTGGCCACCTCCCACTACAACGTGAGCCGGGAGATGAGCGCCCTGCTGCGGGAGGCGGGCTTCTTCCCCAAGGAGACCACCCGCAAGTCCCACTACATCACCTATTTCAAACAGAGCGAGACCATCGAGGACTTCCTCACCGGCATCGGCGCGCCCCTCTCGGCCATGGCCGTGATGAACGCCAAGGCGGAGAAGGCAGTGGTGGGGGGCGTCAACCGCCGGGTGAACTGCGACGCGGCCAACCTGGACAAGGCGGTGGAGGCCGCCCAGGAGCAGATCGAGGCCATCCACCGGCTGGAGGAGCGGGGGATGCTGGACGAGCTCCCCCCCAAGCTGCGCGCCACGGCGGAGGTCCGCCTTGCCCATCCGGAGCTCACCCTCTCCCAGCTGGCCGAGGCCCTGGACCCGCCGGTGACCAAGTCCTGCCTCAACCACCGGCTGCGCAAGCTGATGGAGCTGGGGAAAGCATAACGGAAGGAGGAACACCCATGCAGAGAACACCATCCGGCCGCCAGATGGCGGTGCTGGCAGGAGGGATCGTCCTGCTGCTGCTGGGCGCGGTGAGCCAGACCGCCCTGCCGGCCCAGGCCGTCGCCCTGGTCTGCTATGTGGCGGGCGTGCTGTGCCTGGCCTTCGGCATCCAGGGCGGCGTGCGGCGGAAGACCTGCCCCCTGTGCCGGGCCACCCTGCGCACCCCCACCGACCAGCTGCCCGGACAGACGGAGCAGTACCGCTGCCCCAACTGCGGCAGCATCGTGAAGCCGAAATAAGAAAGGGGCCTCCGGACCGCCCGCCTGCCTCGACAACCGCCCGTTTCCCGCGGGGCGTCGGGGACGCCGCCCCCTACAAGAGACCGTAGGGGCGGGCCTCCGGACCGCCCGTTTGCCTCGACAACCGTCCGTTTTCCGCGGGGCGTCGGGGACGCCGCCCCCGACAACAGACCGTAGGGGCGGGCCTCCGGACCGCCCATTTGCCCCCAAACGCATACAGATCAGATCAAAAGGAGGAGACCCATGTCCTTTGTCCATTTACATGTCCATACGGAGTATAGCCTTCTGGATGGCGCGTGCCGCATCGGAGGGCTGGTGCAGCGGGTGAAGGACCTGGGGCAGAGCGCGGTGGCCATCACGGACCACGGCGTGATGTACGGCGTGATCGACTTCTACAAGGCCTGCAAGGCGGCGGGGATCAAGCCCATCATCGGGTGCGAGGTCTACGTGGCCCCCCGCACCCGCTTTGACAAGGTCCACGAGCTGGACTCGGCCGCCCGCCACCTGGTGCTCCTGTGCCAAAACGAGGTGGGCTACCGGAATCTGAGCTATCTGGTCTCCCAGGCCTTTCTGGAGGGCTTTTATATCAAGCCCAGAGTGGACATGGACCTGCTGCGGGCGCACTCCGAGGGGCTCATCGCCCTCTCGGCCTGCCTGGCGGGGGCGGTGCCCCGGCTCCTCCTGGGGAGCAACTACGAGGGGGCCAAGGCCCACGCCCTGGAGATGCAGGAGATCTTTGGGGAGGGGAACTACTACCTGGAGATCCAGGACCACGGCATCCCCGCCCAGCGGGAGGCCGCCCAGGGCATCTTCCGCCTCCACCGGGAGACCGGCATCCCCCTGGTGCTCACCAACGACGCCCACTACCTGACCCGGGAGGACTCGGCCATGCAGGACACCCTCATGGCCATCCAGATGGGCAAGACGGTGGACGACCCCTCCCGGATGCGCTTTGAGACCCGGGAATTCTATATCAAGTCGGAGGAGGAGATGGCCGCCCTCTTCCCCGAGTACCCCGAGGCCGTGGCCAATACAGCCCGCATCGCCGAGCGGTGTGAGGTGGAGTTCGAGTTTGGCAAGTACCACCTGCCCGAGTTCAAGCTCCCCGAGGGGTACACCGACGGGGACGCCTATTTCCAAAAACTCTGTGACGAGGGCTTTGCCCGGCGCTACCCCGACGCGCCCCCCGCCTACCGGGAGCGGCTGGAGTACGAGATGGGGGTCATCCGCCAGATGGGCTTTGTGGAGTACTTCCTCATCGTCTCCGACTTCATCCACTACGCCAAGAGCCACCAGATCCCCGTGGGACCGGGCCGCGGCTCGGCGGCCGGGTCCATGGTGGCCTACTGCCTGCGCATCACCGAGATCGATCCCATGCGCTACGACCTGTACTTCGAGCGCTTCCTCAACCCGGAGCGGGTCACCATGCCCGACATCGACGTGGACTTCTGCATCCGCCGGCGGCAGGAGGTCATCGAGTACGTCCAGCGCAAGTACGGTCCCGACCACGTGGCCCAGATCGTCACCTTCGGCACCATGGCCGCCAAGGGGGCCATCCGGGACGTGGGCCGGGCTCTCAACATCCCCTACGCCGAGGTGGACGCGGTGGCCAAGCAGGTGCCCAGCGGCCCGGGGGCCCTCCACATCACCCTGGACGAGTCCATCCGGCTCTCCAAGCCCCTGCGGGAGGCCTATGAGGGGGACGGGACCATCCGCCGCCTCATTGACACGGCCAAGGCCATCGAGGGCATGCCCCGCCACGCCTCCACCCACGCCGCGGGCGTGGTCATCACCCGCCGCCCGGTCCACGAGTACGTGCCCCTGGCGAAAAACGACGAATCGGTGGTCACCCAGTACACCATGACCACCCTGGAGGAGCTGGGCCTGCTCAAGATGGACTTTCTGGGCCTGCGCAACCTGACGGTGCTGGACGACGCGGTGAAGCTGGTCCAGGCCCGGGAGCCGGACTTTTCCCTGGAAAACCTGCCCGACCACGACCCGGCCGTCTTCCAGATGCTCTCCGAGGGCAAGACCTCGGGCGTCTTCCAGATGGAGTCGGCCGGCATGACCGGCGTGTGCGTGAGCCTCAAGCCCCAGAACATCGAGGACATCACCGCCATCATCGCCCTCTACCGCCCCGGCCCCATGGAATCCATCCCCCGGTTCATCGCCTGCAAGCAGAACCCGGAGAAGATCACCTACAAGCACCCCTCCCTCCGGCCCATCCTGGAGGTGACCTACGGGTGCATCGTCTACCAGGAGCAGGTCATCCGCATCTTCCAGGACATGGCGGGCTACTCCCTGGGACAGGCCGACATGGTGCGCCGGGCCATCTCCAAGAAGAAGAAGGACCAGATCGAGCGGGAGCGCAAGGCCTTCATCTACGGCGACCCCGACCGGGGGATCGACGGTTGCATCGCCCGGGGCATCCCGGAGCAGGTGGGCCAGGACGTGTACGACGAGATCTACGATTTCGCCAACTACGCCTTCAACAAGGCCCACGCGGTGAGCTACGCGGTGGTGGCCTACCAGACCGCCTGGTTCAAGCGCCACCGCACCCGGGAGTATATGGCCGCCCTCCTCACCTCGGTGCTGGACTCCAGCGAGAAGGTGGCCGAGTATATCGCCGAGTGCAAGGACTGCTCGATCTCCCTCCTGCCCCCCGACATCAACGAGTCGGGTGCCTCCTTCACCGTGTCCGGGGAGAACCTGCGCTTCGGCCTGGCCGCCGTGAAGGGGGTGGGCTGGGGCTTCGTGCGGGACGTGCTGGCCGAGCGGGAGAAGGGGCCCTTCCGGGACTTCCCCGACTTCTGCCTGCGGCTCTTTGACCACGACCTCAACAAGCGGGTGCTGGAGAACCTGATCCGCTGCGGGGCCTTCGACTCCATGGGGGTGCGCCGCTCCCAGCTGCTGGACGCCTACGAGCAGCTGGTGGACACCATCGCCCAGAACAAGCGGAAAAACCTGGCCGGACAGTTCGACCTCTTCGGCGGCGGGGGGGACGCCATGGAGACCGCCCCCCAGCTGGTATTGCGGGACATCCCGGAGTTCAGCCGGCAGGAGCGCATGACCATGGAGAAGGAGACCACCGGCCTCTACCTGACCGGTCACCCCATGGACGAGTACCGGGCGGCCGCCCGGGCCTGCCGGGCCGTGCCCATCGGCTCCATCACCGCCGACTTTGTCCGGGAGGGCGGGCCGGAGCGCTACGCCGACGGGCAGAAGGTGACCATCGCCGGCGTGGTGACGGCCTCCAAGACCCGGACCACCCGGAGCAACAGCCTCATGGCCTACGCCACCCTGGAGGACGACACCGGCGCGCTGGAGGTGCTCATCTTCTCCCGGGTGCTGGGGGAGTGCAGCGCCTGCCTGCAGGAGAACACCCCGGTGGTGGCCGAGGGGCGCATCTCGGTGCGGGATGAAAAGCCCCCTCAGCTCATGTGCGACAGCCTGCGCCCCCTCCAGGGCGCGCCCGAGAGCGGCCCCTCCGCCCCGGCCGAGCCGGAGGCGGGGAAGGTGCGCAAGCTCTACCTCCGCCTGCCCGCCCGGGAGGACCCCCGCTGGCGGCACATCCTGCGGGTTCTCCTCATGTTCCCGGGGAGCGAGCCTTTGCGGGCCAAGTTCGCCGCGGAGGGACAGTGGACCCCGGCCTACCCCTGCCAGATCCACCCCCTGCTCCTGGAGGAGCTGCGGGGCCTGCTGGGGGAGGAGAACGTGGTGGTCCAGTCGGGCAAGCCTGAGGTGCTGACGCCCCTGCCGGGCGGGGAGGCGTTCCTATGATGAAGAAACTGGCTTCCATCCTCTTCCACCGGCTGACCATGACGGCGCTGCTGCTGCTGGTGCAGCTGGCCCTGCTGCTGGCCATGATGGGGCGCTTTTCCGCGTACTTTGTCTATTTCTACTGGCTCTGCATCGCCCTCTCGGTGGCGGCGGTGCTGTGGATCGTGGGGAACAAGAGCGACCCGGGCTATAAGATCGCCTGGCTCATCCCCATTCTGCTCTTCCCGGTCTTCGGGGGACTGATCTACCTCCTCCTGGGCGGCAACCGGCTCTCCCCCCGGCAGCAGAGAAAGATGCAGGGCATGGACCGGCAGATGGCCTCCGCCCTGGAGCGGGACTGCAAGGCCGAGGAGCTCTCCGGCTTTGGGGCCGACGCGGTGAACCAGGCCCGCTATCTGGAGCAGTACGCCCACGCCCCGGCCTACAATCACACCGAGGCCACCTACTTCCCCCTGGGGGACGACGCCTTCCCCCGGATGCTGGAGGAGCTGCGCCGCGCCAAGCGGTATATCTTCGTGGAGTACTTCATCATCGAGCAGGGGGTCTTCTGGGACTCCATTCTGGAGGTGCTGGAGGAGAAGGTGCGGGAGGGCCTGGACGTGCGGGTCATCTACGACGACATCGGCAGCCTCTTCACCCTGCCCAAGGACTACGCCGCCCAGCTGGAGGCCAAGGGCATCCGGTGCTGCGTGTTCAACCGCTTCATCCCCGTCCTCTCCCTGCGCCTGAACAACCGGGACCACCGGAAGCTGTGCATCATCGACGGCCACACGGGCTTTACCGGCGGGATCAACCTGGCCGACGAGTATATCAACCGGGCGGTCAAGTACGGCCACTGGAAGGACACCGCCATCCTCCTGCGGGGGGAGGCGGTGTGGAGCATGACGGTGATGTTCCTCACCATGTGGGACTACATGCGGGGGGAGGAGTGCATGGAGGATTTCCGCCCGGCCTCCCTGCCGCCCGAGTGCGCCCACTGCGGGGACTACTTCGTCCAGCCCTACACCGACAGCCCCCTGGACGGGGAGCCGGTGGGGGAGACCGTCTACCTCAACCTCATCAACAAGGCCAAGAAGTATATCTACCTGACCACCCCCTACCTCATCGTCAGCAACAGCGTCAACACCGCCCTGTGCAACGCGGCCAAGGCGGGGGTGGACGTGCGCATCATCACCCCCCACATTCCCGACAAGAAGGTCATCTTCGAGGTGACCCGGGCCCACTACGAGTCCCTGCTGGAGGCGGGGGTGCAGATCTTTGAGTACACCCCCGGCTTCATGCACGGGAAGAACTTCGTGGTGGACGACCAGTTCGGCACGGTGGGGACGGTCAACATGGACTACCGCAGCATGTTCCTCCACTTCGAGGACGGCGTGTGGCTGTGCGGCGCGCCCTGCCTGCGGGACATCAAGGAGGACTTCCTCCGCACCCAGGCGCAGAGCGAGCGGATCACCCTCCAGCGCTGCCGGGCCCACTCGGGCGTGCGGCGGCTCTTCCGCGCGGTGCTGCGGATTTTGGCGCCGTTGATGTAAACGTGTTCTCAAATTGCGCTGCAAGGGCCTCGCAGAGTTCCGCCGTCCGCAGACGGCGGAAGAGAATCAAATTGTGTTTTCCGGCGGCGTGTACGTCGGAAAACACTCTGCTCAGACCGCAAGTGTGCGAGCGAAAGCGAGTGCGCGCGGCGGCCTGCGTCCCCTCGAAAAAATGCCTGCATTTTTGAGAAGCGTGTCGAAATTTTTCGACACGCGGAAGCCCCGCCCTTTCTCCTGTTTTGGGAGAGAGGGCGGGGCCATTTTATTTTATCTATTTGGTTTGGGCGAACTGATAGGCCTCCTCGATCCAGGCGAAGAGGGTGTCGTCCAGCTGCTGGGGCGAGGAGACCACCACATGGTGGGTCCAGCGGTTGGGATAGGGCTCCACCGCCACGGCCACGCGGGGGGAGTCCAGCCGGTGGGAGAGCCCGAAGGTCACCAGGATGCAGGTCTTGGGCCAGTCCTTCTTCCGCCGGACCGGCAGGGAGGCGGCGGCGAAGAGATGCCGGTTGTAGAAGCTGATCTGGCTCTTCTGCACCTTGACCGAGCAGGCGGGGAACTGGGCGCACAGGCGGCGGAAGAAGGCCTCGTACAGGGCCCGCTCTTCGGCGTGGCCGTCAAAATAGGCCAGCACGTCGCTCTCATAGTAGGGGGAACATTCCATCGCGTACTCCTTTCCAGAGCGGGGCTCAGGGCTGGTAGGGGGGACACTGGTAGCGGGCCTTGCCCCGGGTGGCCTTGCCGTACTCGATGGCCGCCGCGGGGCAGCCGCAGAGACAGGCCATGCAGTGGGTGCAGTCCTTCCCCCAGACGGGGCGGCCGCCCTCCAGGTGGATGTTCCCCAGGGGGCAGTCCTGGGCGCATTTGCCGCAGGAGATGCAGGCGGAGGAGACCGTGAAGGGCTTGGCTTTTACGAAAAAGCGGTAGAAGAGCCGGTTGACCGGGCCGGACTTGAGGCGGTCGGGCAGGCCCACGGCGGGGGGCGGGAAGTCCTCCCCGGCCTGGATGCGCGCGGCCGCCTGCTCCAGCGTGGGCCGGACGGCGGCGAGGAGGCGCTTGCTCTCCCCCTCCTCCGGCGCGGGGAAGAGGACCAGGTAGTTGTCCGGCATGACCACCGGCAGGGTGCCCCGGCAGGCGAGTCCCAGCTCCCCGCACAGGGAGCGGTTGGCCCGGTGGGCGTCCCCGATCTCCGCGCCGCAGGTCATGACGAAATAGGCCTCCCGGCAGCCGGAGAAGGAGCTGCTGCGGAGGAAGTCCCGAAAGACCCGGGGCAGCTGCCAGCTGTACGTGGGGGCCACGAAGACCCAGGGGGACTCGGAGTGCAGGCGGGCCGGGCTCCCCTGGCGCAGGTAGTAGGCCGCGTCCACATACGCGTCCCCCAGCCGGTGGGCGAGCATCTGGGCGCAGTAGCGGCTGTTGCCGGTTCCGGAAAAAGAAAGAATCATGGAATCCCTCGCTTTCACATTTGGAACTCTATCATACCACGGGGGACCGTTTTTTCAAAGGGCGTGCCGTTGCGTTTGAGGGGAAAATGGGGTATCCTGATACTACCAAGGCCCCCGCCGGGCGGGGGAGACAGGAGGAAGCGGATATGGAGATCGAACGCCGCTGGCTGGCCCGTGGCTGGCCGGAGAGAGAGCCCGACGAGGTCTGGCACATGGAGCAGGGGTATGTGACCACCCGCCCCGCCGTCCGGGTGCGCAGCGAGCGCCGGGCGGACGGAGAGGAGCGCTTTCTGCTCTGCCTGAAGCGGGGGAGCGGCCTGAGCCGGATGGAGGTGGAGTTCCCCGTGGAGGAGGCGCAGTTCCGGGCGGTGGCCGCCTTCATCGACAAGCCCTTTATCCAAAAAGAGCAGCGGCGCTACTCCCTGCCGGAGGGGTATACCCTGGAGTGGAACCAGGTGGACGCGGGCACCCCCGAGGGCTACTTCTACGCCGAGGTGGAGTTCCCCACCGAGGAGGCGGCCCTGGCCTGGGACCCCGGGGAATGGCAGCCCTGGCTGCTCCGGGAGGTCACCCAGGAGGGGCAGGAGAGCATGGCGGCCTACTGGGCCCGTACCAGAGGGTAAAAACAAAGGGGTGGCCGGGGTATCCCGGGCCGCCCCCCCTTTACCCTGAAAAAGGGAATAAATGGGATAAACAAGGATAGAACCTTGATTTTTACGGGTAATTTACAAAATGTTCTTGATTTCTTCACGGAATCGTAAGAAACAGGGGTTGTAAATTTACATAAAATAGAGTATACTGAGTACAGATCAAACGAGGGAGGTGATACTATGTTGTATGAGAAGAATCGTGGGACCGATATTGACGATATGATTTTTGGCGGCGATGAGAAGGTCATTCGCAGCGATCGCTAAAAAACCGGATTCCGTCAGGGTTTGTTCCACACCAGACTTTGGTGTGGTTTTTGTTTTTATGTACCAAATCAACCGTTTCGAAAGATGGTGAAGGACATGGACACAGAACCGGGCCAGTATTGGAAGTAAGCGGCAGGGAGAGGGCATGAGGCCCCAACCTCTGCCGCTTTTTCATGTCCCGGGGGCCGGGGCGGGGCGCACCATTCTCCCGCCCCCTCATAGAATGGCATGGAAGCAATTCCGAACACGCATTAGGAGGTATTGCAATGCCTGAGAAAGTAACCCCCGGCCCTGTGCAGGAAAACACCTGCATCCGGGAAGCCGTCTGCATTGACACCCGAAAGATCTTTGATTCGTGCAAAGAGGAAGATATAGCGTCTTAAATACTCTGAGCAGACCGCCCCGGGAGTAGATCTAGTAAGGGCTCAGCGTAAAGAGAAGCTGGAAGGCGCTCTGTCTGGACTTCTTCTCTTTTTGATAGGTGATGGTGCTGATGACGCTCTTCAGCATGGCGTTGCGGCCGGCCGGATCGGCGGCGGCGTAGGCGTCCAGGACAGCACGGATCTTGGTGGCCAGAGCGGCCGGGTCGGCCAGCTGGGCGTCCCGGATGGCGTGCTCGGTCTCCCGCTGACGGCGCTCCAGGCCGGCGATCTTCTCCTTTACGGCGGACATCCGCTCCCGGAAGGTGGGCAGGTCGTACTCCTCCAGCTCCAGCAGCTCATAGAGGCGGCTCTTCTGCCGCTGTGCCGCCGCCAGCTCCTTTTTCAGCGCCTCCAGGGCACTGTCCAGGACCGAGGTATCCCGGGCCGCGCCGCTCTGCTGTTCCAGCTCCAGCTTCACCAGGGCCTCCTCCAGATAGGAGAGCACCCGCTGCTCCACCAGCTCGAACTTCGCGCTGGAGCAGCAGCCCTTTTTCATACAGAGCAGGTAGGCCTGCCCCTTCATGACCATCCGCTGCATGTTCTGCCCACAGTTGGCGCACTTCACCAGCCCGGCCAGCGAGCTGCGGACTGTGCCGTCGTTCTTGGAGGGAACATAGCGCCCGTCCATGATGGCCTGCACCTGGTCGTACAGCTCCTGACTCACGATGGCGGGGTGGAGGCCGTCCACGATGGTCCACTTCTCCCGGGGATTATAGATGGTAACGTGCTTGGGGTTGCCCTTGGCCCCCTTGCGGATGTGGGACTTCTGGTTCCAGACCACCTTCCCCACAAAGGTGGGATTGCGGAGGATGTGGGCCACGCTGTTGCGGGTGAACTCCTCCGAGCGGTGTGGCTTGGCCCCCAGGGAGTTGACGTGCCGGGCGATGGAGACGCAGCCATAGCCCTGGGTATAGAGCTGGTACATCATGCGGACAAAGCGGGCCTCCGGCTCGTAGATCTCCAGGGTGGGCCGCCGGTCCACCAGCACCTTCCGGTAGCCGTAGGGGGCGTTGGCCACGTAGCAGCCGTCGTGGATACTCTGCTTCAAGCCCCGGCGCAGGCGCTTGTTGATGATCTTGTACTCCCGGCGGGACATGAAGGTCTTGAACTCCGCCATCTCGTCGTCCAGATCGTCGGAGAGATCGTAGGTCTTTTCGGGCGTGACGATGAGGGTGCCCGAGTCCCGGAAGGCGTCCAGGATGATGCCCTGGTCCTTCATCCGGCCGCGGGAGAGCCGGTCCAGATCCATGACCAGCACCGCGTCGTAGCGGCCCTCCTCCACGTCCTCCAGCAGGCGCAGCATCTCCGGCCGGGCATAGAGGCTCTCGCCGCTGACCACCTCCTCATAGGTGGCGATGATGTGGATGCCGTGGGAGGCGGCGAACTCGGCCAGGGCCTTCCGGTGCTTGGAGAGCACCTCTGCCGTGTCCATGCCCTCCTCCATACGGGATTTTCGCAGATACTCCGCCGCGTCCATGTTGGTCACCTCCTGGAGGATTTTAATACAAACGTTCGATTCGTGGCGTTTGAAGAGACCGGGGCCGTGGCCCCGGCTCTTTTTTTGAGATAAGCAGCAATTACACATTTCGATTTTCGCCGAAGAACACACGTCCACTGCTTAAAATCTTACGATATCCGCATTGCATAGCGAAAGCCTTATCGGGGTGAACGCACGTTCTGGCATTGCTGCACTCTAAATATCTGGAACAGCAATCCCATTCTTTCGGATAACGGTCCACCGTAGCACCTGAAATCTGGCAGAGAAACGACGTGTAGAAATCGAGCGGATGTTGATCGTCAATCATAAGACGGATGTACTTCGGCTCGGAGCTTACCTGCTTTCGGATGACACCCTCCGGGATCAGGTCAGAGAATAGAGTGGGAATAGAGATGCTGTGCTGCTTCCCTCGCAGTCGAAGGCGAAACACTGTGAAGTTGCAAAACAACACGGCAGTATATGATTTTGTGGCGCTCTGGATAAGCATGTCTGACGGGCCTCCGTGGTCCTCAACAGCAGTACGCATGGCCGGCATAGTGCGCTCCAGCCAAGATGACTCCCGTGTTTCTGTCTCGGGAGTATCGGTCAGAGAAATCTGTCCTTCCAAAATTTAAACCTCCACAGCGTGAACTAAGTCGATGAACTCGCGTTCGCGGATAATCTTTATGTGTGTCGCACCGAGTTGATTCAGCTCACGAACCTTTTTTTCTTTGGAACTGACCCCGTTCTTTCCGACTATCGCTAGATCTTGGGTGCCAACAACCAGATAGTCTGTTTTTCTGGATACAGCGCCTGTGATGATGGCCCCTACGTCAGCGGCCATTTGTGCAGCATCTTGGCGTGATATGGAGAGTTGACCAGTAAAGACTATACGTTTCTGATACAACGGATGCGATTTATCTAACGAGTCGCAGGTGCAAATAACATCTTTTGGTGAAAACTTAGGATAACGATGATACTCGTTGGAAGCCACTCTGGATTGGGTGCTCCCATGAAAACATTTCGGGGTGATTGTCTTTTTCGAGGATGCTATACATTTGCAAAATAAGGCATGTGTTTGGCGCACGTCTGACAGGGCGCGATGATCTTGACTGTCATCAATAGACAGGAAACGAATCAATGTAGATAGCTTGTGATTTGGAGCAGATGGGAAAGCGTGACGGGCAAGCTCCAGCGTGTCAATATATTCGAGCTTTGACTCCAAACCTATGGCATGATAAGCTGCGTCCAGAAAACTGAGGTCAAACCTTGCATTGTGAGCGACAATTGGAAGGCCATCAATGAACTGGTATAGCTTTTCAATTGCATTCTGGACAGTGGGGGCGCCGGATACATCGTCATCGGTAATTCCGGTCAATCTGGTAATTTTAGCTGGAATAGGACATTGGGGATTCACAAAAGTATTCATAACCCCAAACTCTTGCCCATCGATATATTTTATGGCACCAATTTCAATGATACAGTCACATTCGGGCGATAGGCCAGTTGTCTCAAAATCCAGTACGACATAGGAAGGCACCTGGCTCAACCGTGTAGTTGGTGCTGGGGACTCATCGGGTTCTATATCTTCTTGGTCCAAATTATCGGGGCAACCATTCGGAAAATCAAACTCCCATTGCCGACTGTATATTCGTTCCAAATTAACGTCCAGCTCCTGATTCAAAATATCTGTTATTTTTTCGACTTGCTTGACATTGGCCGCTTCTGGGCTATCTTCTGCATCAGAAGAAGAGGCAGAAGATATTGAGATATTTTGACTCAGGGGATTTGATTGTTTCTGGCAGAACAGCCGCTTGAACAGGTCCAACATGGCGTGCCCCCTTCCGGTGTCCGACTTGGACACATTTTTTATTGGTACTGATCCACGGCCATGTTGCCGTACTTATACCAGCAGATTGCTTTGCGGATCAATTCTTCTGTGACATCAAAATATTCGGCCAGCTGCCAGGGTTCTTGATACCCCTTTTGAACGGCCTTCTTCAGCTCATCCTCCGGGATGAGCTTTTTACATGCCCAGCGGTTGGCACGGTTCTCATGCTTCTGCCGGACATCCAGAGCGGCGTACTCGTTGTAAAAGCTGCCGGTCTCGCAGTGCCCCAGCTCGTGGGCCAGCTTGGTCTTTTCTTCGGCCAGTGTCCCAAGGTGCCAGGGATCCATGGCAATGTAGCAGTCCCCATCGGAATCCATGAAGGACAGCGACTCCGCATGGTCCATGGTAAACCAATAGACGCCAATAGCACGCTGCTTGGCATAATCATAAAGACCAATGAGATCAGTCATTCCGCTGCTTCTCCTGTTTTTTCTGCTGCGCCACAAACGCGGCAAAATTTTTGACGTCGGCCCACATGGCTTTCTTGTCCTCTTCGGTGAGATCCTGGTCTCCGCCCCAGAAGGCCGCCATGATTTGTCTCTCGTCAAGCTGCTTGTCCGCTGTTGGTGGAGGGGCAGATTCCTCGCTTTCGTTCCCGAGAAGGTAATCAATTGATACACCAAATATTTCAGCCAGCTTAATTAAAGTTGCATTATCAGGCTCATTTGAGCCATTTTCCCACATGGTAACTGTCGTGCGTCCCACTCCAACAAGTTTTCCGAGTTTTTCCTGTGACATCTTGGGGACCTGAGCAGTACGGAGGTCTTTGATTCTGTTCATGGCGTCACCTCATGTCAATTATATGTCATACAGAATGACATTGGAAGGGAGCTTTCTAAAATATATGTCATTAGTATTGACATTTGTGAAATGTGGTGCTATATTTATGTCACGATACATGACATATGAAAGAGAGGTGACAAATATGATGACGCTGTTGAGGCTGAAAGCCATTCGAGAAGAGCGTGGAATATCTCAGAAAGCACTGGCTCAAATCTTGGGAGTAGGGAGGTCCACAGTGGCAATGTGGGAGCGTGGCTCCATTCTTCCAAACGCATCAAAGCTTCCGGAACTGGCAGACACGCTCTGTTGCTCCATCGATGCCCTCTACGGGCGCACCCCGCCGGAAGGAAGGAGGGAGAACCGTTAGTTCATTTGACTGTTTTGTCACAGGGCTCCTAACAGTGTGTCTATTGGCCGAAACTCTCATCATACCAATAGACCTCTTGATTGCTCTTGTACAGCGCCGTTTTAAAAGCAGCCGCGTTTTCGGGCCTGATCCAGATGAACCCTCATTTTATGCCCTAGATTATTCATTCTCTCATCCACTGAAAGAGCCCGCACCGGATTTGAAGATGCCCAGTCAAGCACAAATACGTAAAGCTCCTGAGCATCAACAGAGATCTCTTTCGAGGCAAACAGCTGGAGACGGTACAGGGCGGCGGCAAGCGCGTCTCGCTCTGAGGTGCCGCGGCGAAAAACAAACTCGGAGACACATCGAAGGTAATCTGAATAAGCCTGTGTCATCTCGGAGAAAAAAGCGCCGGTCAGAGCAGACTTGCGGCTTTGGTGAACAGAGTAAACCGAAACGCAGACCGATAAAAGCGCAATTACCAAAGAAATTATCGTAAAGATTTTGTCCAGCTCCATGTGAATGTCCCACCTCCTTTCTCCGCCTAAATATTACCACGAAGGTGGATGGGGAGACAAGGGCGCACCCCGCCGGGGCAGGACGCAAGTTGAGAGGAGGCGAGAAAATTGAAGCAGTACTGGAAATTGGATGAGGAGTACGGCGTCCCGTCGTCAATGGAGGAATGCGACGAGCTCTTCTTACCCGCACAGAAGGCCAGAGCAGAACAAATCATGCAGGCTTTAACTGGGCTGCATGTCTGCACGGCCCTGGCCCTTCTCAAAAAGTGCGAGCAGGCTGTACTACAGTCTACGGTGGATGGAGATTAAAGACTCCAAGCGGAGCTGGAGACATGTTTTGATAAACGATCACCAAGCTCTTTCTTGATTGCGTTCTGAGCTTCCTCGAAAAGCTCAAGTGCACGCAGCGGAGAATCTCCAATGGCGAGGTTTTTCTCAACATACAGCAGCGCCAATTTTTCGACAGTTGCTTTGTCCATCATAATCACCTCCTTTCTCCGCCTAAATATTACCACGAAGGCGGATGGGGAGACAAGGGCGGACCCTGCCTGGGCAGGATGCAAGCTGAAAGGAGGAATATGAGTATGTGGCTGAATAAAACACAGGCCATTAAGCGTCTGGGCGTCAGCCAGGGCGACTTTGTCCGGCTGGTGCGAGACGGCAAGATCGAGGCCGTAGAGTATTACGGCCACCGCCGCTACTCGGTGGAGTCCATTGAGCGGTGCATTGAAGAACACCGCTACAAACCGAACCGGGAGATCTACCCGGGCATCAAGTATGTGCCAGGTATGAAAATCGTTTGACGAGGAGGACCGTTATGAGAACACCGGAGCAGGCCCAGCTCCTGCGCTGGGTGGAAAAACACTATGATACCGACGAAATCGAGCGCGCCGAGCTCATCACCCACAACGCCATGCGGCTGATCCTGCGGAGCGGGGAGGACTACATACTGATCTGCCGTCAGTCCGGCCGAATCGAGCGGCTTTCCGCGGAAGAGCTGTGGCCGGCGGCTGTCTGATTCCATCGTACACCAAAGAAGGAGTGAACACCATGCCGGGAGATAACCGGAATATCTACAAAACCAGCCGTCATGCGGCCGGCCTCACCCAGGAAGCAGCTGCCGAGCGGCTGGGCATCAGCGTGGAGTCCGTCCGGGCTTATGAGACAGGCCAGAGGATCCCGCCCAACGGTGTGATCTGGGACATGGTCCTGCTGTATAACGACCAGCGCCTGGCCTGCCAGCATCTCAGTGAAACGAATGCGCTCTATGGCCGTATCGTACCCCCGCTGGAGGAACGTAGCCTGATCGAGGCCGCTGTGCGGATATACAACCGCGTGGGCCGCTTCACCCAGCAGCACTCGCTGGAGCGCCTGATGGAGATTGCCGAAGACAACGTCATCGACGACGAAGAGCGGCCTGAGTTCATGGCGATCGTGGCAGAGTTGCGGGATATCGTGCAGAGCGTCCTGGAAATACCGGGGGGCTGCATTCCTGTGGAGGTGAGCGGCGGTGCATGACGGGATCGCGTTCTTTGGCCTGCTGGCTGTGGCCCTGGCCGCCGACAGCGTGGGCCCAGCCGGGAGCCTGGCTGCGGTGAGTATCCTCACAGCCTGCCGGCTTTTGACCGGGATAAAAAAATCCGCCCCCAGGTGGACCAGACCTGAGGACGGAACAGGGAAATATTGCAATCACACTATATCACACCGTGCGCCGGAGCGCAAGTGCGTTCTCCGGCGGCATAGGACATTCTGTCCCTCGCATACAGAGAGATGAGGAGGTGTTTTCATGGATTTGAAGCTGGATATCGAGCCTCTGGAGGAGCTGGTGGTCACCACCAAGATCATCCCCGAGACCTTTGGGAAGAACCACGTGGACACCGTCATGACCCGACGGAAGGGCCTGCACTGGCTCACGGACATGGGAGGCCGGCGGGTGCTGGTGGACGAGTCGGCCACCATGGACGCCGGGGAGAAGTACGGCACCACGCTGTGCTATACGCCCCACAGCGACGTGGAGGTCAGCGAGGAAGAGCGGGCGGCCAACCGGGCACGCATCAAGGCCGTGGCCACCCAGGTCATGATCGACATGGGCATCTGGTAACACGGGCCGATTTTTACATCAGACAAGGGGGTGGCGTGTGTGGCGGGATCTCAGATGAACTTCCGCTTCGAGCGCAAGGGCGGCTTTACAGTGCTGACCAACGGGGTGCTGCGGGACCCGCGGCTCTCCCTCAAGACCAAGGGGCTGTTCGCGGTGATCTCCTCCCTGCCGGAGGACTGGCGGTACAGCGTGTCCGGCCTGGCCTCCTACTGCGGGGTGGGGCGGGACGCGATCCGCTCCGCCCTGAAGGAACTGGAGGATGCCGGATACCTGACCCGGGAGCAGCTCCACGGGGAGCGGGGCAAGTTCGGCGGCAATGCCTATGTCCTGCGGGAGGAGAGCGTGCTGCCGTTGCCGGGTTTTCCGTCAACGGGTAACCCGTCGACGGGTGAGCCGTCGACGGGAAATCCGACACTACAAAATAAAGATATACAAAAGAAAGATAAACAAAAGAAAGAGAAAACAAATACCCCCATAGTCCCCCAGCGGGGGGACGGCGCGCCGGGGAAACGAAAAGGGCGGGCCTACAAACCGGAGCCGGACTGGAAACCGGAGCGATTCGCTAAGTTCTGGGAGTTCTACCCGAGAGGGGAGAACAAACAGGCGGCCATCCGGGCCTGGGACAAGCTCCGGGCAGAGGACAGCCTGATCGACACCATGGCCGCCGCGCTGGTCCGCCAGAAGAAACGGGCGGATTGGCAGCAGGGGGTGGGCATCCCCTACGCCTCCACCTGGCTCAACGGCCGCCGGTGGGAGGACGAGGAGCGCGGGCCGGACACCGCCCAGCCGGAGGCTCCGCCGCCCCGCAAGTACCACATGGCCGTGATCGACGGGGAGGAGGTGGTGGTCTATGATGACTAACGGCGTGGAGGCCGAGCAGGCCGTGATCGGCTCCATCCTGCTGGATGGCCGGTGCCTGCCGGTGGTGGAGGAGCTGCTCCGGGCGGAGGACTTCGCCCTGGAGTCGGACCGGCAGATCTACCGGGCGGCGGTCAAACTGGCCCGGGAGGACAAGCCGGTGGATCTGGTGACCATCCTGGAGGAGGTCCGCAGCCAGCACGCGGACGTGAGCAGCGAGTACCTGATGCAGCTCCTGGAGATCACGCCCACCGCCGCCAACGTGGAGGTCTATGCCCGGCAGGTGCGGGAGCAGTCGGTGCGCCGGGCCATCCGGAGCCTGGGGGAGGAGCTCCAGCAGCGGGTGGACGAGCACGATGAGACGGCCGCCCTTCTGGCCGACGCCGGGCGGCGCATCGAGGACCTCCAGACCGAGGGGGTGACCGGGGACCTGCTGGCCCCCAACGACGCCCTCCTGGCCTTCTTTGCCCACCGGCAGCGGGTGGAGGAGGGCACGGCCAGCGGCTTCGTACCCACCGGCTTCCGGGACATCGATATCCTGCTGGGGGGCGGGATGCTCTCCAGCGGCATGTACATTCTGGCGGCCCGTCCCGGCATGGGCAAGACCACCGTGGCCCTCAACATCGCCGACCGGGTGGCCGAGCGGACCGGCCCGGTCCTCTTTGTCTCCCTGGAGATGGACGAGGAGCAGCTCATGGCCAAGCGCCTGAGCCGCCTCTCCGGCATCCCGGGCCACCGTCTCCTGATGGACAAGCTCACCGAGCCGGAGGGACGGAGACTGGCCGAGGCCAGCTCCAAGCTCAGCCGCCTGCCGGTGCATATCAGCCAGCGACCCGGGGTGATGGTGGACGACATTGCCCTCTTGGCCCGGAAGGTCAAGGGGGTCAAGCTCCTGGTGGTGGACTACATCGGCAAGATCACTCCCGGACAAGGGGCCCAGCGCAAGAACCGCATCGAGTACATGACCGAGATCTCCGGCGCCCTCAAGACCCTGGCCCGGACCCTGCGCATCCCGGTGCTGGTGCTCTGCCAGCTCAACCGCCAGACCGAGGGGCAGAGCGACAAGGTCCCCCAGCTCGCCCACCTGCGTGACACGGGGGCCATCGAGCAGGACGCGGACGGGGTGATCTTCCTCTACCGGGAGGACTACTACGCCGAGAAGAAGCCCAGCGGCTTCGATCCCTCTCCCCTGGAGGTCATCGTGGCCAAGAACCGCCACGGCAGCACCGGGAAGTGCGAGATGGCGGCCTGTCTGGCCCTGAGCAAGATCAACCCGGTGAGCAACGACCCGAGACGGGCATGGAGGGCGGAATGTGCAGCAGGGAATTGACGCTTCTGGAGGCGGAGATCCTCCGCCACGAGGCCATGGCGTTGGCCGATCCGGACCGCCGGGGCGAACACGAGGAGGTGGCGGCCGCCCTGCGCCAGGCGCTGGCCGCCCTGAGAGAGGAGAGAGATCATGCACCTCGGTGAGAAATACCGCTTCACCCCCCACGCCTTCACGGGCGAGGTGGGGAAGACCAAGGGCCCAATGCCCTGCATCCCCCGGATGGTGACCGGGCGGATCGTGTACATCAACGAGGCCCACCGGTACTTCACGGTGGAGGCCAGCGTGGACTGGGCCACCATCCGGGAGAGCTTCAAGTTCGACGAATACTGATGAAAGGACGATGCAGCGTGAAAGCATTTGCCATTGTGAACCTGAAAGGCGGCGTGGGCAAGACGGTGACCGCCGTCAATCTGGCGGCCATCCTGGCCACCGAGTACCAGCGGCGGGTGCTCCTGGTGGACTGTGACCCCCAGGCCAACGCCACCCAGTCCCTCCTCCCGCCGGGGGAGTACAACACCCTGGCCGGGCTTCTGACCATCCCGGACGCCTACTACGATGATCTCCTGTACCGGAGCAGCATCCGGGGGCTGGACGTGCTCCCGGCGGACGACGAGCTGCGCAACCTGGACGTGGACCTGCTGGAGGGGGAGCGCCCCCGGCTGACCGCCCTCCGGGATCTGCGGGACGCCATCGCCGAGGACGACGCCTACGACGTTTTGATCCTGGACTGTCCGCCCGCCCTCTCGCCGGCCTGCGCGGCGGCCATCGCCGCCAGCACCGACGTCATCATCCCCATCAAGGTGGACGCATACTCCGTGCGGGGCATGCACGAGCTCACCGCCCAGATCGACCGGCTGCGGCGGATCTACCCGGACGTCCATATCGCGGGGTGTCTGCCCACGGTGTGGTACAAGAGCGACACGGTGGAGCAGGGGGAGGCCCTCCTGCGCCAGCACGCGCCCTGCAAGGTGTTCCGGACCCACATCCGGCGCTCGCCGAAAGTGGACGAGTCCACCTGGACCGGGGAGCCGGTGGTGAGCTGGTCTCCCCGGAGCGGGGCGGCCCAGGACTACCGGGCCTTCGCAGAGGAGCTGCTGGGGAAGGAGGGAGACCATGGCGCGGAAGTTTGACATGAGCGCCGCCTTTGCTGCCGCCGTGGGTGATGTGTCCAAGTCGGACACCGGCCGGGAGGAGATCGAGTACCTGGACCTTGCCCTCCTGCGGGAGGACCCGGGCAATTTTTACAGCCTGGACCACATCGACGAGCTGGCCGCCAACATCCAGCTCTGCGGGCTCCAGCAGCCCATCCGGGTGCGCGCGGCGGAGGACGGCGGGTATACCATCGTCTCCGGCCACCGGCGGCGGGCGGCTCTCTCCATCCTGGCGCAGGAGGAGCCGGACCGGTGGAACGCCGTCCCCTGTATCGTGGAGCGGGACGAGGCCTCCCCGGAACTGCGGGAGCTGCGGCTCATCCTGGCAAACTCCTCCACCCGGGTGCTCAGCCCCGCCGAGGTGGCCAAGCAGGCCCAGCAGGTGGAGACGCTGCTCTACCAGCTCAAGGAACAGGGGTATACCTTCCCGGGGCGGATGCGGGACCAGGTGGCGGCGGCCTGCAAGGTCTCCGCGCCCAAGCTGGCCCGGCTGAAGGTCATCCGAGAGAAGCTGGTCCCGGAGTGGCTCTCCCTTTTTGACCGGGATGCCCTCCCGGAGCAGACGGCCTATGCCATGGCGCGGATGCCGCAGAATCTTCAGGAACGGCTTTTCCGAGTCTGCGGAAGCAACCCTCCAACAGGTGGTTCCGCAGAACGTCTGTTGGAGGCCGCGTCCTCTGGAGCGGAGTGGGGGCCCAGATTCTCCTGCCCGGATGGGAGCCCATGCCGCCGGGGAGATACCTTCCTCCGCCACGATGCAGAAAACCCCTTTGAGATGTGTTTTGGGGAGACGTGCTGCCTGATGTGCAGCCGGTCTAAGAGCAGCTGCTATGCCTGTGACCGCATGTGCGCCAAGGCTAAGGCCCTGCGGAAAGAGGGGCGGGACGACGCCGCCCGCGCCGAGGGGGAACGGAGAGAAAAGCAGCAACGGGAGTACCGGTCTGCTATCCAGCACAGCGCGGCGCGGCTCCTCAAAGCGGCCGAAGCGGCGGGGCTGGATGATTCGGTAGAGATCAATCCCCGGACATACTACGCGGCGGTCTCGGTGGCCGACCTCCGGGCTTATGCTGCCGGAGAGTTCGGAGAAAAGTACTTTTACAGCAACGACCTGGCTCCGGGCAATCTGGATCACCCGGAGCAGATCGCCAAGACGCTCCGCTGTTCCGCGGACTATGTGCTGGGGCTCACCGAAGAGCTCCACCCATCCGGAGTCGGGGAAGACCCCTGGCACTGGTGGCCGGAGGAGCCGAAGGAGGACGGACTGTACTGGTGTGTAAAGGGCCCCCTTCACCGGGGCGGGGCGCTCTACTGGTGGTCCGCGGCCAACCGGCGCTGGGAGGACCCGGCAGCGGGAGGATTTGCCCTGAACGTGGACGTGAAGCTGTGGATGGCCTGCCCGGCCCTGCCGGAGTCCATGGCCTGGGAGAGGGGGGAGGCATAGCCGTGGAGAAGGAGAAGATCGACCGCCTGGCGCTGATCGGGCAGCTCAGGCCGTTTGCAGAAAAGCAGAGCAGCCATATCTCCATCCGTCCGACCCTGGTGCGCTCTGCCGTCCAGGCGCTGGAGGAGGCGGAGCGGGAGGTGCGCTGTCTCCGCTGGGCCATCCGCCGCCTCACACAGAAGCGGGAACCCAGGCCGGAAAGGGAAAGCCCGCCGGCGTGGGCGGTGCAGATGCTACGCCGGTTTGAGCGCTTGGAATAAGAACGGCTCCGGCCTTCTGCCGGGCGGGGTGCGCGCTCCGCCCGGACCTCTCTTTGACCTCCGGGCGCCGTCCTTCCGGCGGCGTCCGGCAGAGGGCCGGAGCAATGTGTCCAAGTTGGACACGGAGGGAGGTTTATATGAGATATCAGTATCTGGAAAGCGGCGAGTATGAGACGGACGTGGTTGCGGCATTTTGTTCGTTTTGCGGGGAAGGGGACGACTCCTGCGAAGAGTGCTCACCGACTGGCTGCCCGGTCGCCCGATTTGGGATAAGGGCGTATGCGGAAGCGAACACAGCGGAGGCCGCGATGCGCATGGGGCTGCGCCTCATCCCGGACAGTGAGGAAGAGGTTGCGCAGATCCGGGAGTTGTCCGCAAGACTGGAGGCAGAGCTGGAGTATGAGTAAAAAGAATATGCGCCGCATCCGCCTGCTGGTCACGGCCCAGACGGCCTATCACCTGGAGGAGCTGGCCAAGATCTGCGGCTACAAGGAACAGGGCCGCGTGGTGGACAAGCTGGTCCGGGAGAAGATGGTGAGCTTCCGTATGGAGCGGGAGCGCTGAAGAAGGGAGGAGAATGACATGACGCTGGACACGATGGAAGGCTTGCTCCAGGCACTCAGGCGGCTGCGCGTGGAGACTGGCAGCCTGGCCTGCCTGGGGTGTGGGCATGAGCATGACTGCGGCGTTCATGGGTGTGCGATCATCCGAAAAGCCATGGAGCGACTGTCGGGGATGACCAGTGCGGACCATTCTGCCAGCACCGACAAAATGGTGCCATTGACGCTGGAGCAGCTGCGGGAGATGGACGGACAGCCGGTGTGGATCGTAGAACAACCGGACTGGGGACATTGGGAACTATCGGAAGATGCGGACGACTACTTTTCGGATAGAGACCCTGGTTTGTATGGACTTACATATCCAGATCCGGAAGGAAAAGGCGGGATCCATAAGTTGGGGTGGATTGCCTACGCCTACCCTCCATCCCACATCGACCTGGAGGCGTGGATAAATGTAGAAGATCGGTTACCAGAGGACGAAAAGCCCGTTTTGGCATATTACGGGTTTTACCGTGAAGAGGATGACCTTGGCGCTCGGTTTATCGGGACGCTGACATACTTTTCTCATGATCCAGATCCGCACTGGCAGCATGAAAGCACAGGCCTTTTTGTAACACACTGGAGGCCTCTGCCGGAGCCTCCGGCAGAGCTGGAGAAGAGAGCGAGGGGAATCGAGAAAGATGGGACTTAATCTTTGCGATAGATGCGTTGCAGATTGCAGGCACCACCGAGAACCGAATGAAATTGTGGTCAAATGTGGGGCATTTAAGGCGCCTGAGACCAATGCCGACCATATCCGCTCTATGAGCGACGAGGAGCTGGCAGAGTTCATCAACTGCTGCACCTCGGGAGATGGAGCACCGGACTTTTGCAGGAGACTGCCAGAGTGTGATGACGATTTGGAGTCCGACACGCTCATACCATTTGAGCGATGCAATCAGTGTTTGCTGTACTGGCTCAGACATCCTGTGATCCAAGGAGTCACCTATGAGTAAACGGATCAAGACCATCACTGCCGGGCGGCTGGTGTCCGCTGTGTGCTACACGGTGGCCGGCCCCCGGGACGGGGAGCAGGAGCGCTCCTGCAAGCGGGAGATGAGCAGCGCCGGACAGGACAGCATCAACCTCCGGAGATCCTGGCAAAAGCTTGAGATGACACTGGCCGCCAATTTTGGAGGGCAGGATCTCCACGTGGTCTATACATACGACGACGCCCACATTCCCATCCACAAGGACGCAGCCCTGAAGCAGTACCGGAAGATGCTCAAACTGCTCCGGGGTGCGCGGAAGATGGCAGGGCAAAAGACCCGGTACATCTATGTGACCGAGCAGCTCTCCTCCGAGGGCGGGCGCCTCCACCACCACATGGTCCTCAACGGAACTGGCCGGGATGTGGAGGTGCTCCGCTCCCTCTGGCCTTATGGGCAGGTAGAGGTGGAACGGCTGGATGTGTGGGAGGGCTACGAAGCCCTGGCCCGCTACCTCACCAAGGAGCCCCGGGAGGTGGGCAAGTGCCGGGTGGGGGAGCGGACCTGGACGCCGTCCATTGGACTGCTCAAACCAAAGACCGAGACCGAGACGGTCAAGGACAACGTCACCATCACGCTGCCGCCAGGGGCGTTCGTCCTGTCCCGGAAGGCGGATAACAATGGGTGGGGCGAATATCTGTATTTGAAGTACCTGCTGCCGGAAAAGAAAGGAGACAAGAAGGGAAGACGGCCACCGGCCAAACGGAAACCTGCATAGCTCGCGCGTCTTGTTTCTGTCTGGAAACAGGGTGTAACTTCTGGGAAGGAGATGGAAAACAGCTGTGGAAACATTGAAACATAGCACCGAATGTGGTAAACTAATCGTAAGGGACGGATGGGTAACCTGCCCGATCTGTCACCGGAATAAACGGCTGCTGCGTGTCGAAGAAGATACCGAGGCAACCGGACTCCCGGTTTACTGCCGGGATTGCAAAACAGAGATCATCGTGAATATTGCAAGAGGCCAGAGCGTTGAACGCCGGAGCCCGACATGACACCCAGGAATGGGTCGTGTTGGGCTCCGGCTTTTTGTATGTCTGGAGGTGATAGCCCATGGCAATGAAGCCGCTCCGGCCCTGCCGATATCCCGGGTGTCCGGCGCTCACCCGCGAGGGTTACTGCGCAAAGCACAAGCCTAAGCGGGCTGAGCGCCGGGCATCTGCGGAATACCACGGGTGGTACAGTCTGGACATCTGGACGCAGGATCTGCGCCCGACCCAGCTCCTGAGGGAGCCTTGGTGCCAAGAATGCGCCCGCCGCGGCATCCGGACCAGGGCCACCGTGGTGGACCACGTCACGCCGCACCAGGGTAACTGGCTGCGGTTCGTTGATCGGGGCAATTTGCAGTCACTCTGCAAGCATTGCCACGATCGAAAAACAGCGCTGGAACAGGCGGAAAAGCGCAGAGAACGGGCGCAGTTTTGAGCCATTCTCCGGACAGGAAGCTACGTCCGCGCTCCGGCGTGTGCGCAGGTGCGTGAGCGTCTACACGCCTGCGTGCGCCCAGGGGAAAGCCAGAGGCTTTCCGACCCACCCCCGCCCTGAAAAAGATTTTGGGCGAGGGTGCGCAAGACCGCACGGCCCCTCGAATGTGAGAAAATTTCCCCCATCAGGGTTTCGGCCGAAAGCGGGAAACAGCGGGAGGTGAAAAACATGCCGACGCCACCGAAGGCGCTGGAGAATATGAGCAAAAATCTGACCGACGAGGAGCGCCAGCTTCGGGAGCGCGCTGAGGATGGGGTGATCCCGGACCGGGGGCGGGAGTCCAACATGGAACGTCCCGCCATCATGGCCAAGAACACCGCTGCCGGCCGCTACTGGAAGAAGGTCCTGGAGCGGATGCAGGGCCTGGTGATCCTGGACGACCTGGACAGCGATGCTCTGGGCGTCTACTGCGTGATGATGGCGCGGTATGAGAGCCAGTGCAAGGTGCTGTCTCAGGTGACCAAGCAGCTGAAGGATGCCAAGGGCGACCCGGAGAAGGTGGCCGACGTGGTGTCCAAGTTGGACACTGTGAGCGGCAAGATGCAGTCACTGGAACGGAACATCCTCCAGTATGCGGAGAAGCTGGGGCTTACGCCTTCCGGCCGGGTGCGGCTGGCCCAGAAGCGGGCACAGGCCGCAGCCGAAGCCAGGACGGACCAGGACAGTGACCTCTATGGCGACTAGATGGCAGTCCGGCCTGCACCACCCTGTCAGCGTCTATGCCAAGCAGGTGACGCAGGGGCGGCTTCGGGATCAGTGCTGCAAATATGAGATACTGGCCTGCCAGCGGCATCTGGATGATTTGAAGCGCCAGGGAACGGATGACTTCCCGTATGTTTTTGACACCACCCGGGCGGACCGGATCATCCGGTGGTTTGGCCAGTGCATCCAGGTGCGCGGCGTGGACGCGGGAAAGCCCATCCAACTGGAGCCCTGGCAGGTGTTCGACCTGGGCTGCACCTACGGCTGGGTCCACAAGGACACCGGCGCACGGCGCTTTTCCCATACCTACAACAAGCGGGCCCGGGGCAACTACAAGAGCTCGGAGAAGTCCTGCCAGGGACTCCACCACATGTGCGGGGACGCAATCTATCCGCCTTACCACCCGGAGCTGGCCCGATTTGAGCAGGAGCCGGAGGTGGAGTGCGCGGCGGTGGACCGGGGGCAGGCCATGCGCGTGCTGGGCGACGCAAAGAAGATCGCCCAGGCCAGCCCCAACATTGCCAAGCGGCTGATCGTCCCGCGCTCCAACCCGATCGTACACAGGACCCGGGGCGGGTATATGCGGGCCCTGTCCAAGGATACCAAGAACAAGGACTCGGGCGCGCCCACCTATTTTATCGTGGATGAGTACCACGCCCACCCCAACTCGGAGATCTATGACCTGGGCACCAACTCCTTCGGCAAGCGGGAGCAGTCCCTGCTGGATGTCATCACCACCGCAGGAGATGATGCCGGGAGCAAGCCCTGCTACGAGGAGGAGCTGTACGCCAAGCGCGTGCTGGAAGATCCCACGGTCATTGACGAGAGCTATTTCATCATGATCCGGGAGCTGGACGAGGGGGACAACCCACACGACGAGAAGCTGTGGGCCAAGCCGAACCCGTGCCTGCGGTATCCGAGCCGGTACAGTGAGATCCTGCTCAAGCAGATCCGGGACGAGCATAACGCGGCCTATGCCTCCAACGACCCCAACAAGATCCGAAAGTTCCTGACCCGCCGGATGTGCCTGTGGCAGTCCGGCAGCGTGAACCGCTATCTGGACGAGAACTGCATGGCGAAAGTCAGGACGGCTATGGTCCCCCGGGAGGAGTTTGCCGCGCTTACCGACGGGCTGCGCTGCAACTGCGGCTTTGACTTGGGCAAGCGCATCGACCTGAGCGGCGCGGCGGCGGTGTTTGACCTGCCGGACGGGCGCATCGCGTTCAGGCTGCACGGCTTTATGCCGGAGAACGGCGCCGACCGCCATGAAAAGACCGACCGGGTGCCCTATAAGGCCTGGGCACAGGGCGGCTACTGCACCCTCACCCCCGGCGACGTCACCGACAACAGCTATGTCTACAACTGGATCTGCGCAGGCGAGCGGGAGCATGACTGGCAGGTGGACGAGGTGGACTATGACGGCCACAACGCCACGGACCTGGCCATCCGCATGAACGAGGACCGGAACCGGGAGGACTTCTGCGTGGAGGTGGCCCAGACCTGCGCCGGGCAGAACCTGGCGGTGAAGACCTTCCGGGAGCTGCTGCTCCAGGGGCGGGTGGTCATAGAGGAGAGCCCTCTGGCCCTCTGGTGCCTCCAGAACGCCATCGAGATCCAGAACAACTACGGGGATATCAAGCTCTCCAAGCGACATAAGGACGACACCGAGCGCATCGACCCCGTGGCGGCGGCCATGAATGCACTGGCCCGGGTGCTGGTGAAGCGAACGCCGGTGAGAAGTGACATCAACGAGCACATTCAATCCGATGATTGGGGTTTGTAGAATGGAACATAAGAGAAAATTTTTTGATATGCTGCGGAAGACTGCCCGGTCGTTTGCCGGGAATTTCGCGCTCTATCTGGATGACCTGCTTCTGATCGGCGCCGGTGCGTGCCTGGTATCGGCGGCCTACGAGCAGTACGGCCGGGCGGCTGGATTAGCGGCGGCTGGTGTATGCCTGGCGGCATATGCCCTGATTGTAGCCCGGTCGAGAGGAGGACGGCACAAGTGATTTTGAGCAAAGCCGTGCAGGCACCGAGAGCTTCCATGGAGGAACAGTCCCTTGGGTGGGAAGAGGTGCAGGCGTGGTTCAAACGGGTCTTTACCGCCGGAGAGGCGATCGAGGGGAGTCAGGGCAACGCGGAGCACCTGTCTCCCGTAGCAGCGGCCCACCGCATCCTGACCAACTCCTTTGGCCTGATCCCATTCGGTGCGTACCGGAAGGATGGGGATGCCAGAGTCCCATACAATGACGAGCGGCTCCGCACGATGCTGAAGGTTCGGCCAAACGACTGTATGTCTCCGTTCATGCTGCGTAAGGTGCTGATGTCAAACGCCTTTTGGCACGGATTCGGAGCGGTGTGGAACCGGCGCGACAGCTCCGGCCGTGTAGTCCAACGGTTGCCGCTGCCGACAGAGTGCTGTTCCATTCTCAAAGACCGCGAAGGGGGACAGTATTGGTATCAGTACAATGTGGACGGCATGGTAAAAAAGTTTTCCAACTATGAGCTGTCCTTCCTGTTCTTTGAGACCTATGACGGCATTCACGGACGCGGATTTCTGCATCTGGCCCGGGAGGCCATTGCAGTGGACGCCATGGCCCAGAGGTATGGCAAGAAATTCTACCAGAACGGAGCGCGGCTTTCCGGCATTGTGGAGATCGACTCGGACGCCGATCGGAAGACCAGGGACAAGGTCAAGGCAGAGTTCCAGTCCTATGCGACGGACGACGCCTTTGCAGTGGCAGTTCTGGACCGCGATATGAAGTACACACCCCTGGGCCTCAATCAGAGGGATAGCCAGTTTATCGAGAGTCGGGAATTCTCTGTGGAGGAGGTGGCTCGGTTCTCGGGAGTGCCCAAGCATATGCTCCAGACCGGCAAGGAGAGCTACAACAGCAACGCCCAGCAGCGGCTCAACTATGTGACCGATGTGCTCCTGCCCTATGTGGTGCAGTGCGAGAATGAGGACTCCTGGAAACTCCCCACGCCCGATCAGAAACGGGACGGGGTCTATATCCACGGAACGGTGGAGGCGCTGCTCCGGGCAGATCCCAATACGCGGGCCGATTTTTATGTGAAGCTGATTGAGCACTCGGTGATGAATCCGGACGAGTGCCGGGCAAGGGAGGAGCTCAACCCCGTTCCGGGAGGACTGGGGAAGCAGTTCCTTGTGACAAAAAATCTGGGCTCTCTGGAGTCCGTACTGAGAGGAGAGGACACAAATGCCTGATATCGCACTGCGCGGTGAGCTATGGGACAACGACTCTGCCGACGTGCTCCGCTGGTGGGGCTTCCGGGACATTACCGCGCCCATGGATATCCAGGCGGCACTGGATGCTGCCAACGGGGAGGATGTGACACTGCTGATCAATTCTCCCGGCGGAGATATGGCGGTAGGCACGGAGATCCGTTCCATGCTCCGCCGCTACCATGGGAACACCACAGCCCTCTTCCAGGGCTATGGGGCAAGCGCTGCCACGTTGGCGGCAACCGGCTGCAAGACCATCCAGAGTGAGCCAGGGGCGCTGCTGTGCTACCACAATCCAAGCGGCGCAGCCGAGGGGGACTATCATGATATGCGCCGGTCGGCGGAGGCCCTGCGTAATGCCAGGGACTGCGTGCTGGAGGTCTATTCCGCCAGAAGCAGCGCCAGGAGCCGGGAAGAGCTGATCGCCCTGATGGACAAAAACATCTGGATCAGCCCGAGCCAGGCCCTGGACTACGGCCTGATCGATGAGATCGTGGGCCTGCCCGGTGGAGAAGAAGACCCTGCCGCCTTTGTGGCGGCATCCGGGGGCCGTATTCGGCTGACGGCCGCCATGCGGCAACGGTACCAGGACCATATGGAAGCTGTGCGGAGGGAGACCGAGGCCAGAGAAAGAGCAAAATGCGCCATGGCTAAGCTGCGGGCGCTTGCAAATTTTTGATTGAGAGGAGCAAATACGATGGATTTCATGGAGAAGATCGCGGACCTGCGTGCGCAGAAGAGCCAGCTTCTGGCCAAAGCTCAGACTGCGGCTGATGAGGGCAACTATGATGAGGTGGACCAGATCACCAACCAGATGGAGGGTATCAACAACCAGATCAGCAGTTTGGAGAAACTGGCCAGACAGAGCCAGGAAAATGCCGATCCCGTGTACGACGGTATCCTGCATGATAAGAATAAGACCCCCAAGGAGGGGAGAGGCGGCGAGGAGAAGCCCTTCGCCTCCATTGGTGAGCAGCTGGCCGCCATCTACAACTTCCGCAAGAACCACATTGAAGACAAACGGCTTCAGCAGGTGAACAACGCAGTGCTGGGGACCAACGAGGGGATCGGCGCGGACGGCGGATTTGCGATTCAGACGGATTTTGCTGGATCAATTCTGGAGAGCGCGGTGCAGATGAGCCCCCTGCTCAACCGTTTGGACCGCTATACCTGTTCCAGCGCGGCCAACTCCATGCGGTGGATCAGCGCGGATGAGACCGATGTGAGTCAGTCCGTGTTCGGCGGTGTACAGATGTACTGGGCAGCTGAGGGCGCCGCTGTGGCCGCCAGCAAGCCTCAGTTCCGGGAGATCAAGATGGACCTGGAAAAGATGATGGGCTTCCTGTACTGCACCGATGAAATGTTGCAGGACGCCGCTTTTATGAGCGGCTTTGCCTCCACCGGCTTTGCCCTGGCCGGTGACCGCCTGTTGACGGACGCTGTGATTGCAGGCAATGGATCCGGCAAACCCCTGGGCTTTATCAATTCCAAGGCCCTCATCACGGTAGATAAGGAGCCGTCTCAGACCGCCGGAACTTTCGTGGGCAATAACGCGGTGAAGATGCAGGCGCGGTCTATGCCTCGCGGCCGCGAGCGGCTGGTGTGGCTGATGCATCCCGATGCGGAGGAGCAGCTGCCCCTGCTGGTCATCAAGGGCGGGGATGAGTCCAAATTCCTGTGGACGCCTGAGGGTGGTCTGGGTAATTTCGACACCCAGCGGGTGCTCCACAAGCCGGTCCTCTTTGAGGACAGCTGCTCTGCTCTGGGCACCAAGGGCGATATCATGCTGGTGGATCCCTTCCAGTACATCCTGCTGACCAAGGGCGCCGTCAAGCAGGACTGGTCCATCCATGTGGAGTTCCTGACTGACCAGAACTGCTTCCGCGTGGTGTTCCGCTGCAACGGCGCACCCAAGGTAAACAGCCCCCTGAAGATCAAGAACAGCACCAAACTCCGCAGCCCCTTTGTGGCGCTGGCCGACCGAAAGTAAGGAGGAGCTACTGTGAAGCGTATTTTTGAAGAGCTGGCCTTTGTCAATGTGTTTGCGCCCCAGTCCGTGGAAAAAACCACGGACAAAACCACCGCCTTTGTTGACACCTCCGGCGCTGGGGAGGTCGCATTTTTGGTCTCCACCGCAGCCTTGGGTGCGGGCAAGAAGGTAACGGTGACGGTAATGGGCTCTGATCAGTCCACCGGCGCAAGCGCCAAAGCCATTGGCGATGCGGTGGAGTTTTCCGACAGCGTGGGAACGGATCCTCAGACGATTGTGGTGAGCTACCAGGTGGATCCCGCCAATCCCCGCTACATCGGCCTGAAATTCCAGCACGACGGGGACGCTGCAGTCCTGTGCGGCGTGGCTGTGGCCGGCCGCAGCCTGTATCTGCCCGCCGCCAATGGCTGGACCGTAGCAAAATGATGTCGATCGGCGATGAACGGATGAAATCTCTCCTGGCCTATTGCAGGGTGGAGGAGCCGACCGAGGAGGAGCTCCTCACCCTGGAGGGGCTCTATGAGGCCGCGGTTGGCTATCTGGAGAACGCCGGGGTCTCGGAGCCGCCGGAGGGCACGAGCCGGCGGGCCCAGTACGACCTGGCAGTCAATTTTATGGTGCTGCGGGATTTCGACCTGCGGGACGCCACCATCACGGGGACGATTGTGGAGGACAACCCGGCTTTCCGTCGGCTCATCGTCCAGCTGAAGCTGACGGAGCCGGTGTCCGAATTGGACGCATCGGGGGAGGGATGACCCATGGCGGCACACATCGACGCCGGGCGGCTGGACAAGCCGGCCCAGGTGCTGGAGCTGAGGGAGACATCCACCGGGGTGTGGAAGTGGGTGGCCATCCGCAGGGCCTGGGCCAACATCACCCTGAGCGGCAAGACAAATCTCTTCTCCAAGGTGGGCGTGGGGGCCCGGGACGCACAGATCATCGTGCGGCGGCAGGCTCTCACGCCACACCAGGCCCTCCGCTGGGGGGAGAGGCACCTCTTACTCACGGCGGTCACTGAGCGGGGGCGCAACCATCTGGACGTGTCCGCTGCGCTGGTGAACGTGGAGACAGTCAAACAGCTGGACGAGGAGGGGAATGGGGCGATGATCTTCCCTGGAGTCCGTACTGAGAAGTATGTGAAACACGAACAAGAGTGGCCCATGTCGGTGAATGACGCCGTGCAGGTCCTGGTCGTGTCCAAGCCCATCCGGCTGAGACCGGGGTGCCTGGTGGAGATCGGAGGGGAACTCTGGGAGGTCATGACGCCCCACGAGCTGGACCAGTACAAGAACGAGTACGAGATCGGGAAGCGGGTGGACCTGTAATGGGCAGTATCGCTCGTATGCAGCGGGAAAAGCTCGACGAGTTTACCCGGTATTGGGAAGATCTGTTCGAGGAGTTCCCGGAGGCAAGAAGGCGGGCCTCTGAGGCCATGGGCGAGGCCACGAAAAAGCATCTGGACCGGCAGATCGGCCGGTCCGGGTTCCGCGGAGGGGCGGACTACACAGTCCGGAGCTGGCAGGAAGTGCGCATCGGAAGCAAGGGCGGATATGCTGCAGTGAGTCCCATAAAGGGGACTGTGCTCCGCCGCCCCGGCGGAGACAGAAAGGTAAAGACCTGGCGCGGGCGGGAGGTAACCTCCAGCATGGTCACCCGCTGGCAGGAGCGCGGCTACGGTACCCGGAAGGCCGCGCCCGGCTCCGAGCGGTCCTGGAGCCGAGTAAAAAGCGGGAAAGTCCATGTGCGGGACAAGAAAGACTATGTGAAGGGCAAGCAGTTCTACTCCTACACCAAGCTGAAGGCCTTTGACAACGCGCTGAAGGCTGCGGAACAGCTCCTGGACCGCATTGCATGGAGCGATGCGTATATGGCTCATCTCAAGCGGGAATTTGACGTGGAATAGGAGGAACCACCGTGAATACAGACCAGATCATGGCCCGGGTAAAGGAGATCATCTCGGCCGCCTTTCCGGGTGAGCCCATTTTTGTGGACCGGCTTCCCAAGGACTTCCAGCGCCCGTCCTTTGCCCTGGAACTGCAAAAGGAGGCCTTTGCCGACCTGAATATCGCACTGGTCCAAAAGACGGTGACGGTGCTGGTGACAGGGTTTGTGGCGGTAAACGCCTACTATGACAGCAGCCGGGAGGAACTCAACCGGCGGCAGGACCGTCTCATGGAGCTCTTTGCCGGGCCGTCCATCCGGGTGGACGACCGGCATCCCACGGTCACCGCGAACAAGGGAACGGGAGCGCCCGATTTCTGCGAGGTGCAGGTGACCTTTTCCTGGAGCGACACCCGGCCGGGCTACCACGATCCGGACGATATGACCGACCCGGTGAGCGCATCTGTCCCCAAGATCGAGAATTATGAAGGAAACATCAATTCGTCCG
Organism: Pseudoflavonifractor gallinarum; assembly: GCF_014982855.1. Taxonomy (GTDB): domain Bacteria; phylum Bacillota; class Clostridia; order Oscillospirales; family Oscillospiraceae; genus Pseudoflavonifractor_A; species Pseudoflavonifractor_A gallinarum. Next base: position 12,405 of record NZ_JADCKF010000008.1, on the reverse strand, counting down.
CCCGGAATGCGTCCGGGCGGACCATCTGATAACGAGAGGTGAATGATATGGCAACCACAAACGGACTGCCCACCCTGAAGATCGCCTTTGAGAAGGCGGCCGCACAGGTGGCCAACCGGAGCAAGAAGGGCTATGTGGCCGTCTTTGTGCGGGACGCAAACGCCCAAGGCGTCCATCTGCTCAGCAGCGACGCCCTCATCCCCAGCAACCTGGGGGAGGACAACAAAAAGCATGTCAAGCTGGCCTTTGAGGGCTCCGACCGGGGCGCGCCCAGCCTGGTGATCCTGGTGGTCATCGCCACCGGCACCGATGACACCACCGCCCTGGAGGGTGGACTCAAGGCCATCGAGCAGTATTCCATCGACTATCTGGCCGGTCCCCCCGATGTGACGGATGATGAGCTCACTAAATTGGTCGAGTGGACAAAAGCTCAGAGGGCGGTCTACCGCACCGTGAAGCTGGTGCGCCCCTGGAAAACGGCTGGAAGCGACAACATGGGCATCATCGAGCTGGACGAGAGCGGGATGAAGGATGCGGCGGGCGCGGTAACAGCATCTGCGTACTGCGCCCGGATGGCCGGTATCCTGGCCGGCATCCCCATGAGTATGAGCGCCACCTACGCCGCCCTCCCCGAGCTCACCGCCGTCACCGAGCGCACCACGGCCGAGCAGACCGAGGCCATCAACAACGGTAAGCTCATCCTGATCCATGACGGTCTCCAGGCCAAGATTGCCCGGGCGGTGAACTCCCTGACCACCATCCCGGCAAACGGCAACCAGGACTGGAGCAAGATCAAGATCGTGGAGGGCATGGACCTCATCTCCTACTACCTGCGCACCACCATCGAGAGCCAGTATCTGGGCCGCTACCCTAACACGTATGACAACAAGCAGCTGCTGGTCACCGCCATCACGGACTACTTTGCGTACCTGGAGGGGGCGGGGGTGCTCGCCGCGGGCGAGAGCTACTGCGCCGTGGACTATGACCGCCAGCTGCGCTGGCTCCAGAGCCAGGGCGTGGAGACCGCCGGCATGACCGAGCAGCAGATCCTGGAGTACCAGACCGGCTCCTGGGTCTTTCTCAAGTGCGGCGGTAGGCTGGTGGATGCTATGGAAGACTTCGAGGTCCTATTCGAGGCGAAGTAAGGAGGAAGAGAGATGGCAAGATCCAATTTCAGCGCAAAGCGCATCCCCAACGGCACCTACGGCTCCTACTGGCTGGACGGGGAGCGTGTGGCCGAGTGCTACGGCTGCCAGGCCAAGGTGCAGATCAACTCGGAGACCATCAATCTCTGCGGGGAGTTTATGGAGAACCAGAAGGCCACCAGCGGCAAGGGGAGCGGCTCCCTGATGCTCTACAAGGTGGACAGCGGACTCATCCAGAAGCTCCAGGGGATGCAGAACGGCGTGATCCCCGAGGGGACCATCGTCTCCAAGCTGGCCGACCCGGACAGCGCCGGGGCTGAGCGTATCGCCTACTACGGCGTGCAGTTCTCGGACCTCACCCTGGCCGACTGGCAGGCGGCCACCGTGGGCAAGATCACCGCGCCCTTTACCTTTACCCGGTTCGAGCTGCTGGACGCCATTCCCGTGGAGTAAGGAGGAACGGATATGGAAGAGAAGAAAACGGACCTGCTCTCCCTGCTGTTGCGGCCAGAGCTGCCCAACGTGCAGGAGCAGCTGCCCACGGCCCGGTACCGGATCAAGCGCCTGAGCGAGGCCACCGGCAAGGATGTGGTGTTTACCCTGCGGGCGCTGCCCTATGGCAAGGTCCAGCGCATCCGGGAGACCGTGGTGGGCGATGTCAGCCCCAGCATCCTGCTGGCCGGTTGTGTGGAGCCCGACCTGAAGGCCGATGCGCTCAAGGAGAAGTACGGCGGCGCGACGCCGGAGGAGACCGTGAAGGCCATGCTGTTGCCCGGGGAAATCGAGGACCTGTCCCGGGCGGTGGAGCGGCTGTGCGGTTATCGCCGGGCCACCATCGAAGAAGTAAAAAACGCCTAGCGGAGGGTACGGACCCAGAGCTGGATCTCGTGTTTTACTTGTTCCGCGTCCATCACTGGACGCCGGAGCAGTACTACGCCATGGGCCAGGGCGGCCGGGATCTGGCCTGGGGCTTTGCCCTCCGGGAAATCGAGCTGGCAGAGGAAGCGCGGAATGAATAAAAAAGCCGCCCCCCAGATGGGGGCGGCGGAGATTACGATTCCGAGGAGAAGGAGGACCACAGGGCCAAGAGGAACATGAGAAGCGTAGCCGCGCCAAGCAGCTTGACGGTCGGATCATCCCAGACCATGGCAAAGGAGAGTGTGACGATCAGCATAAAGATCGTGACGAACCAGATAACTCCACGAAGGTTCCGACTGGTCTCCCGGAAGCGGGAGACAGGGGAGGAAGTCTGCTCAATCTGCGTGTCGAGCTCGTGCAGCTGTTCTTTCTTTTCGGCAAGCTGCTCCTCCATACGGGTGAAAAGAGCACGCTCAGGTGCATCTTTTGGCATGGACAGGAACGGGGCCGCGTCAGGCCCGTGGGTTAAAAAGGTCAGATGAACGATCTCCTGCCGCAGGGATTCCTGTCGGTGGATTAATTCCTCACGTGTCATAAAACGGCCTCCTTTCTTATCTGTATCATAACAAAAATCGAAAAAAAGTCAATGGGAGGTGACAGCAATGGCAGAGGAAGTCGGCATCGTCATGAAACTTTACGATGAGGTCAGCCCTTCGTTGAAATCCATTACGGGCAATTCCAAGGCGTTTGATAAAACCATGGACGAGCTGGAGGAGAGCCTGAAGGCCTATGACAAGGCCCAGACGACACTGACCGAGCGGATGTCCAATCTGAAAAAGGCAATGGCGGAAAACAATGTCCAGGTCAAAGAGGCGCAGAAATCCTATCGCAAGCTGAAGGACGAGGCCAGCAAGGGGGCACTGGACGCCGCCATCGAGGAGCAGGTGCGGCTCAAGCGGGAAATGAATGAGACCCGGGCGGCCATTGACTCCAATGCTGCGGCTTATCGGGCCCTCTACCAGGAGGCCGGAAGAGCGGTCGCGGCGGAGAGCCGGTTCAGCAACCGGTCGGAAGGGCCGGGATTGCTCACCGCCCTGGGCAAGGCCGGCATCCTGAACATGGCGGGAGACGCCGCCGGGGAGTGGGCCAATGCCCTGGCAGGGTCGGCTCTGGGCAGTCAGGGAGCAAACCTGTTCTCCGGGGCCCTGAGCGGCGCGGTATCGGGCGCGGCCATGGGATCTCTGGCTGGTGCTCCTGGAATGGCGGTTGGTGCAGCCATCGGTGGGATCGCCGGCCTGGCCGGAGGCGCGGCCCAGAACTTCCAGAACGAGGACGAGGCCTTCAAGAGCTACTACAACGGCCTGTATGAGGAGCAGAAGGAGGCCGCGTCCCAGCGGCTGGAAAGCGGCATAGGAACCGCGTCCCAGTGGGAGCTGGACGCCATCGCCTTCAACCAGCTGCTGGGTTCCGGCGTGGGGGACCGGTACCTCTCTGACCTGCGGGAGATGGCGGCCAGCACGCCCATGGAGTACGCCGACCTCACCGGCATGAGCCGGGCGCTGGCCACTGGATTTGGGGACGCGCCGGAGCGGATGCTGGACCTGATGACGGCCATCGGAGACGCGGGCAGCGCCGTGGGCGTCACGGCCTCCGATATGACCGAGATGGCCCGGGCCATGAGCCGGATGCAGAGCTCCGGCAAGGCTACCCTGGAGTTCCTGAACATCTTCCAGGACCGGGGCGTGGACGTGATCGGGATGCTGGGCGAGGCCATGGGCAAGACCCAGGGCGAGATCTACGACATGATCTCCAAGGGGGAGATCAACGGGCAGAACGCCGCAACCATCATCCAGCAGGGGATGGAGAGCGCGTATGGCGGGGCCATGGACCTGATGAGCGAGACCTTTTCCGGCCTGACCTCCACCCTCCAGGACGCCATCACCGAGATCAATGTGGCGACCGGCGAGGGGTATAACCCCGTCCGGTCACAGGGCATGGAGGAGGAGATCGCGGCCTATGGCGGCGCACTAGGGGATGCCCTGAAAAAGCTCAACGAGATCGAGGGCGAGAACGCGGCGCGCGACCAAAATATGGCCGAGCGGTATACCCGCGAGGCCCTCTCTGCGGTGCTGCTGGGGGAAAAGACGAGCTACATCTTTGATCCGGAACAGCAGGCAGCTCTGGAGGAGATGCGGAATGAGTTCATCGATGCCTCACTTGCCTATGAGAACGGCAGCCGGGAGGCGGGCGACAAGATGGCAGATCTCCGCGAAGAGGCTATCACGCTGGCCACCGCAGCCTATGACAGCAGCGACCGCGTTCTGGCACTGGAGGAGGCGGAACGGGACCAGATCGCAGCCATACGGGACAACACGCAAGCGTTGAACGGATGGAGGAGCAAATACCAGACTGAGCTGGAGAAGGAAAAGGGGGGCGCATCATCCAGGCTGAATGTCACGGAAGTAGATATTCCGGAGGGCATTGAGGGAATATCTCCAGAAAAAGCAGAGGAAATCTACCGCAGGACGGGCGGACAGGTGGACGTCCGGAGAAAAGATAATACCACTGGAAGCGGCGCCGCCTACGGCCTCTCCCGGGTGCCCCGGGACGGGCTCTACTACCTCCACCAGGACGAGCGGGTCCAGACGGCCCAGGAGGCCCGGTCGGAGAAGGCCCGGACACCCCTCCAGATCACCATTACCGGGAACACCTTCGGCGCAGGTGTGACGGCGGAGGAGATCGCCCAGCGTCTGGCAGACGCCATCGAGCTCAAGCTGGCGGCGGGGGTGTTGTCATGAGGCGCATTCTCTCTTTCCTGGACGAGGCGGCGGGACGGGAGCTCATCCTCCCGGTGACGCCGCCCTCCTACACCTGGGACCGGGGCAACCGGGTGGAGACCATTCAGCTGGACCAGATCGGGGAGGTCAACCTCCCCGGCGCCACCATGATGGGGAGCTGCACCCTGGAGGTAATACTCCCGGCCCGGCTCTATTCCTTCTGCAATCCCGGCACGATACCAAATCCGTACATCTACCTGGAGCAGCTGGAGCGGTGGAGCGACGCGGGCACGCCGGTGCGCTTCCTGGTATCCGGGACCCCTACCAACGCCCTGGTGCTCCTCGAGACCACCCCCTACGGGGAGCGGGACGGCACCAATGACCTCTACGTGACCCTCAACCTCAGGCAGTACCGCAAGCCCCAGGTGCCGGTGCTCTCCGCCTCCGGAGGAGGCGAGACCAGCCGCAGCAGCTCCACGGGTGCGGCCCAGCAGCGGACCTATACCGTGGCCAAGGGGGACACCCTGTGGGGGATCGCTAAGAAGTTCTACGGGGACGGGAGCCAGTACACCAGGATCGCGGCGGCCAACAGCACCACCGTGAAAAACCCCAACCTGATCTACCCGGGGCAGGTGCTCACCATCCCGGCGTCCGGGGACCTGCCGTCCCCCATGCCGGCCAGTACCAGCGTGGCCACGGCCAACGCCACCAAGAGCACCTACGCCGCCGCCACCGGGACCTGGAAGCTGAGTCTGTGATGTGTCCGACTTGGACACAAGGGAGGGACCAAGTGTGAAGTACGAGCTGCTGCTCACATCCCCGGGTGGGAACTCTACCCGGGACATCGCCCAGCTGGTCCAGACCATGAGCTGGAGCGGCAGCGTGGACCAGGTGGCCCGGGAGCTATCCGTCACCCTGGCCGTCCCCCGGGACGGCAGCGTGACGCCGCCTCCTCTGGAGGAGGGGGCCGTCCTGACTCTGCGGTGGGAGGGGGCGGCCCGGTACACGGGGCCGCTCCTCTCGGCTACCACCGGGAGCCAGGATTCCCTGGTGGACCTTTCCTCCCTGGACCGGGGGCGGTTTCTGGTGGGCAATGAGGGGTGGTATAAGTTTACCTCTGTGACCCCCGAGTCGGCGGCGGCCACTCTGGCCCGGGACTATGGCATCCCCACGGCGGGGATCGCCAAGACCGGGGTGAGCGTGGGGCGGAAGTTCCCCGGGGTGGCACTGGACAAGATCCTCAAGACCCTGTACGCCCTGGCAGGGGAGCGCACCGGCAAGCGGTACCTCATCCGCTTCACCGGGGACGGGCGGCTGGAGATCGTGAAGCGGCCCACGTCGGCCTCCCTCACCATCGCCTCCACCATGAGCGTGACCAACACCTGGGATATCACAAATTTGCAGAACAGCGTGGTCATCCGCACCGAGAGCGGCGCGCTGGTCCGGCGGGTGGACGACGCCCCCTCCGTGGCACTCAACGGCCGCCTGGAGCACGTTATCACCCAGCGGGACGGAGAGGACGCCGGGGCGGAGGGCAAGGCCTGGCTGGAGGACCACGGGCTCACCCAGAAGCTCACGGTGGAGACCCTGGGAGACCCCCGGCTCATCACCGGGGAGGCCGTCATCCTGCGGGACACCGGGAGCGGGGTGAGCGGCCTCTTCTGGATCGACGCCGACACCCACACCTGGAAGAATGGGCAGTATTTCTGCAAGCTGACCCTGAACTTCCGCAATCTGCTGGACGAGACCAGCGCGGGGAGTGAGATCAAGTGAAAACCTTTGAGGAAAACGCGGCCCGCATTGCCAAGTCCATGGGCCGGGCCGCCGGACGGTCGGCCCCGTCCTCCCCCTTCTTCCTGGGGGAGGTGCGGGAGGCGGGAAACGGGAAGCTCCGCGTCAACTGCGGCGGCATGGACCTGACCGCCGGTGACCTGTACGTCTCGGCCGGGCTGGACTACAAGTGGACCCAGGACAACGGCCTGCCGGAGCTCCTGCGGCGGGGGGACCGGGTGGTCCTCCTGAGCGGGGACGGGCAGGCCTACTATCTCATCGCAAGGGTGGTGCGGGTATGAGTCTCTTTCCCATGTACTCCATCCCTCAGGGGAGCGCAGCCGGGGAGCTGCCCCTCTATACCGACGTGGCCATGGACTACACCGCCGGGACGCCCCGGTGGGAGAGCGGCAATCCCGTGATCGTCTCCGGCCTGGAGGCGGTCAAGAGCTGGGCCTGGCGGGCTGCGGCCACCGCCCGGTACCAGTACAAGTGCTTCTCCTGGGACTACGGCTGCGAGCTGGAGAGCCTGGTGGGACAGCCCTACCAGGCCGACACCAAGCGCAGCGAGGCTGCCCGGTATGTGCGGGATGCCCTGCTGGTCTCGCCCTACATCACGGACTGCCAGGTGGAGGATGTGGCATTTGAGGGAGATACTCTCCACCTAAACGTCACATTTACCACGGTCTACGGAAAGGAGGGGTTTTATGTTTGAGGACCGCACCCAGGAGAACATCAAGAAGGAAATTTTGGCCGGCATCCAGCCGGACACGGGGCTCTCGACCCTGGAGGGGAGCTATGCCGACGCCACGGTGGGCCCGGTGGCCGGGGAGATCAGCGAGCTCTACAAGGCCCTGCCCGCCGTGGTCTCCATGCTCTTCATTGACGAGACCTCCGGCGGGTATATCGACCTGGTGGGGGAGACCTACTTCGGCATCACCCGCCGCCCGGGCACCAAGGCACGATGCTCCGTTACCCTGACCGGAGACCCCGGTACCCTGGTCCCGGCTCAGACCAGCTTCTTGACCGCCACCGGGCTGGAATTTGTCCTGGTGGATGCGGTGTCCATCCCGGAGGGCAGGACTGCCCAGGGGACGCTGGAGGCCGCTCACGAGGGCGCCGCCTACAACATCGGGGCGGGGGCTATCGTGAGCATGTACATCAACCTCCCGGGATTGGCGTCCTACACCAATGAGGAGGCATCCGGCGGCACCGACACGGAGAGCGACGCGGCTCTCGCCCAGCGCATCCGGGAGCGGCGGCAAAAGCCCATCAACGGGGCCAATGGCTGGCAGTACCGGGCGTGGGCCCTGGAGGTGGCCGGCGTGGGCGACGCCAAGGTGGTGGAGCTCGCCGACGGACCGGGCACCGTGGGGGTGACCGTGGTGGACAGCAATTATGCACCGGCCTCGCCCGAGATCGTGGAGGCGGTGCAGGAGGCTCTGGACGCCAAGCGCCCGGTGGGGGCCACTGTCACGGCGGCGGCTCCCAGGGAGCAGGAGATCTCCGTGAGCGCGGTTGTGGTCATCTCCTCCGCCACCACGGCGGAGACCGTAAAGGCCGAGCTGGAGGTGCGCCTGAAGGAGTACCTGTCCTCCCTGGTGGCCGGGAAATACGGGACCATCTACTACGGCCCCGAGGAGGACCTGGCCTACACGGTGATCTATAACCGCATTCTGGCCCTCCTCCTCACCATCGACGGGGTGGAGAACGCCACCAGCCTGACAGTGAACGGTGGGACGGCCGATGTGACGGTGCAGCCGGACGAGGTCCCCACGCCCGGGACGGTGGAGGTGACCATCTGATGGATCGCTATGACCTGATGCTCCAGCTGCCGGCGTTTTACAAGAGCATTCCCTTTGCCGAGCTCCAGCGGGTGCTGGGGGAGGCGGCCCGCCGGGCGGCCGCCGACGTGGACTTTACCATGCTTCAGCTCTGGCCCCAGACCGCCAGCGGCTGGGGGCTTGAGCTGTGGGAGACGGCCTATGGCATCCCGGTGGAGGTGGACAAGGATACGGAGTTTCGCCGGACCAGGATCGTCTCCAAGCTCCGGGGACAGGGAACGCCCACGGCTGAGCTCATCCGGGCTGTGGCTGCCTCCTTTGTCAATGGTGAGGTGGAGGTGGTGGAGCACAGCGGGGAGTACTACTTCGCGGTGAAGTTTGTCTCGGTGCTGGGCGTTCCGCCCAACATCGAGGACCTGACGGCCGCCATCAACGAGATCAAGCCGGCTCACCTGCGGTTTGTGTATGAGTATCTGTACCGGACATGGGAGCAGGCCGGGGCCAAAACCTGGGGCCAGGTGGCTGCATTCAGCTGGAAGGACCTGAGAGAGGGGGATATCGGATGACCAATACGACCAACTATGGGTTGAAAAAGCCCGGTCCGAACGACTATGTGAATATCGATGATCTCAACTACAACGCCGACGCCATCGATGCGGCCATGCAGGAGAACAAGACGAAGCGGGCCGACCTGAAATTGTCCAACCTGGACACGCCACAGGAGGCACTGTCTAATTTGGGCTCTGGAGTTCGCCCCACACTCCTCCGCAACGGCTTCTTTATCGGCGGAGGAAGCCAGAAGGGAAGCGGAATTTTCCCCATAAATCATCGGGGGAAGCTCAGTTATGCGGACGGCTACACCATTGACGGCTGGAAGCTGAACAGCGGTACACTGACTGTAAAAGACGACTGCATCGAGTTTGAGGCGCCGCCTGAAAACTTTGCAACATTTGAGTGCGCCGTGGAAGCGCCTTCCAATTACAGTGGTAAGACCCTCACTCTGTCCGCGCTGGCCGAGCGGATCAGCGGGACAGAGTATTGCTATATCACGAACATCTTTGACGAGTACAAAAAAGATGTTGCCATCCCGGACGCGAAGGGGTTTTGCTCACTGACGGACACCGCTGGGACGCTGACCTCCTCCCTGAAATTTGTTTTTGTATGCGGCAAGGGGTGCAAGATTCGGATGTACGCCGCAAAGATGGAGGAAGGTGACTTCCACACTCTCGGATGGATGGATGAGTCTGGCTTGCCGCATTTGTTTGTTGGACCTGAATTTGGGGTAGTGCTTTCGGAGTGTCAGCGGTGTCTTATCCCGGTGAAGAAAAATTCCTGCTTTGGGTTCGCTTCATCTGATACTCTTGTGTATCTCTACATGCCTATTCCAGTCTCTATGAGATCCGTCCCGGTTTTTATTGGGACGATTGGCGAAAGCCTATTCCCTAATGATGGAAACAAAGTGACTGAAATTTCCGTATTCGGCAGTAGTGCTATATCAAATATGATTACTCTCCGTGTTACTGGAACTGGTTTTACACCCGGTAAAGTGTATGTTGCAAATGATGCGGAAGGCTTTTTGTCGGCGGAACTGTGAGGTGACATATGGACATTATCAACTCGAAAGTATATGTAAAGGCCGACGAGCATGGCCGTATCATCCGCTGCGATGGAGGCTATACGACACCGGAGGACCTATCCGGATGGACACAGATTGACGAGGGCACAGGGGACAAGTACAACTTGTGCCAGAGCCATTACTTTGACGGAGGGCTTTATACAGCAGATGGCATCCCCCGCTATAAGTTGGTGGACGGGAAGCCGGTGGAACGTACGGCGGAGGAGATCGAGGCCGACCGGTGGGCGCTGACCCCGCCCGCGCCCACCGCTCTCGAGCAGCTCCGGGCGGATGTGGATTTTCTGGCCATTATGCAGGGGGTGGAGTTATGAATGTAGAGGAGCTGGCCCGGAAGTACTATCCTACGCTCTGGGACAAGCAGCGTATCGAGGCTCTGGTGGCAGCGGGCCGCCTGAGCCGGGAAGCGGCTGACGCAATTATGGCTGGAAGGAGTGCGGAGGAATGAGCAAACGGATTGCATATATCCCGCTGAATAGCATTGATAAGCTGGAGATCCGAGTCACAAACTGTAAAAAAACGCTCTCCCAGGTCAAGAAGGAAACAGGGGCCGCCTATATCCTGAACGGCGGCATGTGGAACGCCGACGGGTCTCCGTGCCCCATGCTGAAAGTAGGCGGCGCGCTGCTCACCAAGACATGGGGCGCTTACGGCTACGGATGGAACGGCGGCCCCGATATCAAGCTGGAGAGCAGCCCGGCACTCTTTGAGAACTTCATATCCGTAACCTGCCTGATCGGTCCGTGGGGCCCTGTGGACAAGCCCAGCTATCAGCAAAAAGGTCAGGGAGGCACCCGGGGGCGCTCTGCCATTGGTCTCAAAGATGGGGCGCTCTGCCTCTATTGCTCCTCGGACAGATCCAGCGACGCCCGGACGCCCGAGGGTCTGCGGGATGATCTGGCCGCCCTTGGCTGGGAGAGCGCCGTGATGCTGGACGGTGGCGGATCTTCCATGTGCGACTTTGACGGAGCGATTATGCGGGGAGACGGACGCAAAGTCCATAACTGGATTTGCGTCTACACGGCAAAGGGAGGCACGGAGCCGCCGGAAGGAGAGGATACCATGAGCAAACAGTACACGGTCACGCCGGCCATCGGCGTGAACATCCGCAGCGGCCCGGGTACGGGCTACGGAAAGACGGGGGCCTATCCCTGCGGCACGGTGGTCACCATTCTGGAGGAGCGGGACGACTGGGGGAGAACAGACAAGGGCTGGGTTTCCTTGGACTACCTGGAGCCGGTAAAGGCCCCTCAGCGGACCACTGACAACGGCATTGCCATCCAGACCGAATATATCCCGCAGGGTCGGAAGAACCGTCCTGGCGGCCTCAATCTGTGCAGCTATCTCACCATCCACGAGACCGGGAACACCGCCCGGGGAGCCGACGCGGCGGCTCACGCTTCCTATCTGAAGGGGGACGCTGCCACCAATGCTCTGGTGAGCTGGCACTACACGGTGGATGACCACGCCATCGTCCAGCACCTGCCGGATACCGAGACGGCCTATCACGCCGGGGACGGAGCCAAGGGCCCCGGCAACACCAAGAGCATCGGCGTGGAGATCTGCGTGGATGCAGGCGGGAACTTTGAGAAGGCAAAGCAGAACGCTGCCGCCCTGGTGCGCCTCCTGATGACAGAGAACAGCATCCCCCTGGAGCGGGTAGTGCAGCACCACTATTGGAACGGCAAGGACTGCCCCCGGACGATCCGGAACACGCCCGGCGGCTGGGAGGAGTTCCTGAAGCTTTGCGAAGGGGAGGACCCCAATGTGTCCGACTTGGACACCGATGTGGAGGTGCTGGCCCAGGCCGGGATCATTACCAGCCCGGACTACTGGAAAGCCGGCAGCGGTTACTCGGACGCCAACGTGGTGTGCCTTATCCATGCCATGGCGGAGCATATTAGAAAGGGGAAAGACTGATATGGAGCATGTGAATACGCTCAAGGCCGCGCTGTCGGCCTTCTGCGCTGCCCTCACCGCACTGTGGGGCTGGTTTGGCTGGCTGGTCATTGCATGGATCTCCTGCATGGCCATCGACTATGCCACTGGGTCCTGCGCGGCGCTGCGAGCGGGGAAGTGGTCCAGCCAGGCCGCAAGAGATGGCATCTGGCACAAGCTGGGGGCGGTGGTGGCAGTCATCGTGGCTGGTATCTTGGACATGGTGATCAGCATGATCCTGGAGCATATGCCTGGCATAAGCCTTCCGTTTACATATGAGATCTTTTTCTGCCCGCTGGTGATCGTGTGGTATATCCTCACAGAAACGGGGAGTATCATCGAGAACGCCGGAGCGCTGGGGGCGGATATCCCACCCTGGCTTACGAAGGCCATTGAGTCCCTGCGCGAAAAGGTGGACGATGGGGCAGGAGCACAAGAGGATACAAAATAGGTCAAATCAAAAAGCATGGTTGTAGCAAGATCCCGCCGAATGATCGGCG
>NZ_JADCKF010000007.1 GCF_014982855.1 Pseudoflavonifractor gallinarum | reverse complement strand
CGATGTGCTCGCCGTACTTGCAGATGGGGGAACCCTTGGAAATGTCGCAGACAGCCAGCTTGTGATAGATGGTGATGTCCTGCCGGGCGGTGAGGGTCTTCTCCTCGTTGCCGCTGAGGTAGGTGACCGTGTCGCCGCTCTGAATGGCCTCAATGGCCACGGCCACATTGTCCTTGGGGTCAATGATCATTGCATTGCGCATGGTGGATATCTCCTTTCGGTCATGAGTGGATCAGATCTGAACCAGTGGGGGTATACAAACGGGTGTCTGTTTGGAAATACATTCCGGGCACCCGAAGAGCGCAGAGACAGGCTTCTGTTCTTAAATAAGAACAATGTTCTCATTACGGAATACTATATGTAACGTACCATTTCACGGGAGAAATGTCAATAGAAAACGGGGATATTGGGCGGATTTTGTGCTAAATACAGAGGTGAGAAATGTGCCGGACAGGCGTCGGACTTGCAAAATACAGGAGCCTTTGCTATGATGATAAAATATACCATCAAAAAATGCAATGGTCTGATCTGGATGGAGGAACCTATGGGACAGGAACAGCACCGTGCCACCACACGGGTTTTGGATATATTGGAGCACCTGGCGTCGGAAGGCGGAGCGGGGAAGACATTGACGGAGCTGTCAGTCGCCCTGGATGCGCCCAAGAGCAGTCTCTTTCCGATTCTGCATACGCTGGCGCAGCGGCGCTATGTGCGGCTGGACCGGGAGACCGGGCGCTATTCGGTGGGCATCTCGGCCTACGTGCTGGGGGAGGCCTATGGGGCCGGACGGCGGGAGAGCATTCTCCGGCGGGTCCAGGAGCTGATGGAGCAGGTGGCGCGGCGCTGCGAGGAGCCGTGTCAGTTGGCCATTCTGGACGGGGAAAACGTACTCTATATCGGCAAGGCGGACTCTGACCAGGCCATCCGCATGATCTCACGCCTGGGAAGCCGCCTGCCCGCCAATGCCACAGCGCTGGGAAAGGCCCTGCTGAGCGGTCTGGAGGACGACGAGGTGCGGCAGCGCTTCTCCCAGGGACTGCCACGGCTGACCGACCACACCATCACCGATCTGGAGCCCCTTCTGGCACAGCTCAAACAGGTGCGGGAGAACGGGATCGCCTGGGAAGAGGAGGAGTCCACGCCGCATCTGTGCTGTGTGGCCGTCCCGCTGCGGCAGCGGGGAGGCGTATTTGCGGCATTGAGCGTATCCATGCCCCTGTTCCGGGCCACACCGGAAAAGCGGGAGGGGGTCAGCAACTGTCTGCGGGAGGTGGCCTCTGAGATCAATACCCTGGCGGAGGAGCGGGGCATATCCCTGGATATTCTGTAAGAAACGTATGTGGAGAACGTGCCGGATCGATCCGGCGTTTCCGAGTGATTTGGAGGGAATGCGGTGCATTTGTTTTTGACAGGAGAGATCCAGGTGGGGAAATCCACGCTGCTGTCCGCTCTGCTGCACTCGCTGGGGCTGCCGGCCTGCGGATTTCGCACCTGCTGGAGGCGGACGGAAGCGGAGGATACCCTCCACCTTCTGCCCTGGGGGATGGATGCGGACTGTGGGGCGGACAATCAGGTGGCCCGGCGTCGGAATGGACGGGCGGAGATCCTGCCGGGCCGGTTTGACGCGCTGGGGCCGGAACTCCTGACACCGCGTCCCGGGTGTGCGGTGATGGTCATGGACGAGCTGGGCTTTTTGGAGCGAAACGATCTGCGCTTTCAGGAGGCGGTGCTGTGTGCGCTGGACGGGCCGCTTCCGGTTCTGGGGGTCATCAAACCCCGGCAGGAGCCCTTTCTGGATCGGGTACGGGCCCATGCGGGGGTGCAATTGGTGACAGTCACGCCGGAAAACCGGGACGACTTGCGGACCTCTGAGCTGCTTGCTGCCTGGTGTGCATCGGTCCGGTCTGAGTAAAAAATGGATAAAAAATAGGCCGGTCCCCTTTTCCGGGGACCGGCCTATTTTTGCGGTTTACTGTGCGGAGAGGTACTGTGCAGCTACGGTAGCTGCAGTGGCGGCGTCGGCGGTATAGGCATCAGCGCCGATATCCTCACAGAAGCGTTGGGTGACCGGGGCGCCGCCCACCATGATCTTGACCTGATCGCGGATGCCGGCGGCCTTGGCGGCCTCCACCACCTCACCCATGGCGGGCATGGAGGTGGTGAGGAGGGAAGAGCATGCAATGATGGAACAATTCTGCTCCATGGCAGTCCGGATAAAGGTCTCAGGGGCCACATCCACGCCCAGGTCAATGACCTCGATCCCCTGGCCCTCAAACATCATGCGGACCAGATTTTTGCCGATGTCGTGGAGATCGCCCTTTACCGTACCCAGGCAGGCGCGGCCCAGCGGGGCCGCATGGTCACCAGTCAGGTGGGGCTTGAGCAGCGCAGTGCCTGCATTCATGGCCTTGGCTGCCATCAGGACCTGGGGCACGAACATGGTGCCGGCCTTAAACTGTTCGCCCACGATTCCCATACCGGCCAGCAGACCATCCTCCAGAATGGCGCGGGGGGCGAGTCCTTCTTCCAAAGCGCGGGGGACCAGCTCCTGGACTAATTTGGTCCGACCTTTTTGGATGGCTTGCGAGAGTTCGTTCAGTGTGCTCATGTTCGATCAGATCCTTTTCGAAGAAGTTGTGTATGATTATAGCAAAGTGAGAAAAAAATAAAAAGTGACTGGGGGAAAAAAGTGATTTTCTGACAAAATGGGAAAAAATGAGCGGAGGAAAAGGGGAAAAGCCCGTCATTTGGACAAGAGAAGATTCTTCCATGCCAAAGGTGTGTGACATTGGCAGAGCGGCCGGCGTGTGGAACACGAGGTGGAAGCCATATTAAAGAGTGTTCCGCAATGGGATCTGCGGAATGAAACACATCAAATCAAAAGGGGTGATTTTGTGCGGGAAGAATCCAATAAGCAGCCGTGGGGCGCACTGGCGCTGCGGGTGGTGGCAATGATGCTGTCCCTGGGGGCGCTGCTGGCTGTGGCAACGCCGGTGCAGGCATCCGCAGCGCAGGGGCATACGGTGAGCCGAACGGTGATCCCCATGGGCCGTGCCGTGGGGATCAAACTGTTTTCCGACGGCGTTATGGTGGTAGGACTGGCCGATATCGAGACGGAAAAAGGGACAGCCAATCCGGCCAAGACCTGCGGACTAAAAGAAGGAGATATCATTACCCACCTGAATCAGGAAGAGGTGGACTCCATTGAAGAAGTGCAGGCCATTCTCCAGGAGACAGGAGGAGAGGCCATGAGCATCCGGGCCAAGCGGGGGGAAGAGGAGGTCCAGATGACGGTCCAGGCGGTCCAGTGCAGCACAGACGGCAGCTACAAGCTGGGGGCGTGGATCCGGGACTCCATGGCGGGGATCGGGACCATTACCTTTTATGACCCGACCTCCGGTGTCTTTGGCGCGCTGGGCCATGGGATCAGTGACATGGATACCGCCAAGCTGATGCCGCTCCAGTCGGGCAGCATTATGTTTGCGGAAGTGAGCGATGTGCAGAAAGGTGCCGTGGGGGCCCCAGGCCAGCTTCGGGGGGCCTTCCAGGTAGAGCAGGACCTGGGAGAGCTCTATGCCAACACCTCCAGCGGCATTTTCGGCACCTGGACCGGCGCGGAGCTGGATACAGGGATGGAGCCCATTCCGGTGGCTCAGCGGAGCGAGGTGCGCACCGGAAAGGCCACCATCCGCTCCAATGTGGCGGGCACGGAGATCAAGGAGTATGAGGTGGAGATTGTGCGCCTCTACCCGGAGAGCAGCGGAGAGCACCGGGACCTCATGCTCAAGGTGACGGACGAGACCCTTCTGAAGGAGACAGGGGGCATCGTACAGGGTATGTCCGGCTCCCCGATCATCCAGAATGGCAAGCTGGTGGGAGCAGTGACCCATGTACTGGTCAACGATCCCACCCAGGGCTACGGTATTCTGGCGGAGAATATGCTGAAAACCGCGGAAGAGAGCTAAGAGCACACACCGATAGAAAGCGCCCGGCCCTGGAAGATTAGCCTCAGCCAGTGATTTTGATTCTGTCCTTATTGAGATTGTGTGCCCTGTGCGCAAGGTGACAGATGAGACGCTTCCGAAAGCGGTTCGGGATGTACAGCGGCAGAGTGAGTGTCCAAATAGAACATGCCCCGGCGGTCTGGATGACCGCCGGGGCATGTCTTTGTGCGCTCAGGAGAAGGAAATATCATAGATGCCATATGCAGCTCTGGAATTCCAGTCGGGGGATGTCGTGAGCAGGAGCTTCACATTGGCGGCACGATTCAAGGGAAGGGAGATCGTTTGGGGTGCACCATCCCATTTGAGGTCATAGCTGGTACTCAGCTCCCCGTCCAGATAGACCTCCAGAGTGGAGTCATCCTCGTATGTTCCGTCCACATGGCCTACCGTAAAGGTCATGGTATTGTATTTCAAATCTGTATTCCAGAGAGAATAGGCCGCTTCTCCATTGTTGTCCTGAAGGAAGACGCCCTCCGTGATGTCCTTTCCAGATACGGTCATGTACTTTTCGGAATTGCTGCCGTCAAAGATCTTGCTCCACGAGTTTACCTGATAGGGGGGCAGCAGCTTCATCCAGCTGTCGGTTTGACCGGGGACCTCGCCCACATAGATGGTAGCGGTGTCGCCGTCCCAGGTGACCTCTTTCCCCAGGGCCTCACTCACGGCGCGGACGGGCAGATAGGTGGTGCCATTGCTGGCGAAGGGCTCCACCACGTTGCCATTGGGATCCTTGGGAGTCACTTCCTTGCCGTCGACGACCAGACGGATCCCCATGTAGTTGGCTTCGATTTTTTGGTGGTGACCGCGCTGGAGGCCAGCGCGACGCCGCAGAGCAGACTGGAAAGAGCTGCGGCGGCGATAATACGATTGCGAACCATTTTTTTCATATCAGATGCCCTCCCATTTTTATTTATCGAATTCTGATCATAAAAGCTTAAAAAATTTCTAAATCTTAACTTTAGTATCTACCTCTGGATCTGTTTTGTCAAGAGATGGGAGAAGGGAAGGACACCGGGTTGAAGAGATTCAAAGAGTCGGCATGAGAAAAAAGGGCAGTTTCAACACTTGCCTTCATTGGGGAGGGAAAGCACAGGCTTAGCCAGTGGTTATGACTAAAAGAGGAGGAGCTGGTAGTCATCGAAGAGAATGGCGGGGCTCCATCCCGCGGTATTGACGGGTGAGGAGTGTACACAGTTCTCCATAATATTTCAGGTATGCCTTCTGGGCCTGGCGGCGAAGGAACTGCCGCTCCTGAAAGGCCTTCCAGCGGCTGCAGGTTTTGTGACAGCCAGGTGTGTACGCGAGACAAGTGTTCTGACATGGAAGCATAAGATGGCTCCTCTCTATCCGTTGAATGGGGCATAAAGCCGTTCCGATTCGATTGGACTCACAAGCGCCTGCTCTGGTTGATTACCAGTATAAGGGGTGGACAAGAGAAGTTCTATCCAAGGGGTGTAAAGTTTGGATAAAACCTCTGTATAACTAGAGAGGATAAGACCGGGAAAAGAGCGGAAAATGGGGCACATATCCCGATTTTTTGCAGAGGATACGATTTGTTTACAGAAGCTGCAGTCCCCAAAAAAGCAGTCATATCCTGCTTTTGACAGGTAAAGTGGGGGAAAAGCTCTGATTTCTGTCAACAAAAGACGGAGAATGGATCGGAAAAGGCACTGGGAGCAGGAACATGCATTTACACAGATTTCACATGAGGTGCGTTGTTGTATTTACATGACCTATTTACAATGAAAGTGCGGAAACCAATGGGCCGGGCTGTAACACGCAAGAGAAAGATTCCCGGCCGACGACAGAGTGGTGGCTGGAGGGAGGTCCTGTCGGGCCATGCCCACACCACCGTTATACCGTAAGAACAGGAGTGGATTTCACAATATGAACCATATGAGCAGACAGGCCTGTGCGGCGCTGCTGTCCGGCGTCCTTCTGACGGCGGGAGCGCAGGCGGCGGTCATCACGACTTCCACCGACAAGATTACGCTGGGGGAGAACAGCAATACCTTTACGCTGGAGTTGCGTCTGGAGGAGGACAAGCCCTTTGCCGGAGCGGAGTTTGGAATCGATCTGCCGGAGAAGACGACCCTCACCCAGGTGGACTATCTGGATCAGGCCATCCGGGAGGCTTCCCACACTCCGGAGGTGGTGCGGGACGGCCGGGTCTATTTCGGATTTTACGGCGCCAGCAATGCCTTCCAGGGGGAGTACAGTGTGGCGCGGCTGACCTTTACCTATACAGGCAGTGAGGATGCCCTGCTGTCCCTTGGAACGTCCAATGTGGTTACCCTGAATGAGGATGGCACCACGACGGGGGACACCAGCTCGGCGCCCTTCCAGGTAAAGATTGAGCGGGAAGAGAGCAGCGGCGGAAGCGGCGGCTCAGGTGGTTCCGGCGGGAGTGAACGTCCAGAAGAGGACATCGACGAGGGGGAGACCCCGCTGAATCCCGGTGTCTTTACGGACCTGGAGGGACACTGGGGCAAAGACGCCGCGCTGCGCGCAGTGGAGATGGGGCTGTTCAGCGGTACGTCAGCCACCACGTTCAGCCCGGATATGGCCCTGAGCCGGGCCATGCTGGTGACCGTGCTCCACCGACAGGAGGGGACCCCTGCCGCAGCACAGGCGGCCTTTCAGGACGTGAGTGCAGGAAGCTGGTATGAGAGCGCCGTCAATTGGGCGGCGGCAGAGAACATTGTCTCCGGCGTGGGAGAGGGCCGTTTTGCGCCGGATCAGGCCATTACCCGGGAGCAGCTGGCGGTCATGCTCTATCGCTATGAGCAGTATCGGGGCAATGCACCGGCCTCTACGGGAGACCTGAGTGCCTTTGTGGACCGCGATCAGATCTCCCCGTGGGCGGAGGAGGCCATGAAGTGGGCTGTGGGCGCTGGAATTCTCAGCGGAAAGGATGGCGCGCGCCTGGATCCCCAGGGCAGCGCGACCCGCGCTGAGGCAGCCTCCATTCTGGTGCGCCTGCTGGATCGCTGATATACGGATTTTTTGTGCGGGGCATCCGGCGCTGTGAGCGGCGGATGCCCCTCCTTTGTCTTTGCTTCCTGCGGAAAGGGGAGAAGCGTCAAGGATTTGTAAAACCAGGACCGTGTGCCGGCAGCGGTATCCATGGAACAAAAAGCAGGGGGATTCTGGGCAAAAGAAAGGGAAAACCGTGCCCAATTTTCCAAAAAGAATGGAGGAAGCACAGACCGACGGAGCGGTGTGTAAGGAGATGGTATCCCGGAAGGGGGGCAAACTGACGGAGTCTTTGCCAGTCCTTTACGGGAGCCTGGTGGAAGGAAACGGGGCCGGACTGGTATAGTACTCTACGGATGAAAACGGAGAAACGATGCGAAAGGAAGACAAGTATGCTGGAACTCAATCACATCCGTAAGTCGTTTGACGGGACTCCGGTCCTGCATGATATTTCGCTCCGGGTGGAGGATGGCGAGATCGTGTCTATTCTGGGTCCTTCCGGCTGTGGAAAGACGACGCTGCTCAATCTGATCCTGGGCCTGACCGATGCCGACAGCGGAGAGATCCGCTACAACGGCGAGGATCTGACCCGCACTCCCATGGAGAAGCGGGGCTTCAACATCGTCTTTCAGGACTATGCCCTCTTCCCCAATCTGAATGTCTATAAGAACATCACCTACGGCCTGAAAAACCGCGCGCACCTGACCTCTCAGCAGGAGGTGGAGGAGCTCATCGACCTGCTGGGCCTGCGGGACCATCTGAGCAAGCGGGTGGACCAGCTCTCCGGTGGCCAGAAGCAGCGTGTGGCCCTGGCCCGCACCATGGTGATGAAGCCCCGCATTCTGCTGCTGGATGAGCCCCTCTCTGCCCTGGACGGCGTGATCAAAGAGTCCATCAAGGACCGGATCAAGACCATTGCCCGGGAGTATCACCTCACCACCATCATCGTGACTCACGACCCCGAGGAGGCCCTGACTCTCTCTGACCGGGTTCTGATCATTGATAAGGGAACCATCTCCCAGTATGCCAGACCCGAGGAGATCGTCCATCAGCCCAAAAACGACTTCGTGCGCAAGTTCATCCTCAATCAGCTGGAGATCAAGCGGGACAATATCTATGCCCTCTTTGGCCGGCCGAGCGTGGCTGCCGCTGTGTAACACACAATGCGCAAAAACATCGAACTTAAGCTGATCTTTTGGGCCATCGTGGCGCTCTTTGCGGCGTTTCTGGCAGCGCCGCTCCTCCTTCTCTTTGGAAAATCGGTGTGGGACGGCGGCCTTACGACGGAGTTTTACACCTCCGTTGTGGTCAAAAAGGGATTCCTTCCCGCCCTGGGCAACAGCTTTGCCGTGGCCTCCGCCGCGGCGGTGATCGCGGTGGTCATCGCGTTCCTGCTGGCCTACGCGGTACACTATACGGCCCTGCCCCTGTGGGCTAAGCGCCTCATCAGCGCCATCGCCACACTGCCCATGTTCTTGCCCACCATTACCTATGGCTTTGCCATCATTTACTCCTTTGGCAAGCAGGGACTCCTGACCCGTCTGCTGGGACGGCAGCTCTTTGATATCTACGGTTTCTGGGGACTGCTGGTGGGATATGTGATCTATACGGTGCCCACCGCCTTCCTGCTGATCCACAATACCATGGGATATGTGGATAAAAAGACGCTGGTGGTCTCCAAGGTCATGGGAGACCAGACCATGTCCACCTTCTGGATTGCGGTAGTGCGCCCCCTGCTGGGCACACTGGCCGGTGCCTTTATCCAGGCCTTTTTCCTGAGCTTTACCGACTTCGGTATCCCGGCCTCGGTGGGCGGAGGATATGATGTGATCGCCACGCTGCTCTACAATCAGATGCTGGGCGGCATCCCGGACTTCAACCGGGGCGCGGTGGTGGCCGTCATCATGCTCATCCCCTCGGTGGGAAGTATCTGCCTCCTCCAGATCCTGGAGCGCTTCAACATCCGGTATAACCGGATCTCCCCCGCGGAGCTGCGCCGCAACCCGGCCCGCGACGCCGGATGGGGGGCCGTGACAGCGGTCTTGTCGGTCCTGATGCTCTCCCTCTTCGCGGTCATCTTTGTGGTGCCCATGGTGGAGGACTGGCCCTACAAGACGGGATTTTCTCTGGAGCATGTGCAGACCGTGTTCGCCGACAGCGAACTGCTGACCGTATACCAGCACTCCCTCTTCATGGCCCTTGCTACCGCCCTTCTGGGAACGGTAGTGGCCTACGGAGCGGCCCTCATCACAGCGCGGAGCACGCTGGCACAGGGGTATAAGCGCACCGTGGAGAGCATCGCACTGGTGACCAACGCCATCCCCGGCATGGTCCTGGGCGTGGCCTACCTCTTCCTGTTCTCGGGAACTGAGCTGCAGAACACCCTGCTTCTCATGATCCTGTGCAATGTGGTGCACTACTTCTCCACCCCCTACCTGATGATGAAAAATTCCCTCTCCAAGATGAACGCCGGGTGGGAGACCACTGCGATGCTCATGGGGGACAGCTGGATCAAGACCATCCTGCGGGTGGTCACCCCCAATGCGCTCTCCAGCCTCATCGAGGTATTCAGCTACTATTTCATCAACTCCATGGTGACCATCAGCGCCCTGATTTTCATTGCCGGTGCGCGCACGATGGTGCTGACCACCAAGATCAAGCAGCTCCAGTATGTCAACAAGTTCAACGAGGTCTTTGTGCTCTCGCTGCTGATCCTGGCCACAAACCTGGTTGCAAAGGCGGCCTTTTCCTGCCTTGCAAATCATAAAAAGAAGAAACCAATCCAACAGACACAAGCTTAAAAAAGAGGAGAGAAACCAAAATGCATCTCAAGAAACTGATGGCCATGGGCCTTTCCCTCAGCATGGCGGCAGCCCTTCTGGGCGGCTGCGCCGCCGGCAGCGCAAGCACGGGCAGCGATTCCGGCAGCGGCGACACCGCACCCAAGGAGGAGCAGGTGGTCCTCTACTCCAACGCCGACGATGAGGCCATCACCGCGATGACCAACGCCCTGGATGCCAATGGCTACAAGGACAAGTACATCATCCAGACCTTTGGCACCTCCGAGCTGGGCGGAAAGCTGATGGCGGAGGGCAAAAATCTGGAGGCCGATCTGGTCACCATGAGCACCTTCTACCTCCAGAGCGCCCAGGATCAGAACCAGATGTTCCTGCCCCTGACCTTTGATGTGAACACCCTTGAGGAAGTGCCCGACTACACCGCTCCCATCACCTCGCAGGAGGGCGCCATCATCGTCAACACGGAGCTCATGGAGTCCGAGGGCCTGCCCATGCCCACCAGCCTGAAGGATCTGACCGATCCCGTCTATGCCGGTCAGGTGGCTGTGACCGACATTCAGTCTTCTTCCACTGCGTGGCTGCTCATCCAGGCGCTGGTCTCGGAGTATGGAGATGAGGGCGCGCAGGAAGTGCTCTCCGGCATCTATCAGAACGCCGGCGACCACATCGAGACCTCTGGTTCCGCGCCTCTGAAGCTGTGCCGCGCCGGTGAGCTGGCTGTGGGCTTCGGCCTGCGCCACCAGGCAGTGGCGGACAAGGCCGACGGCCTGCCCATCGACTATGTGGATCCCACCGAGGGCAACTTCTCCCTCACGGAGTCTGTGGCTGTGCTGGACAAGGGAGATGAGACCAATCCTCTGGCCATGGAGATGGCCCAGTGCATCATCGAGAATGCCCGCGAGGAGCTGCTGGCCACCTATCCCAACCCCCTCTATGAGGGCGAGACCTCGGATTCCGCCAACAAGTCCGCCTATCCCAAGACCTTCAGCGAGCCTCTGACTCTGGAGCTGTTCCAGAAGCACCAGGAGCTGTCTGAATCCGCTAAGCCCTGATAGAACCGATCATAACAGGGGGCGCACGGGTGTGCGTCCCCTGGTTTTTGTATGCCGAAAACCACTCGCTAGGCGAGTGGTTCAAAAGAAGGCTTGTGCCGATTATGGAGACAAAAAACTCCCTTTGCTAAAATAGAAGTGCGGTCTGCCAACTGCACAACCAAGCAAAGGGAGGTCATTCAAAATGAACGACGTAAATAGTTTATCGCATACAAGCTGGAATTGCAAATATCATATTGTGTTTGCTCCGAAATACCGAAGAAAAGTATTTTACGGGCAGAAACGGCGGGAGATAGGAGAAATCCTAAGAACGCTGTGTAACTGGAAAAAGGTGAATATCATCGAAGCAGAAGTATGCCCGGATCATATCCATATGCTGGTAGAGATTCCGCCGAAGTACGCGGTATCGAGTTTCATGGGATACTTAAAAGGGAAAAGTAGCCTGATGATTTACGAAAAATACCCTGAGTTGAAATACAAGTATCGGAACAGAGAGTTTTGGTGCAGAGGGTATTAAGGGCCATATAAAATAGGAAAACTGCAAATATAAGGCTTTTCGGAGCCTACAATCCGAAAAAATAAATAAAAGTCTATCACATTACGCTGAAAGCCGTCCGGGTAAAATCTGGGCGGCTTTTTTGCGTGGTGGACTTGGAAAGGAGGAAAATTTTTCGGTAGAAAATCAACGCTCATTTTTGTGCAATACACCAAAATTGAAGGAGGTTAGTGAATGGCAGATGACAAACTCAAAACCGGCCCGGAGCCCCCTGGCCCGGATCGTCCCGGTGACGCTCCTGCGAAAGAGGCTCCGCCAATCCAGGAGCCCCCGGTTCAGGAAACCGACGCGCCGGGGAAAACGCAAGAGCCCGCCGCGCCTGGTACGGGCCCGGCACTCCAGGCGGAACAGTCTGTTATTCCCGGTATGGGGGAGGACAATCCGGCCCGCTCTGCACTTGGGGAAGTAGTGGTTGATTTTGACAAGATCAACGAGCTTATGTCCCAGCGACGGGCAGCGGCGCATGGAGCCGTAGACAAATTAAAGGCTCCGGCTACTGATAAGGATGGTAAAGAGGCTCCTATCCCGGAGGAAAAAGCGCCGGAGGCGGATCAGCCGAAAAAGCGCCGGGGCCGCCCGCCGAAAGAGCAGGCCGGGCCGACTGCGGAGAAAAAGTCGAAAGCGGCGGAGCCCCGCACAGGCCGCCCGTCTAAGGTTGACAAGGCGGCCCGTGAGGAGGCCCCGCCCGCTGTTCGGGACAAAGTGTCCAGAGGTAAGAAATCTGACAAGGGCAAGGAAACGGGCTCCGGCGGTGCGCCTGTGACTAAAACCGCTCAGGCGGTAAAGCCGGGCAAGGCCGCTCCCGTCAAGGAGGCGGCAGTCCCGCCGCCGGAGATCAATCTGCCGCCCACGCCTGACGTGCCGCCCCGCCCGGTGGAAGAGGGAAAAATCGTCTATCTGAAAATGGCGGAGCTTCATCCGTTCCATACGTTCCGGGAGCACCCCTACAAGGTGCAGGACGATAAAGCGATGGACGATCTGGTGGGGACGATCAAGGAACACGGCATTATGACCCCCGCCACCGTCCGCCCGGAAAAAGATGGCAAGGGCTATGAGATTATCGCGGGCCACCGCCGCCATCACGGTGGTACACGGGCCGGGCTGGAGGAAATGCCCTGTATCGTCCGCGAGATGACCGATCTTGAGGCTGTCCGGGAAATGCGGAATAGCAACAAGCAGCGTGGCGATCCTCTCCCCAGCGAACTGGCAAAACTGCTGGATTTGGAGGTGGAGGCCATCAAACGCCAGGGGGCCCGCCCGAAAAATGAGAAAGAGGCGGAGGCCCTGGGTAAGCTCTCGGTGGAGATTGTGGGTAAGGAACACGACATGAACTATAAAAAGGTCATGCGGTATATCCGGCTCAACTCCCTGGTGCCGGAGCTTCTGGACAAGGTGGACACAAAGCAGATGGGCTTTATGCCTGCGGTGGAGATCTCGTATATCAGGCCAGAAAACCAGCGGCTGATTGCCGTTTCCATTGATGGGGAGCAGTCCTCCCCCTCGGTGGCCCAGGCGAAGCGGCTCCACGAGCTGGACAAGGAGGGCAAGCTCAACGGCGATGTGATCGACGGCATTTTAAGTGAAGAAAAAAAGGAGGATCGCGGTGTGATTATTTCGACTGCTGAACTGTCTAAGTATTTCGGCAAGGAGGTCACTCCTGCCAAAATGAAAGAGCAGATCATGGCGCTGCTGGACGAGTGGAAAGAGAAACAGCCGCCCGAACTGGCGCAGCCGGACAGGAAAAAGGACTTGGAGAAGTAACCGGGCCCCGCTTCTGGACACTTTGTCCAGAGGTGAACGCCCCGCGCCGGGGATGGGCTCTGTGGTGATATATCCCCCGTCGCCGGATATTTTGCAGCGCAGCCGGGAACGGGCAGTCAAGGGGCGGAACGTCCGCCGTTTGCGGCG
The DNA here is from genome assembly GCF_014982855.1 of Pseudoflavonifractor gallinarum. Taxonomy (GTDB): domain Bacteria; phylum Bacillota; class Clostridia; order Oscillospirales; family Oscillospiraceae; genus Pseudoflavonifractor_A; species Pseudoflavonifractor_A gallinarum. The sequence goes on along the minus strand of NZ_JADCKF010000007.1, from coordinate 176,646 downwards.
GCTTGCCCTTGACGGCCTGGCCCGGCTGTGCTATTTCCGGCAAGGCGGCGGGGGTATATCCTCCAGAGCCGCCCCCTTTCCCATGAATGGGAAAGGGCGGGGGGATACACAGACGTTTTGCTCCAAACGAAAACAGTGCCGGACGCAGAGGCCATACAGCCACCGCGCCCGGTGTTTTCATATACTCGCTTATGTACCTTTTTTTCGGGTATTTAACAACATAATCACTACACCGCAAATAACAAGGGCACAACACAAGATAAACAACCATGTAATGTTATGCAGTTTCAAAAATGCTGTAAATCCTGTTGCTACGATTGCTCTCACTTCCCCTTGTGGCGGATCGTAAATTACCGCAGGATATACTGAACTTAAGATGCCAATAATCAACAACCCGATTGCTCCAAGTCCAGATATAATTCCTGCTACGATTATATGAAAATGATTTTTCTTTTTTGCTGTCTTTTGCGGTGCGGCTTGAGAGGGAAAGGGCTTTATGCTTGTTTCTTCCGCTTCATTATTCATAAGATAATCCAATGAACAATCAAAAAAACGACTAATCTTAATGACATTATCCATATCGGGAATAGCACCCATTTCCCATTTTGAAATCGCTTGTCTTGACACGTTTAACTTTTCAGCCAACTGTTCTTGTGAAAGCCCATTTACTTTACGAAGCCGTTGAAGTTTCTCACTAAACGTCATATATGAAATACCTCCTTGTTCGCTTTACCTGTAAATAATTGTACTTAAAATTGCAGCTTATTTCAACCGTCCGATATAGTCATTTCCGCAATTATGCGTGGCATTTCGCTACTACTGTATATTTTGTTGTAAAATCTATTTATTCTATTATGGAAAACAGACGGTCAGTGTCCTTAGGGTTGAACTACCTATATAAATATCGGAGGTGTTGACAATGAAACGATCCCTTGCTTATATCACCGCTGCGTGGCGCGGTGATCCTGCGGTGGATATGGAGCAGGCGGCGCATTACTGCCGTGTGGTCTACGATGCGGGCTATTCCCCCATCTGCCCCATGCTCTATCTGCCGCTGTTCCTCAATGACGCGGTGCCGGAGGAGCACAAGAACGGCATCGACATGGGCCGCGATCTGCTCCGGCGCTCCCGTGTGCTGGTGGTATGCGGCCATTCCGTGACCGAGGCCATGAAAAATGATATTGCCGTGGCCCAGCGCCTGGGGATCACCGCGACTACCCTTGAGGGCATCCTGACCGTCAAGGGCCAGGGGCGGTGCTGATGGCGTCCCTGTTTGAAGCCTACATCACCAACCTGGGAAAGTACAACGAGGGTGAGCTGGTTGGCGAAACGCTGAAATTCCCCACAACTACCGAAGAAGTACAGGCCCTTTTGAAGCGAATTGGTGTGGACGGGGTACGTTATGAGGAATTTTTCATAACCAGCTTTGACGGTGATGTGCTGGGGCTCTACGACTATCTCACGGAATATGAAAACCTGGACGAGCTCAATCATCTGGCCTGCCTGCTCTCCGAGCTGGATCAGGGCGAACTGGAGAAATTTGAGGCCGTCATTGATAGCGGCGAACATACGTCCAGCGTGGCCGATCTCATCAATTTGGCGCAAAACCTGGATTGCTACGAGTTTTATCCTGGTGTCGAGGACGATGAAACCCTGGGCCGCATCTATGTGGAGGACATGGAGGCCATTGACGTGCCGGAACACCTGCTGAATTATTTTGACTATGAGGCATACGGGCGGGATATTCGGCTTGAAGAGGACGGCCACTTTGCCCCTGGAGGCTATGTTTTGAACAACGGCGGTCAATTCATCGAGCACTACCACGGGATCGAGGACATTCCCGACGAGCACAAAGTTTTTGCCTTTCCCCAGCTCACGGTGCGGGAACAAATGGCAGCCTACAAAGAAATTATTGACGGTTCCTCCCTGGAGGGCTATCGGAAGATTGCCGCAAAGGAACACGAGGAACGATAACGGCACTTCTGGACGTTTTGTCCAGAGGTGCTTTTTTCATGGAAAGACCTGCTAATAAAAGTCAAGTAGAAATTTCAGATTTTTTAGGGAGGCAAAAAGGCAACACAAAATCAAGCCGCTGAGCATCTCAAAATTAAAACGGCGGCCAGCCAGATGGTATAGCACAAGAAAATCAGTCGTGTTCCAGGGAATCCAAGTAGGATTTCACAGAAGCGTAGTAGATACGCAGGAACTTATTTGCGGAGGCCATCATGTAGACACGGTAGGGCTTGCCTTCGGAGCGTTTCTTGTTCATGAACTGGTAGACCGGCTCATTCATTGGAGCATGCTGTAGGATGACACTCATCACCAGAAAGAGCGTTCTGCGCAGCGAAGCAGATCCGCGTTTGGAAATGCTGCGGCTACGGACATCCATTTGGCCGGATTGGTAGGGTGGGGCGTCAATGCCCGCAAAGGCCACCAGCGCTTTCTTGGAATGAAAACGGCGCACATCGCCAATTTCAGCCATGAGTTGAGGGCCGAGAGTAGGGCCAACACCAAACATCTCCATCACCACAGGATACTCCGGCAGAGAAGCCGCCAGGGACTGCATCTCCTGTCTGAGAGCAGCTAATGCGGGAGAAGTTGCCCGGAGTTGGGAAATAGCCTGTTCCACCAAAAGTTTTGCCGTATCCGTTTTGGGCATGACACCGAAGTGCCCACGGGCGGCGGCATAAATGTCCAGCGCCTTGCCTTCACTGAAATTGTAGCCGTACTTCTTGCACCACTTCTGGTATTTGGCGGCAAAGGCCTTCTCAGACAGGTCACAAACGCACTCGCGATGCCAAAAAGTAGCTACAAAGTCTATCCACTTCTCGCGGCCATCGTCGCGGGGCGGACTGGTGAACAGGCGGTTTGCATCTGGAAAAGTAGTGTCCAGCAGGGAGATCAGGTTATTCTTCAGCATGGTCTGTACTTTTGAATACTGCTGGTATTGCCGGTAGCAAGCCTTCAACATGAGACGAGTGTCCTCTTCCGGGACATATCTCGGCAGCGTGAGCCAGTGGTCAAGGCCGTAGTTGGCCAGCTTTATAGCGTCCTTCTTGTCGGTCTTGGCCCGTCTTAAACTGTTGTTCCCATAGTCGTGTACCAACATTGCATTGACTACGGAAACATAAAGCCCCGCGTCGTGGAGCAGCCAAGCCACCGGCGCGTGGTAATTACCCGTGGATTCCATCACCACACGGGTCTCGCCGTCCAAGCTTTTGAGTAGCCCTGCCAGCTCGCTCAGTTCATTGGCGGTATGACGTACTTCAAAAGGTGAAACCACCACTTCTCCGAAAGGCCGCATGACGGCGATCATGCTTTTCCCTTTGGAAACATCGATGCCAACGCAGTTCATCCATATTCCTCCAATACAAAGAATCTGCAACCGGAGTCCATCTTTTCTCGCTGCCGATTCAATCTATTGGGTGACGCGAACTCTCCGGCATCCGGTGGCTCAACCTGCTTAAATCGAACGCTACAACAAGAGGATGGCTAACAGTCTTTCCAACGGACATAGAAGCCCAAGGAGGGATAGGTCAGCCAGTTGCTCCTCTCATTGTAGCTTAGGCACGAGATGGAGGGAAAGCCGGACTGGCTGCCCGGCTTTCCTGTCCAAATTTATTGTAATAGGAGGGATACGGCTGATTGACGAGGACGTTTCCAGACGTACCATAGCAGTTTCGATCAAGGCGACAAAGCTCACGGGCCGGGTGCTGGCCCAGGCGTGTCTGGCGGTGGGCCGGAAGATCAAGAAAATGTACCGGGCCCGCCAGACACCCCACGGAAAACAGACGGTGCGCCAGCTCATGGGCCACGGAGCCACCACAAACAGCATCGAGGTGGAGTCCCCAAAGGATTTTGACCGGGTGGCCCGGCGCTGGAATGTGGACTATGCCTTTTATAAGACCGGGCCGGACAAATACCTGTTGTTTTTCAAGAGCGGGCAGGCCGACGCCATCACCGCTTGCTTTTCGGAATATTCCCGGCGCGTGTTGAAGTGTTCCAAGTCCCAGCGTGTTCCCATCCGGGAACAGCTCAAACGGGCTGCCGCTGAACTGGCCCGCCAGCCGTCCCACAAGAAAGAGCGTGCAAGGGAGGCGGTACATGAGGACAGATAGCGTCAAAAAGTATGTGATACCCAATATCCCGTATCTGTTTATTCTGTGGGCCTGCCTAAAGCTGGGAACGGCCTACCGCCTGGCCCCTGGAGCAGACTTTGCTCACAGGCTCATGGGCCTGGGGCAGAGCATCGGCCCGGCCTTTGCCGACTTTGCGCCGGGGCTGGCCCCCTTTGACTGGCTCATCGGCATTGTGGGCGCGGTGGGCTTCCGCCTGCTGATCTATATGAAAAGCAAGAACGCAAAGAAATTCCGGCGGGATGAAGAATATGGGTCGGCCCGCTGGGGCACCGAAAAAGACATCAAGCCCTTTGTCGATCCGAAGTTTGAGAACAACGTCATTTTGACAAAGACGGAGTTTCTCACCATGAACACCCGGCCCAAAAACCCGGCCAACGCCCGCAACCTCAACTCTTGTATTATCGGCTCATCCGGGTCGGGCAAAACCCGCTTCTGGCTCACGCCCCAGCTACTCCAGGCGCACAGCTCCTATGTGTGCGTCGATCCAAAAGGCGGGGTGCTCTCCCAGGTGGGTACTTTCCTGCAACGCCGGGGATATAAGGTCAAAGTGTTCAACAGCATAGATTTTTCAAAATCCATGCACTACAATCCGCTGTCCTACATCCACAATGAGGCGGACATCCTTAAATTTGTGGACACTCTCATAGCAAACACAAAGGGCGAGGGCAAGGAGGGCGATCCGTTCTGGACAAAGGCAGAAACGCTCCTTTATTGTGCGTTGATTGCCTATATCATCTTTGAAGCTCCTGCCGAGGATCGGAACATCAATACCCTGGTGGACATGATTTCCGGCATGGACGTGAAAGAGGATGACGAGTCCTATATGAACGCGGTGGACTATATGTTCAAGGGCCTGGAAAAGCGCAAGCCGGATTGCTTTGCCGTGAAGCAGTACAAAAAATATAAGCTGGCCAGCGGCAAGACCGCGAAAAGCATTTTGATTTCCTGCGGCTCCCGGCTGGCCCCCTTTGACATCCCCCAGCTCCGGGAGATTATGAGCTATGACGAGCTGGAGCTTGACCGCATCGGGGATCGGAAAACGGCAGTTTTCTTCACGATTTCCGACACAACCCCGACTTATAACTTCATTGTGGCCCTGGCCTTTTCGCAGATGTTCAATCTTCTGTGTGAACGGGCGGACAATGTTCACGGGGGCCGCCTGCCCCATCATGTGCGGGTGCTGTGGGACGAGGCGGCGAACACGGGGCAGGTGCCCTCGCTGGAGAAACTTGTCGCTGTTATTCGTTCCCGCGAGGTAAGTCTGTGCCTGTTCTATCAGCAGTACGCGCAGTGCAAGGCCATTTACAAAGACAACGCGGAAACGATCTTAGGCAACATGGACAGCGTGATCTTCCTGGGCGGGCGGGAAAGCTCCACCATCAAGGAAATTTCCGAGAACTGGCTGGGAAAGGCCACCATCTCCATGCAGACCGAGGGCCGCTCCCGTGGGCAGTCGGAAAGCTACAACCAGAACACCCAGCGGCTGGGCCGGGAGCTGATGACCCCCAGCGAGTTGGCTACCATGCCGGGCGACAAGTGCATTTTGCAGTTGCGGGGTCTGCCCCCGTTCTTTTCGTCCAAATATGATTTGAAACAGCACCCGAACTACAAGTACACGGCTGAGGCCGATAAAAAGAAAAACGCCTTTGACCTGGATAAGCTCATCAACCGCCGCAGGCGGCCTGGGCTTAACGAGGCTTGTGAGGTGTACGAGGTAGACGTATCCGAAGCGGGGCCCGTAAGTGAGGACGAGGACATCCTCAACTACGACGACGTGGACGATCCGGATGCCTATGTATAAATCACTTCTGGACAAAGTGTCCAGAGGTCGCAACCTGCCGCCCAAACGGGCGGCTTTTTTCATGGCCGGGACAATCCCGGAGAAATGGAGGATATATGGAATTTTTTGCTTCTGCTATCACGACTTTGCAGACTCTCGTTGTTGCGCTGGGCGCTGGCCTGGGCGTGTGGGGCGTTGTCAACCTGCTGGAGGGCTACGGATCGGACAACCCTGGCTCCAAAAGCCAGGGTATGAAGCAGCTCATGGCGGGCGGCGGCATCATCCTGCTGGGCACCACCCTGATCCCTCTGCTGAGCGGCTTGTTCTAAGGTAACGGCCTATGGATTTTCTCACCGACTGGCTCACGGACTGGCTCAAAGAGCTGTTGATTGGCGGGATCATGGGGAACCTGGAGGGGCTCTTTGATTACGTCAATACCCAAGTCGGAGAGATCGCGGTACAGGTGGGGACTACCCCGGCGGCGTGGAACGCCGGGGTATTTTCCCTCATCCGCCAGCTTTCCGAAACGGTGATTTTACCGATTGCCGGGCTGGTACTGACCTTTGTTGCCACCTATGAGCTCATTCAGATGCTTTTGGAAAAGAACAATATGCACGAGTTTGACGTGGCGAATATCTATAAATGGATATTCAAAACCGCTTGTGCCATCTTCATTCTCTCAAACACCTTTAACATTGTGATGGCCGTCTTTGACGTGTCGCAGACGGTGATCGCCCAGGCGGGCGGTCTGATCCAGGGCTCCACGGACATCACGCCGGATATGATGACGGAGCTGGAAACCACCCTGGAGGGGATGGATTTAGGGCCGCTTTTGGGCCTGTGGCTCCAGTCCTCTATTATTGGCGTTACCATGTGGGCGCTGGGCATCGTCATTTTTGTGTTGGTGTATGGCAGAATGTTGGAAATTTATTTGCTTACCAGTTTGGCCCCCATCCCTATGGCAACGATCTCCCACCGGGAGGTGGGACAGATCGGGCAGAACTATCTGCGCTCCCTGTTTGCAGTGGGTTTCCAGGGGATGCTCATTCTGGTGTGTGTTGCGATTTATGCGGTGCTGATCCAGGGAATTGCCACGGGCGGAGATCCCATTGGGGCGATTTGGGGCACCGTGGGCTATACGGTTTTGCTCTGCTTCATGCTGTTCAAAACCGGGACGATTGCGCGAAGTATCTTTAGCGCACATTGAGAAAGGGGTGTTATATGCCGAGAAGATATGGGCCTGATGGGTCGCGCCTGTGGAACGGGAAAGCGCCGGAGGACTTCAACCAGGCCGATGTTTACCGCTTTATGGCGGAAACGGAGGCTGTTTTGCAAAAGCGGGAATTGCTGGGCGGCAGGGATGACGCAAAGACGATTGCCCAGCAGTTAGCCGAGGGGCGGGCGCAGGCCGCCCGTGAAAACGCCGCCCGCCCCGCCCCGGCAAAGGGCAAGGAGGCCAGGGATGACCGATAAGGGCACCTCTGGACAAAGTGTCCAGAAGTCCCCGGAGCTCCCGGAGGGCCTGTTCCTTATGGATGGCATCGAGGGCCTGCGCTCCCTGCCCCGTCATTCTGTGGATATGCTCTTGACCGATCCGCCTTACGGCACCACCCGGAACTTTTGGGATGTGCCCCTGCCGCTCCCGGAGCTGTGGGAGGCGGTCAAGTGGGCAGTTAAGCCGGACGGCGCTGTACTGTTCTTTGCACAATGCCCCTATGACAAGGTGCTGGGGGCATCCAACCTGTCCATGCTTCGCTATGAGTGGGTATGGTACAAAAGCCGCTGCACAGGCTTTCTCAACGCCCGCCGCGCTCCGCTGAAAAAGACGGAGAATATTTTGGTGTTCTATCAGAAGCTCCCGCTTTACAATCCGCAGTTTGAGCAGGGCAAGCCATACAAAAAAATTGCGGGTAATAACGGGAACAGCACCAACTACGGAAAATTCACCCGTTCCGGCAGCGGATCGGAGGACGGCCTGCGCTTTCCCGGAAACGTGCTGACCTTTCCAGCCGTCCAACGCACCGTCCACCCCACGCAGAAGCCGGTGGCCCTGTGCGAGTATTTCATCAAAACCTATACCCGGCCCGGCGAGGTGGTGGCGGACATCTGCGCGGGCTCTGCCACAACAGCGGTTGCCGCCCTCAACACGGGCCGCCGCTTCATCTGTTTTGAAACCGTCCCCGCCTACTACGCCGCCGCCACAGAGCGCATCCGTCTGGCGCGGGCAGCGTTGGAGGCCGGGGAGAAAGGAGTGTAACTATCGGACAGTATTCTGTGATCTATGCCGATCCCCCCTGGCGCTACACGCAAAAGGGCTTGCAGGGTGCGGCGGAGAAGCATTACCCCACAATGGGGATTGACGAGTTATGCACGCTCCCGGTGGCTGATCTGGCGGCCCCGGACAGCGTGCTTTTTTTGTGGGCTACGTTCCCCCAGCTCCCGGAGGCCCTGCGGCTAATCAAGGCGTGGGGCTTCACCTACAAGAGCGTTGCTTTCGTCTGGTTGAAGAAAAACCGAAAGTCCGAGAGCTGGTTTTATGGCTTAGGCTTTTGGACGAGAGGCAACGCGGAGGTTTGCCTGCTGGCGACACGGGGACACCCGAAACGGCAGGCGGCAAACGTCCATCAATTCATTATTGCCCCGATCCAGGAGCACAGCCGAAAGCCGGACGAGGCCCGTGATAAGATTGTGGCCCTCATGGGCGACGTGCCCAGGGTGGAGCTGTTCGCCCGGCAGTCCCCGCCCGGCTGGGATGTATGGGGGAACGAGGTGGAAAGCACCGTCCCGGACTTCTGGACAAAGTGTCCAGAGGTGGGCGCGAAAGGAGGTTGATCCATGCCCTATGTGAATGTTCCCAACGACTTATCCAAAATCAAGACCAAACTGGCCTTTAACCTGACGAAACGCCAGCTTGTGTGTTTCGGGATCGCAGCGGCGGTTGGTATCCCGTCCTATCTGCTGGCCCGGAGCGCCATCGGCAACACGGGAGCCATGTTCCTGATGATGGCGGTGGCGCTCCCGGCGTTCCTGCTGGCGATGTACGAAAAAGACGGGCTCCCCTTTGAAAAGGTGGTGCGGAACGTCCTGCGGGCCCGTTTCCTGCGGCCTGGGGTGAGGCCCTACCAGACGGAAAATATCTATGCCCCGTTTACCCAGCGGGGCGCTGTGAGAAAGGAGGATGCGATTGCAAAAAGCAAAAAGCCCAAAGCGCGGCCCCGGAAAGGCCGCTAACCGGAAAGCTGCGTTGTCTGCCCAGCAGACGATCCCTTACCTGGTGATGCACCCGGACGGGGTGTGCCAGCTCCCCGGTGGGCTCTACACGAAAACCGTGGAATATGAGGACATCAATTATTCCGTGGCTTCTACCGAGGATCAGACGGCGATTTTCGGTGGGTGGAGCTCGTTCCTTAATTACTTTGACAGCTCCCTGCCGTTCCAGCTCTCCTTTATCAACCGCCGCTCCCGTTCCCGGAGCAAGTACAAGGTCAATATCCCCCCGGCACAGGATGACTATGACAGCATCCGGGCCGAGTTCACCAGTATGCTGAAAAATCAGATTGCCAAAAGCAACAACGGCATCGAGCGGTCTAAATACATCACGTTTGGCCTGCCCGCCGAGGGGATCGCGGAGGCCCGTCCCCGTCTGGAACGGGTGGAGGCCGACGTGACTGGCAATCTGAAACGGCTGGGCGTTCCCTCTGCTCCGATGGACGGGCAGGAACGGCTGGCGCTGCTTCACAGTCAGATGCACCCCGGCAGCCGGGAGCCGTTCCGCTTCTCCTGGCAGGACATTCCCCGGACGGGCATGGGAACAAAGGACTTTATTGCCCCGGACAGCTTCGACTTCCGGCAATCCCGGACATTCCGCATCGGTCAGTATTGGGGCGCTGCATCCTACTTGCAGATTTTGGCGTCCGAGCTCTCTGACAAACTCCTGGCGGAAATTCTGGATCTGGATGCGGAAATGACCGTTACCATGCACATTCAGACAGTGGATCAGCTCAAAGCCATTAAGACCATCAAGGGAAAGCTCTCCGACATTGGCAAAATGAAAGTGGAGGAACAGCGCAAGGCGGTGCGGGCCGGGTACGATCCCGACATTCTGCCCCCTGACCTGATCACGTTCAGCAAGGACGCGGCGGAGCTTCTGGCTGACCTGCAGTCCCGAAACGAGCGGATGTTCCTGCTCACGTTCACGGTGGTAAACCTTGCCCCCACCCGGCAGCGGCTGGAAAACGATGTGTTTACCGTGGGCGGCATCGCGCAGAAATATAACTGCGCCTTGAAGCGGCTGGACTGGCAGCAGGAGCAGGCGTTTGTGTCCTCGCTGGCCCTGGGCTATAACGAGGTGGAAATCCAGCGGGGCATGACAACCAGTTCCACGGCCATCTTCATTCCCTTTATGACCAGGGAGCTCCGTATGGTCGGGCCGTCCCTCTACTACGGCATGAACGCCCTTTCCCATAACGTCATCATGGCTGACCGCAAAAAGCTGAAATCGGCCAACGGCCTGTATCTTGGCTCAACCGGATCGGGAAAATCCTTTGCCGCAAAGCGTGAGATCATCAACGTGTTTCTCACTATCCCAAAGGATCGCATTATCATTGTCGATCCGATGGGCGAATATGCCCCGCTGGTGCGGCGGCTGGGCGGCCAGGTGGTGGAGATCGCCCCCGGCTCTCCCAGCCATATCAACCCTATGGACATCCAGCTTGACCTGGACGATGACGAAAGCCCGCTTTCCATGAAAGCGGATTTTTTGTTGTCCCTGTGTGAGCTGGTGGTGGGCGGCAAGGACGGCTTGCAGCCCATCGAAAAAACCGTGATTGACCGCTGTGTGCGGCTGATCTACCGGGATATGGCCCTGGGGATCGGGGACGGCAAGCCGCCCTTGCTCCAGGACTTGTACGAGGAGCTTTTGAAGCAGCCGGAGCCGGAGGCCCGCCGTGTGGCAACCGCCCTGGAGCTCTACTGCACCGGCTCCCTTAACCTGTTCAACCACCAGACCAACGTAAAGCTCACGTCCCATATCGTGTGCATCGTTCTCAAAGGGCTGGGAGAAAACCTCCGCAAGATCGCCATGCACGTTACCAACGACTTTGTAACTTCGGCGGTCAATGTGAATTTCCACAACGGCGTTTCTACCTGGTGCTATTTTGACGAGTTTCATATCCTGCTCCGGGACGCGCTTACCGCCAGCTACTTTGTGGCCGTGTGGAAGATGCTGAGAAAGAAAGGCTGTGTCCCCTCGGCCCTGACGCAGAACGTCAAAGACCTTTTGGCCAGCCGGGAGATTGAGGCCATTCTGGACAACACGGATTTTATGATCCTGCTGTCCCAGGCCCAAAGTGACCGGGCTATTCTGGCAAAGCAGCTCGGCATTTCGGAGCACCAGCTCTCCTACATCACCCACAGCAATTCCGGCGAGGGCCTGCTGTTCTATGGGGATGTGACGATTCCCTTTGTGGATCGGTTCCCCCGTGGAGAAATCTATAACCTGCTGACTACCCGTCCGGAGGATTTGAAGAATGAAGCGAAAACCGAATAAGCCCAAACAGGAGCCCAGGGAGCGCCCCGGCTCCTGGGAGAGCGCCGCCGATCCTGGCGGCTCCCCAGGCGGTGCCGGGGCTGCGGACAACGGCACTTCTGGACAAAGTGTCCACAAGTCAAAGTTCCGGCAGAAAAGCAAACAGGAGCAGGCCGCCGCGTCCAAGCTCCGCATGGAGGAGCGCGGGGAAAAGCTGGAACGGACAAAGGATAAGCTGGCAAAACAGAAGCCGCCCAAAAAGCCCGGCCCGGTGCGGCGGATAGGCCGGGCCGCTGGCGGGGCCGCCCACGGTTTTGTGCATGGCAAGATTTATGAGAATGAACAGGAAAACGTGGGGATCGAGGGGGCCCACCGCTCCGAGCTGGTGGGCGAGTCCGGCCTGCGGCATGGCAAGCGGTTTGTGCAAAAGAAAATCCGGCAGCACCCGGCAAAGGCTGTCCAGCGGGCCGAGTCCAAATATGTCAAGGCCACGGCGGACTATCATTTCCGCATGGCCGCCCAGGAGCACCCGGAAATGTCCGGCAACCCTGTTTCCCGGATGTGGCGCAAGCACCGCTTGAAAAAGCAGTATCAAAAGAGGGCGCGGGAGGCGGCAAAGACGGGCGCGGCAAGCGCGGCCAAAAAGACCGCCGCCGCCACGGAAAAGGCCGGGGCGAAGATCGCGGGCTTTGTGAAGCGGCATCCCGTGGGGGTGCTGCTGGCCCTGGCCTGTGTGCTCCTGCTCTTTATGATGCAGTCCTGTTCTTCTTCCCTGGTGATGCTGGGAAATTCCGGCGCGGGGGCCGTGGGCGCTACCACCTACCCATCGGAGGACGGGGAGATCCTGGCGGCAGAGGCGGCCTATTCCGGTATGGAAGCAGAACTGCAAAATTACCTGGACACCTATACCGCCACCCACAGCTATGACGAATACCATTTTGACCTGGACCAGATCGAGCACGATCCCTATGTGCTGATCTCTATCCTCTGTGTGCTCCATGAGGGGGAATGGACGGCGGACGAGGTGCAGGGCACCCTGGAAAACCTCTTTGACCGCCAGTATATCCTGACGGAGCGCGTGGTGCGGGAAACCCGGTATGACAGCGACGGCGATCCCTACTCCTGGTACATCTGTTATGTCACGCTGGAAAACAAAAACCTTTCCCATCTGCCCCTGGAAATGATGGGCGAGGAACAGATGGCCCGCTATTCCCTCTATATGTCCACCCTGGGGAACAGGCCCGATCTGTTCCCGGAGTCAGCCTATGTGGGGAAATACATCACAAACCCGCCCGCTGACTATGACGTACCGGAGGAATATCTGGACGATGAAACCTTTGCGGCCATTTTGGGCGAGGCGGAGAAATACCTGGGCTATCCCTATGTGTGGGGCGGCAGCTCTCCGGCCACGTCCTTTGACTGCTCCGGCTTTGTGTCCTGGGTGATCAATCACTCCGGCTGGAATGTGGGCCGCCTGGGAGCCCAGGGGCTCTATAACATCTGCACCCCCACCAGCGCACCCCGCCCAGGCGATCTGGTGTTCTTTGTCGGCACCTATGACACGGCGGGCGTGTCCCATTGTGGCATCTATGTGGGGGACGGGATGATGATCCATTGTGGCGATCCCATCCAATATGCAAACCTGAATACAAGCTACTGGCAATCTCATTTCTACGCCTACGGGCGTTTACCCTGACAAGGAGGTACTCTATGGCGGCAAGCAAAAGCCAAAAAATCCAGGCCGAGATTGATAAGGTCAAGGCCAAAATCAGCGAACAGCAGACCCGGCTGAAAGAACTGGAGCAAAAGCACCGGGAGGCGGAAAACGAGGAGATCGTGGACATCGTGCGGGGTATGAGCGTTTCCCTGGAGGAGCTGCCCTTGGTGCTCCAACGGCTCCGGGACGGCGGCACCTCTGGACAAAGTGTCCAGAAGTCCGAGGATGGCGGAAAGGAGGAAAATTGAAGATGAAACGCTTTCGGGTGATGGCGGCGGCGCTCTGCGCCGTCGTTCTTTTATGCGGCTTTAGTGTCCCGGCGTATGCCTATGCGGACGGCGGCGAGGGCGCGGACTACGGAGATCCCACCATGACGGAGGAAGCTCCCGCCCCGGAGCCCACCATTGAGCCCGGCGAGGGCTTTTCCGAAGATGGCAGCCTTGTGACCCGCGATCTGCTCTATGACGAGCACACCAACAAGCAGTTTATTACCGTCCAGACCAGCGGCGGCAACACGTTCTATATCGTCATCGACTATGACAAGCCCGTGGACGAAGAGGGCGAACAGTACGAAACCTACTTTTTCAGCGTTGTGGATGAGGCCGATCTGCTTGCTGCGGCGGAGGCCGCTGGCGTGGAACAAGCGGTGTGCTCCTGCTCTGAAAAATGCGAGGCGGGGGCCGTCAATACGGATTGTGCCGTCTGCTCCGTCAATATGAGCAAGTGCGTGGGTGTTGAGCCGGAGCCGGAGCCCACGGAAACCGAGGAGCCCGCCCCGGAGGAGGCCGAGCCGGAAACGGGCGGCAACATGGGAATGCTCCTGGCGGTGCTGGCTGTGGCCCTGATGGGCGGCGGTGCGGCGTTCTATTTCAAGGTGCTGCGTCCCAAACAGCAGAAAGCCGCCGCGCCCCAGGAGGACTACGGCGACGAGCTCACGGACTATGACGGGCCGGACGGCTACGGGGACGAGGACGATGACGGCCCGCCCTGGGACGAGGAGGACGATGACAGAGAGGAGGCGGACAAATGAGGTTTACCAACAGCCCCTATGAAAAGATGATGCAGCAGAAGCCCCGCCCCCAGGCTCCGGCCCCGGCAAAGCCGCCCAGGGGCTCCCGGTGCTCCGGGTGTCCCTACTGGCGCGGGATCGGCTGCGTGTCCTGCTACCGGGAGCTTATGCGGGCCCCGGCTGGCGGGAGGTGACGGCTTGGCCCGTGAACTGACACGCGAGGAAAAACGGGCGATCCGCGCCCTGGTGACAAAATGGTGTGCCAACTATGACCGGGAGTGCGGCTGCCTGCCCCTGGACTGTGAGTGCTATATGCTGGGGAAATGCTGGACGGGGGCGCTGTGCCGCTACTTTCGGGAGGCGGTGCTGCCCCTTGATCCGGCGCTGGAGGCCGCCCTCTTGACCGAGGGGCCCAGGCCGGATTTTAAGATTTGCCCTATCTGCGGCGGGCCCGTTGCCCCGGATCGGCGGCAGGCTTACTGCTCGGCGGCCTGTGCAAAGAAAGCTCACCGCCGACAACAGCGGGAATATATGCGGAAAAGACGGGGCAGGGGCGTTGACAATTAGGCCCTCGAAACCCGCTGATTACAAGGCTTTCCGGGGCCGCTTTTGGGGTGGGCCGAGTGTTTCTACGGCCTGCCCCTGTTTGGCCCCGATGCTGTCAACATCAAGGAGGTGTTATTCTGGAAGAAAATCAAGGCTATGTGATCCGCCGCACGATCCTGTTTGATAACAAATGCGGCTTTGTGCTGGGCGAAAACCCCAAGGCCCCTAACCCCTATGTGACATGGCAATTCAACGAGCAGGACGGACACCGGGACTTCTTTTGGGGCCACTACCACAACGAGCCGGACATGGCGGAACGGGATTTGCACAACCGGGCCGAGGACTATCAGCGGCGCTATCATGTGTTTGAAGTAGAGCAGGCCCCGGACAAGGAAACCTACAAATACTACTCCACCCAGCGGCCTATTGACATCGGCACTTACCCGAACAGCTACTTTAACCGCCCTGTCCACATGGATTTGTACTTTACCCTCCAGCAAGTGATGGGCGAGGCGTTTCAGGCGTGGGGAGCCATCATCTATGCCCATCCCCTGACAGAGCAGGAAATGCAGAATTATGAGCTCCGGCCCTCCCGTGAAAATCTGGACATCCGGCGGCAGATAGATGCCCAGGCCCAGGTGGTGGGGAAATGGGAGGATGCCCACCATGTCCCGGATCAGAAGCGGCTGACATGGTTTTACCCTGACTTCGGCAGTTATGTGGTGAAAGAATACATCACCCCGGAGCAACTGGCCGTTCGCGTCCGCAGCATTGAACGCCAGGAAGCGGCGCGGGCTCACAAGGAGGCCAAACACCAGCCCCCGATTGCGGAACAACTGAAAGCGGCGCAAAAGGAGGCCCAGGAACACCGGGCCCTGGACGGGCCAAAAAAGAAAGCCCCTGACCGGGGCGACAGATAGGAGGACTGTTTATGGAAAAGAAGCGTGAAGAGGATTTTGCCAACCAGGAGGCCCTGCGGCTCTCCGGGGTATTCAATACGCCGATCCCCGCCCAGCCCCCGGAACGGGAAAAGGCGCTGGACAAGGTAAAGGAGCCGCCCCGCGTCTGCCGGAGCCTGGAACGGGAGGAGCGGTGACAAAGAAACGCCGCCGCCCCATCCATCTCCATGTGATGGTGTCCGAGGAGGAGCAGGCGCTGATCCGGGAGCGTATGGCCGAGGCGGGCATCCGAAACATGGGGGCCTATATGCGGAAAATGGCCCTCAATGGGTATGTGCTCCATGTTGACCTGTCACCTGTCCAGGAGCTGGTGTCGCTCCAGCGGCGGTGCTCCAACAATCTAAACCAGGTGGCGATCCAGGCGAATACCTACGGCGGCATTTACCCGGAGGAGATCAAAGCTCTGCAACGGGACTATGAAAAGCTGTGGCGGCCCCTTTCCGATCTGCTGGAAAAGCTCTCCGCCATCGTGCGGCTCTGACCTGCCGGGGAGCGGTTTTGCCGTTCCCCGGCTATCTCGACTTCTGGACATTTTGTCCAGAGGTGGGGATAGCCGAGGCATCCTTGTTGGCCCCCTCCTGCGGAGTTATAATATACATATAGAGGCAAACAACGAACTTTTTGTAGGAGGTATGAACGATGCGGACAATCTTAAAAATCATCGCGGCTCCCTTTGTCCTGGCCCTGATCCTCATTGTGGCTGTGCTTACGTTCCTGTCCTGCGTGGCGGGAGCGGTGTGCATTGTGGCCTGTGTGGGCCTGTCCTTACTGGCGATCCTCTGCCTGCTGGCCGGGCAGACAGTAGGCTGCATCGCCATGTTTGTGCTGGCGTTCCTGGTTTCCCCCTTTGGGCTCCCGGCCCTGGGCGGCTGGCTGGTGGAGCGCCTGTATGGTGTGAAGTATGCGGCGATGGACTTTATGGTAAGCTGATACTTCTGGACAAAGTGTCCAGAGGTTCCGGGCGGCGGGTGACATAGACCGCCGCCCGCTTTTTCTGCTGGGAAAGGAGGTGCGGCTATCGCTACAACTTACATCCGGCCCTACAAGGTAGCGGCGGGAAAAACGGCTGTCCAGACAATGGAGGATCGGTTTGCCTACGGGCTCAATCCGAAAAAGATAGGAGCTGTGTCTGCCTACCTCTGCGATCCGGCATCGGCCCCCGCTGAGTTTCTCCTGACAAAGAGCCAGTACCAGGCGGAAACGGGCCGGGCCGTAGAGCGCGGGGCCCTGTTCTTTCAGATCCGGCAGGCGTTTCCTCCCGGTGAGGTCACGCCGGAGGAGGCCAACAAAATCGGCTATGAAACGGCCATGCGCTGGACAAAGGGCAAGTACCAGTTTTTCGTTTGTACCCACATCGACAAGGGCCACATTCATAATCACATTTATTACAACTCCACGGCCCAGGACTGCTCCCGGAAGTTTCATAACTTCATCGGCTCCAGCTTTGCGGTGCGGCGGCTCTCTGACCGGGTGTGCATTGAGCATGAGCTGTCTGTTATCCAAAATCCGAAACAGCACAGCAAGGGCCGCTTTCTCCATTATGGCCAGTGGATTGGAGAAAAGCCGCCCACCGCACAACAGAGGGTGCGGCTGGCCATCGTGGAGGCCCTGGGGAAAAAGCCCGCCGACTTCCCGGTGTTCCTGCGGCTCATGGAGGAGTCCGGCTTTGCGGTGAAGCATGGGCGGGGCGGCGTGATCTCGTTCCTGGCTCCTGGGCAGGATAAGTACACCCGCCTGCGGGCATCCACCCTGGGCCCCGGTTTCGATCCGGATGACATCCGGGCGGTAATTGCCGGGGAGCGTCCCATCCCGGAGCTCCCAAAAGACGGCCCGGCTCCGCCCCGGCGGGTCAATCTGATTATCGACATTAGGGAGCGCATGGCCCAGGGCAAGGGCCCGGCCTATGAACGGTGGGCCAAAGTCTATAACATAAAGCAGATGGCCGCCGCGCTCCTGTATCTCCGGGAGCATGGACTTTCCGATTACGAGGCTCTTGCGACAAGCACCGAGGCGGCGGTGGATCTGGCTCACAAGCTGGCCGGGGAGCTGCGGGACACGGAGGCCGCCCTTTCCAAAACCTCCGAGCTCATGGGCGCGGTGGTGCAGTATGCAAAGACGCGGCCTGTGTTTGACGGCTACAAGGCGGCCCGGTATAGCAGAAAATATCTGGCCCAGCATGAGGCGGAGCTGGCAGACTACCGGGCGGCAAAGACGGCTATGAGTGAGCTTTTGGGCGGGGCAAAGCTCCCCAAAATGGACACGCTGAAAAAGCAGCACCGGGAGCTCTCTGAAAAGAAAAAGGCCCTCTATGCGGAATACCGCAAGGCCCAGGCGGATATGCGGCAGGCCGTGGCAGTCAAGGCAAATATCGATCACCTGCTCGGCCACGCGGACGAGCAAAAAAATAAGGCCCAGGAGCGTTAGCTTCGGGCCGCCAACAACAGGCACTTGCGCCGGGACTTCTGGACAAAGTGTCCAGAAGTTCAGCGGGTTTGGGGAGCTCCCCAACAAGCATTTTCACGGGCCTGCGGCCTGTGAAAATTTCGGAGTGTGGCCACACCCGAATTGCTTGCCAAAACGCGCACCCCCGCAACATGGCATGAAAAAACGGAGGCGCGTGCTTCTCTTACGCATCCTCCGTTTCACGGGCTTTTTGCAGTCCCTCTGCTGTGTATTTCATTACGGTTAACTCTTTTTCGTCCATCGAATTGAGCATGACATCTATCTGTTTGCGGCAGGTGCTCTCTCCGTTGCGCTTGTCTGGGAAAAAGAATTGATCCACGGAAATCTCCAGCAGGGTGACAAGCTGGTAAAAAACATTGAGGCTTGGTTTCTGGCCCCGGTTCTCCATATACATGATGGAGCGCGGGGTGCGATCCACAAGCTGGGCCAGGTATTCCTGCGTCCAGCCCTTTTCCTCCCGTTTGCGTTTAATCTCACGGCCCAGGGCGTGAAAGTCAAGATGTTTGTCGTATTGGTACATTCTCATATCACCCTATATTATTTTACATTTCAGGTTTTTGCATGAGAACGAAATACAATTTTATGTGTAGTAGTATTTAATTTCACCACGCAACATTGATCGACACAGATAATGGAGATATAATGTTTTTGGGTAATTTCATATACACTCCACAAGTTAAGGGTAGACTACACAAGGAGGTGTTTTTATGGCAACGATAATGATTGTGGAAGATGATAGACAAACAAATGACGCAGTTTCCGAATATCTCAAATCTTTTGGGCACCGAATGCTTTCGGCCTATGACGGTGATGAAGCATTACAGCTTTTCGAGTGCAGTAGTATTGATCTGATTATTTTGGATATTATGATTCCTCAAAAGACGGGACTTGCTGTGTTGCATACGATTAGACAAAAAAGCTCTGTGCCAATCCTCATGCTCACCGCAATCGGTGATGAATATACTCAAGTTACAAGTTTCGATGAACAGGCTGATGACTACATTACAAAACCTTTTTCAATGGTTCTTCTTGGGCGGCGAGTTACTGCCCTCCTACGGCGAAGCGGGCAAACAGTTTCACCTGATATTATGACTTTTGGGGATGTAACAGTTGATTTCTCTGGATACACAGCTAAAGGCCCCGAGGGGAAAATTGACATTACCCCAAAAGAAATTGATTTGCTAAAGCTCCTGGTTGAACACAAAGGTTTAGTGCTTACTCGATCTCAAATGCTGGATAGTCTATGGGGGGCCGATTACCCTATTATTGATCGTACCATTGATACATACATTAAGAACTTACGCAAAAAACTTCGCCTTGATTGTATTGTTACGGTGAAAGGGATCGGGTATAAATTTGAGGTAGAAACATGAAAAAGTTAAAGCTCTTTCCCAAAATATTTATTTATACCTTGGCGCTATTATTACTCATAACAATGCTTGCCAGCGGAACGATTTATCTTCTCGCCCCGATGATGGGAGAAAATTCGGTCTTATCAGAGGGAACTTATGTCGATGGGATGTCATCAGCAATTAAGACTGCTGCCATTCCAAGAAATACAGAAATAGCCCACACAATATTGCGCTCATTACCCTATACCGTAGTAATTTGTATTGTAGTTTCACTTTTATGTGCCTACTTTTTCTCAAAAGCAATAACAAATCCCATCAAGGGTATTTTAGATGCAACTAATCACATGGCTGTTTTGGATCGCAAAGCAGCGTGTAAGACTGCAACCAATGACGAGATTGGAATATTAGCCAATCAAATCAACCAACTATATCAAAATTTATTGAGCACGATTGAACATCTGCAAGAGGAAAAAGATAAGGTTAGTGAAGCCGAAAAGCAAAAAATTGACTTTCTACGTTCGGCATCCCATGAGCTAAAAACTCCGGTTACAGCATTGAATGCCATGTTGGAAAATATGATCTTAAAGGTTGGTAAATACAGCGATTATGAAGAATATCTGCCACTGTGCAAAGAACGAACAGAACAACTCAGTAAAATGATTTCAGAGGTATTGGACGCATCCAAACTTGGCACAACGGCGGCGGAGGAACCGCAAGCATTAGCCGTAGACTGCTATTTATCAGAGTTGTGTAAACAATATCGCTTGATTGCTCAGGCAAATGGAATTTCCTTTCAAGAGGCTTTCCCTGAAACCTTTACAATTACCTTGCCCCCAAAAACATTTGCAAGAGCATTTTCAAATATTCTCTCCAATGCTGTTGCTTATACCTTGCCTGGTCACTCTATTTTTGTCCGCATTGATGGCCGTAAATTGATAGTCGAAAATGAATGTGAGCCAATTTCAGCAGAGCATCTAAAACATATATTTGAACCATTTTATCGCCCCGACTATGCCCGCAACCAGAATGATGGTGGTAATGGTCTTGGGTTATACATAGTGGCCTCGATTTTAGATACTTTGAAACTTTCCTACTCATTGGAACCCATGCAAAAACCATTGGGAATGCGGTTTACCATTACTTTTTGATGATCCTGATGCCATCCCTTTGCTATGCGAAAATAAAATATACTTCCATATTGGTTTCATATATGCTCCATACACAGATGGTAGATTATCATTGCACAGAAGAATATGTGCAATCACCAATTATGGAGGTAATACTATGAAAATACCGCTGAAAAAAAGTATGGTTATAGCCATATCACTTGTTCTGCTTACCTGCCTGATGTTATCCGCGTGTACTGCAAACGTCACTTCCGCACCAGAAATACCGCGTAATTCGGGAGAGGATCAAGCTGCTCCTATGAACACCAGCACCCAGGTTTCATCTGATGTGATAGCTGATGAAACCTGCTTGCCAGGAGGCCCATCCGATACCCAACTGGAGTATTGGGAAATTGATGAATTTGAAGATTGGATGGAGCAGCAGCGTGACCAAATTCAAAAGCTGGCGGACAATAAGGACAAATCCTTCTATTACAAAGATGACAACGGCAGCTATGTGTGTCGCGAATGGACACAGGAAGATGTAGATAGTCTGTATGAAAGCTGGCAGGATCAGCTTGCGCTTATGAAAGAGGGGTATCATTTTACTAAATCTATGGAATTATCCAACGGTGGTATCATTTCTGGCGCTTTTGACCCCGAAACGTGGAACGCTGAACCAGCGTCTGCTCCCGGATCGACAATCATTACTTTACCTGACGGTTCGACAGTTGATTTGGGCCATTTTGATACTGCAGACGCTGCTACTAAAGCTGTGCAGGAATACTTGGAGCAGCAAGTTTCATCGGGAAATATATCACAGGAAGAAGCGGACGATTTGCTCAACAATGGTTCCGCCGAATAATAAGTTTCTCACTTGGGCCGGTTCTCTCAGCGAGAACCGGCCATTTCATATACGCTCCATATTGGCTTTATCTTACTTACACTTTGCGGCGGTAGGTTTGATTTGAGATCAAATCTGCCGCCATATTAACAGACGGCATGGCGGCATATCGGAGGTGCCGCCATGCTATTTTCACTTTCTAACCCCCCTAACTTGTCAAAAAAAGTCTGCCTGTCCGATGGGATCAGTCCGGCGGCGGATACGAAATTTGGCAGTACATAAATGAATTTGTCATTTCATGCGCTTGCGTGGCCTTGTGTCGCGCAGGCGCATTTTGTTTGTCCGACTTCTGGACACTTTGTCCAGAGGTGCGGAGCGGTTCCCCAGGGTGCCGCTCCCCGCCAGCTCCCCATTTTGTTTCCGCTCAACCCACCAACCGAAACAAAATGGAGGACAAGCTATGACAACGATCAATCTGAAAGATTTTTATTATTGGTACTTAACGGACGAGCTGGTGGAGGTGCCTGACGAGGTAGCTGAGGAGCTCATGGCCAGCAAGCGGCGCGAGGCCGCCCATGCGGAACGGGTGCGCTACAATAAGGCTTATTATTCCCTGGACTGTGACGATGGGATCGAATACTCCGCCTGCCTGCACGAGCCCAGCCCCCAGGAGCTCATGGATCGCAAGGAGCTGTTTTTCCGGCTGTGGAACGCCCTTAACTCTCTGCCGGAGATCCAGGGCCGCCGGGTGGACGCTCATTTGATCCTTGGAAAGAGCTACCGTCAGATCGCCCGCGAGGAGGGTGTGGACAAGAGCGCCGTCCGCTGCTCCGTGAAATGCGGGATTGAGCGCATGAAAAAATATTTGCAGGAAAATTTCTAAGTTACCATCTCCATTCACCCCTCTTTTTCTGGTGGTATGTGAGAGGAGGTTTTCTCTCCGCAAAGGAGGCGCGGGGGCCACAGGCCGCCGCCCCCTTTGTGGGGGAGCGCCGCTGCCGAGTATGGCTGTCTTATGACGGGGCAAGAAAATGAGCGCGGCGCTCCCCGCCATTTATGAAAGTGAGGGATAACAGAATGGACTATGATCCTATGTTGGCTGCTATGCTGTCCCAGCCGTGGAGCAACAATGCCTGCCGTGGCTACGTCATCTACGCGATGGAGAACTGCGGGTTTTCTCCCAACGACATCCGGCGCGTGGTGGCGGAGCTCTATGAGGTTTTCGACATCCGCAGTCTGGAAGAGGCCCAGCAGCACTTTGAGGAAAGCCCTTACTGACTTCTGGACAAAGTGTCCAGAGGTAGCCATTTAGCCGGACGGCCAGCACTTTCGTGGTGCTGGCCGTTTCTGCTCATCATTGGAAATACTGGCGAATAATTGCAAAGGAGGTTTTCTGTGAAGCTAAACGCACAAGTGATTGAAAAGATGCAGAGCGTCAATCTTGACGCGGTGGATAAGGAAACGCTTGTTGACGCAAGCGGTTTTGTTTTTGATAATTCGTTGCCGCTGGAAAAGCGAGCTGCCCGTATGCTGGAACAGTTGAAAAACCCCTATTGTTTCCGCTATGGCGATATGGCCATCAAGCTGGAATTTGCCGAGGACGGCCCCTCTCTCCAGGAACTGCTGACGGGCTTTTTCCTGCGGCAGAAAAGCGGACTGTAACGATCCGCTACTTCCAGACACTTTGTCCAGAGGTGGAGTCATCCTTGTTGTACCCCCGGTGCAGAGGTATAATATAGATGTAATGTGATAGGAAGGAGGACACATGGCAAGAACAGCAAACCGGGGGACAATGAGCGCCAGTTCCCCAACTTCATACAATGTGATGCGCTGGAGATTAGGGAAATACATTCGCCTTTCTAAAGAAGATTTGCTCCGTGGCCGCGATGAAAGCAACAGCGTGGTAAACCAGCGGCGGCTCCTGGAACAATACCACCAGGCCCACCTAGATGAGTTCTATGAGGGCGCGGAAGCGGACGTATATGTGGATGACGGAAAAACAGGTACGGACACCAACCGCGAGGACTTTCAGCGGCTCCTGTCCGATATATCCAGCGGCAGAATTAACTGCGTGATTGTAAAAGACCTGTCCCGGCTTTCCCGAAACTATACCGATGCCGGAAACCTGATTGAAAATCTTTTCGTCCGGCTCAATGTCCGTTTTATCAGCTTGGCGGAGGGCGTGGATAGCTACCGCAATCCCGACAGCGTATCAAATATAATCGTACCCATTACGAATGTAATGAACGATCAATACTGCTACCAGACCTCAAAGAAAATCCGTCAGGTGTTTGATATGAAGCGCCGCAACGGTGAGTTTATCGGCTCGTATGCTCCGTATGGATATGTGAAAGACCCCGGCGATAAACACGCTCTGCTGGTTGACCCGGAGGCCGCCGAAGTAGTCAAAAGCATTTTTTCCATGTTTCTGTCTGGCATGAATAAACGCGGGATTACCTATTATCTGAACGATCATGGTGTCCTTTGCCCCACGGCCTACAAGAAACAGCAGGGGCTCAAATACAATGCTCCCAACGCCCAAAGCAATCCTATGTGGAGCACGATTACCATAGACACGATCTTGAAAAACCGTGTTTATGTGGGGGATATGGTGCAGGGCCGTCAACGGGTGAAAAGCTATAAAATCCATATCCAGGAGCGGGTGCCGGAGGAAGAATGGTTTATCGTAGAAAATACCCACGAGGCCATCATTGACCGGGAAACCTTTGATAAGGTGCAGGGCCTGCTCAAGCGCGACACACGCACAGCCCCAAAGGAAAAGCAGCTTTATCTGTTCAGCGGCTTTCTGAAATGCGCCGACTGCGGCAGGGCGATGTCCCGGATCGCTTCAAAAGGCATTTATGTCTATTACCAGTGCGGAACATATAAAAGCCTTTCAAAAAAGGCTTGCACCATGCACTCCATCAAGAGTGACCGCCTGGAGGCGGGCGTCCTGTTTGCAATTCAACAACAGGTACATTTAGCTGTTGCCTATTCGGAGCTGGTATCCCGTATCAATTCCGCGCCCCTCAAAAAAAGCAAGTCAAAGCGGCTGGAGGATGCCATCGCCGCAAAAGAAAAAGAGCTTGCTAAAATTATGCGATATAAGCAAGCCCTTTATCAAGACTGGAAAGACGGGGAAATCACCCGCAACGACTACCGCCACATGAGCGAGGACTATGAACGGCAAGCCGAGGCCCTAAATAATGTCCTGCGGACGCTGACAGACGAGCAGGAACAACTGGAAAACGGCGTGGATGCAGAAAGTCCTTTCCTGGCAGCATTTCTCAAATATCAGAACATCGACAAACTGACACGGGAAATTCTGGCCGAGCTCATTGATTATATCAAAGTTTACGAGGGCGGCAATATTAGCGTGAAATTCAAATACGCTGACGAGTTCCGCCGCATGGCTGAATATATCGAGCTCAACGCCCCTATGGTTCAAGGGGCCGCGGGCTGATATATAGCCCTATTACCTAATCCGTTTGCTGGTTTTCCTAATATATATTGCCCATACGTAGATACAGCGGGTAAAAATGCAAAGAAAATCGAAGAATACATCCGACGCCAGCTTGAAGAGGACCAGGCAGGAGAACAACTGACAATGGGAAACTTCTAATGAGCCCGTTTACGGGCGGTAAGTAACAAACTCTCGCGGCTGGCAGACCGTACCAACGCGACGTGACGCGTGCGCTAGTATTCCAGGGCTTCGCCCGTCTGTGAAAAACCCCCGGCTTTGCCGGGGGATATTTATTAGAGAAGAAAGGAAGAATGAGACCCATGAATCGCTATAAGCTGCTCACCCCCGGACCGCTGACCACCACGGACACCGTGAAGGCGGAGATGCTCTTTGACCACTGCACCTGGGACGACGATTACAAGCAGATCACCCAGCGCATCCGCGCCGCGCTGCTGGAGCTGGGCCATGTGTCTGAGCCCGAGTATACCGCGGTGCTCATGCAGGGCAGCGGTACCTTCGGTGTGGAGTCGGTCATCACCAGTGTGGTGGGGACGGGGGATAAGCTGCTCATTGCGGCCAACGGCGCTTATGGCCTGCGCATGACCGAGATCGCCCAGCACGCGGGGGTAAACTATGTCCTCTATGAGGAGGAGAACACCCGCCGCCCCGATCCGGAGAAGATTGCCCGGATGCTGGAGGCAGATCCCGGGATCACCCATGTATCCATGGTACACAGCGAGACCACCAGCGGCATCCTCAACGATATCCAGGCGGTAGGTGAGGTGGTCCGCCGGGCGGGCAAGACCTTCATCGTGGACGCCATGTCTTCCTTTGCCGGCGTGGACATTCCCGTGGCCGACTGGGGGATCGACTTCCTCATCAGCAGCGCCAACAAGTGTATTCAGGGCGTGCCCGGCTTCTCCTTTATTCTGGCCCGGCGCAAGAAACTGGAAGAGAGTGCCGGAAAGGCCCGCTCCCTCTCGCTGGACCTGTACGCCCAGTGGCGTACCATGGACATTGACGGCAAGTGGCGCTTTACCTCTCCCACCCATGTGGTGCTGGCCTTTGCCAAGGCCCTGGAGGAGCTCAAGGCGGAAGGCGGCATCCCCGCCCGCTATGCCCGCTATGCCGTGAACCACCAGCTCCTGGTGCAGCGGATGGAGGCGCTGGGCTTCCGCACCTATCTGGAGGCAGAGGTTCAGGGTCCCATCATTACCACCTTCTTCTACCCTGAGGGGGCCAAGTTCACCTTCCGCGAGATGTATCAGTACATCAAGGAGCGGGGATACGTACTCTATCCCGGAAAGGTGATGGAGGCGGAGACCTTCCGTGTAGGCAATATCGGAGAGATCTATCCCGAGGATATTGAGAAGCTGGCCGCCATTATGGCTGATTTTCTGCGGGAGGTGCAGGGATGAACACCAAGCTTTTGATTCTGGACTGGGCTGGAACCGCAGTGGACTACGGCTGCTTTGCGCCGGTCAATGCCTTTGACCAGGCCTTCCGCGCCTTTGGGGTGGAGGCCACCATGGAGGAGATCCGCCGGCCCATGGGCATGCTCAAGATCGACCATATCCGCACCATGCTGGCTATGGAGCGCATTGGCGCGTGCTGGGCCCAGGTCCACGGCCGTGCCCCGGAGGACAAGGATGCCCATGCCATTTACGGTGTCTTTGAGACCAAGCTGATGGAGAGCCTGGAGCAGTATGCCATGCCCAAGCCCGGCGTGCTGGAGACGGTGGAGCGCCTGCGGGCCATGGGGCTGCGCATTGGCTCTACCACCGGATACACCGATGCCATGATGGAAGTGGTCACCGCGGGCGCGGCCCGGGCGGGGTATGCCCCGGACGCCTGGTTCAGCCCCGATGCGGTGGACGGACTGGGCCGTCCCTATCCGTATATGATCTATGCCAATATGAAGAAGTTCCGCATCCAGTCGGTGCACCAGGTAGTCAAGATCGGCGACACGGTTTCCGACATTCAGGAAGGTCTCAACGCCGGGATCTGCTCTCTGGGCGTCATTGAGGGAAGCAGTGTTCTGGGTCTGACCGAGGCGGAGTGGAAGGCCCTCTCCGCCCAGGAGCAGGCTGCGGCGGCGGAGAAGGCCCGCAGGACCTTTGAGGAGGCCGGTGCCCACGGAGTACTCAACCGGCTGGAGGAGCTGCCCGGCTGGCTGGAGGCCAACAGCTGATTCCAATGACAGAAAACGCGTCCGTGTACATCCAAAGGGATGGACGGACGCGTTTTTTCTGTGCAGGAGAGGCATATATCCCGGTTGTTTTCGGAAAGAGGGCAGAAAACAGGGCTTTTTTTGGACATTCTGACCGTAAAACTTTTGTAAATTTTCTTGCGGATCGCACCAAAATCACGTACACTGAACACAATAAGAGAGGTGGAAAAGCGTGAAATGCGGGATCATAGATGTGGGTTCCAATACCATTCGACTCTCCATTTACCACTATGAGGGGCGTCGATTCAAGCTTTTGATGAATAAAAAAGAGATGGCGGGCCTGGCCGGGTACATCCAGAACGGTACACTTTCCGACAGCGGAATTCTGGTGGCCTGCCGGGTGTTGGCCAGCTTTAAGGCTATACTGGAGAATTTTGATATTCAGGAAATGCATGTATTTGGCACGGCATCCCTGCGTAATATCGTCAATACGGAAGAGGTGCTGGATACCATCCGCCTGGTGACCGGGATCGAGGTTTCGGTCCTCAGCGGCGCGGAGGAGGCGGCCTATTCCTTCCTGGGGGCCACCGTGGGGGGCGGAGCGCCGGCGGCCGGATTGCTGGCGGACATCGGCGGAGGCTCCACCGAGCTGGTCTCCTACGAGGGCGGGAGGATCACCTCCGGGTGCAGTCTTCCCATGGGCTCCCTTTCCCTGTATACCAAATATGTATCCGGTCTCTTCCCCACAAAAGAGGAGCGGCGTGCCATCCGCGCCCAGGTAAAGACCGAGCTGGAGCGGGCCAAAACCGCAGGGGTGCGGTGCAGCCATATGACCGGTGTGGGCGGGACCATCCGTGCAGCGGCAAAGCTGTGCAACGACCGGAGCAACGCCGATCCCGACAATCCGGTCCTTCCGGCCTGGGAGCTGCAGGAGCTCTATCAGCAGCTGAAAAAGGGGGACCAGAAGACCCTGCGGCAGATCCTGCGCTCGGTGCCCGACCGGGTACATACTATTCTGCCCGGCCTTGTGATCCTCAACTGTGTGCTGAACAGCTATGAGGTAGAGACCGTCTCGGTGAGCACGTGCGGCGTACGGGAGGGATATCTGCTGAAACGAGTGATGGGAGTGAATGAACATGCATAAGACCGTGGATACCCGATACACGCAGGAGCGGGAGCTCTCCTGGCTGCGCTTCGACAGCCGGGTGCTGGACGAGGCGCGGGATGAGAGCGTGCCTCTCTTTGAGCGGCTGAAATTTGCCGCCATTTTTACCAGCAATCTGGACGAGTTCTTTATGATCCGCGTGGGATCGATCTACGATATGAGCCTCTCCCGGCAGACCCATGTGGACAGCAAGAGCGGGCTCACCCCCGCGGAGCAGCTCCAGGCCATCTGCAAGACGGTGCCCGGCATGTATAAACAGCGGGACAAGATCATGAGCCAGCTGGAGTCCCGGCTGCGCAGCTGCAATATCTGCAATCTGTCCATGGAGGAGCTGGACGGGAAGGAGCGCAAACAGGTGGAGCGCTGGTTCCGGAACTATGTGCAGCCGGTCCTCTCGCCCATGGTGATCAATATCCACCATCCCTTCCCGCACTTGCCCTCCAAGAGCCTGAATGTGGTGCTCTCCCTCCGGCGGGAGGGGAAGCGCTGCTTTGGCCTGGTACCCATTCCCAAGACGCTGCCTGCCTTCTTCCAGCTGGAGGAGAACGGTCTGCGCTATCTGCTCACCGAGCAGGTGGTACTGGCCTGTGCGGACCAGCTGTTTGAGACCTATCAGGTGGAAGAGAAGCATGTGATCTCGGTCACCCGCAACGCCGACATCAGCCCCGAAGATGAGGACTACGATGTGGGAGAGGATTTCCGGGACCACATGCAGAAGGTCCTCAAACGCCGGGGGCGTCTGGCCCCGGTGCGTCTGGAGGTCCAGGGAGAGCCGTCGGAGGAGCTGCTGACCTATCTGTGCCAGCGTCTGGACCTGCCGCGGGCCTATGTCTTCTGTGCCCATAGTCCGCTGGCCATGGGGTATGTCTTTGGACTGGAAGGAAAGCTGCCGCCGGAGAGCGCGGCGGCCCTGTGCTATCCCAAGTATACGCCCCAGTGGCCGGCGGGACTGGTGAAAAATACCCCCCTGATCCCGCAGATCCTGCGGCGGGATGCACTGCTCTTCTACCCCTATCACACCATGGAGCCCTTCCTCAAGGTGGTCAAGGAGGCCGCATCGGATCCGGCGGTATTGTCCATCAAGATCACCATCTACCGTCTGGCCTCCACCGCGAAATTGGTCGAATATCTGGCGGCCGCGGCGGAAAACGGCAAGGATGTCACCGTGCTCATGGAGCTGCGGGCCCGATTTGATGAGCAGAACAACATCGCCTGGGCCGAGCGCCTGGAGGAGGCCGGGTGTACGGTGCTCTACGGTTTTGAGCGCTTTAAGGTCCACTCCAAGATTTGCCTGATCACCCGGCGGGAGAAGGGCCGCATCCAGTATATTACCCAGGTGGGAACGGGCAATTACAACGAAAAGACCGCCAAGCTCTATACGGACTTCTGCCTGCTGACCGCCAGTCCGGCCATTGGAGCGGATGCAGCGGCCTTTTTCCAGAACATGTCCACCTCCAATCTCCGGGGAGAATATGAGCACCTGCTGGTGGCTCCCTACGGGCTGAAAAACCGCCTGCTGGAAATGATGGATGAGGAGATTGAGAAGGCCCGTCGGGGCAAGGAGGCCCGAATCTTCATCAAAGTCAATTCTGTGACCGACCGGGATCTGATCGACAAGCTGGCCCAGGCCAGTCAGGCGGGGGTGCAGGTCACGATGAATGTGCGGGGCATCTGCTGCCTGCGGCCGGGTGTGCCCGGGCTGACCGACCATATCCGGGTATTCTCGGTGGTGGGGCGCTTTTTGGAGCATCCCCGTATCTACGCCTTCGGTGTAGGAAAAGAGATCAAGCTGTATATCGGCTCGGCCGATCTGATGACCCGCAACACGGAGCGGCGTGTGGAGATCGCCTGTCCGGTCTGGGACCCCGCCATCCGGGAACAGATCCAGCACTATGTGTCCCTCTATTGCGGGGATACCCGTAAGGCCCGCAATCTCCGGCAGGACGGGAGCTATGAGGCGGTACCCGTCCCCGATACAGGGGCGGAGCTGGATGTGCAGGCCTATCTCATGGAAGAGGCGGTGCGGGAGAGCGCACAGGCACCAGCTCCGCCGACCAAAGGTACTGGGAAAGGAAAGGGGCTGCTTCGCCGCCTGATGTTCTGGCGCTGAGCAGAGAGCGGGCGGTTTGCCGCCGCAAACAGGGCTCCCATGTGAAACAGAATTGGAAACGGCTGGGCCGAGCAAATGCTCGGCCCAGCCGTTTCTTTAAAGCGAGAAAAGGGAAACATGGGATAGTTTCCATACGGAAACCATCGAATTGTCGCAAAGAGGGTCGTGTGGTGTCGAATATATAAAATCCAAAAACTGGTAAAAATAGCTTGCGTTTGCTGTCTGATTATGGTAAATTACTAATCAACCGGTAAAATGCCCTGGCCAGGCAGAAAGAAAGCACGGATGCTGCTGGAAGAAGGAGTCGACATGGAGAACAAGAAACGTATTCTGATTGCAGATGCGAGCAATGAGTTCCGCAAACTGCTGTGCGATACCATTGGAGGGGAGCCGGACCTGGAGGTGGTAGGAGCCACAGGGGACGGGCAGGAGACGGTGCGGCTGGTCCGGGAGAAGATCCCGGAGTTTCTGGTCATGGACATGGTGCTGCAAAATGAGGATGGGCTGGAAGTATTGCGCAGCCTGCGGGATCTGGAGATCCGGCCCAAAATTCTGATTCTGTCCGGCTTTGTCCGCAGCAATGTGGCAGAGCTGGCGGCGGCTGAGGGGGCGGACTATTATCTCATGAAGCCCTGCAAGATGACGACGCTGCTGGAGCGGCTGCGTCAGATGTCGGCCCCCTGTGCCGGAAATGAGGGAGACGGACGGCGGGGCGAGCGGGAGCAGAGCCTGGAGAGCGTGGTCACCGCCATCATCCATGAGATCGGGGTACCGGCCCACATCAAGGGGTACCAGTATCTGCGGGAAGCCATCATCATTGCGGTGGAGGATATGGAGGTCATCAACGCTGTGACCAAGATCCTCTATCCGGAAGTGGCCAAGCGCTTCAATACCACGGCCAGCCGGGTGGAACGGGCCATCCGCCACGCCATCGAGGTGGCCTGGGATCGGGGCGACCTGGAGACACTGCAAAAATATTTTGGTTATACCGTCTCCAACGCGAAGGGAAAACCGACTAACAGCGAGTTTATCGCAATGATTGCCGACCGGCTTCAGCTCCAGAGAAAGGAGCGGTAAAGACCGGTCTGAGGCGAGAATGGGAGCACAGTTACAAGGCGCAAGGGCAGAGCATATGCAGACAGACACACAGCTTCTGCTCCGATGGACGGAGAAGGAGCACCATAGATATATCACACACGCCGGATCAGCGGGGACTCGTTTCACCTGATCGGGCGTGTGTGATATTTTGGAGGGGATTATTCCAGCCCCAGACGTTTCATTTTTCGCCAGAGCGTACTGGGATGGATGCCGAGATAACGGGCGGTTTCCTTGCGGTTTCCCTGGTGGAGCAGGAGGATACGCTGAAGCTCTTCCCGCTCGTTGTTTGGGACGGAAGTGGGGAGCGGGGCGGAGGAGGGAGGCGCCGACAGATTGGGCAGAGCGCGCAGGACATCGGCGGCCTCGGCATACTCCCGCTTGCAGAGAATGGAGATGCGCTCACAGAAATTGCGCAATTCCCGCACGTTGCCGGGCCAGTCGTAGGAGGTGAGCAGCTCCATCGCTCCCTTGGTAAACCCTTTGAGGACACAGGCATGCTTCTCACGCTCAAAATTCAAAAAATGCTCGGCCAGACAGGGAATGTCCTGTTTGCGCTGGCGCACCGGCGGGAGCTTGAGCTCCAGCACATCCAGGCGGTAGTAGAGGTCCTCCCGGAATGCGCCGGCCTGGACCTCCGCATAGAGGTCCTTGTTGGTGGCGGCAATGATGCGCACGTCGATGGGAATGACGGTGTCGCTGCCCAGACGGATGATCTCCCGCTCCTGTAGGACGCGGAGGAGGCGGCTTTGCAGCTTGGGTGAGATATCCCCGATCTCATCCAGAAAGAGCGTGCCCTTGTGGGCGATCTCAAAGAATCCCACCTTGCCGCCCTTGGCTGCGCCGGTAAAAGCACCCTCTACATAGCCGAACAGCTCGCTTTCCAGGATATTGTCCGGAAGGGCGGCGCAGTTGATGGCCACAAAGGGCTTGTTTTTGCGCCGGCTGGCATTGTGGATGGACTGGGCAAAGAGCTCTTTGCCGGTCCCAGTCTCCCCGCGGATCAGGATGTTGGACTCCACCGCGCTGAAGTCCTCCGCGTTGTGAATGGTCTCATCCAGAGTCTTTCCCACATGCAGGATGTCGGAAAAGGAGTATTTGGCCACAAAACCCTGTTTGTGCATCCGCTTGCGGATGGCCCGCTCCTCTTCCATGATCTTTTCAATGGTCTGAAGGGTAATGACACAGCTGGTGACCTGTCCTTCTACCTCCACCGGGGCGCAGTTCATGAGAAACTGCTTGTCCCCACAGCGGTAGATCTCGGACAGGATCTTTTTTTCCCCGCGGATCAGAGCCTCGTAGGGCAGTTCCGGAAAAAATTCCGCAATGTGCCGCCCCTTCATGGGGCCCTTCTGCTGATTGAGATGCTCCAGGCAATAGCGGTTTGCCACCTCGATATGTCCCGTCCGATCCACCAGGAGGATGCCCTGGAAGGAGTAATTGATGATATTGTCGGTGGTTTTCCGCTTCTCCTTTTCATAGCGGGAGACATTGATGATGTTGATGGCGTTGCTGATGGCGGTATCGATACTCTCGCGGCCCGATTCGATCAGGACGGAGGGAATGCCGTACAGGCGGGCGATGTCACAGGTGGAGGAGCCGCCTACCACCGTCTGCGCACCCTCCCGGATGGCAGTGAGGATGGTGTCCTCCAGGTGGGTCTCATCCTGGATGGGATAGGTGCGGATATCCCGGTCCTCGTAGAGGCGGGAGAGCATTTCCGAGCCATAGATCAGGTTGAGGGCACCGATCACAGCGATTCGGGTGCCAGGATAGCTTTTGACGCAGTGGTCCACCGCACGGACCACATCGTATCCGCTGGCGGTGAGCTCCGCGCCGGGGATATTCAGACGCTTCATGGTGTGGGCCGTAAAACCGCGGGAGATGATGGCCTCCCCGGTCACATGCTCCAATTGGTTGTTGTAATAGTCGGGAAGGATCTCGTATTGGATCTGATCCCGGTCCGGACGCTCCTGAAAGACCTGTTCAATGAGGGGAATACAGCCCGGATAGGGGGCTAGAAAGGTAATATGATACATAGGAAACTTGCACACTCCTTGGAAAAAGTATATCATAAATGAGGTTGCGATACTACCTCAAATTGCATATATTGCAAAATGCAATGCAATACAAGTGCAATGGAAGCGAGAGACGTGGGAGAATATATGTCTGTCCGGAAAAAAGTTGAAAGAAATATGACGTATGGCACAAAACAATGCTTGCAAAGTGAGGTATATTTTGTTTAATAAAAACAAAATATCCGGGAGAATTGCGGTACAAGACAAGAATGGCATACTGCTTGCTGTAAACAAAGGGCAAACGCATTGCGAAAGCATGCGATAAAGAGAAGCTCTGAGTTGCCAAACGCATTCAGACAACAAAGGAGAGCGAGAGTATGAACATCTTGGGTAACGTACGAATTTTGGGGACGATGAAAAAGTTCCCCGCCGGCATCATGGTGATCCCCCTGCTGCTGGGATGCCTGGTCAACACCTTTTTCCCCGATATTCTGACCATCGGCGGCTTCACCACCGGCCTGTTCAAGGGCGGGATCCAGACTCTGATCGGTCTGTTCCTGTTCTGCAGCGGCGCCACCATTGACGTGAAGATGGCCGGACGCACCATTTATGTGGGCGTGGTGCTGACCGCCCTCAAGTTCTTTATTGGCTTTGGCCTGGGCCTGCTGCTCAACGCCATGTTCGGCGAGGCCGGTCTGCTGGGCCTGAGCTCCCTGGCTGTGATCGGCGCTGTGACCAACTCCAACGGCGTCATCTACGCCACCCTGGCCAGCGAGTACGGTGAGGAGAGCGACGTGGGCGCCACCTCCATCCTGGCGCTGAACGACGGCCCCTTCTTCACCATGATCGCCCTGGGCGCCGCCGGTATGGGCACCTTCCCCGCCAAGGACATGATCGCCTGCATGGTGCCCATGATCCTGGGCTTTATCGTGGGCAACCTGGACCACGAGTGGCGTAAGATCCTGGCCCCCGGCATGGTCCTTCTGCCCCCCTTCAACGGCTTTACCCTAGGCGCGGGCATGAACCTCTTCAACATTGCCGCCGCCGGCGCTTCCGGCATTGTTCTGGGCCTGCTGACTCTGCTGACCACCGGCCTGCTGTCCTTTATCATTTACAGCCTGCTGCGCCGTCAGCCCGATCCCATGGGCGCCGCCATCGGCACCACCGCCGGCGTGGCCGCGACCACACCTGCGTCCATTGCGGCGGCTGACCCCTCCTTTGAGCCCCAGGTGGAGGGCGCGACCGCTCAGATCGCGGCCAGCGTGGTCATCACCGCTATCCTCTGTCCTCTGATGGTCTCCTTCCTGGCCAAGTGGAGCGACAAATGGTTTGAGAAGCGGGGCAAAAAGCGCCGCGCCCATGTGCCCGGCGCGGACGAGCTGGCTCAGTAAGAGCCGGCGGCCGACCCTTTCCGGGGCCATCCCGGAGCGTTGAATACTTACGGAACGATAAGGACGGAGGAAACGATGAAACAGATTATTACGGCAAAAACGGTGCTCTCCGGCGCGGAGCTGGAGGAGATCCACAACGGCGCTGTGGTCATCGAGGACGGCAAGATTCTCAAGGTGGTCGCTGAGAGCGCCCTGACTGCGGAAGATAAGGCGGACGCTCAGGTCATTTCCTTTGCGGAGGAGACCGTGATGCCCGGCATGATCGAGTGCCATAACCACCTCTCCATCGATGCCCGCAAGAGCGAGCATCTGGAGATCCTGGGCACTGCTTCCGAGTGCAAGCTGACTCTGCTGGCTCTGGAGGGCCTGCACGATGACCTGATCTCCGGCGTCACCACTGCCCGCTGCATGGGTGACAAGTATGATCTGGATCTCAAGCTGAAGAAGGAGATCGAGGCGGGCAATGTGACCGGTCCCGATCTGCTGACCGCCGGTGTGGGCATGAAGGGCTCCAACGGCAGCGGCTACATCGGCGCGCCCCACTCCGGCGTGGAGGAGTTCCGCCGTACCGCCCGGGCCAACGTGTCCAAGGGCGTGAACGTGCTCAAGATCTTTACGACGCCCGGTCTGTTCTCGGTGAACCAGGGCTTTGTCCCCTCCTTCCTGTCTGCGGAGGAGATCCGCACGGTGGTGGAAGAGGGCGAGCGCCTGCATCTGCCTGTGGCCGCTCACTGCATCGGCGGCAAGGCCCTCCACGACTGCGTGGAGCAGGGTGTGGCGGTCATCGAGCACGCCTACTGTGCCTCCCAGGAGGATATCGAACTGCTCAAGGCGCATCCCGAGTGCTGGGTGGATCTGACCACCGGCATTTACCTGGACCCCGACCGGGAGGCCTACCTCTCTCCCGCCAATGTGGCCAAGGCCCGGGAGGGCCGTGAGATCGTGCGCAAGTGCGTGGGCGATCTGGTCAAGGCCGGCATCCACTTTGCGCTGGGTACCGACGCCAACCACGGCCTGCTGTGGAAGGAAGTGGTCTACGCGGTGGAGCTGGGCGCGGACAAGCGCACTGCCCTCAAGGGTGTCACCTCCAACGCGGCCTATATTTCCCGCGTGGCGGGCAAGAAGGGCGAGCTGAGCGCCGGTGCGGACGCCGACGTGATCGCGGTCCAGGGCAACCCCCTGGAGGATCCCGCCGTGCTGGAGCACGTGTCCTTTGTCATGAAAAAGGGCGTCATTTATAAGGAAAACGGAGTGGCCAACTCCAACTGCCATTCCTTTCAGAAAGCACTGTAAGAGACAGGAGGAAATAGAATATGAGTCAGTTTTCCGGAAAGCCCCTGCTGGCAGTCCCTCTGGGAGATGCTGCGGGCATCGGCCCTGAGATCATTGCCAAGCTGTGCGCCAACGGCTTCCTGATGGAGCACGCCAAGCCCATCCTGGTGGGTGATGAGAGCGTTCTGCGCCGCGGCATGAAGGATACCGGCACTGAGTTTGCCTACACCGTGACCGAGACCATGGAGGCCGCCGTGGAGGAGGCCAAGAAGGAGACTGGTCTGGTGCTCCTCAACACCAAGAGCCTGGACGCCTCCAAGGTGGAGATCGCCGTGGTCTCCGCGGTCAACGGCAAGGAGGAGGCCGACAACCTCTGCATGATCATGGAGTACTGCAAGAAGGGCCTGCTGGAGGGCTTCTGCTTCGGTCCTCTGAACAAGGCGGCCATGAAGAACGGCGGCTATCACTTCGAGAGCGAGCATGAGCTCTTCGCCGAGCGCCTGGGCGTGATGGACAAGCCCCACGGCGAGATGAACGTGCTGGACGGCCTGTGGACCTCCCGCGCCACCAGCCACATCCCCCTGAAGGATGTCAGCGCCCATCTGACCGCTAAGACCGTGGGCGACGCCATCAACCTGGCCTACGAGACCCTGAAGCGCGCCGGCTATGAGGATCCCAAGGTGGCCATCGCTGCCGTCAACCCCCACGGCGGTGACAGCGGCACCTGCGGCCGCGAGGAGATCGACGTGCTGGAGCCCGCCGTGGCCAAGGCCAACGCCGAGGGCAAGAACATCGTCGGCCCCTTCCCCTCCGACACCCTGTTCATCCGCGCGTTCAAGGGCGACTTCAATGCCGTGGTGACCATGTACCATGACCAGGGCCAGATCGCGCTGAAGCTCAAGGGCTTTGAGCGCGGCGTCACCGTGGCGGCCGGCCAGCCCTTTGCCATCACCACCCCCGCCCATGGCACCGCTTACGACATTGCCGGCACCGGCAAGTGCACCACCTCTGCCTTTGAGACCGCATACAAGCTGTGCGCCAAGATGGCAGTGACCGACCGGACCTATTTCAACCGGTAATTCCTATGCGTACATAGTTCCAGGATAGATTCCCTTTCCATAACTGGAGCTGTTGCGATAAACCTTCTAGCCTGTACGGGAGTCCATTTGGACTCCCGTACAGGCTTTTTATCGCCATGAACATGGGAAAGATAGCGGTATATGAAAAATTGCATAAAGAGAGGGGAAAAGAGAGGCTGCAATCTTGGTTTGACAACGGGAGGGGAGCGACGTACACTTAACACCTGGAAATCCTACATCTGGGGGTGCAGATCCATTGAAAATTATCTATCAGATCGCCATCATTTTTTCCATCTGCTGGGTCAGTCAGGTGGTAGAGGCACTTTTGCCCTTTGCCTTCCCGGCCAGTGTGATCGGAATGATTTTGTTGTTTCTCCTGCTGGCAACGGGAGTGCTGCGCATGGAGCATATCCGGGAAAAGTCGGACTTTCTGCTCTCCAACATGGCCTTTTTCTTTATCCCGGCCGGAGTGAGCGTCATGAACTATTTTGATGTGCTCAAAAGCAGCTTGATTCCGCTGGTCCTGATCTGCCTTGTGACCACAGTCATCACCTTTGCCGCCACGGCATACAGCATCAAGCTGACGGTCTATCTGATGAATCGGAGGAAACGTAATCATGGCTGAGCTATTTGAATCCCCGTTTTTTGGCATTGCCCTGAGTGTGATCGCCTTTTGGATCGGCATCCGGATCCAGAAAAAGACCGGGCTGGTGGCCTGCAATCCCCTCATCATCGCGATTGTGCTCATTGTGGGTGTGCTGCTGGTGTTCCGCATCCCCTATGAGGCCTACAACCAGGGGGGAGCCCTCATCAATCTCTTCCTGGCACCTGCCACGGCCTGCCTGGCCGTCTCCATCTACACAAAGGTGGAGCTGCTGAAGCAGAATTGGCTTCCCATTCTGGTGGGATGTGCGGTGGGGTCTCTGACCTCCATGGGGAGCGTATATGCCCTGTGCCGTCTCTTTCGGCTGGACGAGAGTTTGACGGCCGCGCTGATGCCCAAGTCGGTGACTACGCCCATCGCGGTGAGCATCGCGGGCAGTCATGGGGGTATCACCTCCATCACGGTGGTGGCAGTGATTCTGACCGGAATCCTGGGAAGCATCCTGGCCCCCACCCTGATCCGGGTCTTCCGGGTGCGGGACCCCCTGACGGCGGGCCTTGCCATCGGCGCCTGCTCCCATGCGGTGGGGACCTCCAAAGCCCTGGAGCTGGGGGAGACCGAGGGAGCCATGAGCGGCCTTGCCATCGGCGCATGCGGTATTTTGACCGTACTGTTCTCCATGTTTTTGATGTGATAGGATAAGAGCACGTGTTCCGGACCATCCATCCGGGCACGTGCTTTTCTTTTTTCCCAAAGCGGTTACAAAAGCATGGGGTGATGTGTTTTATAGGTGAACGCGTTCAGAACCGAGGGAAGGGAAGTGAGTGAATGAAAGCGTGTCCCGACGAGGCGGAGCGGCTGGTGGAGACCTATTCCGATCTGATCCTGCGGCTCTCCTTGAGCTGGGTGCGCTCCAGCCACGACGCGCAGGACGTCTGCCAGACGGTCCTCCTCAAGCGGCTGGAGTACACCGGCACCTTTCCGGCTCCGGAGGCGGAACGGGCCTGGATCGTGCGTGTGACCATCAACACCTGCAAAAATCTGCGCCGCAGCTTTTGGAGAAGAAATGTGGTGGGGATGGAGTGCGTAGCCGACCCCGTTGCACCCGAGCCGGAGCCGGATGGGCTCCTGGAGGAACTGCGGCATTTACCGGACCGGGACCGGGAGGTACTGCTGCTGCGCTATTACATGGGCTATGATGCACAGGAGATCGCCGCGCTGCTGGGGATCGGAACGGATGCGGTGCGGATGCGCCTTTCCCGGGCGAGGCGGCTGAAGCAGAAACTGGAGGAGGACGGCTATGAACCATCTGCGCAGTGAATTGGAGCGATATGCCTTTTCGGAAGAAGAAAAAGAGCAGCTCAAGGAGCGGCTGGGGACCGGTATGGAAAACCGGAAAAAGGGGCGCCCCCGGAATATCCAGCGTGGGATCGTAGCCCTTGTGGCGGTCTGCTCTCTGTTGGTGGGAGCGGCGGGGGCGGTCTCGCTGGTCCATGTATCGCCGCAGTTCCGGGCCTTTTTTGGAACCGAGACCGCGGAGCAGGCCGAACAGGTCGCCCCGCGGACCATCCATCAGGTCTATGAGGACCCCAACGGTACCGGCGTTACGCTGACCGTGGAAGAGGTGCTCATGGATGAGCAGACCCTGTATGTCTTTCTGGAGCTGGCCGCGCCGGAGGGAATAGGCCTGCCTGCGCTCCCGGAGCAGGGGCAAAGGGCAGACTACTGGCTGCCGGTGGAGTGGGGGTTCTATGCGGATGAGGCCCACACCCAATATGCCGACCAGTGGAGCGCGGTGAGCGGAGGATGCCGCTCCCTCCCAGATGCGGATCCCCTGGACAACTGCCTTCCATTGGTGTGCACCATCACACGGTCCGGAGGGACGTTTACGGCGGAGGCAAACTATCTTCGCCTGACGACCGGAGGAAATGGAGACAGCGTCGAAGACAGCCTGAGGGGATACAACGCGTCCGAGGGCGGGTGGACAGATGAGGTACTGTCCGGGTTCCACTTTGATCTCACCATCCCGCTGGAGGGAAGCCGGATCGAGAGCCATGTTTTTACCGGGCGCTCCATGGTCAACCTGGGGGGCGTGTGTCCGGTCCTGCTGGAAAACCTGACGCTGTCGCCCCTATCCATGACCATGGACCTGATCCTGCCGGACGATGAGGGGTATTTGGCACAGCTGGATGCCCAGAGAGAGAAGGAGACCGACTGGGGGATCTATGCCAGACTGTGGGACGGGACCCGAGTCGCCGGTCATTTTGACCCGAACTATAGCATTCAAATTTATCGGGACGAGAACAGCCAGGAAAAGAACACGCTCCTGGCCGTCCATCCCACCCGTGTCTTTTGGGAGAGTCCCATCGATCCGCTGGAAGTCGCCGATCTTGTGTTCGTGGGGGACAATGACCCGCCGGAGGAGCGGGCGGACGGAGGCGTGGGACATATGGTGTACTTCCGATTTGAACCGGACCGGTTCCAGAATACCGCCTACTGGACAGCGAGAGAAGAACGGCAGGGCGCGGTGCAGGAGCAGAAGAATGGAGCCACCGCAGTGTCCCAGGTCTCGTCTGCGCCATGAGGGGGGCGGCACATTGCCTTTTGCTGTGGGATGTGATATGATACCCTGCGAACGATTCCGTACCCCAAGGAGGAAGAGAAACGCATGGTAATCGACTATCAGACCCAGGGCGTCTGCTCTCAGCGGATGCTCATTGATGTGGAGGACGGCGTGGTCCGTTCCCTTCAGGTGCTGGGAGGCTGCAACGGCAATCTGCAGGGGATTTCCAGCCTGGTGGCTGGGATGAAGGTGGAGGAGGTCATCGACCGCCTCTCCGGCATCCGGTGCGGCGGGAAACCCACATCCTGCCCGGATCAGCTGGCCCGTGCCCTGCGCCAGGCCACGGCAAAGGCGTAATCGGAAGACAAAAAACGCACCCTAGAGGGTGCGTTTTTTTGTCTCAGAGAAAGAGCGAGATGGAGGCGGGACGGGCATATCCCAGCTCCAGCTCCTCCTTATGGTAGAGGTACCCCGGATCGTCATAATAGCGGGCCTGCCGGGGACAGCCCTTGATGCAGGCGCCGCATTTGATGCAGATGCCGGTATAGGAGCGCACATCCCGGGGATCGATGGAGCCCATGGGACAGAATTTGGCGCACAGCCCGCACTGGTCACACTGCGCGCCCACCTTGGAGCGCACCTTACGGATGTCGATGGGTGCACCGGAGCGGTCCCGGGGCTGGTAGTAGGGGCCGATGGGGGTCCGGCCCGCCACGGCTACCGGCTCCTCCACCGGGCCTGCACGGAGCTTGTCGGCCGCCCGGCGGGCAAAGGCGCGGGCGGTGTCCAGGTCAGCCCGGTCTGGTCGGCCGGCCGCCAGGGTGGTGGAAAAGGCGTGCTCCCCGACGAAAGCGGCCGCCGCAAAGGGGAGGAAGCCTCGCCGGATGAGCAGGTCCCGCAGCTCGATGAGAGCGTCGTCAAAATTCCGGTTGCCGAAGAGAACCAGAGGCAGGGCCAGGGCGCCCGCCCCCTCCCAGGTCTCCAGATAGGGGAGCAGGACGTTGGGCAGCCGTCCGGCATAGACCGGGAGGCCCGCCACTACGAGATCCCCTGCCTGGACGGGCGGCGGTGCGGTGCGGGCGGCGGGGAGGGTGAAATTATACTCCTCCAGAGGGGCGGAGAGCTCCTCCGCCAGGGTACGGGCCAGGGTGAGGGCAACGGTCCGGGTGGTGCCGGTGGCGCTGAAATAGACGGCACGGACTGTGCCGATGGGATGCTCTTCCATAGCGGCTCCTCCTTTCCGGTGATTAACACCAGTGTACTACGCCGGCAAAAGTGGGTCAAGGGGAGAAAACCGGGACTTTCTCTTGACATTTTGCGGGGGATTTCATATACTAAAAGGCGTTATCAAGACAAAAGCGACGATGGGAAGGAGTACCCGTTGTTCCGGATGCAGAGAGAAGCCGTTTTGGTGCGAGGCTTCCGAGGAGCGCGGGGAAGGTCGTCCCGGAGTCTGCCGCAGAATGGAGTAAGCGGCGGCGGTCCCTCCCGTTATCGAGGAAATGAGTGTCCCATACGGGAAATTCAGGTGGTACCACGGACTTCGTTCGCCCTGAGCCATTGGCTCAGGGCGTTTTTTCTTGTAAAAGGAGAGACGCGGTATGGAAATCAAGATCCGAACACACTATGATAGGGATGCGCTGACCGCGATGGCCCGGGGCCTGCGTAAGACGGTGCGCCGCAAGAAGAGCCGCCGCAGCCGGATTGTGGGTGTGGTGCTGATGGTCCTGGCCTTTCTGTTTGGGGTAGGAGATCTGATCCTCAATCCCGGATGGAAGGCATGGCTGGACCTGGGGGTGGCCGTGGTGCTGCTGCTCATCCTCCTTACAGAGGACCGAGTCAATGGCTTTTTGGCCGGACGTAAGGTTCTGCCTGGCGCACGGGATACCGAGACTGTCTTTACCGAGCAGGACTATACGACCACCATCCAAAATGCCGAGACCCGCTGGAGCTATGAGAGCATCCGGGCCATCGCCGAGGGGGAGAATTTTATTGTTCTGGCCCTCAGCGACCGCCACGCCCAGGTCTTTGACAAGAGGGGCATCACCGCCGGCACGCCGGAGGAGCTGCGCACCCTTCTGCGGGACAAGACGGGCCTTCCCGTCACCAAAATGTAAGTTCACACAAGAACAGGAGTGTTTTCAGTATGAAGAAAGAACTTCCCAAGGTCTATGAACCCCAGGAGGTGGAGAGCCGCGTCTATGAGATGTGGGAGAAAAACGGCTGCTTCAAGGGCCATCGGGATCCCGACAAGAAGCCCTTCACCATTGTCATGCCGCCCCCCAACGTCACCGGCCAGCTCCACATGGGTCACGCCATGGACTCCACCCTCCAGGATATCCTGATCCGCTTCAAGCGGATGCAGGGCTATGCCGCTCTGTGGGTCCCCGGCACCGACCACGCCGGCATCGCCACCCAGATCAAGGTGGAGGAGGAGCTGCGCAAGAACGAGGGCCTGAGCCGTTATGACCTGGGCCGGGAGAAGTTCCTGGAGCGGGTGTGGGACTGGAAGAACAAGTACGGCAACCGCATCGTGGAGCAGCAGAAGAAGCTGGGCGCCTCCTGCGACTGGGACCGGGCCCGCTTCACCATGGATGAGGGCCTGTCCAAGGCCGTCCGCCATGTGTTTGTCTCCCTCTACAAGAAGGGCCTCATCTACAAGGGCTCCCGCATCATCAACTGGTGCCCCAACTGCGTCACTGCTCTCTCCGACGCCGAGGTAGAGTACCAGGATAAGCCGGGCTCCTTCTGGCACATCCGCTACCCCATCCAGGGGGAGGAGGGCCGCTATGTCATCGTGGCCACCACCCGGCCCGAGACCATGCTGGGCGACACCGGCGTGGCCGTCAACCCCAACGACGAGCGCTACAAGGACATCGTGGGCAAGAAGTGCATCCTGCCCCTGGTGGGCCGGGAGATGCCCATTGTGGCCG
Organism: Pseudoflavonifractor gallinarum; assembly: GCF_014982855.1. Classification (GTDB taxonomy): domain Bacteria; phylum Bacillota; class Clostridia; order Oscillospirales; family Oscillospiraceae; genus Pseudoflavonifractor_A; species Pseudoflavonifractor_A gallinarum. The sequence goes on along the minus strand of NZ_JADCKF010000007.1, from coordinate 133,341 downwards.
ACGAGTATGTGGACATGGAGTTCGGCACCGGCTGCGTGAAGATGACCCCCGCCCATGACCCCAACGACTTCGAGGTCGGCCTGCGGCAGAACCTGGAGACCATCCGGGTGCTGGACGACAACGGCAAGGTGGTGGAGGGCTACGGCCGTTACTCCGGCATGGACCGCTATGAGGCCCGCAAGGCCATCGTCCATGACCTGGAGGAGGGCGGCTGGCTGGTGAAGGTGGAGCCCCACCAGCACAACGTGGGCACCTGCTACCGCTGCCACAGCGACGTGGAGCCCCTGATCTCCGCCCAGTGGTTCGTGAAGATGGAGCCTCTGGCCAAGGAGGCCCTGCGGGTGGTCAACGACGGAGAGGTCAAGTTTGTCCCCGACCGCTTCTCCAAGACCTATACCAACTGGATGGAGAACGTCCATGACTGGTGCATCTCCCGCCAGCTGTGGTGGGGCCACCAGATCCCCGCCTGGACCTGCCAGGAGTGCGGCCACATCACCGTGTCCGAGGAGGACCCCACCGAGTGCGAGCACTGCCACTCTAAGAACATCAAGCAGGAGGAGGACGTGCTGGACACCTGGTTCTCCTCCGCCCTGTGGCCCTTCTCCACCCTGGGCTGGCCCGACGAGAACAGCGAGGACTTTAAGTATTTCTTCCCCACTGACGTGCTGGTCACCGGCTACGACATCATCTTCTTCTGGGTGGCCCGGATGATCTTCTCGGCCTGCGAGCATACCGGGAAGCCCCCCTTCCACACCGTATTCATCCACGGCCTGGTCCGGGACGACAAGGGTCGCAAGATGTCCAAGTCTCTGGGCAACGGTATCGATCCCCTGGAGATGGCCAACCAGTACGGCGCCGATGCCCTGCGCTTCAACCTGGTCACCGGCAACTCCCCCGGAAACGACATGCGCTTCTACACCGAGCGGTGTGAGGCCATGCGCAACTTTGCCAACAAGATCTGGAACGCCAGCCGCTTCCTGATGATGAACCTGACCATTGAGGAGTGCCGCCTGCCCGAGCACCTGGAGATGGAGGACAAGTGGATCCTCTCCAAGCTCAACAGCGTCATCCCCGAGGTCACCGAGAACATGGAAAAGTTCGAGCTGGGCGTGGCAGCCCAGAAGGTCTATGACTTTATCTGGGACTCCTACTGCGACTGGTATATCGAGCTGACCAAGGCCCGCCTCCAGGGCGAGGACGAGGAGGCCAAGCGCAACGCCCAGCAGGTGCTGTGCTATGTGCTCACCGAGACCCTCAAGCTCCTGCATCCCTTCATGCCCTATATCACCGAGGAGATCTGGCAGGCGCTGCCCCACCAGGGAGACTATCTGATGCTCCAGCAGTGGCCGGAGTACCATGCCGAGCTCTCCTTCCCCCAGGAGGAGAAGGCCATGGAGCTCATCATGGACGCCATCCGCGCCGTGCGTACCCGCCGCGCCGAGATGAACGTGCCCCCCTCCAAGAAGGCTCATCTGACCGTGGCCACCCAGGAGCAGGCTGTCTTTGAGGCGGGAATCCCCTTCCTCAAGCGCCTGGCCTCCGCCAGCGAGGTGGAAGTGGTGCCCGCCGCCGAGGCCCGGCAGGAGGCCGGACAGGTGGTCATCGCCACCCATGTGGCTCAGATCTCCATCCCCCTGGGTGAGCTGGTGGATCTGGAGAAGGAGAAGGCCCGGGTCCAGAAGGAGCTGGACAAGAATCGCAAGATGCTCTCCGGTCTGGAGGGCAAGCTCCAGAATCCCGGCTTTGTGAGCAAGGCCCCCGCCAACGTGGTGGAGGCCGAGCGGGAGCGGGCCGAAAAGCTGCGCGCCCTGATCGAGAAGCTGGAGGAACAGCTCCAGAGCATGTAAGAAAAGAGAACAAGCCCCGCCGCGGTTATCCGCGGCGGGGCTTGTTGTTTCAGAAGAGAGAATCTGGATTCAGACCGAACGGGCCTGGTCGGCCGATTGCCCGGAAGCCCAGGAAAACCGCCTGTGGATCCGGCGCTTCTGGAAATACATCTGCCGGTCACTCTCGGTCAGCAGGCCGTGAAGGTTTTCCAGTGCGTCCGCAGTGCCCCATGTCCAACCCAGAGCGGCATCCAAGCCAGCGTGGGAGAGCTGGCTGCGCAGATGCTCCACAAACCGCTTGGACTGATCCTGCGAGAGATCGGCTCCGATCAGGACAAATTCGTCGCCCCCCACCCGGAAGGCATGCACATTGGAGGGGCAGGCGTGGCGCAGGCACTGTGCCATCTGACGGAGCAGATGGTCCCCCGCCACATGACCCTGTAAGTCATTGATTTCCTTGAGCCCGTTGAGATCCAGCGTGACGGCGCAGACCGGCCGCCCGGACCCGGACAGCGCGGAGAGCAGGTTGCGCAGAGAACGGCGGTTGGGAAGACCGGTGAGCACATCGGTCAGCGCCTGGGTCCGGTAATCATCCTGCTGGGCCAGCACCATCTGCAAGCGCAGGCATTCCAGATGCAGATGGTACAGCCGCCTCAGGACCAGCAGAAGGATCAGGAAAAAGAGGAGGGATAAGAGCACAAGAAGACAGATCAGAAGCTTCATATGGATACCCTTTCTTCCGGGGAGGCATGACAAAGAGAGGCAGGGCCGGAACCTGCCAAAGGGAATGGATGCGGCGGAAGGGGATAAGTGCGGATGATTTGAACCTATCATACCACAAAATTGCGGATGTGAATAGTAACGATATACATAGTAACGAGAGATATGGATATGTTAGAAAGAGGGGGATGCCTGTAGTATAGTTTGGGGGGATGCTATGGAGGAGCGAAGTGTAACGTGGGTCAGAGCATATGGGCGGGTGGAACTGTGTTTGCGGGAGCGGATGGAGGAGCGGGGGCTGACCCGCAATCATCTGGCCCGTCTGGTCAATACCCGCTATGAAGTCATCGACAAATGGTATAAAAATGAAGTGGAGAAGATCGACGCGGATATTCTGGCAAGACTGTGCTTCGTGCTGGACTGCGGGGTGGAAGAACTGTTGGTCTATCGCCAGAATTGACTTTTCGTGCTCTCTTCGACGAATTCCGGCGGCGGAATGAGATATAATCGCTGTATACCAAAAATTGGTATACAGCATTTTTTATGGCAAGGAGGCGCGGGCCTCCCGGGGAGGGACAAGCTATGGCAGTAATCTGTACGGGCGAAGGCCGCGTACTGACGGTGAACGTGACCGGGGAGGTGGACCACCACCATGCCAGGACCATCATGACCGAGATGGAGCAGGCGGTGGGAGCCGCCCTGCCCCGTCAACTGATCCTGGATCTGTCCGGAGTGACCTTTATGGATAGCTCCGGCATTGCGGTTTTGCTGCGCGCCTATCGCCGGGCGTCGGAGATCGGCGCGGCGGTGCGGGTGACAGGGGTGCCGGAGCAGGCGTGGAAGGTACTCAAAACCGCCGGACTGGAGCGCCTGATGACCTTTGAATCAGAGACGGGCGGGAAAAATCCCCGCCCCGGGAGGGATACATATGAGACAAAAACCGGTAAATGAGGTCGTAATGACCTTCCTCAGCCGCTCGGCCAACGAGGGCTTTGCCCGTACGGCTGCGGCCTGTTTTGTGGCCCAGCTGGATCCCACGCTGGATGAGGTGAATGATGTCAAGACCGCTGTCAGCGAGGCGGTCACCAACGCCATTGTGCATGCCTACCCGCAGACACTGGGAAAGATCACACTGCGCCTGCGCCTGTTTGGAGATCAGACGGTGGAGATCCTGGTGAAGGACAACGGCGTCGGCATTGAGGATGTGGACCGGGCCAGAGAGCCCCTCTATACCACCGGAAATGAAGAGCGCTCCGGCATGGGCTTTACCATTATGGAGAGCTTTATGGACCGGGTACGGGTGCGCTCCACCCCGGGGAAAGGAACAATGGTGGTGCTCTCAAAGCAGATTGCGCGCCGCGTGGGCCTGCCGGTATGAGTGTGGCCGATACCCCTGAACTGCTGGAGGAGGCAAGGAGGGGGGATAACGACGCCTGTACCCGCATCCTGGAGGGAAATGCGGGATTGATCTGGGGAATCGTGCGCCGCTATTGCGGGCGGGGCGTGGACCCGGAGGACCTGTACCAACTGGGGTGCCTGGGATTTTTAAAGGCGGTGCGGGGATTTGACCCGGCCTTTGGCTGCCAGTTCTCCACCTATGCCGTACCAAAGATTACCGGAGAGATCCGGCGTTTTCTCCGGGATGACGGCACCCTCAAGGTCAGCCGTGGCCTCAAGGAGCGGGGAGGAAGCGTCCGCCAGGCCCGGGACAGGCTCTCGGCTGCCCTGGGGCGGGAGCCCACCCTCTCTGAGCTGGCGGAGGAGACCGGACTGGAGCCGGAAGAGATCGCCGCCGCAGAAGAGGCCAATCAGCCGGTGGCCTCCCTCCAGATGGAGACGGGAGACGGCCTGACGCTGGAGAGCCTGGTGGGGGGCGCGGGATTTGAAGAGGAGGTGGTGGAGCGCGAGACGCTGCGGGAAGCCATCCGCTGCCTGCCCGAGCGGGAACGGAAGGTGATCCTTCTGCGCTATTTTCGCTCCTTCACCCAGGACCGTACCGCCCAGGTGCTCGGGGTGTCCCAGGTCCAGGTCTCCCGGATCGAAAAGAGAGCGGTGGAACAGCTGCGGCGGGCGATGACAGACGGCCAGAGCTGAAATGAAGTCCGTCTGTGGACGGCGGACAGTCCAGAGTGGTGCAGGATGAAGCCATTATACCCAGTCTGAAAAGTGGAGTCAAGTATTTCAGGATTTATTCCAGCTATCGTGTCCATGAATTCGATACAATGGTCAAAGATAACAGGAATAAGGGGGGATGGATGTGTACCTGCCTGAAATAGGAGCCAAGATCAAACATCTGCGCGGACAGCGTGGAATGTCACAGATTGCACTGGCAAAACAGCTGGGTGTTTCCAAATCTGTCGTGAGTTCTTATGAAAACAGTGTGCATTTACCTCCGTATGACGTGTTGATCCGCATGGCGCGGATCTTCGGAGTCAGCACGGATTACCTTTTGGGGGCATCCGGAAAGCGCACGATCAATGTGGATGGATTGACGGATACACAGATCGAGGCAATTGCGCTCATCGTCAACGAGTTGCGGACCACGCACGCAAAAGAGAGGACGTCCCCTGTCTAGCAGAGGACGGATATCAAAATAAAAAGGCCCGTCCCCACGGATTTAAGTGGGGACGGGCCTTTGCTCAGCGCCGTCTGCGGCCGGAATAACGGGAAGAACCACGGCCGCCCCGGGCACGGCTTCCGCCGTAACGGGAACGCTTGCGGCCGGTAATCAGATGACGGAGGAAGAGGAAGACCAGCAGTACAGCCAGCACGACCAGGACGATGCGGACCCAGAGCTGGTCAAAGAATTTCTGGATCCGATCCAGCCGGTAGAGGAGCTCGGAGCGCTCCACAGAGCTGTTGGCCACCAGATCCACTTTACCGTACTCCTGACCGTTGTAGGTGAGGGTCACGGTACCCAGGACCTGACCTTCCTCAACGGGGGCTTCCACACTCTCGGGCAGGTCCAGCTCACGCTGGAAGGCGGCGGGATCAATGTCGTTGGGCAGAGTGGCCGACAGGGAACCGGCAGGCCGGACGGTCACATAATCAGTCTTGGAGAGAGTGACCGACACCTCGGGAAAGTCCAGACTGCTGCCATCCAGAATGGTCTGGCGGGAGAAGTTGTTGAAACCGAACTCCAGCAGACGCTTGCTCTCGGTAAAATAGTTGACGTCCTTGTTCTCGGTATAGTTGGCCGCACCCATCACCACAGCGATGAGGTTGCGGTCATTTTTAGTGGCGGAGGAGACCAGACAGTGTCCAGCCTCCGGGGTAGAGCCGGTCTTGATGCCGGTGGCATACTCATACCAGTAATCCCGCACCCGCCAGGTGGAGACCAGGCCGTTGGTGGAGTGGAGGGTACGGGCTTCGCTGAGGTTGGTGGCGGGGATCTTGTAGTCTACCGAGCTGACCAGTTCCCGGAAGGTGGGGTCCTTCATGGCCTCATGGGCCATGAGGTAGATGTCGTAGGCAGAGGTGTAATGGTCGGGATCATGATAGCCGTGGGGGTTGGCAAAATGGGTGTCGTTCATGCCCAGTTCCTGTGCGCGCTGGTTCATCAGATCCACAAACTTCTCCACATCCCCGGCCACCAGCTGTGCCATGGCATTGCAGGCCTCATTGGCGGAGGGGATGAGGGCGGCGCCCAGCAGATCGTGGATGGTGAGCTGCTCTCCCGCCTTGATGCCGGCGGTGGAGCCGTCGGCGCCAATGCCGTAATTGACCTGGTCACCGACAGTGACCACCTCATCCAGCTGATGTTCGCCCCGAGCGATGGACTCCAGGGTGAGCAGACAGGTCATCACTTTGGTGATGGAAGCGGGGTAAACCTTGCCGTGGGCGTTCTGCTCATAGAGCACCTCACCTGTGTCATCGTCCACCAGCAGTGCGGCGGTGCCTTCGATGTGCATGGAGGCGAGGAGTGCACTCTGCTGCTGGGGAACGGAGGATGGGGCGGCGGAAGGGGCGGGTGTCTGGACCGGCTGGGTCTCCGTGGCCCCGGCGGAGAGCGGAAATACCAGACCGGCTAACAGACCGGCCAGCAGGAGGAAGGATGCGAGACGATTTTTTTTCATAGGAAACTCCTTGCAATTGTGATATACTCAATAAATGTATATAAGAACATCCGGCACCAGAGATGGGGCCGAACGAAATGAGATTATGTAACCATCATTATAGCAAAAAAGTGTCGCACACGCAACGGAAAGGAGCCAAAAGAACCATGCGGATTTCGCGTCTGGAGGGGGCGGCGCTGTTTCTGACCGCCGCCTTTCTGGCCTTTTCTGCGGGGTGGCTGGCAAGGGGCGCGCTCGACGCGCCGCCGGTACGGGTCGAGGTGGAACGGAGCAGCGCGGCGGTGGTAACCATTCCAACCGCTGCGCAGGAGCAGGAAGTGCCCAGCACGGCTCCGACAGTCGGGACAGAGGCGCCAAGTGCCGCTCCAACGGCGGAGCCGGAAGAAGAGGGGCCGGAAGCGGCGTCCGGGAAGATCAACATCAATACCGCCACCGCAGAGGAACTGGAGACCCTTCCGGGCATTGGGGAGAAACGGGCCCAGGCCATTGTGGAGGACCGCCAGAACAACGGACCCTTTCGCACCGTTGAGGAGCTGACCCGGGTCAAGGGGATCGGCGAGGGGATTCTGGCGGGGCTGATCGATGGGATTACGGTATGAAGGAGGGAAACGACTTGAAAATACTGGTAGTCGATGACGAAAAGGTACTGGTCAAAGGAATGAAATTCAACCTCCAGAGCGAGGGTTATCAGGTTGAGACCGCCTATGACGGCGAGAGTGCGGTAGAGCTGGCCCGGGGAGGGGCCTTTGACCTGATTATTTTGGACCTGATGATGCCCAAGATTGACGGGCTTCAGGCCTGTATGCGGATTCGGGAGTTTTCCAATGTCCCCATCATTATGCTGACAGCCCGCAGCGAGGATGCCGACAAGATCATGGGGTTTGAGTGCGGAGCGGACGACTACATCACCAAGCCCTTCAATATCCTGGAGCTGAAGGCCCGGGTGCGGGCCCTGCTGCGCCGGGCGGGCATGACGGCCCAGAAGGAGCGGGGAAGCCGTCTCTTTGTCGGGCACATCACCCTGGACCCCGACGAGCGTTCGGTCTGGAAGGGAAAAGAGTCTGTGGAGCTCACGGCGAAAGAGTTTGATCTGATGGAGCTGCTGATGCGCAACCCGGGCCGGGTATACAGCCGGGAGAGTCTGCTCAATGTGGTCTGGGGCTATGAGTATGCCGGGGACTACCGTACCGTGGATGTCCATGTCCGGCGCTTGCGGGAAAAGCTGGAGATGGACCCGGCGCACCCGGCCTATATCCTCACCAAGTGGGGCGTGGGCTACTACCTGAAGAACAGCTGATCCGGCCCGGCAGAGAGAATGCGGCGTTTGGGAAAGGAGGCAGGCGCAGATGGAGCGGTCCTGGCAGAGCGGAAGACGAGTGCCCTTCTGGCGCTCCCTCCAAAGTAAATTTATTCTCAGCTACGGGGCCATCATTGCCGCGCTGCTGATCTTTTTGAATATTTATCCCATTTTGATCTCGCAAAATCTGGTTTTTCAGTCCAAGCAGGACTCCCTCTGGCGGCAGGCGGATATCATCACCTCCACGCTGGCGGGCGGCGAGGGACTGACCGCTGAGGGCGTGGAGGCCAACCTCACGAAGCTGGGCGTCACCGGCGTAGACCGGGTGATGGTGACTGACCCGGCGGGCAAGGTGCTCTACGACACCAGTGAGGTGGACAATGCCATGGACCACTATGCCCTTTTATGGGAAGTGGTCAGCGCCTTAAAGGGAAACGATGTGTTCCGGTCGGAATATCGGGACGGGGCTTTCCGCACCCGGGCGGCCGCCCCCATCCTCTACCGGGGGATGACCCAGGGGGCCGTCTATCTCTACGAGTACGATAAAGAGCAGGCCGAGATGCTGCTGGACTTTCAGAGCAATCTGCGCAATATCTCCCTGGTGGTATGCGCCGCCGGCCTGGGATTCAGCATTCTGTTCTCCACTGCGGTGACCCGGCGGATCGCCGCGCTTCTGAGCGGTATCCACACCGTGCGGGAGGGCGAGTACAGCCATCGGGTCACCATTGGCGGTGGGGATGAGCTCACGCGGCTGGCCGATGAATTCAATGAGCTGACCGGGCGGCTTCAGACCACGGAGGAGGTCCGCCGGCGCTTTGTCTCGGATGCCTCCCACGAGCTCAAGACCCCCCTGGCCTCCATCCGTCTGCTGACCGACTCCATCCTTCAGAACGATGGGATGGATGAGGAGACAGTGCGGGAATTTGTCACCGACATTGGAAATGAGGCCGAGCGGCTGACCCGTATCACGGAAAAGCTGCTCACGCTGACCCGAATGGATACCGCGCCCCCCAGAGCGGTGGGGCCGGTGGATGTGAAACAGGTGCTGCTCCGGGTGGAGCATATGCTCCTGCCCCTGGCCGGGGCGGTGAATGTATCGCTGCATATGGATCTGATCGAGGGCTGTACCGTCCTGGCCACAGAGGACGACCTCTATCAGATCGCCTTTAACCTCATGGAAAACGCCGTCAAGTATAACCTGCCGGGCGGAAGCGTCTTTGTCTGTTTGCAGCTGCGCCGGGGAAAGCGCCCGGGGGACGGTGACTGGGTGGTCCTGCGGGTGGAGGACACGGGAGTGGGCATCCCAGAGGAAGACCTGCCCAAGATTTTTGATCGCTTTTACCGAGTGGATAAGGCGCGCTCCCGGGCGGCCGGCGGAACCGGTCTGGGGCTGTCCATCGTGCGGGATACCGTGCTTCAGAACGGCGGCACGGTGGAGGCCCGCCGGCGGGAGCCGGAGGGCACCTGCTTTGAGGTGTGCTTTCCTCGCTGGCACGGAGAAGAGGAGGGAGCGGAATGAGAAAACGAATGCTGCCTCTCGTGCTGGCACTTCTGACTCTGGCCGGCTGCGGCATGGGCAAGAGCCAGGGCAAAGACACAGAGCATCCATATGAGATCTATTTTGTGGCCGAGAATGACGAGAGCGGGGCGGCAGTAGGGGGCGAGTTTTGGCACGCCCAGGGCAAGGAGCCGCTGATCCAGGAATTGCTGGCCCGTCTTCTGGCGGGACCTGAGACCATGGAGCTGACCTCCCCCTTCCCCAAGGGACTGGAGGTACGGAGCTGGGAGCTGAACGATGGGAAGCTGGATCTGGATTTCTCCGAGGCCTATGAGGGGCTCTCCGGCATTGATCTGACCCTGGCCAATTACTGCCTGGCGCTGACCCTCTGTCAGGTGGAGGGGGTGGATTCCATCCATGTGACCATTGAGGGAGAGCAGAATCCGCTGACCACCGGGGAGAATCTGCGCCCTGAGGATGTCATCCTTCTGGGGACGGAGGGAGAGCCCATGGAAATGACGGCCACCCTCTGGTTCCCCCGGGCCGATGGGACCGGATTGGGCGTGGAATACCGGCGGCTGCTGCTCACCGAGGAGGACACGCTGAGCGCGGTGGTGATGGAGGCGCTGATCCAGGGCCCCAGCTATGACACGATGACCCCCGTACTTCCGGCTGAGACAGAGCTGCTGGGCGTGATCGTAGAGGATGGGGTCTGCTATGTGAACCTCCCCGCCGATGTGCTGGAGGCGCTGGCACAGGATGAGGAGCAGCTGCGCCTGACGGTATACGCCATTGTGAACACCATGGCGGGCAATGTGGATACGGTGCGTACCGTCCAGCTGCGGGCAGACGGACAGCCGGCCCAGTTGCCCAACGGACTTAATCAGGCTCTTAAGCCGGATCTGTCTCTGGAAAAATAGTTGACAAATTCAATACGCTAGCGTACTATATAAAACAACTTTGCGCCAGCCAACCGCGCCATAGAAAGGAAGACCCAATATGAGCCAGCAGCGTCCCAATACCCAGTGCATCCATGCGGGATACCGCCCCGGAAACGGAGAACCCCGCAATATTCCCATCATTCAGTCCACTACCTTCCGATATGAGACGGGCGAGGCTATGGGAAAGCTGTTTGATCTGGAGGCCAGCGGGTACTTCTATACCCGGCTTCAAAATCCCACCAATGACAGTGTGGCAGCAAAGATCTGTGCACTGGAAGGGGGGAGCGCCGCGATGCTCACTTCTTCGGGACAGGCCGCCAACTTCTACGCGATCTTCAACATCTGTTCCTGCGGAGACCATGTGGTCTCCTCTACGGCCATCTATGGCGGAACATACAATCTGTTTGCAGTGACCATGAAGCGCATGGGCATTGAGTTTACCTTTGTGGAGCCAGACTGCACGCCCGAGGAGCTGGAGGCCGCTTTCCGGCCCAACACCAAGGCGGTATTCGGCGAGACGATTGCCAACCCCGCCCTGGCCGTGCTGGATTTTGAGAAGTTTGCCGCGGCAGCACACGCCCACGGCGTGCCCCTCATCGTGGACAACACCTTTGCCACGCCTATCAACTGCCGGCCTTTCGAATATGGGGCCGATATTGTCACCCACTCCACCACCAAGTATATGGACGGCCATGCCAACGCGGTGGGCGGAGCCATCGTGGACTCCGGCGCCTTTGACTGGACCCGGTATCCCGACAAATTCCCCGGACTGTGCACGCCGGACGAGAGCTACCACGGCGTGACCTACACGGAGCGGTTTGGAGTGGCAGGGGCCTATATCACGAAGGCCACCGTTCAGCTCATGCGCGACTTCGGCTCCGTTCCGGCGCCCATGAACTCCTATCTCCTGAATGTGGGACTGGAGACGCTCCACCTGCGGGTTCCCCGCCACTGCGCCAATGCCCTGGCCGTGGCCCAGTATCTGCAGAAGCACGAAAAGGTGGCGTGGGTCCGCTATCCCGGCCTGGAGGGCGATCCGTATCACGGGCTGGCCCAGAAGTATCTCCCCAACGGGGTGTGCGGCGTGGTCTCCTTTGGCGTCAAGGGCGGACGCGAGGCGGCCGAGACCTTTATGGCAAGGCTGAATCTGGCCTCCATCGCCACCCATGTGGCCGATGCCAAGACCTGCGTACTGCATCCGGCCTCCACCACCCACCGGCAGATGAACGATCAGGAGCTCTATGCGGCCGGGGTGTCCCCGGATCTGGTCCGCTTCTCGGTGGGCATTGAGGATATCAACGATATCCTGGCCGATCTGGAAGCGGCGTTGGCCAAGGTAAACGCATAAGAATATCACAACCGGAAGGCAGGGGCGCCGTCTATTGGAGACGGCGCCCCTGCTGTGTTGTTCCGGGAGAAGAAATTCTATATATGTTTTTACATCGAAGACATATGAAGAGTGTTGGAAATGACTAAACTGCCAAGTATTTTTTTGGGAAAAAGCCATAGAAATGAGAATTTCATCCTAGCTATTCCAGATTATGGCTTGACGAAAGCGAAAAAAAGGGCTATGATAGGGGCACATCAAAAAAGTGCATAGAGATGGCCGCTTCTTTTGTCCGCCTTTTATTCAATTTTTCACAAGACAGAAAAATGGAAGTGTTCGTGGTGTATGGACAAAGTGGCGGCACAAACTCTGGAGAATCTCAGCGACGGGGGCCGAAGGTGTAAGGTGCGTAAGCACTGATCTCTCAGGCAAAAGGACAGAGTAGAGTGCATCGGCAGTATGTCATTGGTTGGAATGCGCTCTGCAAAGCCGGACCCGTCACAGGGGCCGGCTTTTTTGATGACAGCATGGTTCGGAGTGCGGTATGCATGGTTCCGGCTGTGCATATGTTGACGAGAACCCATAAAAACAGGGGGTGAAAGGGCGCGCGATGCAAGGCACCCCGGCAGGTGTGTGGCCGGGGGACATCAGGAACGATTCCGTGTGGAGAGAAAGGATGAATATCTATGGATCAATTAGCGGCTATCGTAAGTGCGGCCAGTAATTTTGTCTGGAACAGCGTACTGCTCTATGTACTGGTATTTACCGGCATCCTGTTCACCGTTCGGCTCGGTTTTATTCAGATCCGCAAATTCGGCGCCGGCTGGCGCGAGATGTTCGGAGGATTCAGTCTTTCCGGTAAAAAGGCCGATAAGGACGGCATGAGCTCCTTCCAGGCGGCAGCTACTTCCGTGGCGGCTCAGGTCGGCACCGGTAACGTGGTGGGCTGTGCTACGGCCATCCTGCTGGGCGGTCCCGGCGCAGTGTTCTGGGTTTGGGTCGCGGCTTTCCTCGGTATGTCCACGATCTATGCAGAGGCTGTGCTGGCCCAGAAGTATAAGACCCGTGGCCCCGACGGACAGGTCATCGGCGGTCCTGTGTATTACATCCGCGCCCGTTTCCAGGGCGGCTTTGGAAAGTTCCTGGCTGGCTTCTTCGCGATTGCCATCATCCTGGCCCTTGGCCTGATGGGCAACATGGTGCAGTCCAACTCCATCAGCAGCTCCTTTGAGACTGCTTTCGGCGTTCCCAAGCCTGTGGTTGGCGTCGTCGTGGCCGTGCTGGCTGGCTTTATCTTTATGGGCGGCGTGAAGCGCATCGCCTCTGTGACCGAGAAGCTGGTCCCCATTATGGCTATCTTCTACCTGGTGGGCAGCCTGATCGTGATCGGTGCTCATATCACGGCTGTGCCCGAGGTGTTCCGTCAGATCTTTGTGGGCGCCTTTGATCCCCAGGCAGTTCTGGGCGGCGGCGTCGGCGTTGGTATGATGACTGCTATGCGCTACGGCGTAGCCCGCGGTCTGTTCTCCAATGAGGCCGGCCTCGGCTCCACTCCCCATGCCCATGCGATGGCCAAGGTGAAGGATCCCCGCGATCAGGGCCATATCGCGATCGTCTGTGTCTTCATCGATACCTTTATCGTTCTGACCCTCACCGCGCTGGTTATCCTCACCAGCGGTGTGGTTACCCCCAACATGATCGGCGACGACAGCACTGCGGCCTCTCTGGCTCAGTCCGCGTTCTCCACGGTCTTTGGCAGCTTCGGCAACATATTTGTGGCCATCTGCCTGCTGTTCTTTGCCTTCTCCACCATCATTGGTTGGTACTTCTTCGGCGAGCAGAACATCAAGTACCTCTTTGGTCAGAAGGCGGTCAATGTCTACTCCATCATCGTGATCCTGTGTGTCTTTGTTGGCTCTCTGCTGAAGGTGGACCTGGTGTGGAACCTGGCCGACTTCTTCAACGCGGTGATGGCTCTGCCCAACCTGATTGCTCTGATCTGCCTGTCCGGCGTTGTGGTACGGATCACCAAGGGCATGGAAGAGGAGCATGTTCTGAAAAAGTAATTGCTGATGCATCGCTCTTTTGTACGGCGCGGGAATTATCCCGCGCCGTATGTTTTTCCACAGAGCTCCTTTTCCGGGTGGATAAACCCGTGGACAAACGGGGAAACTGGTCCATACGAGTCGACGGATAAAGGAGCGGATGGGTGTGGATGTAGCGACCATACTGGGGACAGTGAGCCAGTGGCTCTGGAATCATGTGCTGTTGTATGTGTTGTTGGCCGTGGGAATCTATTTTACCCTGCGGCTGCGTCTGGTACAGGTGCGGAAACTGGGCATGGGGGTTCGAACACTGACGGCCGGACTGCGCCGGAAAAGCGGGACAGAACGTTCCCGAGGCATGAGTCCCTTTCAGGCGCTGACCACTGCCATTGCGGCCCAGGTGGGGACGGGGAACATCACCGGCTGTGCTACGGCTCTGGCGGCCGGAGGACCAGGGGCAATCTTCTGGATGTGGGTCTCCGGCTTTTTTGGCATGGCGACCATCTATGCCGAAGCCGTACTGGCGCAGACCTACCGCTCTGTCCGTCCGGACGGATCGGTATTGGGGGGACCGGCCTACTACATTCGCGCAGCCGTGCGGGGCAGGGTGGGGCGTATCCTGGCGGGGATCTTCTCTGTCCTCCTGATTTTGGCACTGGGAATTATGGGAAATATGGTGCAGTCCAACTCCATTGCGGGCGCCTTTCAGCATGCCTTCCACATTCCAACACTGGCGGTGGGGATTGGTGTGGCGGCGGTCTCTGCCTTTGTCTTTCTGGGCGGAGTAGGCCGGGTGGCCTCTGTGACCGAAAAACTGGTGCCTCTGATGGCAGGGATCTATGTGGCCGGGTGTGCGGCCATTCTGGTGCTCAACCGTACAGAACTCCCGGAGGCCGTGCGCTCGATCTTTGTGGGGGCCTTCCGGCCCCAGGCGGTGGCAGGGGGCGCGGCGGGACTGACCCTGCGGGAGACCATCCGCTATGGCGTGGCGCGGGGACTCTTTTCCAATGAGGCGGGACTCGGTTCCACACCCCACGCCCACGCGCAGGCAAAAGTAAAGCGCCCGGAGGAACAGGGAATCGTGGCCATGCTGGGCGTATTCGTATCCACCTTTGTGATTTTGACCTTGACCGCACTGGTCCTGCTCACGACCGGCGTCCTGGGGAGCGGACTGGAGGGGACTGCACTGGCCCAGTTGGCCTTCCAGCGGGCCTTTGGCCAGGCCGGAAAAGGATTTGTAGCCATCTGTATGCTGCTCTTTGGATTTTCCACGGTGGTGGGGTGGTATTTCTTTGGGGAGCAGAATGTGGAATCCCTCTTTGGACGGCGCGGCGTGCTGATTTATACCTGGGTGGTGCTGGCCGCCCTGGTGGCAGGTTCCGGGCTGCGGGTAGACCTGGTCTGGAACCTGGCGGACCTGTTCAACGGGCTGATGGCTCTGCCCAACCTGATCGCTTTGCTGCTGCTGGGACATGTGGTAGCTGGAATCTGCCGGGCGGGTGACGGAGGAAAGCACCTTTCCGGCAGGGAGCGGAAATCAGATTCAGCAGGGTGACGAAGCGCTTAGAACAGATAAAAGTTTAAGGTTAGGGCGGGAAAATTGCCCTGACACGGGAGATATGAGGAGATTTCGGCATTTATAATTGCGATGGGTCCAATCGAAACCTAGATGCAAAACAAGACGTGCAGACCATGGCAGAGAAAGAGAAGGAACCAAACGATTAGCACCAAAATGGGAAAAATGAAATACAGAAAACCATCCGGACGGTTTTGTATGGCAAGCGTCGGGGGAGGCTTGACTTCCTCCTTGAAAGCTTCTACAATGAATTTGGAACAAAAGCCTGCGGAAACGCCGCGGCAGAGTGTTGAAACCAGTGAGAACATCCCCATTCCTCTTTCTTCTTGCGGGAAGGTCCGTACCCATCCACGGGTGCGGACCTTTCTGCATCTGGGATGTATGCAAGCGCGGGGAGATATGGTACAATGAAAGCCGTCAACGGAAGGAGAAGCTGCGTTTTCCTTCCCGGAAGAATACCGAGAGGAGGGAAAAAATGAAGTCGTGGAATGAACTGTATGAGGCCTGTATGTCCTGCCGGAACTGCCCCCTGTGCGAGACCCGGCACAATGTGGTGTTTGGCGAGGGCGCTCAGAATGCGGAAGTCATGTTCATCGGCGAGGGGCCCGGCGAACAGGAGGACCTCACCGGCCGTCCCTTTGTGGGGCGTGGCGGAAAATTTCTGGACGAGATGCTGGCCATGATCGAGCTGGACCGCTCCAAGATCTTCATTGGCAATATGGTAAAATGCCGTCCCCCGGGAAACCGGGACCCGCTGGCAGCGGAGCAGGAGGCCTGTATCGGCTATCTCCGCAACCAGGTGGCCTTGATTCGGCCCAAGATCATCGTCTGTCTGGGGCGGATTGCGGCCATGAAGCTCATCAAGGAGGATTTCAAGATCACCCGGGAGCATGGGCAGTGGTTTGAGAAGGCGGGCGTGCAGATGACCGCCCTGTACCACCCGGCGGCGCTGCTGCGGGACCCCCGCAAGCGGCCCGAGACCTTTGCCGATCTCAAAGCCCTTCAGGCCAAGATCCGTGAGATCTGTGACCATACCTATTAAAAAAATGCCGCCCGGTCCCATGCGGGACCGGGCGGCATTTCGCGTGTCGAACCACTTCGACACGCTTCTCAAAAATGCAGGCATTTTTGAGAGGGGATGCAGCCCCCGGCGTCGCACGCGCAAAGCGCGCACGCTTGTGGGCTGAGCAGTGTTTTTTCCGAGGCGCATGTCCTCGGAAAAAACAGATTTGGACTTTCTTTTGCCGTCTGCGGGCGGCAAAACTCTGCCGAGGGCTTTTTGCAACAGGTCCGCTCTTGTTATTTTGGAGACGTTTTGTTTCGCTTGATGACCTTCAGGCGGACAAACTCCTCCCGCTCCTTTTCTTCCAGGGCGTCGGTGATGGTGCGGATGGTGCGGTCAAAGTCCGGGATCACGATGTGCTCCAGAGCGTTGGCCCGCTTCTGGGTCTTGCGGATGGCCACCGCCAGACGGTAGATGGAGGTCTCCACCTCGGCCAGCTGCCGGATGAGGTCCTTGACCTGGTGAAACTGGATAAAGGCGTTGTCCAGCGCCGAGCTGGTGGAGGCGAAGCCGTAGTCCGGCTTGGGGGGCGGGGAGCGGTCGGGCAGGTGGGGAAGTTCCACCCCCATGATGGAGCGGTACTGGATCTCCAGTGTCTGGTCCACCTCCACGGCCTCGGCGATCTTATCACAGATGCCCAGCTTTACATTGGCGTGCTGTAAGGCGGCATAGGCTCCGGCAAAGACCGTGTCAATCTGGGTCTGGACCTCTTTGGCGGTATCCATGAGAGACATCATCTCCCGGATCAGGATGTTGCGCTTGCGGTCCATGAGCTCATACCCGGTGGCGGCCAGCGCCCGGGAGCGCTTGGCGGCCATCAGGGCACCCTTGGTGGGGAGAATGGCGGACATAGGAGGTCACTTCCGTTCCAGAGAGAATTACTGTGGGAGATCGGAGAGGAGGCTCTGATAGGCCCCCTCCACATAGTGGGCCTGGAGGGTGGCGTCGTCCACCCGGTCCAGCTCGCTCCGGGGCAGAATGGTGAGGAGCTTCCAGCCCAGATCCAGGGTCTCCGGGATGGTGCGGCGCTGGAGGGGGTCCTGCCGGATGAAGAGCTGCTCGAGCGCCCGGCCGAAGGTCAGGTACTGCCGGTCGGTCTCGGAGAGCTCGTCCTCGCCAATGACGCTGGCCAGACTCCGGGCGTCCTGCACCTTGGAATAGGAGGCGAAGAGCTGGTTGGAGAGGGCGGGGTGGTCGGCCCGGGTAAAGCCCTCGCCGATGCCGTCCTTCATCAGGCGGGAGAGGGAGGGGAGGATGGAGACCGGCGGATAGAGGCCCTTCTGGTCCAGATCCCGGTCCAGCACGATCTGCCCCTCGGTGATGTATCCGGTCAGATCGGGGATGGGGTGGGTGATGTCGTCGTTGGGCATGGTGAGGATGGGGACCTGGGTCACCGAGCCGGGACGGCCCCGGATCATGCCGGCCCGCTCATAGAGGGAGGCCAGATCCGAGTAGAGGTAGGCGGGAAAGCCCTTTCGGGAGGGGATCTCTCCCTTGGAGGAGGAGAACTCGCGCACCGCCTCGCAGTAGGAGGTCATGTCCGTGAGGATGACCAGCACATGGTATCCCTTGTCGAAGGCCAGATATTCCGCCGCCGTGAGGGCACAGCGGGGGGTGAGGATCCGCTCGATAATGGGGTCGGAGGCCAGGTTGCGGAACATGACCACCCGCTGGAGGGCGCCGGCCTCCTCAAAGCTGCGGCGGAAAAATTCGGCGGTATCGTTCTTCACGCCCATGGCGGCAAAGACGATGGCGAAGTTGCGCTCCTCGCCCACTCGGGCCTGGCGCACGATCTGGGCGGCCAGCTCGTTGTGCTTCATGCCTGAGCCGGAGAAGATGGGCAGCTTCTGCCCCCGGATCAGGGTCATGTTGCAGTCGATGGCCGAGATGCCGGTCTCGATGCAGTCCCGGGGATAGTGCCGGGAGACCGGGTTGATAGCCGAGCCGTTGATGTCCCGGCGCTCTTCCGGGTAGAGCTCCCCCAGGCCGTCGATGGGCCGGCCCGCGCCGTCAAAGATCCGGCCCAGCATCTCGGTGGAGAGGGGGAGCTTTACAGGCTCCCCGGTGAAGTGGGTGCGGGCATTGTCCAGGGAGAGCCCACGGGTGCCCTCGAAGACCTGGAGGATGGCCTTATCCCCCTCCAGGCGGATGACACGGCCCGCCCGGCGCTTCCCGTCGGGCAGGGTGATCTCGGCGGTCTCGTCGTAGGCCACGCCTGACACGCCCTCCAGTGCGATGAGGGAACCGGAGAGCTCCGAGAGCCCCATATATTCCAGTCTCATGGTGTATCAGCTCCTGACATGATTCGGTGGGTCACCGGTTGGCCTCATCCACCTGGCGCAGGGCGGCGCGGATGGCCTCATGATAGCCCTCAAAGCGCTGGGGCGTGTCGTTGGGGACCTCGTATTTGATCTTGCTCAGGGATGCAAAGATCCCGGTGGCCTTGATCTGAGAGAGGGGGATGGCCCGCTCCAGCAGGGGCTTTGCCCCGTCGTAGAGGGCCAAAATGACCTCCATCATCTGAAACTGCTTTTCCAGCGGCACGTAAGTGTCGATCTGGTTGTAGGCGTTTTGCTGCAGGAAGCCCACCCGGATGAGCCGGGCGGTCTCCAGGGTCAGCTTCTGCTCCTCCGGGAGGACGTCGGCGCCGATGAGCTTGACGATCTCCAGAAGCTGGTCCTCCTCCTGGAGCAGGGTGAAGATCCGCTGCCGGTCGGCCATGAAGCGGGGACTGACCTGCTGGTCATACCAGGGCTTCAGATCGGCGATGTACTCGGAGTAGGAGGTGAGCCAGTTGATGGAGGGGAAGTGCCGCCCGTAGGCCAGGGCCCGGTCCAATCCCCAGAAGGTGCGCACATACCGCTTGGTATTCTGGGTGACGGGCTCGGAGAAGTCGCCGCCCTGAGGGGAGACAGCGCCGATGACCGTGACGCTGCCCTCCTTGCCCTCCAGCGTGCGGACATAGCCCGCCCGCTCATAAAATTCGGCCAGGCGGGAGGCGAGATAGGCGGGGAAGCCCTCCTCCGCGGGCATCTCCTCCAGCCGGCCGGAGATCTCCCGCAGGGCCTCAGCCCAGCGGGAGGTGGAGTCGGCCATGAGGGCCACGTGGTAGCCCATATCCCGGTAGTACTCGGCAATGGTCATGCCGGTATAGACCGAGGCCTCCCGGGCGGCCACGGGCATATTGGAGGTGTTGGCAATGAGAATGGTCCGGTTCATCAGAGGCTGCTGGCTCTTGGGGTCCAGCAGCTCGGAGAACTCCTCCAGGGCCTGGGTCATCTCGTTGCCGCGCTCACCGCAGCCCAGATAGACGATGATGTCGGCGTCGGACCACTTGGCCAGCTGGTGCTGGGTCATGGTCTTGCCGGCGCCGAAGGGACCGGGAATGGCGGCGGCGCCCCCTTTTCCGATGGGAAAGAGGGTGTCGATGATGCGCTGTCCCGTGATGAGGGGGCGGTGGATGGGAAGCTGCTCTCCCATGGGGCGGGGGGTGCGGATGGGCCAGCTCTGGGCCAGGCGGAGGGTGTGGACTGTCCCTCGGTCATCGGTGAGCTCGATCAGCGCATCCGCCACGGTGTAGGAGCCATTTGGGGCGGCATGTGTCACTCGGCCGGAGAGCCCGGCGGGCACCAGACAGCGGTGGGTGATGAGGGTGGTCTCGGGACACTGGGCATAGCAGTCTCCCGCTTTGAGTTGGTCGCCCTCCCGGACCAGAACGGTGGTCTCCCACCGGCGGTCCGGGTCCAGGGTGGGGATGTCCAGCCCACGGTCCAGAAAGGGACCGCTCCGCTCCTCCATGACCTTGAGGGGCCGGGCGATGCCGTCAAAGATGTTGTTGAGCAGGCCGGGGCCCAGGGTGATGGACATGGGAGCCCCCAGACTGGTCACCGGTTGACCGGGGATCAGTCCGGCGGTGTCCTCATAGACCTGTACGGTGGTGGTGTCGCCTTCCACGCCCACCACTTCGCCGATCAGGCCCATGTCGCCCACCCGGACCATGTCCATCATGGCCAGCCCCCGGCCGCCACGCACCGTGACGACGGGGCCGTTGATGCCGTAGATCGTATAGCTCATGCCTGCGCACCGCCTTCCTCCGGGATCTCATCGGCCGGAGCGGCCAGGGAGAGCCCCACCAGACTGGCAAAATGACCGCTCAGCTCCTCCATGGCAGTGTCATAGGAGGCGTCCAGACGCAGGTGTAGGGAGGCCGATTCCAGGATCAGGCCGCCCAGGGCAAAGGGACCCGGACGGATGTCCAGGCTCCGGCCGGGCAGGGCCTCCCGCAGCTGCCCGCCCAGAGAGAGGTCCGCGCTCCGGAGATAGAGCACCAGATCCTCTGCACGCTCCAGCTGGGCGGCGGCCTCCTGCAGGCGGACGCGGAGCTGGTCGGCGTAAGCAGGTGTGGCGGTAAAGGCGCCGATGCGCTCCCGTACCAGGGAAAAAACCTCCCCGGCGATCTCCTCCCGCCGGCGGTAGAGGGCCTGCTTGCTCTCCAGCAGATGGCGGGAGACCTTGCGGCCCTGCTCGCTGCGGATGCGGGAGACCTCGCCGTGGATGTAAGTATAGGCCTCCAGCAGGATCTGATCCTCGGCGCTGGAGAGGGCGGCATCATGCTTTTCTTTCAGCTCCTGCATGGTGCGCTCATTCTCCGCGGCGGCCTGGGAGAGGAGCAGAGCGGTAAAGCGGTCCAGTTTTTCGGATAGTTCTGGCATAGTGGAGTCCTCCATGGATCAAGGTAGCGGGAGGGATCAGAGCTTTACGCCGATGGCCCCCCGGATGTAGCGGGTGATGGAATCGCTGGCGCGTCCCAGGCTGTGCCGGTCTGGAATCTCCACCACCAGGGGACGGTGGGCGGTGAGCTTCATGGGCGCGATGAGCTCCTCACACAGGGCGGCCAGGCCCTCGGTGATGAGGAGTACCCCGATCTCAGGGTCGGCCGACGCCTCCCGGATGGCCTTCCCAGCGGCCTCGGCGTCCCGGACCACCACGCCCTCGATGCCGGCCAGGCGGAGACCCACCTGGGTGTCCGTACTGTCGGTGATCACAAAGTATTTCACGGAAAAAGCCCCCTTTGCCGCTTAGGCGAACAGGAGCAGCAGGGCCACGATCAGGCCGTACAGAGCCACACCCTCGGCCAGGCCCACGAAGATCAGCGCCTTACCAAAGGCCTTCTCATTCTCCGAGATGGCGCCCAGCGCGGAAGAGGCGGCCGCGGCCACGGCGATGCCGCCGCCGATGCCGGACAGGCCAACGGCCAGGGCCGCGCCGATGTACTTGAGTCCCTCGGCGATTCCCCCAGCGGCCGCGGCTGCGCTCTCTCCCGCGGCGGAAGCGCTGCCGCCAAAGCCCAGCACGGCGGCCAGGATCAGGCAGGCGAAGAAGGACGCGATGTTGGCCCCCAGGGCCCGCCGGGCCTTTTGGCCGGTGTAGCGGCGGATTCCGGTGAGAAAGAGAGGGGAAAACATAGTCAGGCTGGCAAAGAGAACGATCAGATATTTCATGTGAGATGCCTCCACAAATTTATTCCTCGCCGCTGCGGGCGGTGTACTGAATCTTTTTGGGACGGAAGGGGATGCCTCCGTCCTCATAGAAGCGGCCGAAGAGCTCATAGAACTCCAGACGGAGCACCTGGATACCCACCAGAAGGCCCTCAAAGCCCATGACGAAGAGATTGCCCAGTACGATGACCACCGGGTTGAGATCCGAGCCGGCCAGCATATGGACCACCATCATGAGGCCCACGTGGGTGATGGCATAGGCCCCGATCCGCAGGAAGGAGAGGGTGTTGGTGAGATAGGAGAGCAGGGTCTCAAAGAGCTCAAAGAGGCCGATGCTCAGGACCTCCCCCAACTTGGTCTCCTTCCAGGCCGGGTCGCCGGAGCACAGCAGCGAGAGGGGCTCCCGCAGCAGGATGCAGACCAGCGGCAGGACCAGGACGGGCAGCACATAGGCCGGGACAAAGAGGTTTATGCCAAAGACCAGAGTAGAGAGGGCGGCCACGATGAGTCCCACGTAGAAGAGAATGCCCGCCGCCCCGTTGGGACCGAAAAAGATCTTCTCCATGTCCCGCTGCCGGATGCCGTTATAGATGTTCAGGCCCATCACCAGCAGCAGCATACACACACCCAGGCCCACCGAGCAGAGCAGGAGCACCAGCACGTTGCTGGAGCCGGGGAGCAGGTTGCTCTCCTCCAGGATCTTGAAGCCGGGGAGCAGGTCCTCAAAGCCGAATACGCTGCCGTATACGCAGCCGAAGAGGGCGCCGGACAGGCCGCACAGGGCGATGATGTTGCCAAGCCACATCCCCTTCCACTTGGCCAGAATGAGACCGATCAGCGCCAGACCCAGGCCCTGTCCCAGATCACCGAACATGATACCGAAAAACAGGCAGTAGGTGAGGGCCAGAAAGACCGAGGGGTCCAGCTCATGATAGGCCGGCAGGCCGTACATCTCCAGGAAGGGGCGGAAGATCCGGCCCAGGAAACAGTTGCGCAGCTTGGTGGGGGGCTTGACGGAAGCCGTCTGTTCATCGGCCCGGTCCACCACACAGGAGCACTCGGGAAAGGCGGAGAGGGCCTTCATCACCGCGTCCAGCCCGTCTACCGGCACCCAGCCCATGAGATAGAAGCTCTCCCGGGAGTGGGCGGCGTAGCGGCGCAGATCATAGAGCTCACTGTGGTAGCGCAGCGCGGAGCAGACCGAACGCAGGTGGGCGCACTCCCGGGCGGCAAAGGCGTCCCGCTCCTCCTCGAGGGTGCGCAGCTTGTCCGAGGCCTTGGCAGCCAGGGCCGTGAGTTCGTCAATGGCCTCCTCGGGCGTACCGTGGACCGCTGGGTCCAGGTGGATGCGGACAAAGTGGAGGGAGGTAAAGAGGGCGTCCACCTTTTCGTGGCCTTCCCGCGCGGTGAAGTAGATGCCATAGACCCGGCGGGCCTCCACATTGGTGGGGATAAAGAAGAGCTCCTCGTGTTCATTGAGCGCGGACTGAAAGCTGTCGTAGGTCTCCCGCGGGAGATAGCCGTACCGGAAGCGGATGAAGTCCAGGTGCCACAGCTGTTCCAGCTGAGTAGAGAGACCGCGCAGGTGCTCCAGCTCCAGCGCAATGCCGCGGTCCTCCTCCAAGAGCTCGGCCTGCCGGCTCTTCCGGCTGGTCAGCGTGTCCAGCGTCTGCGCCAGCGTGTCGAAGTAGCCGGAGATCGCCTCCAGATCCAAGGGCTCGTCAAAGGGCTCATAGGCGGGGGAGAGGCCCAGCGCGTCCAGCAGCTCCTCGGCCCGCCGCAGGGGAGCGGCATAGGGATTGGAGTAGGCAAAGGGCCGCAAATGCCCCACCCGCTCCATGAGAGAGAGGGCGTTTTCCGGGTGGAATTCCTGGTCGAGCACGCAGGAAGCGGCCACCGCGTCAAACTGCTCCAGAGGACCGGCCACGGTGAGAAGCCGCATGGGAACAACAGACATCCGATCATCTCCTTTGTGGAAGGAAGTCAGGCTCAGCCAAACAGGCGGGCCAGAGAAGTGTCATAGGGTACGCCGTATTTGACCGACTCGATGAGACTCACCAGAGCATGGAGCTCCAGGTCCTTCAGAGTGAGGTAGGCCATGGCGGTATAGATCGAGGGAGTGCCATGGGTGAGCTGACGGCGGTTGAAGGTATAAAAGGCCCGGCGGAAGGCGTCCTCCAGCTCCTCCACCCCGCCGGAAGAGAGACCGGCGGCATAGGGAGTGTCCCGGAGCGGCTCCCGCGCACTGGAGAGGTCCGGTGCGGCGCACAGGGCGCGGATCATCTCGGGGCGCAGGCGGTAATTAAAGGGGAAGAGGACGGGCAGATAGTCCGACTGACCGGGGAAATAGGTCTTGAGACGGAGAATATGGATCAGATTGAACCAGTCGATCTGCTCCCCATAGGAGCGCAGCAGCACCGACTTGGTCTCTCCCCGGTAGCACTTGTGGATGATATGGTACATGTGGGAGAAATACGTGGAACGGAGCAGGGTTTCCGCTCCCGTATAGTCGGGGAGAGTACCCGCCTGGGCCGGACGCAGCCGCCGCAGGGCGGGGGCATAGATGGTATCCCGGGCCGCGGCGGTCAGCCCGTCAAAGTCCGTACAGGAGGCGAGGGCCTGGAGGTCCAGCGTGCTGTGCAGAATGGACCGGGGAAGGGGCGAGAGGGGGTGGCCCGCCTTGAGCCGCCGCAGGGTGGAGAGGATGGCCCGCTGTTCCTGGAGCAGGATGGGGAAGGAGAAGAGGGCCTTGTCCGCCCGTGGGATAAAGTGGAGCAGCTTGCGGTAATCGGTCCGGAACTGGTCCCAGAGGGCCAGCTCCAGCTCCACCCGGCCGATATAGACGCCGCCCGCGAGGCGGGCGGCGCAGGCGGACCAGGCCGGATGGCTCCGCAGATACTCGGAGAGCTCGGCCTCGGTCCGGAGAGAGGCCATATGTTCAAAGTCTGCCAACCGGAGTCGCTTTCCATACAGGGCGTGGACCTTGGAGGAGAGGGCGCCGTACTCCATCTGTGCTCGGATCATGGCGTCTGCCCCACCACCCGGGCGAAGAGGACGTCCACCCACTCCTGCTGATGGGCGCGGTATGCCCCCTCCAGCGCCTCCATGGCGTGGGAGAGGCGCGCATCCACCGCGGCCATGGACTCGGCAGCGAGCTGCGCCTCGGTCTCCTCCACAATGGAGATCCGGCGCTGGGCCCGCTCCAGATACCGCTGCCGCAGCTGGGCGCATTCCCGCTCCAGATCGGCGTCCAGGGAGGCCTGCTTCTCCCGGGCCTCCTGCGCCAGCGCACTGGCGCTGTGTTCGGCGGATATGATTCGGTTGACGAGATCGATGTATTCCATAAAGCGTTCTCCTTGAAGGAACCGTGGATACTCCCGGCACAGACCGATGGGGCCAATGGATGGGAAGAAATGGACAGAATCAGCGAATATGATTCATCATATCACTGGATAAATGAAAATTCCAGTGAAATTTTAACGAAAATGTAGAAAAGATTTCTATATTTTCGACAAAAAATTGTGCAGGATGGCAGAGTTTTGTCGAGGGAAAGGGCTGCTATTGTATTCGACATACACCAGGGAGTATAATAATCAAAATTAGGACCATGCCTTTTGTTTGGAATAAAAATGGGAGAAGATAGGAGGAAACTTGCATGAAAAAACTGCTTCAACTCCTGGAAGAGGACTGTACCCTCACCCATGAGCAGCTGGCCTCCATGTCCGGTATGACGGTGGAGGAGGTCGAAAAGACCATCCGTATGTATGAGGAAGAGAAGATCGTGCTGGGCTACAAGGCCATCGTGGACTGGGACCGCACCGACCGGGAGGCGGTCACGGCTCTCATCGAGGTCAAGGTCACGCCGCAGCGGGGCGAGGGATTCGACCGGGTGGCCGAGCGCATCTATCAGTATGACGAAGTGGAGAGCGTCTATCTCATGTCGGGCGCCTTTGACCTGACGGTCATCATCTCCGGCCGCACCCTGAAAGAGGTGGCCCAGTTCGTGGGCCAGCGTCTGGCTACGCTGGAGGATGTGACCGGCACGGCCACCCACTTTATCCTGAAAAAATATAAGGAAAAGCATCTGATTTTTGAAAAAGCCGAGGAACAGGAGAGGGAGCTGATCTTCTCATGAACTATGAAAACATTCTGTCCGACCGGATCAAGAACGTCCAGCCCTCCGGGATCCGGCGCTTCTTTGACATCCTGGAAGAGATGAAGGACGCCATCTCCCTGGGCATCGGTGAGCCGGACTTTGTGACCCCCTGGCACATCCGGGACGCGGGCATCTACTCCTTGGAGAAGGGATTTACCAAATACACCTCCAATGCCGGTATGGCCGAGCTGCGGCGGGAGATCGCCGCCTATCTGAACCGCCGCTTTGATTTGCAATACGACTTTGCCAGCCAGATCATCGTCACGGTGGGCGGCAGCGAGGCCATCGACCTGACCCTGCGCTGCCTGGTCAATCCGGGGGATGAGGTCATTGTCCCCGTCCCCTCCTTTGTATGCTACGGCCCGCTGGCCAACATGGCGGGGGCCACGCCGGTGCTGGTGGAGACCAAGGCGGAAAACGAGTTCCGTCTGACCGCCGACGAGCTGCGTGCCGCCATCACTCCCCGGACCAAGGTGCTGGTGCTTCCCTTCCCCAACAACCCCACCGGAGGCATCATGGAGCGCAAGGACCTGGAGGAGATCGCCAAGGTGCTGGAGGGAACCGACATCATGGTCCTCTCCGACGAGATCTACGCCGAGCTGACCTATGGGCAGCACCATGTCTCTCCGGCCAACCTGCCGGAGCTCAAGGACCGGACCATCGTGGTCAACGGCTTCTCCAAGAGCCATGCCATGACCGGCTGGCGCATGGGCTATGTCTGCGGTCCCAAGGAGATCATCCGGCAGATGCTCAAGCTCCACCAGTTCGGCATCATGTCCGCCCCCACCGTGAGCCAGTACGCCGCGGTGGAGGCCATGCGCAATGGCGACGTGGACATTGAGAAGATGCGGGACGAGTACGACGGCCGCCGCCGCTACCTGGTGGAGGGCCTGCGGCGCATCGGTCTGCCCTGCTTTGAGCCCAAGGGCGCCTTCTATGTCTTCCCGGACATCCGCTCCAGCGGACTGAGCTCCGATGAGTTCTGCGAGCGGTTCCTGATGGAAGAGAAGGTGGCCGTCATCTCCGGCTCCGCCTTCGGTCCGGGCGGCGAGGGCTTTGTGCGCTGCTGCTACGCCACGGGGATGAAGGACATCGCCGAGGCGCTCACCCGGATGGACAACTTCCTCACCAACCTGCGCAAGAAGCAGGCCCGGGAGGGATAACGCTGCCGGAGCGTGACCGAAAAAGGAGGAGCGGGATGTACATCGTTTGTCTGGACCTGGAGGGGGTGCTGGTGCCCGAGATCTGGGTGACCTTTGCCCGGGAGCACGGCATTCCCGCGCTGGAGCGCACGACCCGGGACGAGCCCGACTACGGAAGGCTTATGGACTACCGGCTGGCTCATCTGCGCCGGCATGGGCTGGGCCTGCGGGAATTGCAGGAGACCATTGCCCATATGCGCCCCTTTCCCGGGGCGAGAGCCTTTCTGGACGAACTGCGCTCCTTCACCCAGGCGGTCATCCTCAGCGATACCTTTGAGGAGTTTGCAAGGCCCCTGATGGAGCAGCTCAACTGGCCCACGCTGCTGTGCAATCGTCTGGAGACAGCCGCCGACGGGAACAACATCACCGGGGTACACCTGCGCTGCCCTCAGACCAAGCTCACCACAGTGCGGGCGCTGCAATCGGTCGGGTATGAGACCATTGCCGCCGGGGACAGCTATAACGACCTGGACATGCTCCGGGCCGGAAAGGCGGGCTTCCTCTTCCGCAGTACCCCGGCCATCCGGGCGGCCCATCCGGAGCTGCCGGCCTGCGACACCTATGAGGAACTGCTTGCGGGGATCCGGAGGGCGATGGATCTGCCGGCGCCGGAAAGGAAGGGAGAACCATGATGCCATCAGATGCGCATGTGCCCTTCGGGCGTGCGGATATTTTGCTGCCCCGCGACTGCTCCTATGAAAAATGGGCAGTGGTGGCCTGCGATCAGTACACCTCACAGCCGGAGTACTGGCAGCGGGTGGAGGAATTTGTGGGCGGCGCTCCCTCCGCCCTGCGGCTGATCCTCCCCGAGAGCTGTCTGGACGGTCCCAATGTGGAGACCGACATCGTGGAGATCAACAATACCATGACCCACTATCTGCGGGAGGAGCGCTTCCGCCGGCTGCCCGCCTCCATGATCTATGTGGAGCGGACACTGGAGGGCGGCGCGGTGCGCCGTGGCCTGCTGGGTGCGGTGGATCTGGAGGCCTACGACTATGAGGAGGACTCCCGTGCGCCGGTGCGCGCCACCGAGGGGGTAGATCTGAACCGGCTCCCGCCCCGGGTGTCGCTGCGGAAGAACGCCTCGCTGGAGCTCCCCCACGCCCTGCTGCTGGCCGACGATCCGGAGGACCGCCTCATGGGATGGCTCTCCGGCGAGCGGGAGTACATGGAGCCCCTCTATAACTTTGATCTGATGGAGGGGGGCGGCCATCTGCGGGGGTGGAAGCTGGGGCCGGAGCAGCTGGCCCATGCGGAGGCGCTCCTGGGGGAGATTCTGGCCCCTGAGACCTTCCGGCGGTGCCACGGAGCGGAGGGATGGCCCATTGCTCTGCTGGTGGGGGATGGGAACCACTCTCTGGCCACGGCCAAGGAGTGCTATGAGCGGCAAAAGCGCCTGACACCGCGCGAGCAGTGGGAGAACCTCCCGGCCCGGTACGCCCTGGCCGAGCTGGTCAACCTCCACGACGAGAGCCTGACCTTCGAGCCGGTCCACCGGGTGCTCTTCGGCGTGGAGCCCAGTGAGGTTCTCGCCGCGCTGGTGCGTTTTTATCCGGGCGCCCACTACGGCGACGGAGCGGGGCATGTGCTCCGCTATGTCCACGCAGGTGGGGAGGGATGCGTCACCGTGCCCGCCCCGGATGCGGCGCTGGAGATCGAGACGCTTCAGCGGTTTTTGAATCACTATCTCCACCGCATGGGTGGACGAATGGACTACATCCACGGCGGGGAAGTGGCCCGCCGTCTGGCGGGCAGGGCGGGTAACCTGGCCTTCCTGCTGCCGGCGCTGGACAAGGAGGCACTGCTCCCCGCCGTGTGGAGAGATGGAATGCTCCCCCGCAAGACCTTTTCTCTGGGCCGGGCCCAAGACAAGCGCTTCTATCTGGAAGCCCGCAAGATCCGCTGAATGGAGGAGACGGTATGGAACCAATCGTGACCAAGGCCCGCGCCAAGCTGAATCTGACTCTGGACGTCCTGGGGAAGCGGAGCGACGGGTACCACGACCTCTGCATGGTCATGCAGTCGGTGGCCCTGTGCGACACCGTGACCATCCGCCGGGAAGCGGAGCGGGGGATAGCGGTGAGCTCCAACCTGGATTTTCTCCCTACGGGGAAGAACAATCTGGCCGCTTCGGCCGCACTCCACCTGTGCGAGGCGGCCGGTATGGACCCCAATGGCCTGCGCATCGATCTGGAGAAGTCCATTCCGGTCTGCGCCGGTATGGGGGGCGGGAGTTCGGACGCCGCGGCGGTGCTCAATGCGCTCAACCAGGCCTGGAAGCTGGGGTATGCACCCCAGGAGCTGGCTGCCCTGGGGGAGCGGGTGGGCTCAGACGTCCCATACTGCGTCCTGGGCGGAACTGCGCTGGCCGAGGGGCGGGGGGAGATACTCACCCCGCTGCCCAGCCTGCCCTGGTGCTTTGTGGTGATCTGTAAGCCCCACTTTGCGGTGTCCACCCCGGAGCTCTTTGCCCGGATCGACGGGATGAAGCTCCACTGCCATCCGGATACCCGGGGAATGCTCCAGGCCCTGGAAAATGGCGACGTGCTGGGTGTGGCCCGGCGGATGTACAATGTCTTTGAGGATGTGCTCCCCCGCAATCAGGGGGGGACCGTGGCCGAGATCAAGACCGAGCTTATCCGCCACGGCGCGCTGGGGGCCTGTATGAGCGGCACGGGACCCACTGTGTTCGGCCTCTTTGACACCCTGGTGGGGGCCTGGCGGGCCTACCACGATCTGCGCCAGACCTACACGGAGACCTTCCTCACGGTCACCATCTGAGCGGGAGCGTATACAGTATATTGAAAAAGGATCGAACGGTTTTCCACCGTCCGATCCTTTTTTGTGGAAAGAGGTTTAAGTTCCATCCGCCGTGTCCACACTAAAGGCACTACATAACGTGGACGGTGAGCGATATGAAAGAGCGGACTGGAAGTAAAAAGACTACATTGCGCCGGTGGGAATTGGCCCTTCTTCTGGGGGTGGCGGCGGCAGCCCTGTGGGGGGTGCGCCTGGATGGGGAGCAGGCCGCCCTGGCGGACAAGGTGGTGCGCCTGCATGTGCTGGCCAATTCTGACACCCAGGAGGACCAGGCGCTGAAGCTGGCGGTGCGAGATGCGGTGCTGGCCGCCGCGGACGGGGTGGTCCCGCCTGGGGCGGAGTTGGAGGAGGCCGAGCAGGCCCTCACCCAGGCCCTGCCTGCCATTGCCGATGCCGGGGCCCGTGTGGTGGGCGAGCAGGGGTACTCCTATCCCGTCACAGCCTCGCTGGAGCACGACGTGTGGTTTCCCACCAAGGAGTACACCGACTTTGCCTTCCCCGCAGGGGAGTACACCGCTCTGCGGGTGACCATCGGCGAGGGCGGCGGCCGCAACTGGTGGTGTGTGGTCTTTCCGCCCCTCTGTCTGGGCTCGGTGACCGAGAACACCGCTGAGACCGCCCTGGAGGGCGGACTGGAGGACCGGGAGGTCTCCCTCATCACCGGGGAGGACGAGGGCTATGTGGTCAAATTCAAGGCCATGGAGCTGCTGGAGGAATTCCAGGGCTGGCTGGAGGGATAGAGGCGCTCCACGCTCTTTTGTGAAATGTGGAGAAAAAACAAACCGCTCCGTTCGGGAAGTCGTATTTGCGGGAGTTTGGTATCTGTGATACAATAACAAGCACTGTGAATCGATGAAAAAAGGATTTGATCGTATGCTCAACCGTGAACAGGAGCTGCGCTTCTGCAAGGCCAGAAGAGCGGCCATCGCACTGGACTATTCAAACCTCAATCCGGAGCAGCGCCGGGCGGTTCTGGCCACGGAGGGCCCCCTTCTGCTGCTGGCGGGCGCGGGAAGCGGAAAGACCACCGTCCTCATCCACCGGATCGCCAACCTGATGAAGTACGGCCGGGGCTCCGACTGTGACGAGGTGCCCGAGTGGGTGGGGGAGGAGGAGCTGAACGCTCTGGAGAGCTATGTGGCCAACCCCGATCCCGCGCGCAAGGAGGCAGTGGAGCGGCTGTGCCGGGTGGAAGCGGCAGTGCCCTGGTCCATCATTGCCATCACCTTTACGAACAAGGCGGCGGGAGAGCTCAAGGCCCGGCTGGAGCAGATGCTGGGCGCCTCGGCCAATGACATCTGGGCCAGCACCTTCCACTCGGCCTGTGTGCGCATCCTGCGCCGGGACATTGAGCGCCTGGGCTTCCAGAGCTCCTTCACCATCTACGACACCGCCGACTCCGAGCGGGTCATCAAGGACATCAACAAGGACTTTGGGCTGGACGACAAGTCCTTCCCCCCCAAGACCATTCTGGGGTATATCTCCCGGGCCAAGGACGCCATGAAGCTGGGGGCGGATTACCTCAAGGAGTGCGAGAAGTCCGGGGACTTCCGGCTGACCAAGATCGCCAAGGTCTATGTGGAATATGAGCGCCGCCTGCGGGAGGCCAACGCCCTGGATTTTGACGACATCATTTTACATACCGTTCGGCTGCTGCTGAATTTCGATGACGTTCGGCAATATTATCAGAAAAAATTCCGTTATGTACTCATTGACGAGTATCAGGACACGAACCATCTCCAGTATCTGCTGGCCTCCACCCTGGCGGGGGGACGGGAGAACATCTGCGTGGTGGGCGATGACGACCAGTCCATCTACCGCTTCCGCGGGGCCACCATCGAGAATATCCTCTCCTTTGAGCAGCAGTACAAGGGGGCGCGGGTCATTCGGCTGGAACAGAATTACCGCTCCAGCCGGAACATCCTGGAGGCCTCCAACGCCGTGATCCGCAACAACCAGGGGCGCAAGGGCAAGGAGCTGTGGACCGATCAGGGCGAGGGAGACAAGGTCAAGTGCTATACCGCCATGAACGAGCACGATGAGGCCCAGTTTGTGGCCGCCCAGATCCTCTCCGATCTCTCGGCGGGCAAGGCGTGGAAGGACCATGCCGTCCTCTACCGGATGAACGCCCAGTCCAACCAGATCGAGCAGGCCTTCAAGAAAAATGGCATTCCCTACCGCATCATCGGCGGTATCCGCTTCTTTGACCGGGCGGAGGTCAAGGACATGGTGGCCTATCTGTGCGCCATCAACAATCCCAACGACGATCTGCGCCTCTCCCGTATCATCAACAATCCGCCCCGGGGGATCGGCGCCACCACCATCGAGCGAGCCCAGGACCTGGCCCTCCAGACCGGCCGCTCCCTGTGGGAAGTGGTCAAGAGTGCCCGGGAGTTCCCCGAGCTCCAGAAGGCCGCCCCCAAGCTGGGACAGTTTACTGAGATGATGGAGGACTTGCGCCGCCTGGCCGGTGAGATGGACCTGCCCGCCTTCTACGAGGAGCTGGTGGAGCGGACCGGCTATGTCGCCATGCTGGAGCAGAAAAAGACCATTGAGGACCGCACCCGCCTGGAGAACGTCCACGAGCTCTCCTCCTCCATCCAGAACTATCTGGACAATGCGGTGGAGGAGCCCAGCCTCTCCGGCTTCCTGGATGAGATCGCCCTCTATACCGATCTGGATAACCACGACTCCGGGGAGGACTGTGTGGTCATGATGACCATGCACTCGGCCAAGGGACTGGAATTCCCGGTGGTCTTTGTGGTGGGCGTGGAAGAGGGAATTTTCCCCGGCATCCGCGCCATCGGGGAGCCCGACGAGATGGAGGAGGAGCGCCGCCTGTGCTATGTGGCCATGACCCGGGCCAAGGAGCGGCTCTATATGACCTGCGCCTCTCAGCGGATGCTCTTCGGCCGCACGAACGCCAACCGGCCCTCCCGCTTCCTGGGCGAGATCCCGGAGGCCTATGTGGAGAAGAGCGGGCGCAACTTCCGCTCCGAGAATGAGAGCGGGGAGGGCGGCTGGCAGCCGCCCCAGCGCCGGGTGCGTCCCAAGCCCGTCTTTGACCGGGGCTACTCGGTGGGCGGCTATTCAGGCGGCTATTCCGCCGGAGCGGGCAGCAGCGGCCAGACCGGTCAGACGACGGCCCCGGCAGGCCGGGGCGTCAGCATGTCCCGGCCCACAGCGGCGGCTCTCCCCAACTTCCAGAAGGGGGACAGCGTGGTCCACAAGGCCTTTGGTAAGGGACTCATCACGGGGCTCACCCCCATGGGCGGGGACGCTCTGGTGGAGATCGCCTTTGAGAAGAGCGGGACCAAGAAGCTGATGCTCAAAGCGGCAGCCCAGCATATGACCAAGGAATAAACAACAAGAGGAGCGACCTTCCGGCCGCTCCCCAGTGTGTGGAATAGATTGGATATATTCCGGTCCTCCGTTTGACCGGAACGGTTAGAGAAGCGGCTCGTTGAGGAGCTCCTCAAAGCTGCGGATATACCGGTGGGAACAGGCGCGGATCTCCGCCTGGCTGGTCTCATAAAAGGGATCGTACACCCCCACCACCCGGATGCCGCTCTCACGGGCGGTACGGCAGGCGCCGGGGGAGTCCTCGAAGAGGACACACTGCTCCG
This sequence comes from Pseudoflavonifractor gallinarum, assembly GCF_014982855.1. GTDB lineage: Bacteria > Bacillota > Clostridia > Oscillospirales > Oscillospiraceae > Pseudoflavonifractor_A > Pseudoflavonifractor_A gallinarum. The sequence goes on along the minus strand of NZ_JADCKF010000007.1, from coordinate 99,670 downwards.
GCAGTACGCCAAGGCGGGAGAGCACGGTCTGAAAATAGCGGGGGTCCCGCTTTTCCATGCCCAGCTCCTGGGCGAAAAAACGGCGGGAGAAGACCGTTTCCAGGCCGTGCCGCCGCAGGACAGCCTCGCACAGCTCCGGCACGCAGGCGGTGACCAGCACCACGGTTTGCCCCGCCTCCTGGCAGCGACGGAGAAATGCCCCGGCGCCCGGCTTCAGAGGAACGTGGTGGGCATAGGCATCCCGGGCCTGCTCCATCCACTCGGCCATGATGGCCTCCGGCGTGTCGGTCAGCCCGTAGTAGTCCCGGGTAAACTGTGCTGCCACCGGGAGGATGGAGTGGCCCACCGTGTGGCAGTATTCCGGGGTGGGGCGCAATCCCCGGCGGGAGAGAAAGCACTCATCCACCGTGACCCAAACGCCGTTGGAGTCGATGAGTGTGCCGTCCAGGTCAAAGAGCAGCATGAATAGGACCTCCGTTCTGATCCGGAAATATCGGAAAAATTTCCCCTCAGGGGATCGATTGAAACATATCATACCACATCAAGGGAGTGGAAACAATCTGTGAATGAACATCTCATGCGCCGCCTGGCAAAGCCCATGCTCTTTGCCGCGGCATTCATCTGGGGCTCCTCCTTTTTCATCATGAAGGGTGCGGTGGACGTGATTCCCACCTTCTACCTGCTGGCCATCCGCTTTACCGGAGGGGCGGCTCTGCTGGCCCTGATCTGCGGGAGAAAGTGGAAACGCTTTACGGCTGACTACCTGTGGCGGGGTGCCATCATGGGGGCCTTTCTCTTCCTGGCCTACTCGGTGCAGACCTTTGGACTGGCCGAGACCACGCCCTCCAAAAATGCCTTTCTGACGGCGGTATACTGTGTGCTGGTCCCCTTCCTCTACTGGCTGGTGGCCCGGCAGCGGCCTGACCGCTATAATATTCTGGCGGCGCTGCTGTGTATCTCCGGCGTGGGTCTGGTCTCCCTGACCGAGTCCTTTACCGTGACCCGGGGAGACGCGCTGACCCTGTGCTGCGCGGTGTTCTATGCCAGCCACATCGTCTCGGTGGCCAAGGTCTCTCCCGGAAAAGACATCTACATTCTGACGGTATTCCAGTTCTTCTGGGCGGCGGTGTATGCCTGGGTGTGCGGTCTGCTCTTCCAGCAGTTCCCGCCGGTGGAGACACTGCTGAATGCGGACATGGTCATCCAGATGGGCTACCTCATCGTGATGGCCACCACGGTGGCCCTTCTGTTCCAGAACGTGGGACAGGTCTGGTCCGATCCGGCCTCGGCCTCGGTGATCCTTTCGCTGGAGTCGGTGTTCGGGGTGCTTTGTTCGGTGATCTTCTACGGAGACCCGGTGACCGGCCGCCTGCTGGCGGGCTTTGCGCTGATCTTTGTGGCCGTGGTGTGCTCGGAGACCAAGTTCAGCTTCCTGCGTCGGAAATCGGAACATCCGGCCCAGAGCGTGGGATAAAACCGGATGAGCCGGAGCGATCCGTCCGGGAGGAGCATGCTCCTCCCGGACGGAAATGCGGAACAGGGGTTGACAAACCGGCTGGCAGAGCGTATACTGCATTACAACAACCGAACACTTTAAACCAGTGATGAAGAAAAGTAGCCGATGTGATGGATGCAAAGAGAGCTCCGGGTGGTGGGATCGGGGTCTGAAATCCGCGTGTGAATGGTCTTCAGAGGGCGGCTTGAACGGGAAACTCAGTAGATGCCGACGGGACCCCACCCGTTATCCATCGGGCACGTATGATGGTACGTGAAGCGAGTGGACGTCGCAAGACGTCAATTTGGGTGGTATCGCAGAAGCTGACGCTTTTGTCCCAGGAAGGGGACAGAGGCGTTTTTTTATACCCTGTGGGGCAGCTTCCTCTCTGGCCGCTGGCAACGGCCCCTCCATCGCCCACCCAAACCAATTTTGGCTCCAAGAGCCCATATGGAGGTAACGACTATGAAACAGAACACGATGATGAAGAAAACCCTGGCCCTGGCTCTCGCTCTGGGGATGCCCCTCGCCCTGACTGCCTGCGGCAGCGCCGACTCCGGAGAGTCCGCTGAGGCGGATGGGGCCTACAAGGTAGCGGTGGTCCGCCAGCTGGACCACGCTTCCATGAACGAGATCCGGGACGCCATTACCGCCGAACTGGATGCCAAGGCCGCCGAGCTGGGAATCGCGATTACCTATGGTGACTTCAACGGCAACAACGATCCCTCCACTCTGTCCCAGATCGGGGCGCAGATCGTGGCCGACGGCTATGACGCCATCATCCCCATCGGGACCACCGCCGCCCAGCAGATGGCGGCCACGGCCCAGGCCACCGAGACTCCTGTGATCTATGGTACCGTCAGCTACCCCGAGACCGCCGGTCTCACCGGGATCTCCTATGTGACGGGCACCAGCGACGCGCTGAATGTGGAGCTGCTGCTGGACATGATGCTAGCCCAGAACCCTGAGGTGGAGACGGTGGGCCTGCTCTACTCCACCAGCGAGGTCAACAGCGCCCCCGCGATTGAGACCGCCAAGGCCTATCTGGACAGCAAGGGGATCTCCTACCTGGACAAGACGGGCAACACCACCGATGAGATCGTGGCGGCCGTCAACTCCATGCTGGACCAGGTGGACGCGGTCTTCACCCCCACAGACAATGTGGTAATGAACGCGGAGCTGGCCATCGCTCCCATCCTGACCGAGGCGGGCATCCCCCACTATGCCGGAGCGGACTCCTTTGTGCGCAACGGCGCGCTTGCCACCTGCGGCGTGAACTACACCGACCTGGGTACCCAGACCGCCGACCTGGCCCTGGAGGTCCTCCAGAGCGGCCAGGTGCCCACCGATTTTGTCACCGTGTCGGGCGATATCATCACGGTCAATCTGGATACCGCCGCTGCCCTGGGCGTGGACACGGGGGTGTTCTCCTCCCTGGGCTCCAGCATGGTGGAGGTTCATACGACCCAAGAGTAACATGAAAAGCCCCCGCCCATTCCGGGCGGGGGCTCAGCCTGAGAAAGGAGCGATCCCATGCTCACGATTATCCAGTCCGCCCTGGAAGCGGGGTTTCTCTATGCGCCCGTTGCGCTGGCTCTGTTTCTGAGCTTTTCCATCCTGAATATCGCCGATATGACCACCGACGGGGCCTTTGTCCTGGGAGGCGCAGTGTCCGCCGTGTGCTGTGTGTCCGGCCACCCTATCCTGGCCCTGCCGGCCGCCATGCTGGCCACCGCCGCGGCCGGTTTCATCACCGCTTTTCTCCAGACCAAGCTGGGGGTGCCCTCCATCCTGGCGGGCATCGTCACCAACATCGGCCTGTACAGCATCAACCTGATGGTCATGGGGACCAGTAACCTGTCCATCTTCCAGAAAGCGAGCATCTACACCCTGGCCAGGGATGCCGGCTTTGCCGGGAGCTGGTATAAGCTGGCCGTCACGGCGGGCATCGTACTGGTGGTCTGCGTGCTTCTGGTCCTCTTCCTGGGCACCCGGCTGGGCCTGTCCATCCGGGCCACCGGGGACAATGCGGATATGGTGCGCGCCTCCTCCATCAATCCCACCTTTACGATCACCGTGGGCCTGTGCGTGGCCAACGCCATGACCGGACTATCCGGGGCCATGGTGGCCCAGTACAACACCTTTGCCGAGGTCAACGGCGGCACCGGTATGGTGGTACTGGCCCTGGCCGCGCTGGTGATCGGGGAGACCCTCATCGGCAAGGGCTCCATGGTCCGCCGGGTGCTGGGGGTGCTCTTTGGCAGCATCCTCTACCGCCTGATCTATTCGGCGGCCCTCCGGGCCAATGTCCCGGCCGACTACATGAAGCTGGTCTCGGCGGTCATCGTGGGCGCCGCCATTGCAGCGCCCACGGTGCGGCAGTGGGCGGCCTTCCAGATGCGCAAGCGCCGTGCCCTGGCCGGACGAAAGGAGGAGCAGTGAGATGCTGGAGCTCAGAAATCTTTCTAAGACCTTCAACCCCGGAACGGTCCACGAGAAAAAAGCCCTGTGCGGCGTCAATCTGAAACTGGAGAAGGGGGACTTTGCCGCCATTGTCGGCTCCAACGGGGCGGGGAAATCCACCCTCTTCAACGCCATTGCGGGGGACTTCTTTCCCGATGAGGGCAGCATCATGCTGGGCGGGGAGGATCTGACCTATCTGCCTGCCTACCGGCGCAGCCGCAACATTGGCCGACTCTTTCAGGACCCTATGCGGGGGACCGCCCCCCATATGACCATCGAGGAGAATCTGGCCCTGGCCTATCTCCGCACCGCCAAGCACCAGCGGGCCTTTTTCAGCCGGGTGAGCAAGGCGGACAAGGCCTTTTTCCGGGACCAGCTGGCCCGGCTGGACATGGGACTGGAGGACCGGATGGGCCAGAGCGTGGGGCTCCTCTCGGGCGGACAGCGGCAGGCCCTCACCCTGCTCATGTCCACCATGGTGCCCCCCAAGCTGCTGCTGCTGGATGAGCACACCGCGGCATTGGATCCGGGGACGGCGGAAAAGGTGCTCCGCCTCACCCGGGAGATCGTGGCCGAGGCGGGCCTTACCTGCCTGATGATCACCCACAACATGAAAAGTGCCCTGGAACTGGGCAACCGCACACTGATGATGGATTCCGGCCGCATCGTGCTGGACCTGAAGGGGGAGGAGCGCCAGGGCATGACGGTGGAGGACCTGCTCCAGCGGTTCCGCGCCGGGGCTGGAAAGGAACTGGACAACGACCGGATCTTGCTCTCCGATCGGTAAAAGATGGAACACGGATGCCGCCTGCGTGCATCCGTGTTCCGTTTTATGGGAACAAATTGGATTGTCTTTTCGTCTCAGAGGGTATACAATAAACCAAAGAGTTTCCGAAATGGAAAAAACGGGGAATCGGATCCCCGGCAGAACAACGGCGAGGTGTGACATGGGAGACATTTTATATATCGTAGTGCCCTGCTATAACGAGGAGGAGGTGCTGCCGGAGACAGCCAGGCGGCTCAAGGAGAAGATGGAGCATCTCATCGCCGCGGGCCGGATCTCAGAGGAGAGCCGGGTGCTCTTTGTGAACGACGGCTCCCGGGACAAGACCTGGAGCATGATCGAAGGGCTCCACCGGGCGGACCGCCGTTTCTCCGGCGTGAATCTGACCCGCAACCGGGGCCACCAGAACGCCCTGCTGGCCGGGCTCATGACGGCGAAGGACCGGGCAGACATGGTCATCTCCATGGATGCTGACCTGCAGGACGACATCGACGCGGTGGACGCCATGGTGGAGCAGTACTATGCCGGATGTGACATCGTCTACGGGGTGCGTTCCAGCCGGGAGAAGGACACCTTTTTCAAGCGCTTCACCGCCGAGGGTTTTTACCGCGTGATGAACTTCCTGGGGGCGGAGACCGTGTTCAACCACGCCGACTACCGCCTCATGTCCAAGCGGGCGCTGGAGGGGCTCGCCCAGTTCAAGGAGGTCAACCTCTTCCTCCGGGGCATTGTGCCCATGATCGGCTATACCACCGGCACGGTGGAGTACGAGCGGGGCGAGCGCTTTGCGGGTGAGAGCAAGTATCCCCTCAAGAAGATGCTCTCCTTTGCCATGGAGGGAATCACCTCCCTCTCCACCAAGCCAATCCGGTATATCACTGTGCTGGGCTTTCTGGTGTTTGTGGTGAGCATCCTCATGCTCATCTACTCCATCGTCCGCTGGGCCAACGGGGAGACCGTCATCGGCTGGGCCAGCGTCATCTGCTCGGTGTGGGCCATCGGCGGACTCATTCTGCTGGCCCTGGGGGTTATCGGCGAGTATATCGGAAAGATCTACCTGGAGACCAAGGAGCGGCCCCGCTTCCTCATCAAGGAGGTGCTGGACCAGCATGAAGGAGACTAAATTCCTGGACGCCTCCATCTGGAAGTTTCTCCTGGTGGGGGTGGGGAACACCCTGCTCTCCATGGTGCTCATGTTCGCCCTGGAGGGGTTGGGCTACTGGCCCTCCACCGCTATCGCCTATGTGGCGGGGGCGGTCATGAGCTTTTTCCTCAACCGGTCTTTTACTTTCCGCAGTCAAGAGACCATGGGCCGCTCGGCGGTAAAATTTGCCCTCAATGTGGCGGTGTGCTATCTGGTGGCCTACGGCATCGCCCAGCCGGTGATGGAGCTCCTTCCCCAGCCGGTGTTTGTCCCCGCCATCTGGTGGGAGCGGCTGACCAAGCTGGTGGGCATGGGACTCTACACCGTCCTCAACTACTTCGGACAGCGTTTTTTTGCCTTTCAGAAGCAGAAATGAGCGCGGCATAGCCGCTGCCGCGCAGCGGAGAAAAGGAGGATCTTATGAAACGGTTCCTATCGATACTCACGGCGCTGTGCCTGATGTGTTCTCTGGCACTCCCTGCCCTGGCGGCGGGGACGCCCAACTGGGACGGGCCTCTGGGAGAGGGGGCTGGTCCGCATCTCTGCAAGACGGGAAAGGACTATGTCCTGTACTATGATATGTCCGGCTCCGTATACCGCTCCGCCGACGGAGTGACGTGGACCGAGCTGAACCGGCAGTGGACGGAGGAGAGCGCGCCTTACAGTACAGGCCTGAATGGTCTGGCAAAAAAGGAATTTGAGATCCTCTGGACGGGAAGCGAGTATATGATGCGGGAGAGTCTGCTGGACGATCCCCGTACCACTACCCACCAGCAATACGGCGACAGTCCCCGCAACAACATGGTCACCTTCCTGGACGAGGAGTTCCGGATCGTGGGCGTCCGGGCCTTTGATGCTCCGGTGACCGCCATCGGCTATGAAAACGGGGTCTACTCCGCCGTGGTGAACGGGGAGAAGGTCACTTTTTCCCGGGCCGACTGGGACCTTGGCCAGGGCCTGGGGGACAATTATGCCGTGGGGGACCACGGGGTGCTGCGAAAGGTGGAGGTGGACGACCCCAACGGCGGCAGTATTATCACCCGCTTTGACTACTCCATGGACGGGTATTCCTGGGTGACGGTGGAGAACACCCCCTGGACCACCTCCCCGGAGATGGTGCGCATCCTCCCCTCCAGCGGGAAGGACTTCTTTGTGTGCAACACCTACTCCGGTGAGATCTACACCTCCTCGGACGGCTTTACCTGGACCACCCACACCCCCGTCACCGGCACCTGGCACAGCATTGAGGGGGTAGCTTCTCCCATGCGTGCCGATTACATCTTCCGCTGGGCCGGGAGCGGCTATCTGGTCTGCCAGAATGTGTTTGGCACTGGCGGTATGTACGGTGCTGGGGGCGATACCCGGGGGCCCCGGAACAATGTGCTGACCTTTGTGGATGAGAGCTGGAATGAGGTCTGGTCCCACGACTTCGGAGCCCGGGTGCTGGACGCCGGTTTCCAGAACGACACCTGGTACGCTCTGGTTCAGGACGGGGACAGCACGGCGGTTTGGTCCTCTTCGGACAAGGAGCACTGGGAGCGCACCGACCGGACGGCCCTTCCGGCTGTGACGGAGGCGGACGGACTCCAGTTTGCGGTCCGGGAGAACAGGCTCCTGGCCAGCGACGACGGGGCATATTGGGTGGACCTGGGCGAGTACACGGTACCCGAGGGCACCACCTTTACCGTGCGCCCGATTTTCCAGCAGAATGTGCGGGGAGATGGGGGCATGCTGAACTATGTTTTCCCGGTGGGCGCCGTGCTGGAGAATGTGGAGTCAGACGGAAGCGCCCGATATGGCCGCGTGGTGGATACCGCGGAGGTCCAGGGGCTGCTGCGGGAGCGCTTTGGGATTTCCTACGAGCGCTACTATGTGACGCTGGACGGGGAGAAGCTCTCCTTTGATACGGCCCCCATTGCCCGAAACGACCGCATCCTGGTGCCTCTGCGCGGGATCGCTGAGGCCCTGGACTTCACCGTCACCTGGGATCAGGCTTCCAACCGGGTCCTGTGTGAACGGGGAGAGACCCGGATCGCACTGGAGATCGACTCTCCCAACGCCTGGGTAAATGACGAGGAGAGAGTCCAGGATGTGGCCCCCCTGGCCTACCAGAACCGGACTTATGTCCCCCTGCGTTTCCTCTCTGAGGCATTCGGACTGGATGTGCAGTGGAACGCAGAGGAAAGGACCGCGATCCTGACCACAGCCGATGCATAAGAAAACGCGCCCCGGCGGTTTTTCCGCCGGGGCGCAGTTTGTTCAGTGGGGGTCCCGCAGGAGCAGAATATCCTGGGGCTGAGCGTGCAGAAAGAGCGTGTCGGGATTTCCGAGGGCGGCCCAGGCCTCTTTCTCCAGCTCCAGACGGAGGCGGGAAAAACCGGTCGCGCCCCCCGGCGTCGCCAGCATGACCACCATGGTGAACACGTTGTCGATGACCCGGAGCACCCGGCAGGGGATCGCGTTTTCCTCCGCTTGGGGAGCGGGGCGGAACAGATGAGCCCGCACTCCGATGTGGGAGAGGTCCGCCGGGATGGGACCGGTGCATTCCAGGGTCACGCCCCAGTCCAGTGCCTCGACCGAGGTATCACCGGCCCGCCGTGCCCGGGAGACATTTTTGCACCCAGAGAGCAGACAGGAGGAGAGGGTGGCCGGTGCGCGGAAGAGAGTCTCCACCGGCTCCATGGGCTGCGAGCGGCCCCCCTCCAGCACACAGACATGGGAGCAGAAGTGGTAAACCTCGTCCCGGTTATGGGTCACAAAGAGGGTGGGGCCTTCAAACTGGTCCAGGACCTCCATGAGCTCCAGCTCCACCTGCCATTTGAGATAGCTGTCCAGGGCGGAGAAGGGCTCGTCCAGCAGGAGAGCCTTGGGTTGGCTGGCCAGAATGCGGGCCAGGGCCACCCGCTGCTGCTGTCCGCCGGAGAGCTGAGCGGGGCGCCGCCGCTCCAGGCCGGTGAGGAAGAAGCGGGCGAGCAGTTCTTCCAGCCGCTGCCGCCGGACGGACTTGGAGAGCTTCCGGTCCATGCCGGAGAGAATGTTCTGCTCCACGGTCATGGTGGGGAAGAGGGCATAGTTCTGGAAGAGATACCCCACGCCCCGCTGCTGGGGCGGCAGGTCGATATGCTTTTCGTGGTCGAAGAGGGTGCGTCCGTCCAGCACGATGCGGCCCCGGTCGGGGGTGACGATGCCGGCGATGCATTTGAGGGTCATGGATTTGCCGCAGCCCGAGGCGCCCAGGAGGCCCAGAGTGCCGCCCTCCGTCTCAAAGGAGACCTTGAGAGAGAAGGAGCCAAAGTCCTTTTCCAGATCCACCAGAAGGGACATCAGACCACCTCCTCAAAGGGAACGGCCATCTGCTTCCGGGCGGTACGGTCTTTGCGCTCCAGGAGATTGACGGTGAGCAGAACAGCCGCCGAAATGGCGATGTTGACCAGCACCCAGCGGTAGGCCGCCGCGTCGTCCCCGGTCCGCCAGAGCTGGTAGACCGTGGTGGAGATGGTGGCTGTGCGTCCGGGCGTATAGCCGGCGATCATGGAGGTGGCGCCGTATTCCCCCAGGGCCCGGGCGAAGGAGAGCACCGCCCCGGCGATGATCCCCTGCTTGCAGGCAGGAAGGCGCACCCGCCAGAAAATCCAGGTATTGGAGCGGCCCAGGGTCTGGGCAGCATAGGCCAGATTGGGATCAAAGGACTCGAAGGCCCCCCGGGCAGTGCGGTACATCAGGGGAAAGGCCACCACGGCCGAGGCGAAGACGGCGGAATACCACACCATGGTCAGCTTAATGTCGAAGGTGTTGAGAAACCAGAGACCCACCACCCGCTTGGGGCCCAGGATACGCAGCAGGAAATAGCCCACCACGGTGGGGGGGAGGACCAGCGGGAGGGTGAGCACCACATCCAGCACGCCCTTGACCAGCCGGGGGAGCTTGGCCACATAGTAGGCGGCAAAGAGCCCCAGAAAAAAGATGAGGACCGTGGAGATGGCGGCGATCCGCAGAGAATTATAGAGTGGGTACCAGTCCAAGGGACGGCCCCCTTTCCATTGAGAATACAGAGCAGGCGGCCGGGCGGGAGAGAGTTCCCGCCCGGCCGCAAACATGGTTTGGATTTACGGGAGCACCGTGAAGCCAACGCCCTCCAGGATGGAGACGGCCTCCGGATCGGTGTGCAGATAGTTGAGGAACTCCACGGCGGCGTCATGCCCGGCCTCGGTGCCGCTCTTCATGACGGCGGCGGGGTAGATGACCTGACCGCACAGGTCCTCCGTGGCCTGATCCACCACGGTGAGCTCATAGGTATAGGCGTCAGTGGCGTAGATGATGCCGCAGTCCACGGCGCCTTCCTTGACCTGGTTGGCCACCTCGGAGACGTTGGTGCCGTAAGTCACCTTGCCCGCGCTGTCCAGCTGGGCGATGTCGATACCCAGGGTATCCAGGATCTCCAGGGAGTAGGAGCCGACGGGCACATCCTCATTTCCGATGCACAGCAGAGAGAGCTTATCGCTGGCCAGATCGGAGAAGGACTGAATGTCCTTGGGGTTGTCGTCGGGGACCGCCAGGACCACCTTGTTTTCCACCAGATCAAACCGGGTGTCCGAGTAGACAAAATCCAGACCGTCGGTATTGGTGCCGGTGGTGTCGGCGCTGTCCAGCTGGTTCATCTGCTTCTGGGCGGCCGAGATAAAGATGTCACAGGGGGCCCCCTCCTCGATCTGGGTCTTGAGGGTGCCGGAGGAGTCAAAGGTAAAGACCAGCTCCACATTGGGAGCGACCTCTTGATAGCGCTCAGCGATCTCGGTCAGCGTGGCCTCCATAGAGGCGGCGGCAAAGACGGTCAGCTCCACTGGCTCCGCTGCCGGTGCGGAGGAGGGGGCCGGCGTGCCGGCAACCGGGGTGGGAGAGGCCGCGGTCCCGCCGCCGGAGCAGGCGGTCAGAGAGGCAGTCATAGCCAGAGCCAGGGTCAGGGAAAGTGCTTTTTTCATGGGAATCAAACTCCTTTACAAAGATGGTAGGCGGACCCGTTTCCAGATCAGCCCATTGGTCCCAGCCCATAGCGTGCGCCGTAGGTGCGGGGACTCGAAGTTGACCCGTCGCGGAGACGGTGGTTCAGCGGGCGCAGTTGCCCGTAGTACCCTTGAGGATAGACAGCCCGTGGGAGAGCGGGGGGAGGATGTACTCCAGACACTCGGTCACCGCCTTGGGGCTGCCGGGCAGGTTGATGATGAGCGCGCCCTTCCGGATGCCGGCGGCGGCGCGGGAGAGCATGGCGCGGGGGGTGATCTGGAGGGAGAGGGCGCGCATGGCCTCGGGGATACCGGGCACATCCCGCTCGGTCACATCCCGGGTGGCCTCGGGGGTCCAGTCCCGGGGGGAGAAACCGGTGCCGCCGGTGGTGAGGATCAAATCAGCCACATCTTCGTCGGCGATGCGGGCGAGCTCGGCGGCGATCTGTGCCCGCTCATCGGGGAGAAGCGCGGTGTGAACCACGGGGTAGCCGGCCTTCTTCACCAACTCCTGGATCACCGGACCGCTCAGGTCGGCCCGGGTACCGGCGGCGCCCGAGTCGCTCACCGTGATGACGGCCACCCGGAAGGGGAGCTCCAGACGGAAATCGTCCCCGGGGCGGATGTCGCCGCCGTGGAGTACCCGGGTAAACACACCCTGCTTGGGCATGATGCACTCGCCCATTTTCTGGAAAATAGCGCAGCCGTGGTGGCACTCCTTACCGATCTGGGTGAGCTGGAGGACCACATCGTTGCAGTAGAATTTCGTGCCGATGGGAAGGGTGGCAAAGTCGATGCCCTCCACAATGATGTTCTCGCCGAAGGCACCGTTTTCCACCTCGGCGCCCCGGGCGCGGAAGGCCTCGATCTTGTCGTGGGAGAGCAGGGAGACCTGGCGGTGCCACTTGCCCGCGTGGGCGTCTCCCTCGATGCCCCACTCCTCCTTCAGGTGGATCACATCCACCGCCTGCTTCTGGGTTCCCTTCTGTTCGCTGGTACAGACAGCAATTACCTTGCTCATAAAATACACCTCGTAATCAAAAATATAGAAATACGGAGAAAGAGGCGGTCAGCCTCCGATCTGGTGCATGTTGTGCCGCTCGTCCTCCCGGCGGCCGGTCGCGTCGAGAAAATGGTGCTGGGCGGGCTTGTGGAGAATGGCCGAGCGGATAGCCTCCAGCAGCACTTCGTCCCCGGAGCCATCCCGGAGGAGGGTGCGCAGATCCCGCCCGGTCTCATACTGAAGGCAGGTCTTGAGAAATCCGGTGGCGGTGAGGCGCACTCGGTTGCACCCGTCACAGAACTGATGGGTCATGGCGCTGATGAAGCCGATCTTTCCACAGAAGCCGGGAATGGTGAAGTAGTGTCCGGGACCGGCTCCCAGAGACTCGTCACAGGGGGTCATGGGGCCGAAGGCAGCCTCCAGCATGGCGCGGACCTCCTCCTCCGTCCGGCGGGGGAGGGAGCCGCCCAGACCGATGGGCATGAGCTCAATATACCGCACCGCCAGATCGTGCTCCCGGGCCAGATCGGCCAGGGGGACCAGCTGCGCATCGTTCTCCCCCATGGGGACACAGTTGAGCTTGACCCGCAGGCCGGGGGCATCCAGAGCGGCATAGAGGCCGGAGAGAGCCTGGTCCAAAGCGTCCCGCCGGGTGATCGCGGCATACTGGGCCCGGTCCAGGGTGTCCAGACTCAGGTTGACGGCGGTGAGTCCCGCCTCCAGCAGGGCGGGAAGCTGCTCCTGGAGGAGCAGGCCGTTGGTGGTCAGGGCAATGCTCTCGATCCCGTCGATGGCGTGGATGCCCCGGACCAGCTCGGGCAGGTCCCGCCGGGCCAGAGGTTCGCCGCCGGTGAGGCGGACCTTGCGGATACCGACCTGTGCAAAGAGGGAGCACAGCCGGATAATCTCCTCATAGGAGAGCATTTCCTCATGGTCCATCCACTCCACCCCCTCGGGGGGCATGCAGTAGACGCAGCGCAGGTTGCACCGGTCGGTCACTGAGATCCGCAGATAGTCGATGCTGCGGCCGAATCCGTCGATCATAGCCGCCCCTCGCCTTTCAGGTAGTCCAGCACCACTTGGGCGGCGGCCTGTCCATCAAAGGGAATGGAGGGGACGCCCTCCACCGTGAGGTCCTGATCGGTGACCAGCGCCAGAAGGGTGGCGGGATCACAGACGCTCTGGGTGGAGTTGCCCGCGCGCACCAGCTCCAGCTTGGGCCAGGTGGAGTGCTTGAAGCCCTCCAGCAGGACCAGGTCGGCGTCCGGGAAGCGGGCGATGAGCTCCCGTTCCTCCACGGCGTCCCGGCGGACTACCTTGTATTTCTCGCCGTCAAAGATGGCGGTGCCCCAGGCCCCGGCCTTCATGTGGATACCGGTGTCGGTCCCCTCGGGATCGGCCTGGAAGGAGTGGCCGTCGTGCTTGACCGTGGCCACCTTGAGACCGGCGGCCGTCAGATGGGGGAGCATGGCGGCAATCAGCGTGGTTTTGCCGGAGTTCTTGACGCCGCTGACCGCCACCACAGCGGGGGAGTGGTGGCCGTGATTGGTAAAGGTGCCCGACTTGCCCCCCTCCTTGTAGACCAGGTGGATGTCCGAGATCTCCATGGTCTTGTCAATGGCTTTACACATGTCGTAGATGGTGAGCAGGGCGACGGATACGCCGGTGAGGGCCTCCATCTCCACGCCGGTCTTGGCGTCCAGCTTGGCGGTACACTCGGCCAGAACGGCACACTCCTCGTGCAGAATGGTAAATTCCACTGTGCAGTGGGAGAGGGCCAGTGGATGGCACAGGGGGATGAGCTCCGAGGTGCGCTTGGTGGCCAGAATACCGGCCACCTGGGCCACGCCCAGCACATCGCCCTTGGCGGCAGTATGGCCGGTGATGGCGTCCAGCACCGCCCGGGAGACCTTGATCTTACCCTGGGCCACGGCCAGACGGCGGGTGGGAGATTTGGCCGAGACATCCACCATAACGGCGTTGCCCTCGGCGTCAAAATGATTGAATTTGGGTTCCATAGAGACCTCCAGATCAAAACAGATGGGGAAGCGCGGAGTGGCTCAGAGCAGGAGGACCGTGACGGTCTGTCCCTCCTGCACCGGGGGAGAGCCGGCGGGGAGATCCACCAGGCAGTTGCATCCCACCAGGGAGGCGAGCATGCCTGAGTCATTTTTTCCGGTCAGGGAGACGCGGCCCTCCTGATAGAAACCCCGGAGAAAGCGCCGTCCGGGGCTGGCCTTGGGGAAGGAGCCCTCCACCACGGCCGTCCGGGAACGCAGGGAGAAGCGGGATTCCCCGGTGAGGGCGGCCAGAAGGGGCCTGGCCAGCAGTTCAAAGGTGGCCGCAGCGGCGAAGGGGTTGCCCGAGAGGGAGAGGATGGGCTGTCCCTGCCACAGGGAGTACATGGCGGGGGTGCCCGGCTTGAGGTTGACCTTCCAGAAGACTCGCTCCGCCCCCAGGAGGGGGAGAGCCTCGTGGAAGATATCCTTGTCACCGGCGGAGACGCCGCCGGTGGTGATGAGCAGATCACACTCGCCCAGGAGCTGCGCCATGGTGTCGGCCACCTCCCGGGGATCGTCGCCGATGAGTAGACCCTCTACGTCCGTGACGCCCAGTTCCCGAAGCCGGGCAGTCAGCAGCTCCTGATTGGAGCCGTAGATCTTCCCGGCGGGGAGGGGATGGAGATCGGGAGAGACCACCTCATCTCCGGTGGAGAGGACCCGCACCACCGGCCGGCGGCGGACCGGCACGGAGGAGAGGCCGGCGCTGGCCAGCACGCCCACTGCGGCGGCGTCCACCACGGTCCCGGCGGGGAGGAGCACCTCGCCCGTCCGGTAGTCCTCCCCCCGGTCGCAGTAGTTGTCGTGGGGGGAGAGGGCGGCATAGATCTGGACCTGTTCCAGACCGTTGTCGGTCCGCTCGTGCTGGAGGACACAGTCACATCCCCGGGGCAGCATAGCTCCGGTCATGATACGGATGGCCTCCCCGGGGCCAAGGGCACGGGAGGGGACGCCGCCGGCATAGACGGTCTCCACCACCCGGAGGGAGACCGGATGTTCAGGGGAGGCCCCTGTGAGATCGGCGGAGCGCAGGGCATAGCCGTCCAGAGGGGAGCGGTCAAAGGGCGGCTGATCCAGAGGTGCGGTCACATCTTCGGCCAGGGTCCGGCCCAGCGCCTCCTGCCGGGAGACCTGCTCCACACCCAGGGGGCGCACGCTTTCAGCCATCAGCGCGCGCGCCTCTTCCAGCTCGATGCGGGTACGCATAGTTTATTCCTCCTTACCGAAGGGGCAGATGGGGTAGTGGCAGTGCTCACAGCCCAGGCACAGTCCGCCGTGGCCCAGCCGGGCCAGGTCAGCACGGGTGACCGGGACATTGCACAGTACCCGGGGGAGGATGAGATCGAAGATGGTGGCCTTGGCATACATGACGCAGCCGGGCAGACCCATGACGGGGGTTCCGTCGGCAAAGAAGCCCAGCAGGAACATGGCGCCGGGGAGTACGGGAGCGCCATAGGCGGTCACCTGAACGCCGGCGGCCTTGATGGCGCCGGGGGTCTGGTCGTCGGGGTCCACGCTCATGCCGCCGGTGCAGAGGATGAGATCGGCCCCGGAGGCGTGGGCCGCCTGGATGGCGGAGACGATCTGCTCCCGGTCATCGGGGACCTTGACGTGGGAGATCACATCCACCCCGAACTTGGCCAACTTGTCCAGCAGCACGGGGGTAAACTTGTCCTCGATGCGGCCCAGGAAGACCTCGGTGCCGGTGGTGACCACCGCGGCGGTCTTGCGGACGAAGGGGAGAAGCTCCAGCAGAGGGGTATCTCCGGCGGCCTCCTCGGCGGCGCGCACCTTGTCCTCGGACACGATAAGGGGGATGACCCGCATACCGGCCAGTTTGTCGCCGGGATGGACCACCGAGTTGGTGTGGCGGGTGGCAATCATGATCTCGTCCAGGGAGTTGACGGCCAGCAGCCGCTCCACATCCACCCGGAACAGGCCGTGGATGGCGGCCTTGAGCTCGATCTTGCCCTCCTTGACCTCGGTGGCGGTCATGTTGTCATTCTGGGAGATGGCCCGCAGACGCTCGGCGGCCTCGTTCTCGTGGAGCATGCCTTCGGTCTTTTCCCAGACATAGAGGTGATCCTTTCCCATGGAGAGCAGGACGGGGATATCCTCCTCCGTCACGATATGGCCCTTGCGGAACCGGGCATCCTTGGTGACGCCGGGGATAATCTGGGTGAGGTCGTGGCAGAGCACATGGCCCACCGCGTGCTTTGTTTCAATGAGCTTCATTTGGACGGTTCCTCCTTAAAATAAAAGGGAAAATGAAACAGGGAGCGCCGGCCTGAAAACAGGCGGCGCTCCCGGATAGGACAAAAGAGCGGGAGAAATTCTCCCGGCGGGAAGCAGCCCCTTTTCAAGTGTGGAAGGCCGGGCGGTTTCCCGCCTGACCCGCGGCGCGATCTCATAGCGCCCGGAGGGGGCACCTTAGAGATCTTTGCTCGGAGCGCAGATATATCATTTTTATGGAGCAGGACCGAATGGAAGGGCCCTGCGTCACTTTATTATACTATATAGTGTAGTCACTTGCAAGAAAAGAAATGGTCCACTGCGTGGACGTGTGCCGGAGGGAATGGTATACTGGAGAACAAAACGAGACCTACTGGAAAGGAAGATGGGACATGGAACCTTTGCTGCGGGGACGCTTTGCGCCCAGTCCCAGCGGACGGATGCACCTTGGAAATGTGTTTACAGCGCTGCTGGCCTGGCTGTCGGTGCGCGCGGCGGGCGGCACGCTGGTCCTGCGGATGGAGGATCTGGACCCCGACCGCTGCCGGGAGGAGTATGCCCAGGTCCTGGCGGAGGATCTGCGCTGGCTGGGCCTGGACTGGGACGAGGGGTATCAAATGGGGGGACCCCACGGTCCCTACCGGCAGAGTGAGCGGACGGAGCTCTATGCCGCCCGGTTCCGGCAGCTGGAGCAGATGGGATTGGTCTATCCCTGCTTCTGCACCCGGGCCGAGCGTCTGGCCGCCTCTGCGCCCCACCGGGGGGATGGGCAGATCCTTTACAGCGGACGCTGCCGCTCCCTTTCTCCCCAGGAGCGGGAGGAGCTGAGCCGCACCCGGCGCAGTGCCTGGCGCCTCGCGGTGCCGGATGAACGAGTGTCCTTTATAGACGGACATTTGGGGTACTATGAGGAGGACCTGTGCCGGGCGTGCGGTGACTTCATCATCCGCCGTTCAGACGGGGTCTATGCCTACCAGCTGGCAGTGGTGACCGACGACGGAGCTATGGAGATCAACCAGGTGGTGCGGGGGCAGGACCTGCTGGATTCCACCCCGCGGCAGATCCTGCTCTATCGTCTCCTGGGCCTGCCCCAGCCGGTCTTTTACCATGTTCCCCTGCTGCTGGCAGAGGATGGGCGGAGGCTCTCCAAGCGGGATATGGACCTGGACATGGGGGCCCTGCGGGCGCGCTATTCACCGGAGCAGCTGGTGGGAAAACTGGCCTTTTTGGCGGGTCTCTCCCCCACTGGGGAGCCGGTCCGTCCGGCAGAACTGGCGGCGGATTTTTCCTGGTCCAAGGTGCCGGAACGGGACGTTATCGTGCAAACGTCGATGTTTGGAGAATAAACCAAATAGTATAAAAAGTGCGCCGGAATTAAATAATCGTGTATTTTAAATAATTTTTATATGAGATACGGGCTTGTATTTGAAAACTCGATATGTTATAATATGACCATCGAAAAAACAAATATAGTCTGGATGATGACTGCGGGAGAGTTTCTGTTCCGACAGGAGTGGAACACCGAAGGTATAAGCGGCCCCATTTTGCCGAGTGGGACGCCAATTTCTCAGGTCCCGAGAACCGCAGGCGGACAGAACTCTGAAAAGACCATGATTCTCGTAACATGGCACCGAAGGGGCAACCCCGACTCACCGGGCGGGGGAAACTCTCAGGTTTTCAACAGGGCGCAGGGCATTACATGATACGTATACCCTGCCCCTGTTTTTTTGCAAAGGAGAGACTGTCTTGCTTTTGGTGACAAACAACGAGAAGGTCCGGGAAAAGTTCGGATCTCTGTGCACCCTCCAGTACGTGGAGGGCGGACATGTGGACGTACTGATCCACGTGCGGGATCTGGTCCATCAGGGCCACAAGCTGCTGACCCATCCGCTGGCCGGCAGTGTAAAGCCCAATGAGACCCCCTTCCGCTCAGTTGCGCTGGACGACGCGTCCGGGGCACTGGATCTGGAGTCACTGGAATTGATCGAGGCAGCGCTCAACGTGTGCCGGCAGTTTCCGCCCCGGTTCCACCGGGGAGAGGATGCCCCGGCCGACATGCGGGAAGACTTTGCAGAGATCGATTTTCGGCTGATAGACGGGGCCATCGCCCCACAACTACAATAAGGAGAGTGAGACTTATGCGGCTGGAATTAGGCGAAATTCACATCAGCGACATTAAGCTCGGCGACTGCTCCAAGGTGGAGAACGGCACCCTCTACGTCAACGTGGAGGAGCTGCGCGCTCTGCTGCTGGAGGACGAGGACCTGGCCTCGGTCGACTTCGAGGTGGTTCATCCCGGCGAGTCCGTGCGTATCATCCCTGTCAAGGACGTCATCGAGCCCCGTGTGAAGGTGGAGGGCTCCGGCGGTGTCTTCCCCGGCATGATCTCCAAGGTCACCACCGTGGGCAGCGGCAAGACCCATGTTCTCAAGGGCTGCGCCGTGGTCACCACCGGTAAGGTGGTTGGCTTCCAGGAGGGTATCATCGACATGACCGGCCCCGGCGCCGAGTATACCCCCTTCTCCAAGCTCAACAACCTGGTTATGATCTGCGAGCCCAAGGAGGGCATCAAGCAGCACCAGCACGAGCACGCCATCCGTATGGCCGGCCTGAAGGCCGCTGCCTACCTGGGCGCTCTGGGCAAGGATGTCACCCCCGACGAGACCAAGGTCTATGAGACCAGCGGCGTCATGAGCGGCAAGGAGAAGTATCCTGACCTGCCCCGCGTCGGCTATGTGCTGATGCTCCAGAGCCAGGGCCTGCTGCACGACACCTATGTGTACGGCGTTGACATGAAGAAGTCCATGCCCACCATCCTGAATCCCACCGAGACCATGGACGGCGCCATCCTGAGCGGCAACTGCGTGTCCGCCTGTGATAAGAACACCACTTATCATCACCTGAATAACCCCGTCATCCATGACCTGCTGGAGCAGCATGGCAAGACCCTGAACTTCGTGGGTGTCATCATCACCAACGAGAACGTCTACCTGGCCGACAAGGAGCGCTCCTCCGACTGGTCCACCAAGCTGGCTCAGTTCCTGGAGCTGGACGGCGCTCTGGTCTCCCAGGAGGGCTTCGGTAACCCCGATACCGACCTGATCATGAACTGCAAGAAGCTGGAGGCTGCCGGCATCAAGACCGTCATCATCACCGACGAGTACGCTGGCCGCGACGGCGCTTCCCAGTCCCTGGCTGACGCCGATCCCGCTGCTGACGCCGTGGTCACCGGCGGCAACGCCAACATGGTCATCCACCTGCCCAAGATGGACAAGGTCATCGGCCATCCCGAGGCTGCCAACATCATCGCCGGCGGTTTCGACGGCGCTCTGGAAGCTGACGGTTCCATCACCGCCGAGCTGCAGGTCATCACCGGCGCGACCAATGAGATGGGCTTCAACAAGCTCAGCGCCAGATAAGGAGGGGAACTGCTATGAGTCTGAGAGTTGTTCATTATATCAACCAGTTCTTCGCCCAGATCGGCGGCGAGGAGAAGGCTGATTACGCCCCCGAGTACCGTGAGGGTGCTGTGGGCCCCGGCCTGGCTCTGAACGCTGCGTTCAAGGGCGAGGCTGAAGTGGTGGGCACCGTGATCTGCGGCGACTCCTACTTCAACGAGAATCTGGACGCCGCCAAGGCGACCGTCCTGAAGATGATCTCCGACGCCAAGCCCGACGTCGTGGTCTGCGGTCCCGCGTTCAACGCCGGCCGTTACGGCGTGGCCTGTGGTACCGTCGCTGCTGCCGTGAAGGACGAGCTGAACCTGCCCGTCGTGACCGGTATGTACGAGGAGAACCCCGGCGCCGACATGTTCAAGAACAAGGTCTATATCATCGCCACCAAGAACAGCGCTGCCGGCATGCGCGACGCTGCTCCCAAGATGGCTTCTCTGGCCATCAAGCTGGCTAAGGGCGAGAAGATCGGCGCCTCCGCCGAGGAGGGCTACATGCCCAACGGCCTGCGCGTGAACTTCTTCGAGGCTGAGCGCGGCTCCACCCGTGCCGTGAAGATGCTCCTCAACAAGCTGGCCGGCAAGCCCTACACCACCGAGTTCCCCATGCCCTCCTTCGACCGTGTCGCTCCCGGCGCTGCCATCACCGATCTGGCTCACACCACGATCGCTCTGGTGACCTCCGGCGGCATCGTGCCCAAGGGCAACCCCGATCACATCGAGTCCTCCTCTGCCTCCAAGTTCGGCCGCTATGACATCAGCTCCTTCGAGGATCTGACCGCTGCCGACCACGAGACCGCTCACGGCGGCTATGACCCGGTCTACGCCAACGAGGATGCTGACCGCGTCCTGCCCGTCGACGTGCTGCGCAAGATGGAGAAGGAAGGCAAGATCGGCGGCATCTATCCCTACTTCTTCACCACCGTCGGCAACGGCACCGCCGTCGCCAGCGCCAAGAAGTACGGCGAGGCCATCGGTAAAGAGCTCCGGGATGCCGGCATTAAGGCCGCCATCCTGACCTCTACGTGAGGCACCTGCACTCGTTGCGGTGCAACGATGGTTAAAGAGATCGAGCGCGCCGGTGTCACTGTGGTTCACATGTGCACCGTTACCCCCATTTCCATGACCGTGGGCGCCAACCGTATCGTGCCCACCATCGCCATTCCCCACCCCCTGGGCAACCCGGCTCTCACCCACGAGGAGGAGTTCGAGCTGCGCTACAAGCTGGTGGAGAAGGCCCTGAAGGCCTTTGAGACCCCTGTGGACGACCAGACCATCTTCGACTGATCGAACTAGGATATCCCCCGCAGTCCATTGGACTGCGGGGGATGTTTTGTTATCCGGGGAAGATTTACAGTTTGGTGATTCTTTTTTCTATGAGAGATGGTATTCTTTTTTCAGACTAGGTTCAGCTTCATGGAGTACAATGGCAAAAAACAGAAGGAGTGGAAACGCGGTGCGTATTTTGATTGTGGAGGATGAGAGACGTCTGGCCGAGACCCTGGGTCAGATCATGCAGGAACAGCATTACCAGACCGATCTGGTGGACGATGGTGCGGATGGGCTGGACTATGCCCTTTCCGGACAGTATGATCTGGTGATCCTGGATGTGATGCTGCCCCGGCTGGATGGGTTTGAGGTGGCCCGGCGGCTCCGCGCAGCCCACATCTCCACCCCCATTCTGATGCTGACTGCCCGGGATGAGACCAGCAACAAGATCACCGGTCTGGACTGTGGAGCGGACGACTACATGACCAAGCCCTTCGACGCCGGAGAGCTGCTGGCCCGGGTGCGGGCCCTGACGCGCCGGCAGGGTGAGGTCCTCTCGGAGTGTCTGACCGTGTCGGATCTCTCCCTGAACCTCTCGACCCGCTGCCTCTCCTGTGCGGGGAAGTCGGTGCGCCTGGGTTTTAAGGAATTCGATGTGCTCAAGCTCCTCATGTCGGCGCCCAAGGCCGTGGTACCCAAGGAGGATATCATCTCCAAGGTGTGGGGAATGGAATCGGATGCGGAGGATAACAACGTAGAGGTCTACATCTCCTTTTTGCGTAAAAAGCTGAATTTTTTGAACTCCAGAGTGGGGATCGGAACGGTGCGCAAGGTAGGCTATCACCTGGATATCCCTCTGAGTTGACGGAGGCACCGTCATGCTGAAGAAGCTGAGGCGAAAGTTTATCCTCATCAATATGATGCTGGTGAGTCTGGTTTTGCTGATCGTATTCGGCGCCCTGCTGGGCTCCACATCACAGCGTCTGCGTGGACAGAGTGTCTCCGCCATGCGCCTGGCCCTGAAATGGGCAGAAGGCATGGCACCTCCGCAGATTGAAATTGATCTGCCGGAAGGGGAGGAGCCGGGAGCGGGACGAGGAAACCCGGATGCCCGTCAGCTGGCGATGGTACCGGTATTTGGGGTAGTATTGGATGAGAACGGAAATATCGACTCCTATGCCCCCGGAGGAAATGTACAGGTATCCCAGGAAGCGCTGGAGCAGGCGGTCGAGGAAGTGCAGAAGCAGGGTGTGCCCGAGGGGACCATTACCAAACCCAGCCATCTGCGCTATCTGGTGGAGTGGGACCGGGACGGAAAGCTCCGCATTGCCTTTGCCGATATGCGCTGGGAGCGGGAAAACCTGATGGACCTGGTCGTCACCTCTCTGCTGGTGGGAGCGGGGGCCCTGGTGTGCTTTTTTATTGTGAGTCTCTTCTTGTCCTCGCTGGCCCTGCGCCCGGTGGAACAGGCATGGGAGCAGCAGCGGCAGTTTGTGGCCGACGCCTCCCATGAGCTCAAGACGCCACTCACGGTCATTCTGGCCAATGCGGGCATTGTGCTCTCCCACCCGGAAGACTCGGTGGCGCAGCAGAAGAAGTGGCTCACCTTCATCCAGGAAGAGGCGGGACGTATGAAGGAACTGGTGGAGGACCTGCTTTTCCTGGCCAAGAACGATGCTGCCAGACTGCCGCTGGTCTATGCTCAGCTCTCCATGAGCGATCTCACGCTGGGATGCCTGCTCCCCTTTGAGTCGGTAGCCTTCGAGGCGGGGGTAGAGCTGGACAGTGAGATCCAGCCCGGGATCTTTCTCCAGGGGGATGAGGGACAGCTCCGCCGTCTGGTGATGATTCTGCTGGACAACGCGGTAAAATACGCCGGAGAGCACGGTGCGGTACGTCTGACCCTGACCCGGCAGCAGGAACGGGTACGTCTGATGGTCCACAATACCGGGGAGCCCATTCCGCCGGAGCATCTGCCCCACCTGTTTGAGCGCTTTTACCGGGCGGACAGTGCCCGCAGCCGGGATCAGGGCGGATACGGACTGGGACTGGCCATTGCCCGTACCATTGTGGAGGTCCACGGCGGAAAACTGACGGGGACCAGTACACGGGAACAGGGAACCTGTTTTACGGCCAGTCTTCCCCAGCGCCCCAGGGGAAGCGCATGGGGCCAGACTTCCAAAGACATCCAAATAGTGTATTTTCAGACCGGTATAGAGCGGAAAAGGCTCTGTACCGGTCTTCTTTTCGGAACAGAGGGCAGTGTCAGAGGATTTTCACATATCCTTAAAGGCTTTTTAAGATTTCGGTTGTCTTTTTCTAAAGACTTGCCTGCTATACTTTAGGCCATAAAGGAGGGAGCGCCATGAAGATCCTCATACTCACCGGAAAATTTGGACTGGGACACTGGTCCGCCTCACAGTCGCTGCGGCAGCAGATCAGCCGGGATTTTCCCAGAGCGGAGACAGAGGTGCTGGACTTTTTTGCCTATGCCATGCCGAACAGCTCCGAGGCCCTTTACAAGGCGTTTGACCTGTTGGTGACCTATGGATACGGGCTGTTCAATGCCTATTACCGTATGGCGGACCGACTGCCCTCCGACACCCATTTTCCGCTGGACCGGCCTATGCTGGACAAGCTGGAAGAGCTGCTGTGGGAAAAGCGGCCCGATGCGGTGATCGCGACCCATCCCATCTGTGCCGGTCTGGTCTCCCGCTATAAAGAGGAGAGCGGTGACCGCCTACCGCTGGTCACCTGTGTGACCGATCTGTCCACCCATAATGAGTGGCTCCACAGCCGGACCGACGGCTATCTGGTCGGGAGCCGGGAGATCAAGGAGCGGCTGATGGAGAAAGGGGTGGAGGCCGGGCGCATCCACGTGACGGGGATCCCGGTCAAAGAGGAATTCCGCACCATCAGCCACCGCCGGGGCGGCGGAGAGCGGCGTCTGCTCATCATGGGCGGCGGATTGGGCCTGCTGCCCAAGAAGGACTCCTTCTATGACGCCCTGGATGAACTGCCCGGTGTGCGCACCACCATTCTCACCGGCCACAATCAGCGGCTCTACCAGCGGCTTTCCGGGCGGTATGAACACATTGAGGTGGTGGGCTTTACCGACCGGGTGTGGGAGTATATGGAACAGGCCGACCTGATGCTCACCAAGCCCGGCGGCATCACGGTCTTTGAGAGCATCTTTGCCGAGCTGCCCCTGCTGCTGTGGGAGCCCTTTCTCCAGCAGGAGAAGAACAACGCCCGCTTCCTGCTGCGCTCCGGCCTGGCTAGGGCGGCGGCCAAGGAGCCGGAGGAGTGCCTGGCGGCCATCCAGGGACTGCTCTATGACGACCGAGCCCTTGGGGAGATGTCGGCGCGCATGCGGGCGCGCAAGCGGGAATTGCAGGCTGCGGGACTCGCCCGCATTCTGGAGGCCATGACGCGGGAGACGGAAGTGTGTGCCTGATTCCCGGAACGGTAGAACAAAGGAAGTGAAGGGTATGTCCAATAAGAGAAACCTGGCCGGCGTCCTGTTGCTGGCAGTCCTGATGGGGGTGACCGGCTTTGTGCTGCTGCGGGATCAGCCGCTGGGCAGCTTGCTGGAGATCCTGCACCGGGTGGATGGACGCTATGTACTGCTGGGACTGGGTCTGATGCTGGTCTTTGTGGGATGTGAGGCCATGTGTACCCGCCTGATTCTGGGACGGCTGGGGCACCGGACGCCCTACCGCCGCTGCCTGTGCTATTCCTTTGTGGGATTCTATGTGAGTTCCATCACGCCGTCGGCCACGGGAGGGCAGCCGGCGCAGATCTACTATATGTCCCGGGACGGAGTCCCCGCCGCCCACGGAGCGCTCAATATGATGCTCATTGCCATCTGTTATCAGATCACGGTACTGCTCTATGCCCTGTGTGCCTGGCTCTTTCTGCCGGCGCTGCGCCAGGGGATGGGGGGCGGCCTGGGCCTGCTGCTCCTGTACGGCGCGGCGGTGATGGGGGCGCTGACGGCCGGAATGCTCTCCTTTTTGTGTTTTCCCCATCTGGCCGGGCGGCTTGCAGGGGGTGTCCTGGATCTTCTGAACCGGGTCCACATCATCCGGGACCGAGCGGGCGCGGGCGAGAAACTGGCGCGGCAGATGGAGGAATATGCGGCCGGAGCCGGGATTCTGCGGCGCAACCCGGCCCTTCTGCCCATGCTTCTGGGGCTCAATGCCTTACAGCTCACGGCGGTCTTTTCGGTGCCCTATGTGGTGTACCGGGCGTTCGGACTGAGCGGGACGGGGCCGGCGCTCTTTCTGGGAACCCAGGCGCTGGTGACGCTGGCAGTTTCCTCCCTCCCTCTGCCCGGCGCAGTGGGGCCGGCGGAAGGGGGATTTGTGGCGGCCTTTGCTCCGATCTTTGGGGCGGGACTGGTGACCCCTGCCATGCTGGTGAGCCGGGGAATCAGCTTCTATGCCTTTCTGATCATCAGCGGCGCGGTGGCCCTGGCCTTTCATCTGATGGGGCGAAAGGCAGGGACCGAACGCAGCCTTTTGCATTCCGATAGGAAGTATGGTACAATGAGCACAACCTGACCGGAAGAGAGGTTGTGCAGTATGCATTATCTGGGTATCGACTTGGGCGGAATCAATATCGCCGCTGCGGTGGTGAGCGAAGCGGGTGAAATTCTGGGACGCGGGAATATCCCCACACCCCGGGGCGCGGAAGCGGTGGCGGATACGATGGCAGCCGCGGCCAGACTGGCGGCTGAGCAGGCCGGCGTGTCCTGGGAGGAACTGGCCGCTGTGGGAATCGGCTCTCCGGGCACCATTGATCCCCAGCGGGGGGTCGTCCAGTATTGGAGCAACCTGGACTTTGAAAATGTGCCTCTGGTGGACCTGCTGCGCCGGCACTTCCCGGAGCGGCTTCCCATCTACATGGAGAATGACGCCAACGCAGCCGCCCTGGGCGAGTATGCTGTAGGCGCCGGACGGGGAAGCACGTCCATGGTGGCCATTACGCTGGGCACCGGTATTGGCGGCGGCGCGGTATTCAACGGCAAGCTCTATACCGGCTTCAACTATGCCGGGATGGAAGTGGGGCATTTTGTACTGGAGCATGGCGGGCGGCTGTGTACCTGCGGCCGCAGGGGCTGCTTTGAGACCTACTGCTCGGCCACGGCCCTGATCCGGCGCACCCGGGAGAGCATGGAGCAAAATCCCGACTCCCTACTGTGGAAGCTGGCGGAAGGGGACCTGTCCAAGGTCAACGGGCGCATTCCCTTTGAAGCGGCAGGTATGGGAGATGCCACGGCAGGCCAGGTGGTGGATGAATACATCGAATACCTGGGCTGCGGCGTGGCCAGCCTGGTGAACATCTTCCAACCCGAGATCTTCTGCATCGGCGGCGGGATTTCCAACCAGGGCGAGACGCTGATGGCGCCCGTCCGCTATATTCTCAACCGGGAGGACTACGCCCGGAACAACGCCCACCGCACCCGCCTGATGCGGGCCCAGTTGGGAAATGATGCCGGGATCATCGGCGCGGCCCTTCTGCCCAAATTCCGATAAAAATAGGATACGCCGCCTCTGCATGGAAGGATGCAGAGGCGGCGTTTTTCTATGCCACGGGCTGAAAATCGTCCTCACAGGGGGGTGGCTCCTCCTCCGGCTTGGCTTCCAGGGGAAAGAGCGCCAGAGAGAGCCCAAAGAGGACCGCAGATACCACGGCAATGGCCTGAATCCGATTTTTTTCCAGCCAGGGGCGGTATTCCTCCCACAGTGGGAGTTTCAGGGCAGAACACAGGGGTTTTGCGCTGGAGTAGAGGATCAGGGCCGCGATCACACACACGGCCAGGCGTGTCAGGGTCTCCTGTTTGCTTCCGGAGAGCTCCATGCTCCTGCCTCCTTTGCGTTTCTTTCCACAGGATATGCCCGCATGGTGGAAAATAGAAGGACTTTCACGCGAGGCCGGGGTAGCGGTAGAGGCGGCAGGGGCGTCCGCCGGTGTCGTAGTTGAAGCTGCTGACCACCTCGCCGCGCTCCACCAGATAGTTCATATAGCGCCGGACCGTCACCACAGAGAGTCCGGTCTGACGTGAGATCGACTCGCTGGGCAGCCCCTGGGGCGGGGCTGTGCGCAGGCAGGTGCGGATCCGCTCCAGCGTGCTCTCCTGAACGCCCTTGGGAACCGGATGCTCCGGGGAGGAGGCGGAGGGGGCGAAGAGCTGATCCAGCGCATCCTGGCTGACCGCCTCCCCAGCCACAGCCTGGCGGTGGCGGCAGAAGGTATCCAGGGCCTGCTGAAAGCGCTCCCAGGTAAAGGGCTTGACCAGGTAGTCCACCACCCCCAGCTTGAGCAGTGCGTCCACCGTTTTTGCGTCATTGGCGGCGGTGACCATGATGACGTCCGATTCGATCTCCCGGGCGCGCAGCTCATGGAGCAGCTCCATTCCGGTGAGGAGGGGCATGTACACATCCAAAATGAGCAGATCCGCGGGGTGACAGGAGAGCCACTCCAACGCACTGCGCCCCTCCGAAAAGGTCTGGATCACGGTAAATCGGGGGTCCTTTTCCGTGAAGGTCTTGTCCAGGAGAGACACCATGGGGTCGTCCTCCACGATTACGACTTGATACAATCTGACTCCTCCTCTGGGGCGGCGGGATCATCCCGCCGAAAGGTAATGAAAAACGACGTGCCGATCCCGGACTCTGACTCCACCCGGATCTCGCCGTGATAGGCCGAGACCACCTCCTGCACCAGAGAGAGGCCGGTTCCGCGGCCCCGCCCCTTGGTGGAGCGGCCCCGCTCAAAGAGGTGCGATTGGATCTCGGCGGGAATGCCGGGGCCGGTATCCTCCACGCACAGAAGCAGAGAGGCCTCCGATTCCCGGATGCTGACCGTGATCTCCTTGCTGTCCCGGGGGGACTGGTTGAGGCCTTCGATGGCGTTTTCAATGAGATTGCCCAGAATGGTCACATAGGCGTCGGGGGGGAGCCAGGGGCTGCCCTCCGGCAGGAAGCTCTCCCGGTCCAGGGTGAGGCGGATACCCAGTTCTCCGGCCCGGCTGGTTTTACCTACCAGAAGGGCGGCCACAGAGGGCTCTCCGATCTGGTGCATGATGCGGCTGACCGCCTCCTGCTGGGTACGCTTGGTGTCCATAATGTACTGCTGGGCCTTCTCGGGCTCCCCGATCTGGAGGAGGCCCAGGATCACATGGAGCTTGTTCATAAATTCATGGGTATAGGCCCGCATGGCGTCCACCATGTGCCGCACCCCGGTGAGGTCGTCGGCCAGACGGGTCACTTCGGTGCGGTTGCGGAAAATGCCCACTGCGCCGGTGAGGCGGCCATCCTCATACAGGGGCAGCCGGTCGGAGAGTACCCGGACATCCTTGAGGGAGCTCATACTGACATTGTACTCCGGCTTTCCGGTGCGCAGGACCCGGTCCAGCGTGGAGCGGGGATAGACGGTATGGAGGGATTTGCCCACCACACCCTCCTCGTCCAGAGAGAGCATCTGGGCTGCGGCGGTATTGAGAAAGATGATGGTCTCCTCCCGGTCAATGGCCAGGACTCCCTCCTCCAGTGCGTCCAGGATGTCCTCGCGCTGGTGAAAGCGCCGGGCAAAGGCGTCCGGCTCATACCCCATGAGGGAGGCCTTGATGCGGCGGGAGAGCTGGTTTGCCAGCAGAGAGCCAAGGGCGGCGGAGAGCAGACCGATCCCCGCAAAGCGGAGGATGGTCTGAAAGGTGAGGACGGCCATGCTGCGGACATAGACGCCCACGACCACAAAGCCCAGCAGGGCTCCGCTGTCGTCCCGGACCGCGGCATAGGCGGAGTGATCGGAGCCCATGGGGCCGGTCTCATTGGAGGTGTAGGGGGATGCACCGGCCAGGACGGCGTTCTGCGCGGTACCGGTATAGTGGGTTCCGAGGAAGACGGAGTCGGGCGCATAATAGATCCGGTTTTCCGTATCGGCCACCAGGATCAGGTCGATGTCGGAGACATGGGACGTGGTGTCATTGAGAAAGGCCGCCAGCTCTTCTCTGGAGGAAGTTCCGTCCAGGACCTCGGCCACCAGAGGGACCCGGGACAGGATGGAGGCGGAGTTGAGCAGGCTGTTGTCCAGCGCGTGGCGTTCGCTGCGCAGGGTGAGATACAGTGTGCCCGCCAGCGAAAGGGCGATGGAACAGGATACAATGATCACATTCAGCCATAAAAGCTGTGCACGGAGGGAAGAACGGGAGGGTACAGACATGGTGGAAAGACTCCTTTCTCTACCAGTATAAGAAAAGAACAACCCGGTGTCAAATGCGTCTGGTTTCGTCAAGTTTAAGAAAATCGGCGAAGATAGAAGACGAAAAGTTCGGAAGAACTCCCTATTACGAAGGCGGAGCCATCTCTGGTATCCTGTTTGAGCAGCGGCCGGAACGGGCCGAAATTTTTTTCGATAAGGAGAATGAACGATGCCTCAGAATAAGCGGGAGAGCCTCATCTATACGGTGTTGATGTGCTTTACCATGGTGCTCTGGATGAGCCTGTACAATGTTGCGCTCCAATATGGAGCGGTCAGTCTGGAAGTTGTGGCGGCGGCCTGGCTGGGTTTCCCCATTGCCTATGTCTTTGCCATGTGCTGCGACTGGTTTCTGGTGTCCCGGCTGGCAAAGGGATTTGCCTTTCGCTTCCTGGTCCGGCCTCAGGACTCGCCTCTGAAGAAGGTGGTGTGTGTCTCCGGCTGTATGGTGGTCCCCATGGTGCTGATCATGTCCCTGTACGGAGCCTGTGAGGGGGCGGTGCACACCGGGATGTGGAGCGGAGTGCCCCTCCAATGGCTCATCAATATTCCCCGCAATTTTGTAATGGCGCTGCCCTTCCAGCTCCTGATCGCCGGTCCCCTGGTCCGCCGGGTCTTCCGCCGTGCCTTCCTGGAGGGGACCGTTCTGGCCTAATACCTTGGAACCCCCGGAGGACCGGTTCCACTTTGGGTTATGTTCCATACTTTTTTTACTTTCCAAAGGATTCCCAAAGAAACGGCGCGGGAGTATGATAGCACACGCGAAAACGAGGTGATGTGTTTGGATGGATTCAAGGAAGCGCTGGTGGAGGAGCTGGGCAACCGGATCGCCTTTACAATCCCGGTACTGGGCGGTGTCCCGGTGGCCGAGTCGGTGGTAGTCACCTGGATTGTCATGGCAGCCCTCATCGTGTGCGCGCTGGTTCTGACACGGAACCTGCGGGTACAAAATCCAGGCAAGGGGCAGATCGCCCTGGAGGGCGCGGTGCAGTTTCTCAATGGGTTTGTAAAGACCAATCTCGGAACGCACTGGAGACCCTTCGCTCCCTATCTGGGGACGGTGGCACTCTACATCGGTGTGTCCAACCTGATTGGGATCGTGGGGCTGACCCCGCCCACGAAGGACATCAGCGTGACGGCAGCCCTGGCCCTGATGAGCATGGTGCTGATCTATGGTGCACAGTTCCGGTATCGGGGACTGCTGGGCGGCCTGCGGCAATTTGCCGAGCCGATGCCTCTGCTCATCCCCATCAATCTCATGGAGGTGGCCATCCGGCCCCTGGCGCTGTGTATGCGTCTGTTCGGCAACATCCTGGGCGCGTTTATCATCATGGAGATGATCAAGCTTCTGGTGCCCGTGGTGCTGCCGGCGGTATTCAGCCTCTATTTTGACCTGTTTGACGGGTTGATCCAGACGGTGGTCTTCGTATTCCTCACCACTCTCTTTACCGGAGAGGGCATCAAAGAGGAAGAAGCGTAACGGACAGTATATTTTGAGGAGGAAATTACTATGACACTGGGAATCATTGCTGCGGGAATTGCGGTTTTCACCGGCATCGGCGCCGGTATCGGCATCGGCTTTGCCACCGGAAAGGCCAGCGAGGCCATTGCCCGCCAGCCTGAGGCGGCC
The DNA here is from genome assembly GCF_014982855.1 of Pseudoflavonifractor gallinarum. Lineage (GTDB taxonomy): Bacteria > Bacillota > Clostridia > Oscillospirales > Oscillospiraceae > Pseudoflavonifractor_A > Pseudoflavonifractor_A gallinarum. The sequence continues at coordinate 68,874 of NZ_JADCKF010000007.1, read as the reverse complement.
GGAAAGATCAACAGCGCCCTGCTGATGGGCTGCGCTCTGGCAGAAGGTACCGCCATCTTTGGCTTCATTACCGCCCTGCTCGTCATCTTTATGGGTTAAGGGGGCGTACCCCATGCTGGAATTTGAAGTTTCCACCATCGTGTTTACCGTCATCAACCTGCTGGTGCTCTATGTCATCCTGCGCAAGCTGCTCTTTGGGCGGGTCAACGCGGTGCTGGAGCAGCGGGCCGCCCTGGTGCGGGAAGAGCTGGAATCGGCACAGATCCAGCACAGTCAGGCGGAAGAGCTGCGCAGCGAGTATGAGGCCAAGCTGGCGGACGCCCGGCAGGAGGCCTCCAAGCTGGTGGCCGATGCCCAGAACCGGGCGCAGCGGGCCTATGAGGCCAGACTGGCCCAGGCTGAAACGGACGCCAAGCAGGTGCACAGCCAGGCCCAGGCTCAGATCGCGGAGGAGCGGAAGGCCATGCTGCGGGGCGCACGGAATGAGGTGGCGGCCCTTGCTCTGCTGGCTGCCGGGAAGGTGGCCGGACAGGCCATGGACTCCGCGGCCGAGCAGGCCATGGTGGAATCTTTCCTGGCGGAAGTAGGTGAACGTACATGAGCGAGCTGGCACGCCGCTATGCCCAGGCCCTCTATGAGGTGATGCCCGATGAGACGGGACTGCGGGCGACTGCGGAGGCCCTCATGGGACAGAGCGAACTCTGGGCGGCCCTCTGTGCGCCCACCGTGCGCGCGGAGGAGAAAAAGCGCCTGCTGGGCCGTCTGCCGGAGCTGGACGGACACGGGACCCTGCTGCGCTTTTACCGCCTGCTGGCGGAGAAGGACCGGATGGCGCTGCTGCCCGAGCTCCTGGAAGCCTTCCGGGCTTTGGGGCTGCGGGAGAAGAATACGGCGCGGTGTGTCCTGACCTGTGTCCGCACACCGGAGAAAGAAGAGCTGGAACGAATCCGCCAGGCCCTGTGCAAGCTTCACCACCGGGCGGACATCCAATTTGAGATCCGCACCGATCCCTCCCTTGTGGGGGGATTTACCCTGGAGCTGGAGGGCATCCGGTACGATAAGAGCGTCCGCGGTGCGATGGCCGGCCTGAGCCGGTATCTGGAAGAGAGGCGAATGGCATGAAAACCAAACCGGAAGAGATCGTCGCCCTCCTGCGGGAGGAGATCGCCGGATATGATACCCGCGTACGGCGGGATGAAGTGGGCACCGTCCTGGAGGTAGGCGACGGGATCGCCACAGTCTATGGCCTGGACAAGGCGGTCTACGGCGAACTGGTGGAACTGGAGACCGGTGTCAAGGGCATGGTCATGAATCTGGCCCGGGACAGCGTGGGCGTAGTGCTGCTGGGCAGCGATGCCGGCGTCCGGGAGGGTACGGTGGTGCGCCGCACCGGACGGGCGGCTGACGTCCCCGTTGGAGAGGCCATGATCGGCCGGGTCGTGGATGTTCTGGGCAGCCCCATTGACGGCCTGGGTCCCATTGAGACCACTGAGACCCGCCCCATCGAGCACGAGGCCAGCGGTGTGGTCACCCGGGAGCCGGTCAATGTGCCCCTTCAGACCGGAATACTGGCCATTGACGCCATGGTCCCCATTGGACGGGGACAGCGTGAGCTGATCATCGGGGACCGGCAGACCGGCAAGACCGCCATTGCGGTGGATACCATCCTGAACCAGAAGGGGCAGGACGTCATCTGCATCTATGTGGCCATTGGCCAGAAGGCCAGCTCGGTGGCCCGCATCCAGGACACCCTGAAACGGCACGGCGCGATGGATTATTCCATGATTGTCTCGGCTACGGCCAGCGACTCGGCCCCCCTGCAGTACATCGCGCCCTACGCCGGAGCGGCCATGGGCGAGTATTTTATGGAGAAGGGCAAGGATGTGCTCATCGTCTATGACGATCTCTCCAAGCACGCGGTGGCCTACCGGACCCTCTCTCTGCTGCTCAAGCGCTCGCCCGGACGAGAGGCCTACCCCGGAGATGTGTTCTACCTGCACTCCCGCCTGCTGGAGCGTGCCTGCCGCCTGACCAAGGAGTACGGCGGCGGCTCCATGACCGCGCTTCCCATCATTGAGACCCAGGCGGGCGATGTGTCGGCCTATATTCCCACCAATGTCATCTCCATTACCGACGGACAGATCTATCTGGAGACCGACCTCTTCTTCGCCGGGCAGCGGCCCGCCGTCAATGTGGGCCTCTCGGTCTCCCGTGTGGGCGGCGCGGCCCAGACCCGGGCGGTCAAGAAAACGGCAGGTACCCTGCGCATCGATCTGGCCCGGTTCCGGGAGCTGGAGGTATTCACCCAGTTCGCCTCGGACCTGGATGCCGCCACGCAGCAGGCGCTGGACCACGGAAAGCGGCTTCTGGAGTTGCTCAAGCAGCCCCTCTACCATCCCATGCCGGTAAACCGCCAGGCGGTGATCCTCTATGCGGCCACCAACGGCCTGGTGGACGATGTGCCGCTGGAGAAGGTGCGGGATTTCCTCCTGTCCTTTGCCGCGGAGATGGAGGAGGAGCACGCCGACGTGATGGCAGATATCCAGGAGAGCGGGAACCTGAGCGCTCCGGCCATTGAGACCATCCGCGCGGCCCTGGAGGAGAGCAAGAGGCGGGTGAGCGGCACATGGCAAGCATAAAGGAGATCCGGACCCACATCAAGAGCGTGGAGCAGACGCTGAAGATCACCAACGCCATGTATCTGATCTCCTCCTCCAACCTGCGCAAGGCGCGCAAGCAGCTCAGCGATGTGGAACCCTACTTCCATAAGATCGAGACCACCATCTCGGATATCCTCCACCACTCGCCGGAGATCGACCACCGCTTTTTTGACAAGCGGCCCGATATCCCGCCGGAGCGGCGGAAGGTAGGTTATATCGTGATCACCGGCGATAAGGGCCTGGCGGGCGCGTACAACCACAACATTCTGAAGATGGCAGAGGAGCGGATGGCAAAGACGCCCAACTCCTACCTCTTTGTGGTGGGACAGGTGGGGCGCTCCTACTTTACCGAGCGGGGCATCCCCATCGACGGAGAATTTCTCTATACCGCGCAGAATCCCAACATCAGCCGGGCCCGCGATATGTCGGAGGTGCTGATGCAGCTCTATCTGGACGGGAAGCTGGACGAGGTCTATGTCCTCTTTACCAATATGATCAACTCCTTCCGGCTGGAGCCCACCGCCTATAAGATCCTGCCGTTGGACCCGGATGTATTCCCGGACTATGAGGAAAACCGGGACTGCTATAACCGGGACGTGACCTATGTCCCGTCGGTGCGGGCCGTCATGGACCGCCTGGTGCCGGGCTATCTGAAAGGCGTGCTCTTCGGCGCCATGGTGGAGTCCTACTGCTCGGAGCAGAATGCCCGCATGACCGCCATGAAGTCCTCCAGCGACAATGCCAGGGCCATGCTTCAAAAGCTGAACCTCTCCTACAACCGGGCGCGCCAGAGCGCCATCACCCAGGAGATCACCGAGGTGGTGGGCGGCGCCCAGGCGGCCGAGTCATTTTAGGCCGCAGTTCCGCCGGACGGCGGCACAAGCAGAATCAGACAGGAAACGCCCGAAAGGGGATGCGATATCATGAGTGAGAACAAAGGAACCATCGTACAGGTCATGGGACCTGTGGTGGATGTGGCCTTTTCTGACGGCACGCTCCCGGAGCTCAAGGAAGCCCTGGAGGTGGAGCTGGGAGGAAAACGCCAGGTGATGGAAGTGGCCCAGCATGTGGGGGGAGATACCGTGCGCTGTATCATGCTCTCTCCCAGCGAGGGCCTGGGCCGGGGCATGGAGGTCACGGCCACCGGAGGGCCCATCTCCGTCCCCGTGGGCGAGGGCGTATTGGGGCGGATGTTCAACGTCCTGGGAGACGCCATCGACGAGAAGGGGCCGGTGAAGGCCAGCGAGACCTGGTCCATCCACCGGCAGCCCCCGGCCTTTGAGAACCAGCGGCCGGTGGTGGATGTGTTTGAGACCGGCATCAAGGTCATCGACCTGCTGGCGCCCTATGCCAAGGGCGGCAAGATCGGCCTGTTTGGCGGCGCCGGCGTGGGCAAGACGGTGCTCATCCAGGAGCTCATCCACAACATCGCCACCGAGCACGGTGGATACTCCATCTTTACCGGGGTAGGCGAGCGTACCCGCGAGGGCAACGACCTCTGGCGGGAAATGAGCGAGTCCGGCGTCATCGACAAGACCGCGCTGGTTTTCGGTCAGATGAACGAGCCCCCCGGAGCCCGTATGCGCGTGGCCCTGACCGGGCTGACCATGGCGGAGTACTTCCGGGACCGGGAGAAGCAGAATGTGCTGCTCTTCATCGACAATATCTTCCGCTATGTCCAGGCTGGCTCGGAGGTCTCGGCTCTGATGGGGCGGATGCCCTCCGCCGTGGGCTATCAGCCCACGCTGGCCAACGAGGTGGGCGCCCTGCAGGAGCGCATCACCTCCACCAAGGACGGGGCCATCACTTCGGTGCAGGCGGTCTATGTCCCGGCGGACGACCTGACCGACCCCGCACCTGCCACCACCTTTGCCCATCTGGACGCCACCACCGTTCTCTCCCGTAAGATCGTGGAGCAGGGCATCTATCCGGCAGTGGACCCGCTGGAGTCCACCTCCCGCATTCTGGAGCCCGATGTGGTGGGCGAGCGCCACTACCGGGTGGCCCGTGGGACCCAGGAGCTGCTTCAGCGGTACCGGGAACTCCAGGACATCATTGCCATTCTGGGCATGGAGGAGCTCTCTGAGGAGGACCGGCGCACCGTAGAGCGGGCCCGGCGTATCCAGCAGTTCTTCTCCCAGCCCTTCTCCGTGGCCGAGACCTTTACCGGACTGGAGGGCCGCTACGTCAAGCTGGCCGATACCCTCCGCTCCTTTGAGGCCATTCTGGGCGGCGAGCTGGACAAATATCCGGAGGCAGCCTTCAGCATGGTGGGCAATGTGGACGAGGTCGTGGAAAAGGCGAAGAAGATGGGGGCGGTATAATGGCCCAGACCAGCTTCTATCTGGAGATCATTACGCCGGAGCGGCAGTTTTACATCGGCCCGGCCCACGCCCTGGTCATCCCCGCCGTGGACGGAGAGATGGGGATCTATCCGGGCCACGAGCCGGTGGTTACCGCCATCGAGCCCGGCGAGCTGCGCTATGAGAATGAGGGCGTATGGGAGAGCGCCGTGGTGGGATCTGGCTTTGCAGAGATCAAACCAGACTATGTGATCCTCCTGGTGGGCTTTGCGGAACATCCCGAGGAAGTGGACCGCAAGCGCGCGGAGGCCGCCAAACTGCGTGCCGAGGAGCGCCTGCGCCAGAAACAGAGCATCCAGGAGTACTACCACTCCAAAGCGGCGTTGGCCCGGGCCATGGCCCGACTGAAGATCGGGCGGCATTAATAAATCCAACCAAATACAAGAGATACCCCCGGACGGCGGCACAGACAGCCCTGTCCGGGGGTATTTTTGATGGGACACCGCGGCGGAGGGACGCATAGACTGGAAAAGAGTTTTGCAGAGGGAGACCAGGATGCTTTATATACTTTCTCGATAAAGGGCATTGGTTATCATCGAAAGAAGCAATTGGACTTTCGGGAGAGGCTTTGCTACGATGAGGTTAATTTTGGAGAAAAGAACCGGGCCAACGCGGGGAAGAGCGAACCGTTCCGCGCGGCCCGGGATTGCCGTCTATTTGGGAAAGGATGTTCTGTATGGAGAAGAATGCGCTTCGCCTGCCCGCCGGATTTGAGAGCTATCAGGAGGCCCGCCAGGCCGGATTTTTGCGAATGAAGCAGCTGAAAGAGTCGGGGGCCCGGGTGATCGGCCTGTTCTGCTCCTATGTGCCCATTGAGCTGGTCTATGCGGCCGGCGCCATCCCGGTGGGACTGTGCGCCTCCAGTGAGGAGCCTATCGCGGCTGCCGAGGCAAACCTGCCCCGCAATCTGTGCCCGCTCATCAAGGCCAGCTATGGCTTTGCCCTCACGGATACCTGCCCCTACTTCTATTTCTCCGATCTGGTGGTGGCCGAGACCACCTGTGACGGAAAAAAGAAGATGTTCGAGCTGCTGGGCGAGATCAAGGAGACCTATGTGATGCAGCTGCCCCACAGCCGGGATGCGGCTGCGCTGGCCTTCTGGAAAGAGCAGATCATCGCCTTCCAGAAGAAGCTGGAGGACTTCTATGGGATCACCATTACAGAGGAGGACATCCGGGCGGCCATCCGCCGCAAGAACCGGGAGCGCGATGTGATGCTCCGCTATCTGGAGCTGGGCAAGCTCAATCCCGCCCCCATCAGCGGATACGAGATGGGCACTCAGATCGACGTGGGGAGCTTCTCCTTTGATCTGGAGGAGCGCTGCAAGAATGTGGAGGCCCGTACCGCCCAGGTGCTCGCCGATTGGGAGGCAAATTACAAGGGGAAGCAGAGCGACCGTCCCCGCCTCCTGCTGACGGGCTGTCCCAACGCGGGCGTGCGGGAGAAGATCATCCGCACTGTGGAGGAGATGGGGGCCGATGTAGTGGCCTTCGACACCTGCAGCGGCACCCGGGAAAAGGTGGAAAAGGTGGATGAGAGCAATCCGGACGTCTACGAGGCCCTGGCCCGGAAGTATCTCAACATCAACTGCTCTGTCATGAGCCCCAACGACAGCCGGAGAGGGTATATTGGTGAAATGATCGACGAGTACGCCATCGACGGCGTGCTGGAGATCATCCTCCAGTCCTGCCACACCTATGATGTGGAGTCCTACTTCATCAAGCGCTTTGTGACCCAGGAGAAGGGGCTGCCCTACCTGAACATTGAGACCGACTACTCCCAGTCCGATAAGGGACAAATCAATACCCGCCTGGCGGCGTTCCTGGAGACGATCGAAAAATGAGTTATTTTACCGGAATTGATATTGGCTCCACCGCGTCCAAGGTGGTGGTGCTGGACGAGGCGCGGATGGTGGATGCCTTTGTCCTGCCCACCGGGTGGAGCAGCAAGGAAACGGCCGCCGATGTGGCCCAGCGCCTGGCGTCCCAGGGACGTCCCGTGGATGAGGATATGCGGGTCGTGGCCACGGGATACGGCCGGGTGTCGGTGGACTATGCCGCCAAGACGGTCACCGAGATCACCTGTCACGGCAAGGGCGGCTTCGCTCTGCTGGGACGGGACTGCACGGTGGTGGACATCGGCGGACAGGACACCAAGGTGATCACCGTGGAGGGGGGCATGGCCTCCAGCTTTTTGATGAACGACAAGTGCTCGGCGGGGACCGGTAAATTCCTGGAGATCATGGCCAACCGCCTGGGCGTGGATCTGCCGGAGCTCTTCGCCCTGGCCGGGCAGGGAGAGCCGCTGGCCATCAGCTCCATGTGCACGGTGTTTGCTGAGAGCGAGGTCATCAGTCACATCGGTGCGGGTGAGCGCCGGGAGGACATTGCCGCCGGCGTGGTGGACTCCGTCGTGAGCAAGGTGGCGGGGCTGTGTGCCCGGCACACCATCCAGGGCGATGTGCTCCTCACCGGTGGACTGTGCGACAGCGCCTATCTGGTCCAGCGGCTGTCCCAGCGTCTGGGCACCACCGTTTACACCGATCCCATGGGCCGCTACGCCGGTGCTCTGGGGGCCGCCCTGATCGCCCGGGGAAAGCGGGGGCGGGAGGCATGATCTTTCTGTCCTTTTATACCACCACCCACAGCATGAAGGGAGAGGCCCAGGCCAAAAAACAGGGCCTGGCGGCCTCCCTGGTCCCGACACCCAGGGGCGTGGGGGGCAGCTGTTCCCTCTCCCTGTGCTTTGAGGGCATAGAGGCAGAGCGGGAGGCGCAGGCCTTTTTTGAGGAGATGACCGTTCCCTGTGCGCTGTACCGCCAGGAAGGGGAGGAGCTCACCTGCCTGGGCCGGAAGGAGGCGGGGGCATGATCTACCTGGACACCGCCGCCACCAGCCGTCAGAAGCCGGAGCCGGTCTATCAGCGGGCGGCGCAGGCCATGCGGGAGACGGCTAACCCCGGCCGGGGCGGCCATGCGCCGGCATTGGATGCCGGGCGCATGGTCTATGCCGTGCGGGAACAGGTATCCGCCTTCTTCCACGTGGGAGAGGCGGAACGGGTGGTCTTTACATCCAATGCCACCGACGCCCTCAATCTGGCCATCCAGGGGATGGCCAGACCCGGCGGACACATCGTATCCACTACTATGGAGCACAACTCGGTGCTGCGTCCTCTCCGGGCGCTGGAAGCGCGGGGCGTGCGCCACACGCTGGTACAGGGTGATCCAGGTTCCGGAGTGGTGACGGCCGCTCAGGTCGCTGCGGCGCTGGAGCCCGAGACCTGCCTGGTGGTGTGTACTCATGTCTCCAATGTGACGGGGACGCAGATGCCTGTGGAGGAGATCGGGGCCCTCTGCCGGGCCCGGGGGATTCCGTTTCTGGTGGATGCCTCCCAGTCGGCCGGTGTGTGTGAGCTGGATATGGAGGCCATGGGAATCGACCTGCTGGCCTGCCCCGGCCACAAGGGACTGCTGGCCCTGCCCGGGACCGGGCTGCTCTGTCTGGGGCCCAATGTCCGTCCCGAGCCCCTCAAGCAGGGAGGGACCGGCAGCTTTTCGGAGTATCTGGAACAGCCCGATCTCCTGCCCGACCGGTACGAGAGCGGGACCCTCAATACGGTGGGGATCGCATCTCTGGGGGCCGGGCTGGAATACCTGGAGGAGCGGGGACTGGAGTCTATCCGCCGCCATGAACAGGCCCTGTGTGAACAGTTCCTGTCTGGTCTGCGTGCCATCCCCGGTATTGAGATCTACGGTGCGGGGGATGCCCGGCGGCAGACGGCGGTGGTGTCCTTCAACCTGCGGGGGATGGACTGTGCCCAGGCCGCTTTCCGGCTGGACCGGGAGTATGGGATCTGTATGCGGGCAGGGCTCCACTGCGCGCCGCTGGCCCACCGGACCGTGGGGAGCTTCCCCCAGGGGAGCCTGCGAGCCAGCATGGGACCCTTCAATACGGAAGAGGAGATCGAACAGACACTGTCTGCACTGAGTACATTGAGCCGGTAACGGATCATATATAGTATATTCCCATAGAGAGAGCCTTCGCTTCGGTGAAGTGCTCTCTCTTGTTGTTGTATGGCTGTGCGCGCTTCCGATATCCTTCAACTGGGAGGATGAAGCAAAAATCACGGCCAATTGGTAACAAAATAGAAAACTGGATAACATTATCTTATAAAAATATAACTATTTTACCTTATAAAGCGGGAGCACCTCTGATATAATGCATCAACAGCAAAATAGATTTTTTTGGACACAAACAAAAATTTTTTCAATGAAGAAAGAACAGGAGTGGAGCAAATGAAGCAAATCCGTATGCGCGGTGCAGCGGCACTGCTGTCCCTGGCACTGACGCTTCCGCTGATGCTGCCCGGATGGACCGCAAGAGCTGCCGCTCTCGAGGAGAGCGGAGTGGCCATTTCGGAAGAAACCTTCCCCGATGCAGCGTTCCGGAGCTGGCTGACCGACCGGAACAATCTGAATGGATTTGGCAGCGACGGGTATTTTTCCGCCGCAGAGCTGGCTGAGATCAAGAGCATCGACGTCTCCGGGAAGGGAATCCAGACTCTGGAGGGAATCGAACAGTTTTCTGCCCTGGAACAGCTCTCCTGCGAGAATAACCGGCTGAAGGAGCTGGACGTAAAGCAGAACCGTGCGCTGCGCCATCTTCAGTGCAGATTCAACCAGATTGCGGCATTGGATGTATCCGGCCTGGATAACCTGATTTCCCTCAACTGTGAGAGCAACCATATGAAGAACCTGAATCTGACAGGCTGTACGGCGCTGGAGATCATCTATTGCCGGAGCAACGACCTGCCGGAGGTGGACTTTTCCACCAACACCAGCCTGAAGTTCATTGAGACCTTTGATAACCGGTTGAGCAGCATTGATCTCTCCAAGCTGACGGCGCTGGAATTTGTCCACCTGGACCACAATCTGCTCACCCACATTGATCTGAGCGCCAACACCAATCTCAGCCCGATCGGCAGCGGCTTTGTGGCCCGCAACAATCAGCTGGATACGCTGACCCTTCCGGTCAAGGCGGACCTGGTGGTGGACCCGGATGTCTATGCCGAGCAGGATCCCAAAGTGGGATATGAGCGGGTCGAGTGGTATGAGGATGCGGAGTATCACATTCCGGTCACCGGACCGATCACGGCGAACGGACAGACCCTGTATGCCAAATGGCTCCCCAATGACTACACGATTCGTTTTAACTCCAATGGCGGCAGCGGTTCCATGCCCGAACAGAGCGGCGTATGGGATCAGAAGCTGACTCTGGAGAAGAATACCTTCCGCCGGACGGGCTATGCGTTCCAGGGCTGGAAAAATGTCTTCGGAGACGACGCTTTTTACGACGACGGAAGCGAAGTGCTCAACCTGGCGGGGAAGTACCAGGGCCAGCGGGTGACCCTGTATGTCCAGTGGGAGCCCATCCAGTACACGGTGGCCTTTGATGCTAACGGCGGGCAGGGTGAGATGGCAGAGGAGAGCTATCGGTACGATCAGAGTAAGAATCTCCCGAAATGCACCATGACTGGCCCGGATGATAAGATCTTTGCCGGCTGGGCCACAGAGTGGGACGGCAGCGTGCGCTATCTGGATCAGAGCGCCGTTCGAAATCTGGCCTAGGAGTAGGGGGAGAAGATCACGCTTTACGCGGTGTGGAGAGAAAAGCGGAACAATGCGTATTTGGACGACCTGGATGCCGCGTTTGCCCATTACAGCGCAGAGAACTACACCGTACAGGATTGGAATGCCCTGACCGGCTACTATGGAACTGCATGGAAGGAGCTCTCCACCGCAGAGGAAGAGGAGCTGGAGGGGATCTTTACCCGGGCCACGGAGAATATGGAAGCCGTTGAGACCAGGGAAATGCGCGTGAATGCCATCGTTGCAGTCTGGCGGAGCGAGCACCGGGACGCTTTGGATGCCATGAACAACCATGCAGTGGACGAAGCTACCGCCGAGCGGCTCTATGGCCTGGCGCAGGAGGCCCTGAAAGGGATTGATGCTGCGTTTGTAGTGGAGCACTCCGACCTGGCGGAGACAGCGGATCAGGAGCAGGTGGCCGCACTGGCCAATGAGGCGGTCGATAAGACCCTGCGCAGCCTCTCCCAGCTGGCCGATGCCGCAGCCTGGGTCGGAACCCTGAACGGGCTGTCGGAGCGGCCCTTGTCGGAGGTGACCTCGGAGTGGTATGGTTCCTATGCGGATGCCTGCACGGGTGCGGATACCTATCTCCTCCACCTGAGCCGCACAATGATGCAGGCTCTGGAGGAGCGCCGGGACCTGGCTCAGCAGAAGCAGCAGGCTCTCACACAGCTGCACATGGCGTATCAGAGCTATGACCTGACACGCTATACTGCCGAGAATCAGGCCAAGCTGGAGAAGATTCTGAATGCCGGACGCCTGGCCATCGAGGCCGGAAATTCGGCGGCAGACGTGGAGTCGGCCCAGAAGCAGGCGCAGCAGGATATGGCTGCGGTGCCCACCATCGACGGAGGAAGTCAGCCGGGCGGTGGTACCGGGGGAGGTGAGTCCGGCGGCAGCACGGGCGGCAATACCGGTGGCGGCACTGGTGGCGCAGGCGGCGGCGCAGGTGGCGGCGGTGGAGCCGGCGGTGTGACGCCGGAGCCGCCGGTGGAATCCGTCCCGCCCACCCAGACCACGGTGACCGATCCGGTCAGCGGTGCGACTGCCCTGGTGAATACCGATGCAAACGGCGCGGTTTCGGCCCAGATCACCCTTCCGGCCGAGGCGGACACGGCAGTGCTGACCCTGCCGGCCAAGGTGAAGTCCTCGACTGTGGCGGTGATGCACAAGAGTGAGGGGACGACGGCGGTCCTTCCGTGGGCGGTTGCCGTGGAAGAGGGCATGCGGGTACGTGTGTCTCAGTCCTGCCAGATCACGCTGGAGGAGCGGAGTGTCACCTACTCTGATGTGGCGGCACAGGCCTGGTACCAGGATGGCGTGCAGTTTGTCTCGGCCAGAGGGCTGTTTTCCGGCATCGGCGCAGGGCGCTTTGCACCCGAGGGGGCAATGACCCGCTCAATGGTGGCCTCTGTCCTGTATCGCATGGAGGGTGCGCCGGAGTGCACAGAGGGCCCCACCTTTACCGATGTACCTGAGGGAAGCTGGTTTGCGCCCGGGGTGCAGTGGGCGGCTCAGATGGGGATCACCAGCGGCACCGGCGGCGGACGGTTTGCGCCGGAGGAGCCGGTCACCCGAGAGGCCCTTGCGGCCATGCTCTACCGCTATGCGCAGCAGCATGGAGCCGGAGCCATGGGCACCGGCAGCGGCACAGAGAACTTTGCCGACCGGGAGAGCATCTCCTCCTGGGCGGGTGAGGCCATGGAGTGGGCCGCTTCCAATGGCATCCTGCTGGGAAATGGAGGCGAGATCCGGTCCGGCGACTTGGCCAGCCGCGCGGAAGTGGCGGCCATGCTGATGCGCTTCAGCGCCGTGATCGTGGATGCCCAGAGATAAAAAATAGAATCTAGATGCCAAACCGGCGTGCCAGACTCAGTCTGGCACGCCGGTTTTTGTTTTTCCCTATGGAGAGAGGATCAGCCGCCCATATAGGAGAAGTGCATATAGTCGTGATACCCCTCGGCGGGATTGGTGCTGTATGCCCAGGCGTCACCGCCCCAGCTCCAGCCGTGAGCTTTGAAAATGCGTACCACCGAGCTGTCCGGGGAGATGGAGTAGGGGTTCTGGCCCGGCTGCCAGCGGCTGCCCGCCAGGGCGACACCGTCCCGGACCTGGTAGTTGTTGTCGGAATTGATGTCGATGGCGGTGCCGCAGTTATGCTCGCCGGTGGCCGAATCGCCGCGCCAGGAATAGCCGCCCAGATCCTGAATGGGGAACTGTTCCGGGTCCTGATAGATCTCAGTAAAGATTTCCGTTACGTCCTGGGCCAGGGCAGCATGTACCTGGAAGGAAGCGGTGGATGCCTTTTTCCCGGAGCCGGAGAGACGCCAGACCGGAACTGTGATTGTGACCATGTTTGCCTGGGCCTCTTCTTTATTGACAAAGCGGCGCTTTCCGGGATCCCCAAAGAGCAGCTGGAGTTTAGCGGTGTTTTCACCCTGCTCCACCAGCCAGAAGTCCTGGGTCCAGAAATCCTCTGCATTGGCCTCTCCGCGCTCCACCTTGGCCCAGAATTCCGCCTGCACGATCTCCGATTGGGTCATGGGGCGGTATTCCAGCGTATAGGTGGAACAGGCCGAGCTGACCTGGTAGACCTGGTCGAAGCCGGCGAAGGTATAGTGCTGCGCACTCAGGTCCTGCTCAAAGCGGCTGAGATAATCCCCCACGGAAGAGGTAAACTGCTGCTGGGGGAGCAGCTCCTCTCCGGTCTCCGCATTGAGGTAACGGATGGTGATATCCTGTTCCTCACCCCAGCGGGCCTGATCCACCAGATTCAGCGTATTCATCAGCAGTGTAGCGCCGTCGCAGCGCTGAATGGTATCCTGAAAGCCGAAGGAGCCGTCACTCTTTCCGCGCACCACGCCGCAGCGGACCAGACCGCCCACGGCTTCCTGGTGGAGATCGTCCATGTAAGACCAGTCGGTAAAGAGGGGTGGATCCGGGGCAAACGTACTGAAGCCGCCGCGGACCGACTCGGGCAGGGCACGGTACAGGATCACAGCGGCATCCTGGCGGGAAATGGGGGCGTTGAGCGAGGCGGGGGTGACCGGGAGCGCGTCCTCCAGGGAGAGCATGCCGCTCTCCAGAGCAGCCGTATATCCAGCCATGTCCCAGGCCTGCCCATCTGCCAGTGCCTCCTGGTAGACCTGGGGAGCAAAGGAGCGGGCGGAGATCGACAGGAACTGGCCCCAACTCATGGTGGCGGCGGGCTCCATCCGGTTTCCTCCTACACCTTGAAGAATGCCGAGGCTTGCGGCCTGCTGCAAGGTGGAATAGGCCCAGTGGTCCCAGCTCAGATCCGCATATTCTGCCGCCAGGGCAGGCGCTGCGGCGGAGCAGGCCAACATCCCGGCCAAAGCGAGGGTACCGATACGTACGTGGTGCGTCATAGTGCAGGACTCCTTCTCATTCTCTCTGTACTGCGTCCGCCGGAACGGGAAACCTGCGGCGGACAGCTGTCAAATTTTATTTTAGTCCCCGAGAACGGCTGCTGCAATGCAAAAAGTCAAAATAAGTCGAAAAACAGGGCGTATATCTGCGCTTTTCCCCATGCGTAAATATGGTCTGCCCCAAACGGAAGGGCTGGAGATGGAAGTCTGTGTCAAATAAATAAGTTGTCATATGACAAGACATATGCTACAATAACAGAACATGTTCCGCTGAGCAGTGGGAAATATCGGTGTGGAAAGAGGAAACGTTACATGACGATTGAGCAGCAGATCCAGGATTGGAAGCGGGAGCGGGATGCGGTCATCCTGGCCCATTATTATGTGGCCCCGGAGGTGCAGGAGATTGCAGACTATGTGGGAGACTCCTTTTATCTGAGCAAGGTGGCCCTCGACCTGCCGCAGCAGACCATTGTCTTCTGCGGAGTGGGCTTTATGGGGGAGAGCGCAAAACTCCTCAATGAGAAAAAAACCGTCCTGATGCCCGACTTGGAGGCCGACTGTCCCATGGCCCACATGGCGCAGCCCGAGGAGATCCGGAAGATCCGGGAACAGGAGGAGGATCTGGCGGTGGTGTGTTATATCAACTCCACCGCCGCACTCAAGGCCTGTGCCGACGTGTGCGTCACATCGGCCAACGCCCTGGATGTGGTGCGTGCCCTGCCCAACCGGAAGATTTTGATGATCCCTGATCAGAATCTGGCCCATTTTATTGCCGAGCAGGTGCCCGAGAAGGAATTTCTCTTCCATCCGGGCTGCTGTCCGGTCCACCAGGAGATCCGCCTTTCCGAGGTGCTCGATCTCAAGAAAGCCCACCCGGAGGCGCCGGTTCTGGCCCATCCGGAGTGTCCGGCTGCGTTGCTGGCCCATGCGGACTATGTGGGCAGCACCAGTGGGATCATCCGCTATGCCGCCGAACACGAGGCGCGGGAGTACATCATCTGCACGGAGATCGGAGTGCGGCACCGGTTGGAGCGAGACAATCCGGGAAAGAAGTTCTATTTTCCCGCCACAAGCCCGGTGTGCCGGGATATGAAGCAGGTCACGCTGGAAAAGGTGCTGGAGGTGCTCCGGACCGGAAAGAATGCGGTTTCCCTTCCCGGGGAGCAGAGTGAAATGGCCCGGCGGGCGCTGGAGCAGATGCTCCGCCTGGCCAAGTGATGGCGGAGGACAGGAGAAGCAGATGATGGAAGAAAAAACAGATGTGATTGTGGTGGGAACCGGCGTGGCCGGGCTGTTCAGCGCGCTGAACCTGCCCCGGGGGATGCGGGTCCTTCTCATCACAAAAGCGGAGGAAGAGAGCAGCGACTCCTTTCTGGCCCAGGGCGGGATCTGTATGCTGCGCGGGGAGGAGGACTATGAGAGCTATGTCCAGGACACCCTGCGGGCGGGACACTATGAAAACCGGATGGAGTCGGTGGATCTCATGGTGCGCACGTCGCCGGAGATCATTGCAGATCTGGTCCGGCTGGGGGTGGAGTTCGAGCGGGATGGGGAGGACTTTGCCTTTACCCGGGAAGGGGCCCACTCCAAACCCCGTATCCTCTTTCACAAGGATATCACCGGACAGGAGATCACCAGCAAGCTGCTCTGCGCAGTCCGAAAACAGCCCAACGTGGAGATTCGACCCTACACCACGATGACGGACCTGTTGGTGGAGGACGGGATCTGCCGTGGCATCGAGGCCCGGGGACCGCACGGTGAGAGGATGCAGATCCGGGCCCAATACACCATTCTGGCCACCGGTGGGATCGGCGGGCGGTATCCCCACTCCACCAACTTTCCCCATCTGACCGGTGACGCGCTGGATCTGGCTGCCCGGTATGGCATCCGCACAGAGCATCTGGACTATGTCCAGTTCCATCCCACCACCCTCTACTCCAAGGAGCCAGGACGGCGTTTTCTCATCTCGGAGTCGGTGCGGGGAGAGGGGGCCCTCCTCTACAATCACCAGGGGAAGCGCTTTGTGGACGAACTGCTCCCCCGGGATGTGGTGACAAAGGCCATCCGGGAGGAGATGGCACGGGAGGGGACGGAGTTTGTCTGGCTCTCCATGGAGCCCATCCCCAGGGAGACCATCCTGCACCACTTCCCGAATATCTACCAGCACTGTCTGGAGCAGGGGTATGACGTGACCCGGGAACCCATCCCCGTAGTACCGGCTCAGCACTATTTCATGGGCGGGATCTGGGTGGACCGGGACAGCCGCACCTCCATGGAGCGGCTGTTTGCCGTGGGGGAGACCAGCTGCAACGGCGTACACGGCGCAAACCGGCTGGCCAGCAACTCCCTGCTGGAGAGCCTTGTATTTGCCAAACGGGCGGCAGCTGCCATTGCCGGAGCGTGCGCCCAGACGAGGAGGAATTGATCCATGAATCCCATTACCATGACCACACAGATCGATCCGCTGCTGCTCCAGGCACTGCGGGAGGATATTTCCAGCGAGGATGTGAGCACCAACGCGGTGATCCGGGAGAAGACGCCCGGACAGGTGGAGCTTTTGTGCAAAGAGCGGGGCGTCATCGCGGGACTGGCGGTGTTTGAGCGGGTCTTTCAGCTGCTGGACCCGGAGGTACAGGTGGAATGGTTCCACCAGGACGGGGAGCAGGTGGAGGCGGGAACGCACCTGGCTACCCTGCGTGGGGACATCCGGGCCCTTCTCTCGGGGGAGCGGGTGGCCCTCAACTATCTCCAGCGGATGAGCGGCATCGCCACCTATACCCGCGCCTGTGCCGAGGCTCTCCGGGGCAGCAAAACCAAACTTCTGGACACCCGAAAGACCACGCCCAACATGCGGATCTTTGAAAAATATGCCGTAAGGGTTGGCGGCGGACAAAATCACCGCTATAATCTATCTGATGGAGTCCTGCTGAAGGACAACCACATTGGAGCGGCCGGAGGGATCGCACAGGCGGTGCGTCTGGCAAGGGACTATGCTCCGTTTGTGCGAAAAATTGAGGTAGAAGTAGAAAATCTGGAAATGGTGGAAGAGGCTCTGGCTGCAGGTGCGGACATCATCATGCTGGACAATATGTCCATGGAGGAAATGCGGGAGGCCCTGCGGCGCATTGCGGGCCGTGCCCAGACCGAGTGCTCGGGAAATGTGACGCTGGAGAAGCTCCGGGCGCTG
This sequence comes from Pseudoflavonifractor gallinarum, assembly GCF_014982855.1. Taxonomy (GTDB): domain Bacteria; phylum Bacillota; class Clostridia; order Oscillospirales; family Oscillospiraceae; genus Pseudoflavonifractor_A; species Pseudoflavonifractor_A gallinarum. Next base: position 51,628 of record NZ_JADCKF010000007.1, on the reverse strand, counting down.
GCCGATCTGGGTGTGGACTATGTCTCCTGCGGCGCGCTGACCCATTCCGCCCCCATTCTGGATCTCTCTCTGAAGCATCTTCGCCCGCTGGAGGCGAAGTGAAGAAAGGATTTAAGGGTCATGACCGGTTCGGAGCGCAGAAAGCATATTGTGGATCGTATCAGACAGAGTGAGAAGCCCGTGTCGGGGACCGCGCTGGCCAAGGAGTGCCAGGTCAGCCGCCAGGTGATCGTGCAGGATATCGCGCTGATCCGGGCGGCGGGCTATGATATCCTGTCGACCCACCGGGGGTATCGGCTGAATGAAGGGCAGCAGGTGAGCCGTGTCTTTCAAGTGCGGCATACCGACGCCCAGATCGAGGAGGAGCTTTTCACCATCGTGGATCTGGGGGGAAGGGTGAAAAATGTGATGGTGGACCACCAGGTCTATGGCCAGGTACGGGCGCCGCTGCTCATCTCCTCCCGCCGGACAGCCAGCGCCTTTCTGGAGGAAATCCACAGCGGAAAATCCAGCCCGCTCAAACATCTGACCTCGGACTATCACTACCATTTGATCCAGGCGGACAGCGAGGACACGCTGGATCTGATCCAGGAGGCGCTGCATGAAAAAGGGTTTCTGATTTCCGTGGCTGCGGAAGGGGAAGAGGGAACCGCGTGCGGTGATGCATGACTTCCGGAGAACGGAACAAAGAATCAAAATCGCTCAGAGGTTTTCCAAACAACCCCAGTCAAATTTCTGCATATGATGGCAATTCCTGCGGATACTATCTCCGTCTGAACAAGTAACCGTGGGAGGAATCATGGATATGAAAGCAACTGGAATTGTGCGCAGGATCGACGATCTTGGCCGTGTGGTGATCCCCAAAGAGATTCGCAGGACCATGCGGATCCGGGAGGGCGATCCCCTGGAAATTTATACAAACAGCGAGGGCGGCGTGATCTTTAAGAAGTACTCCCTCATGGGAGGACTGGGAGATTTCGCAGGACAGATGTGCGAGACCCTCAACAAGACCACCGGACGGATTTCGGTCATCACCGACCGGGACACCTGTCTGGCCGTAGCAGGGGGCGGAAAGCGGGATTTGACGGACAAACGGATCTCTTCTGCCCTGGAACAGATCATGGAGGGCCGGGGCATCTACCAGTATCAGAATGGCGAGACGCCTATTACAGTGACCGAGGACAACCACCGCTATTTCGTGGCCTGCGCCGCACCCATTCTCTCCGAGGGAGATGTGCTGGGGTGTGTGGTTTTTGCCGGAAATGAGGAAGAGCTTCTCACCGACGAGACAGACTATAAGCTGGTTCAGACCATCGCAGGATTTCTTGGACGCCATATGGAGAGCTGAGACAAAGCTGCCGCACCGCGCCGCTTCCGGAGGGATGACCACCGGGAGCGGCGCGGTGCGGTATAGTGTTACAAATGAGAAAGAAGTTGTAACTTCTTTCCCTTAGAAAACACAGTCATCCTTGCACAATATGGCCCTTTTTGATATACTTAGATAGGAAACAGCAAAGGGGGATTATTTATGCGCCTGTTCATTGCCGTATCCCTGCCTCCGCTCTGGAAGGATCGGATGGATACGGCCACGCACTATCTGAAGACACATACCGAGCACTGCATCCCCACACCGCGGGGAACTTTTCATTTGACACTGGCTTTCTTAGGCGAGACAGATCGCCTGGCAGATGTCATTCAAGCCATGGATCAGGTCCATGGAGCGCCTTTCCCCCTGATCAGCTCTGGAATCGGACAGTTCTCGCTGAAAGAGGGGGACCTCTGGTGGATGGGAATTGAGTCCACACCGCCGCTGATGGATCTCCAGGCAAAGCTGGCAGATTCGCTGCGCGGTGCTGGTTTTGAGATCAGTGATAAGCCCTATCAGCCTCACGCCAGCCTTGCGCGTCAGGTCCAGCCCAAGCCGGATCTGGATGTGGCTGAGTTGGAGCGCCTTCTTCCGCCGATGAGCTTTGAAGTGCGCTATATGACGCTCTTTCGCTCGGATTGGGACCGGGGAAATCTCTTCTACACCCCGCTTCACCGCACGATGCTCACCGAAGAGAATTGACAGAAAAACAGGACAGGCACGGCCTGTCCTGTTTTTTTATGCGCAGAAACGGTGTTTGCCGATGACTTTGATCAGCGGCCGGCTCCAGATCCATGCGCTGGTGGCGGTGTCTGGATTGAAATAGTAGATCGCTCCGCCGCTGGGATCTGCGCCGTTGATGGCATCCCGGGCGGCGCGGACAGAGGACTCGGCCACCGGCTCGTCAAACTGCCCGTCCACCATACAGGTAAAGGCGCCGGGCTGATAGACCACGCCGGCAATGGTGCTGGGAAAGGCCGGGTGCTCTACCCGGTTCAGGATCACGGCCCCCACGGCCACCTGGCCGCTGTACGGCTCGCCCCGGGCCTCCGCTGAGATGACGCGGGCCAGCAGCTCCAGGTCGGCCGACTGGGCGTTGGAGCCGCTGCTGCCGCCGCCGCTGTCCGGCATACCAAGAGCCCGAAGGGTGGCCGGACCGGTGATTCCGTCCGGCGTGAGGCCATTCTTCTTTTGAAACAGCTTTACCGCTGCGGTGGTAGCGGAGCCATAGATGCCGTCCACGGCGCCGTCGTAATAGCCCCAGTTGCGCAGCTTGGTCTGAATGGTGCGTACGGGTTCTCCTGTGGACCCCTGGCGGTATGTGGCCGCCTGAGATGCGGTCTGAAGGACGCTGATGACCAGAATATTGACAGCAAACAGGATGCACAGCGCGCGGATCAGACGTTTTCGGTCCTGACACAAATGGATCAAGCCTCCTTGCCTGGCGGAAGGATCCCGCACAGGTCTGAATGGAATATGCGTTTCTAGTTTACGGGAAAGCGGAGGGAACTATGCGGTGAGAATACCGATCAAATTCTGCTTGTACTGTATGGTTCTTCCTGCATCTGGCCATACTGAGAGAAACGAAGAAAAAGGAAGTGTACACGATGGTAAAAGGTGTTTCACGCCGGGTCATTGTCGTCAAGTCTCCCGACCCCAGACTGTTTGAAGAGGCCATTTTCATCGTCAAGGAGGAGGCGTTCTGCGGAAGGGGGGTTTCGGCCGAGCAGGTGCTTCAGGAGGCAAGAAGCGTAGCCAAGGGATATGTCAAGCGCAACACCCCGTTTATGCGCTGGCTCAGAAGGATCCCCATCCCGGCCTATCTGGCCATGGGGGCGCTGATGGCCACCGCGTGCTGGAGTTTTGCGCTCTACCTGTGCTGAGACAACGAAAAACGTCCTTCCACAGAGCGCGTGGAAGGACGTTTGATGGAGGGATTATCCCTGCCCCTGGATAGCGCCGATCAGGACGACCAGAACGAAAGCGGCAATGCATATGCCGATGAAGATATCCAGCTGGTGGACGGTGACCGGGATTTTATCATAGAAGCGCTCCTTGGCATTCCGGGGACCGGAGGGAGGGGGAGAGGCCTCCTCCTCCGACTGGACGGACTGCTGTTCCAGGGCCTGTTCCCGCTGGATGAGGCGGGCTTCCCGCTCTTCCAGTTCCCGGGCTTTTTGTTCCAGCTGTGCTTTCCGCGATGAAAAGAGACGCATGACGATCCAAGCTCCTTTGTCTGCATCCGGTTGGAGTAGGATACGGCCTCCTGTCCCGGACTGGGACAGGAGGCCGCGGAACATGAGAAATTATTTCTTGGCCAGATACTTGCGCAGATCCAGAGCGACGGCCACGATGATGACCAGGCCCTGTGCAATGAAGGTGTAGGCGGGGTCCACGCGCAGGAACTGCAGGCAGATCTTGAGGATCTCGAAGACCAGAACACCCACCAGAACGCCGGAGATCTTGCCAACGCCGCCGTTGGTGGAGACGCCGCCGATGGTACAAGCGGCGATGGCCTCCAGCTCATAGCCGTAGCCGGTCTGGACGGAAGCGCCGCCGGCCTTGGCACCCAGCAGGAAGCCGCCCAGAGCATAGAGGACAGCCGCCAGCAGATAGATGCGGATCAGAGTGGCGGGGACGTTGACGCCGGCCACCTGGGCAGCGCTCTCGTTGCCGCCGATGGCGTACATGTACTTACCGTGACGGGTCTTGTTGTAGAGGAACCACATAAACAGACCAATGATCAGGGCAATGATGGCCAGATAGGGGATGATCTTGCCCACAGCGCCCTCCAGCAGATAGCCGTTGGCCACTTTGGTGTAGGAGTCCTTGTAGCCGCCCATGGGCTGGTTCTTGGTGATGACGCTGCACAGGCCATAGACGATGGTCTGCATGCCCAGGGTTGCGATGAAGGGGGGAACCTTCAGGAAGGCGATGACGCAGCCGTTGATGGCGCCGAAGATGCCGCAGATGACCAGAACGGCGATCAGGCCCACGAACACGGGCACATCAGGCAGCCAGGGCAGCATGCGGCCGGAGTAGGCCACATCCTGGAGCAGCATGGCGGACAGACAGGCCGACAGGCCCACCATACGTCCGGCCGACAGGTCGGTTCCCTTGGTGATCAGACAGCCCGACACACCGCAGGCGATGATGAAACGGGGGCTGACGTTGATGATGAGGTTTACCAGGTTGCTGCGGCTGAAGAAGTTGTCGCGGGTAAAGCCGACGGCCAGCGCCAGCAGAGCGATCAGAATTATAATCGCATAATTGGATAGAAATTGTTTTACACGGGCAGCGTTGAGCTGCTTTGCTTCCTTTGCCATAGTCCAATCTCCTCTCTCTGATTCAGACTGCCTCGAACTGCGTGGCCAGTTCCATGATATTCTCCTGATTGGCCTTGTCTCCGTCGATAAAGCCGGTGACGCGGCCGTCGCACATGACCATGATGCGGTCCGACATGCCGATGAGTTCGCCCATTTCAGAGGAGATCATGATGATACTCTTTCCCTGACGGGCCAGCTCCTCAATGATGCAGTAGATCTCGTACTTGGCACCCACGTCGATACCGCGGGTGGGCTCGTCCAGAATGAAGATATCCGGATTGTTGGCCAGCCAGCGGCTGATGAGCACCTTCTGCTGGTTGCCGCCGGAGAGAGACTGGATCAGCGTCTTGGAGGAGGGCGTCTTGATGGAGAGCTTGGCCACGTTGTCCTGCACCAGCTGCTCGATCTTCTTGTCATCCAGCATGATCCCGCCGATGAGATACTGATTCAGGGAGGAGATCGAGACGTTATCCGCGATGGAGAGAACGCCCAGAATACCGGTGGCCCGGCGATCCTCGGTCAGCATGGCGATCCCCTTCTTGATGGCGTCGGCCGGACGGTTGATCTTGAGTTCTTCGCCCTTATAGGTAATGGTACCCTTGGAATGGCAACGCAGGCCAAACAGACCCTCCATCAGCTCGGTGCGCTGGGCACCCACCAGACCGGCGACTCCCAGAATCTCGCCCTTCCGCACACTGAAGGTCACATTCCGGAAGCTCTTGGGGTTGATGGAGGTGAAGTCCTCTATCTGAAGGACCTCCTCGCCGGGAACATTTTTCCGTTTGGGATAGAGGTCCACCAGCTCGCGGCCCACCATTTTTGTGATGATCATATCGGTGGTCAGTTCCTTGGCGGCCCAGGTGCCAATGTACTGGCCGTCGCGCATGATGGTGACCTCATCCGAGATGCGCAGGATCTCATCCATCTTGTGGGAGATATAGACGATGGCCACGCCCTTGGACTTGAGCTCCTCCACGATGGTGAAGAGGGCCTCCACCTCGCCGGCGGTGAGGGAGGAGGTGGGCTCGTCCAGAATGAGCACCTTACAGTCGGCGGAAACGGCCTTGGCGATCTCCACCAGCTGCATCTGGGAGACGCTCAGGGAACCCAGTTTGGCGCGGGGGTCGAAGTTCATATGGACTTCTTCCAGCACCCGGGCGGCGTCCTCATACATTTTCTTGTGGTCAATGATTTTGACCGGGCCGATCTGCTTGAGAGGATAGCGGCCTACATAGATATTTTCACCGATGCTGCGCTCCGTAATGGGCTGCAGCTCCTGATGCACCATGGCGATGCCGTGGTGCAGGGCATCCAGCGGGTCCTTGATGTGGACCGGCTGGCCCTCATAAAAAATTTCTCCCTCGTCCATATGGTAGATGCCGAACATACACTTCATCAGTGTGGACTTTCCCGCGCCGTTTTCGCCCATCAGAGCGTGTACGGTTCCTGGACGCAGCCGGAGCTGCGCGTGGTCCAGTGCCTTGACGCCGGGGAAGGTCTTCACGACATTACGCATCTCCAAACGATACTCTGACATGAACTGGCCCCCTCTTTGCTTGTTGCTCTCTTCGTTACGGTCCTGCCTTCAGAAACGGCGCACCGGTATGCGAGCCATTTCTCAAAGCAGGGTGCCGTACACCACACAAACCACAACCGACAGGAAGGGGGAGATATGTACGTCGTTTTCATCCGTACATATCTCCCCTCCTCGTAAATCGAAACTGCTAGACTGGTAAAACAGGAATCGGAAACTTACTTGATGAACTCGGCGACGTTGTCGCTGGTGACCTTCACGTAGTCAACATAGATGGACTGCTCGCCCTCGGCATAGGTGGTGCCGCCCAGCAGGCCTTCCATGCACTCCACAGCCTTCTCGGCCTGGCTCTGCGCATCGTTCAGAACGGTACCGGTCATCTCGCCGGCCTTGACGGCGTCCAGAGCGGCGTCCAGAGCGTCAACACCCACGATGTAGATGTCCTTGCCAACGGTGCGGCCAGCGGTCTTGATGGCCTCCATGGCACCCAGAGCCATGGAGTCGTTGTTGCTGAAGACAACCTCGACCTTATCGCCGAACTGAGCCAGGTCGTTGGCGCAGATCTCCTGGCCCTTGTTCTGATCCCAGTCGCCGCGGGTCAGGTTGAGCTGCTCAACCTCCATGCCGGCATCGGTCAGAGCCTTGACGGAGTACTCGGTGCGCAGCTTGGCGTCGATGTTCTCGGGGTCGCCCTGGATCATGATGTAGGAGACCTTGCCGTCGCCGTTGATGTCGCCCTTGGTCTCGGTCTCCAGGATCAGCTCGCCCTGGAAGGTACCGGACTGAGCGGCGTCACAGCCGACGTAGACACACTTGTTATAAGAGGCCATGTCCTCGGCGGTGGGCTCACGGTTGATAAAGACGGTGGGGATGTCAGCGGTCTGCACCAGGTTGACGATGGAAGAGGCGGCGCTGGTCATGACGGGGTTGATGATGAGCGCGTCCACGCCCTGAGCGATGAAGGTGTTGATCTGCTCGGTCTGCTTGGCCTGGTCGTTGTTGCCGTCCACCACGGTGACCTCGTAGCCCTTGTCCTTCAGGATGGTCTCCAGAGCGGTACGGTAGGTGGTCATGAAGTTATCGTCGAACTTGTAGATGCACACGCCGACGGTGCCGCCAGCGGGCACCTGGCTCTCAATCCCCTCCACGACGGCGGAGCCGGTGGGAGCAGGAGGGGTAGAGGTGGTGGCGGTACCGCCGCCGCAGGCGGCCAGGGACAGGACCATGCAGGAACCAAGGATCGTTGCAAGAACTTTTCTCTTCTTCATTGGATGTCGCTCCTTTTCAATATGTGGAGATGCTCTTCCAACAGATCCGGATGCCGGATATGTACCCGCCCCCTGGGAAATCCATAGAGCCAATGTCAAATAAGTACATATGTAACGCCATCCCTACCCGTTTTCAGAGGCTGATGTGGGCTTTCCCACAGCTTAGCTTTACAGTAGCATCTTTTTTATAAAAAGTCAATAAAGAGCGCCCCCGACGATATTCACTTTTTCGTCATAATTTGTTGTTTGTGCAAAATAAATAGAAATAAAAATGAAAGCAATCTACAAAAAAGAGTGTAAAAGATTTTAAATAAGTTGCTTTTTGAATCAAAATCGCATTTGTGCACCGCTGATTTTTATAGTAATCAAAGATTAATTGTGCAGAATGAACGGGGTAGTATAGCAAAATGACATGCCGATTCGGAAGCGATAAAAAGAAAAAATGACAGATCAAATCTTTGCTTTTTTATCGATAAGCCCGGAAAAATAAAAATGTATGCGAGGAAAACGGAAAAAAGCACGGCATGCACGTAAAAAAACATGTTTACAGGAGCAGTTCATGAAAAAAGAGGAGGATGTTTCAGCGGGCTTAAGTGCCTGGAAAGATTTTAAACGTTGAATTTTGTCAAAATGGTGCCGTGATATACTATTTTTGATAAGATAGACGGGATTATAAATGGTTTTTTCGTGCTCAATCCATAAATGGACGTGGACGGGCCAAATGTTCAAAAGGGAAAAGAGGGGTTTCCATCCCACACCTGTATGGATTTTTTCGCATGGGATAGCCGGGGTGGGGAGCGCAGTTGCCGGATACGCTTCTTTCCGCTATACTATTAGTCGCAATCCACAGTTAGAAGGGGAGAGCAGACCATGTTACAGGATGATTTTTACAAGCGCTATGGACTTGCACCGCAGGTCCGATCCCTCTCCGTGGCGAGCACCGGGCATCAGCACTGTATCCCGGGATACCAGTGGGGACCGGGTGTGCTGGATCACTATCGCCTCTATCACATTTTATCAGGGCATGGGAATCTGCTTCTGGGAGAGCGCCACTTCCTTCTGGAGGCGGGAGACAGTTTTCTGGTCTATCCCGATACAACCGTACAGTTTTATGCAGAACAGGCTAAGCCCTGGGAATATGTATGGGTCGGCTTTTCCGGAAGCGACGCACGGGAACTGGTCGAACAGACCGATTTCCGGCCGGATTATCCGATTTTACTCAATGTTTCTTCCAAATCGCTGGGACGGATGCTGCTGGAACTGCACCGGGAGGAGCGTGGGAGTCTGGCGTGCCAGGTGGCATCCACAGGCCGCCTGTACCTCATTTTTGCGCTCCTCAGTGAAAAAGCGCAGCAGTCCAGACGTACGCCGCCGCCCCGGACCGATTGTGCCCGGATGGCGGCCAGATACATTATGAACAACTATGAACAGCCCATTACCGTGGAGGGACTGGCGGAGCTTTTCTCGGTCAGTCCCAGCAGCCTGTACCGGAGTTTTACCACCCATTTTCAGGTGTCGCCCAAGCGATTTTTGATGGAGTACCGTATCCAGAAGGCGTGTGCGATGCTGGTAAACAGCAGCTTTTCCGTACGGGAGATTTCCCATTCCGTCGGGTTCCACGACGCGCTGTATTTTTCCAGAGCCTTCAAACAAGTGATGGGGCTTTCTCCCCAGGCCTACGCAAAACGCTACCGCACCGCAGAGCCGGCGGACCGCCAGAAGAGAAATGCTGATTGAAAAATCCATCTGAGATGCGAAAAGCCCATTTTATCAGAGCGGATCTTGCAGTATAATAGGCGTGAATCAGCGATCTCTGCCTGTTCCGCGGGTGAGGAAGCAGAGATCCGGGAGAGAGAGGGGAGCGCCTGCCCCCTCAATTTAAGGAAATGGGTGAGAATGATGAGAGAATTTTCCGCACTGTGCCAGGCGCTGGAATCGGGAGCGCTGGATGACACACTGCGCACACTGTCCTGCCTGGGCGCAGAGATCCCGTCTGCGGCCAGAAGCCGGGTAGCCCGGGTGGCCAAGGGATTTCGGGAGACCTTTGGACGGGAGGAGCATACGCCGGTGGCGGTCCTCTCCGCGCCGGGGCGGACCGAGATCGGGGGCAATCATACCGACCACCAGCGGGGCCGGGTACTGGCGGCGGCGGTCAATCTGGATTTCCTGGCCTGCGCCGCCCCAAACGGCACCCAGGTCATCCGCTTCCAGTCGGAGGGTTGGCCCATGGTGGAGGTGGATCTGAACACCCTGGAGCCCCAGGAGGAAGAGCGGGAGACCACGGCCTCTCTGGTGCGGGGCATGGCGGCCCGGATCGCACAGCTGGGTTACACACCGGCTGGCTTTGATGCCTATGCCATTTCCGACGTGCTGCCCGGGTCGGGACTGTCCTCCTCGGCGGCCTGCGAGGTGCTGCTGGGCAACATCCTCAACACCCTTTTCTGTAAAAACGAGCTCTCTCCGGTGAGCATTGCCCAGATGGGCCAGTATGCCGAGAACCAGTTCTTCGGCAAGCCCAGCGGGCTGATGGACCAGATGGCCTCCTCGGTGGGCGGCGCGGTGGCCATTGACTTTGCCGACCCCGCTGCGCCGGTGATCGAGCCGCTGGCCGTGGATCTGGAGCAGCAGGGCTATGCCCTGTGCATCGTGGATTCGGGCGCCGACCACGCCGACCTCACGGCGGAGTATGCCGCCATTCCGGAGGAGATGAAGGCAGTAGCGGCCTTCTTTGGCAAGTCTGTGCTGCGGGAGGTGCTGGAGGAGGACTTCTGGCGGGCATTCCCCGAGGTGCGCAAGGCAGCGGGCGATCGGGCCGTGCTGCGCGCCATGCATTTCTATGCCGATGACCGCCGGGTGGCCCAGGAGGCTGAGGCCCTGGCCGCCGGGAAGTTTGACGCCTTCCTGGCTCTGGTAAAGGAGTCGGGCCGCTCTTCCTGGACCCATCTTCAGAACATCGCTCCGGCCGGTGCGGTGCGGGAGCAGGCTATGGCCGTGGCCCTGGCCGCGGCTGAGCGGGCCCTGGACGGGACGGGGGCCTTCCGGGTCCACGGCGGCGGATTTGCCGGGACCATCCAGGCCTTTGTGCCCCGGGAGCGGCTGGATGCCTTCCGGACACAGATGGAGGAGATCCTGGGAGCGGGATGCTGCCACATCCTGTCCATCCGTCCGGTGGGCGGCGCGGTGATTTGGCAGTAAGCAGGGCATGGAATCAAAAAGGAGGAATTTTGAATGGCTATTTTGGTACTGGGCGGAGCGGGATACATCGGCTCCCATACCGTATATGAGTTGATTGATGCGGGCCGGGATGTGGTGGTGGCCGATAACCTCCAGACCGGTTTCCGTGCCGCGGTCCATCCGAAAGCCCGTTTTTATGAGCTGGACATCCGGGACCGGGCGGCGCTGGACGCCCTGTTTGAGAAAGAGAACATTGAGGGTGTGATCCACTTTGCGGCCTCCTCCCAGGTGGGAGAGTCCATGAGTGATCCCCTGAAATACTATGATAACAACCTGCATGGGACCATGGTGCTCCTCGCCTCCATGGTGGCGCACGGGGTGGATAAGATCGTCTTCTCCTCCACTGCTGCCACCTATGGAGAGCCCGAGCGGGTGCCCATCCTGGAGTCCGACCGGACCGAGCCCACCAACTGCTACGGAGAGACCAAGCTCTCCATGGAGCGGATGATGGGCTGGGTCTCCCGGGCCCACGGCCTGCGGTATGTGGCCTTGCGCTACTTCAACGCCTGCGGCGCCCACCGCTCCGGCGCCATCGGAGAGGCCCATGACCCGGAGACCCATCTGATCCCCCTGATCCTCCAGGTGCCCAATGGACAGCGACCCTGCATCAAGGTCTTCGGCGAGGACTATCCCACCCCCGACGGGACCTGCATCCGGGACTATATCCATGTCTCCGATCTGGCCCAGGCCCACATTCTGGCGCTGGACTACCTGATCCGGGGCGGCGAGAACAACGTGTTCAACCTGGGCAACGGCGTGGGCTTCTCCGTGCGGGAGGTCATTGAGTGCGCCCGGAAGGTGACGGGGCATCCCATTCCCGCCGAGATGGCGCCCCGCCGTTCCGGCGATCCCGCCCAGCTTATCGCCTCCTCTAAAAAGGCCATGGAGGTCCTGGGCTGGAAGCCGGAGCAGAACGATCTGGAGACCATCATCGCCTCGGCCTGGAACTGGCACAAGAGCCATCCCAACGGATTCGGGGAGGGCTGAGCCATGGAGGTGAACGAGGCCATTCAGGCCCTGGTGGATTACGCCGCGCGTACCGGCCTCATTGGGGAAGAGGAGCGGGTCTGGGCGGTGAATTCCCTGCTGGAGGGACTGAAGCTGGACAGCTGGACCGCACCCCAGGCTCCTGTCCCGGAGCGGCCGCTGGCGGAGATCCTGGAGGTGCTACTGGACGACGCCCATGCCAGGGGAGTGCTGGAAGAGAACTCGGTGGTCTACCGGGATCTCTTTGACACCATGCTCATGGGACGGCTCACGCCCCGGCCCGGCCAGGTGGTGGAGCGCTTCCGCGCCCTGCGGGCAGAGAGTCCCCAGGCGGCCACGGACTGGTACTATACCTTCAGCCAGGATACCAACTACATCCGGCGGGACCGCATCGCCCGGGATATGCAGTGGAAGGTGCAGACGGAATACGGCGCGCTGGACATCACCATCAACCTCTCCAAGCCGGAGAAGGACCCCCGGGCCATCGCGGCGGCCCGGGAGCTGCCCGCCTCGGACTATCCCCGGTGCCTCCTGTGCCGGGAGAACGAGGGGTATGCTGGACGGGTCAACCATCCGGCCCGGCAGAACCACCGGGTGGTGCCGGTCACCATCAACGACTCCCCCTGGTATTTGCAGTACTCCCCCTATGTCTACTATCCGGAGCACTGCATCGTATTCAACGGCGCACACGTCCCCATGAAGATCGATCGGGCCTGCTTTGCCAAGCTGCTGGACTTTGTGGGACAGTTCCCCCACTACTTTGTGGGCTCCAATGCAGACCTTCCCATCGTGGGCGGCTCCATCCTGGCCCACGACCACTTCCAGGGCGGGCACTATGCCTTCCCCATGGAGAAGGCCCCGGTGGACCGGGAAGTGGAGTTCCCCGGATTCCCGGATGTCAAGGCGGGGATCGTCCGCTGGCCCATGTCGGTACTGCGCATCACCTCCGCCCGGCCGGAGCGTCTGGTGGAGCTGGCCGACCGGATCCTCACCTCCTGGCGGGGATATACCGATGAGGCGGCCTTTGTCTTTGCCGAGACCGAGGGAGAGCCCCACAATACCATCACGCCCATCGCCCGGCGCAGAGGGCAGGCCTATGAGCTGGACCTGGTCCTGCGCAACAACATCACCACGCCGGAGCACCCGCTGGGGGTCTACCATCCCCATGCGGAGCTGCACCACATCAAAAAGGAGAACATCGGCCTGATCGAAGTGATGGGGCTGGCCGTGCTGCCCGCCCGTCTGAAGGCTGAGCTGGCGGCGGTGGCCGACCACCTGGTACAGGGGACCAGCCTGCGGGAGGACCCCCTCACCGCCTCCCATGCGGAGTGGGCCGAGGGATTCCGGCATAAATACGCCTCCTTTACGGCGGAAAACGCCCTGGGGCTGGTGGAACAGGAGACCGGACTGGTCTTTGCCCGGGTGCTGGAGCACGCGGGGGTCTACAAGCGCTCTCCCGAGGGACAGGAGGCCTTCCTCCGCTTTATAAGGCAGGTGTAATACATGACACAGTGGATTTCCGCCCCCTTTGGTGTGACGGCCGCCGGAGAGGCGGTCACGTGCTGGACGGGGCGCTGCGGGGACTATACCGTACAGGTGCTGACCTACGGGGCGGCCCTTCGGTCCTTCTGGGTGCCCGCTCCCGAGGGAAGCCGGGACATCCTGCTTGGCTTTGACACGCTGGGAGACTATGAGGCACAGGACAAGTATATGGGGGCGACCGTGGGACGTGTAGCCAACCGGATCGGAGGGGCCTCCTTTGTTCTGGAGGGCCACACCTATCCCCTGGCGGCCAACAATGGCCCCAACTGCCTCCATGGAGGGATGCGGGGGTTTGACCGGGCGGTGTGGACGGCCCGGCTGGAGGGGGAGGAGCTCCTCCTCACCCACCACAGCCCCGATGGAGATGAGGGATTTCCGGGGGGCTTGGAGGTGGAAGTGCGCTATGGCCTGGACGAGGCGGGCGCGCTCTCCATCACCTATCAGGCCCGAAGCGACCGGGATACCCTGTGCAGCCTGACCAACCACAGCTATTTCAATCTGGCCGGACACGGAGCGGGAACATTGGAAGGACAGTCCATCTGCGTTCATGCCGATGCCATCACGGTCACGGATGGGGACAGCACCCCCACCGGGGAGCGGCTGGCGGTGGACGGAACCCCCTTCGACCTGCGGGAGAGTGTCCCATTCCTGGAGGGGCTGGCAAAGGACCATCCGCAATTGGAGCTGGGCAGAGGGTATGACCACAATTTTGTGCTTCATGATCTTCCCGCCGGTCCGCTGCGTACCGCGGCGGAGGTGACGGGACATGGACTGCATCTGACCTGCCGGACCACACAGCCAGGCCTCCAGCTCTATACGGCAAACTATCTCGCAGGTGAGCGGGGAAAAGAGGGGGCCGTCTACGGCCCGCGCAGCGCCTTCTGCCTGGAAGCGCAGGGCTGGCCGGACGCCATCCATCACCCGGATTTTCCGAGTATCGTCCTCCATCGGGGAGAGACCTACCGACAGTGTACGGTCTATCAGGTGGAGAAAAGCAGATAAACGAAGAAAAGCGGAGCGTGTATCGTTGGGATACACGCTCCGCTTTTTATATGGGAAAACGAGCTGAGCCCTGTGCCGCACCGGCACAGGGCTCAAGAGAGGGGAAGGAGGACGTTAAGCGGGGATATCCTCCATCAGAGAGATGATAGAGCTTTCGGGGGCGTCCGTTTTGGGAGCCTCTTTTTTAAAGCGCTTGAACACGATGCTGCCCAGGAAGCCGGCCAGAGAGCCGCCCAGCGCGGCCAGGACCAGCGCCAGCACCACGGTCTGAGGATCGTTGAAGGCAAAGGGAGCCAGAAGGCCGGGGATGGGGGAGGCGGTGCCGGGGGCGTTGTTCACGATGCCCAGCATGGCGGCTGCGATACCGGCCAGTCCGCCGCCGAAGAAGTTGGATCCGTAGATGGGAATGGGATTGCGGGTGATGATGGGAGCCTGAGTCAGGGGCTCCAGCATGACGGCAATGATGTTGCTCCGGTCACCCAGGTGGAGACGGGCAAAGATCAGACCGTTGGTGAACGAGCCGCCGAAGCAGGCGATGGCCGCAATGCCCATGGGAAGACCGGTGAGGCCCAGCATGGCGGTGAGGGCCATGGAGCTGAGGGGAGAAGTGCAGATCATCTTGATGATGCCGCCCAGCAGGAAGCCCATCAGGAGGGGAGACTGCTCGGTGGCAGCAGTGATCATAGTGCCAATGTAACCCATGGCGCTGTTCACGACAGGGTCGGCAGCAAAGGCGACCAGGCGGGCAATGGGAGCCAGCATCAGGGCGCCCAGGATCACATCCAGACCCGCGGGGAGATACTTTTCAATCAGGGGAGAGAGGAAACCGACCAGATAGCCGGCCACAAAGCCGGGCAGGATACCATATCCGCCCACGGCCACGCCGGCAACGACGGCGAAAATGGGATTGGCACCCATGCCGATCGGAACCAGGATGGCAGCGGCTACACCGCCCATGCTGCCGGACATGCTGCCGACTTCGCCGAGAAAATCAATGCCGATCAGATTACCGGAAATATATTTGTGGATGGCCTCCACCAGGAAGGTAGCCACGGCCGCGTTGGCCAGACCAGACATTGCCTGAGAACCCTTGGGCGCCTTCATGCTGAACAGAGAAAAACCGGCCAGTGTCAGCAGGAGCAGGCCCATACCGAGAAGAATCGTTGTCATAGACGCTCGCACCTCCGTCGTCTGTTTGGGTGGTAACTTCTTGTTGTACTCAGTTTATAGAAGAGTTTCATAAAACAACAGGAAGTAACAGAAAGAAAACTATAAAATATGACGGTAGATGGAACTTTGTAAGAGTTATCAAAAAGTGATGGGGGGTGTTTTGTGCAAATAGCAGATAAAGTAATCTGGATTAGAAGAAAAAGGGAAAAATGAGCAGAAAATCAAGTCATATAATGAGAAAGAATTGAAAAAGATGAAAAATGGCGCATGAAAAAGTAACAAAAAAATACGCCTTCCGGCAACGAGCCGAAAGGCGTAAAGGATCAGCGACCAGCACACAGGGCAGCCAGTGCATAGAGAAATTTTTTGACCGAGACACGTCCGTGGACGGTGGTCTTTCCGCGGATACAGTCCATTTCCCGGCGTACCTGCTCAAAGTGGTAGAGCGTGCCGGCATACTCCGTAAAGGTATCGTTGGAATAGTCCTCAATCCCCAGGTTGGCCAGATTCACCATGCCGGCCATGGCAGCCCGGCGGATGCGCTGCTCCATGGCCTTGGGGGAATCACTGAACCGGTCACAGAGCTGCGCCACGGTCAGCTGCTCCTGCTGCCCCTGGGAGGAGAGGAGATACCCGACAATCTGAGAGATGTCCCGGCAGGCGGGATCGCCGCTGATGCCAATGCGATGGAGCACGGCATTGAGCGCGGATTGCTGCCGCTCGCTGTTGTCGGGAGGCGGCGTTGGGGCGGAAGAGACCCCGGCGGGGGCGCCGCCCTGGAGAAGAGAGCGCATCTGGTCCATGGTGCGGTCCATGGTCAGGAGTTTTCCCACCTTGCGCAGGACGCTGACCACCTCGATGCTGTTGACCGGCTTGGAGAGAAAGAAGTCCACGCCGGCCGAATAGGCCTCTGCCACCATATCCTTGGAGGTGACCTGGGAGAGCATGACAAAGCGCAGGTCCGGATAGCGGCTGCGGGCCTGACGGACAAACTCGATGCCGTCCATTCCGGGCATGAGAAGATCCACCAGAACGATATCCGGACGCATATAGCGCAGGTCCTCCAGCGCATCCAGACCGCTGGCCGCGCTGCCGATCACACTGCCGGAGTCGCTGTCTTCAATGATCATGCGCAGGATATTGAGCGTGGCGGAATCGTCATCAATCAGATAGAACAGCATGCTGTGTTCCCTCCAGTTCCCGCATGGGTATGCGGATGGTAAACAGGGTGCCTCCGTTCTGGGACGAGACCTGAATGGTTCCGTGGAGTTCCTCCTCCACCAGGTCCTTGACGATGGTGAGGCCAAGCCCTCGGTTGATCTCCCCTGTGGTATAGTTGATTTTGCTGGAAAAGCCCGGGGTAAAAATCTGCGCCATGCGCTGAGGCGGGATGCCGCCGCAGTCATCCTCTACGGTAAAGAGGAAATCGTCCCTCTCCCGCCGCTGGGTCAGCGTGAGATGGGCGGTATGGCCGGTCCCCGCGGCCTCCAGTGCATTGTTGAGCAGATTGCGGAAAATAGACATGAGGTAGTGGTGCTGTGTGGTGTAGAAATTGTCGGAGAGAGAAGTGGCGCACACCACTTCTTTGCCGCAGGCCTGGGCGGTGCGCTCCACACTGTGGGTCAGAATGGAGAACAATTCCTCCAGCTCCATACCGGGGATCGTGGAGGCGCGCTCCAGCGCCTCGGAGATGCCGCGCATGATGAGGAAATATTCCTTCTTCACCTCGTGAATGTCCTTGGCGATGGTGAGGGCCGTCCCGGCGGTCTCCTCGTCCGCGCCGCCGGCGCGGAGCTGACTGTACAGACGATAGGCGGCGTTCATGGTATTCTCGATAAGAGCCGTTCCCTTGTCCATCCAGGCTACCTCACTTTTGAGGGTAGCCGTCATGAGCAAAAGACGCTGGTAGCGCTCTGCATCATCCCGGCGAAGGACCTGAAAGCCGTAGTTGTCCAAAGTGCGGATGATCAGAAAGGCGAAAAGCGAACGGCCGATTCCCACCGCCAGCAGCTGAAGCAGCAGGGACGGGGAAAAGACGCCCCACCCCAGACGGATGAGCAGCTCCACAAAATTGGCACATACGTCGATCCCCACCAGCGGGAGGCAGAGCTTGGCGCGGAAGGGATGGAAGGAACAGCGTCTGGCATACAGATCAAAGAGCAGGCCGTAGGTGAGATAGAAAAAGAGCTCGGGTGCGTGGGCCGGAATACATCCCTGGAGAGAAAACGTGGTCACTCCCTGGATCAGGCAGCGCAGCAAAAAGACACCGGGCGCAGCCAGCGCGGCGGTGGGGAAGAGGGGGATATCCGGCGTCAAAAAGAGAAGGACCGGCAGGAGAATGACGGCCACGGAGATATTGAATTCCTGCGTAAAGAGGTTGATGGAGATCTGGGAGGCCAGAGCCACCAAAAGTGCGCTGGCCACCCAGGGGCGGCGGATCAGCTTGGAAGTATGCTCCATAATATGACACCTGCCACAAATTCAAACTGATTTGATTGGATGAAGTGTACAAAAGAAGTGGGCGCACAACCGGACAATTAAGTTATATCTTTCATGATACCGCACTTTTATGGATTTGTACACTGGGGAATTCCCCTCTTTATGGCAGCGGGTCAATAAAAGGAGAACGGCGGTCTGCGGCGAATGCCGCGGACCGCCGCAGAAATCAAGGGCGCAGGACCATGGTAAGGTCCACATGTTCCGGGTGGAAAAAGATATCGCAGAAGGCAACCGGAACATCGGACAGATCGTAAAAGACCTCCTGCCAATTGAATAAGGCGGTGCCGGAGGGAAGCTGGAGGGCCCTACAGGCGTCTTCCTCACAGCGGCACCCCAGGTGGGTGGCATAGTAGGCAAAATCCCGGCCGCAGTAGGTGCGGATCCAGGGAAAGAGAGAATCGTCTGTGGAGAGGGGCTCCGGCTGGCGCTGGAGCATCTCCTCCGGGATGGAGGTGCGGCAGAAGAGCATGGGACGCTCCCCCACGGAGTAGAGCCAATCCAGCTCATAGACCGTGGTACAGGGGACCGGAAAACGGCGGCGCATCACCTCGCGGCAGGGAACATAGCCGCTGCGCAGGGTCTGGCAGACCACCGGACCATCTCCCGTGTCCAGAAGTTTGGAAAAATCGGAGGTCAGATCCATACGATAACGGAGCTGGGAGACCGAGGGGTGGGCAAAATTTCCCTTTCCGTGCCGGCGGGTCAGATAGCCCTCCTGCAGCAGGGCCTGGGTGGCCTCCCGCACAGTGGAGCGGCTGACCCCCAGCTTGCGGGTCAATTCCTCCTCCGGCTCCAGCTGATTTTCGCCGGCTTTCATACCGTGGATCTGATCCAGCAGATAGGCATAGGTGTGGGACCAGAGGCGTTGGGATTTGGGCATAGGGTTCCTCCTTGCAATGGGAACAGGACAGTTACAGGGGGCGGATGGCGGCGGTGTACTGGTCCAGATCCCAGGCGCAGGTGTCCCGGGTGACCAGTTCCGCGACCGTCTCACCCACAACGGCGGAGACCACCGCCGAGCTCTTGAACCCGGCGGCCAGGATCAGGCCGGGCACAGGAGCCTTTCCGAAGATGGGCTCATTGTTGGGCGTGTAGGGGGAGGCGGTGACCCAGCCCCGCAGGATGGAGACCGGCTCCAGGGCGGGAAAGAAGTGCAGGACCTTTTCCCGGATGTTCCGGCAGTGTTCCATCGAGGTACAGTCCTGCCCGGCCTCGTCCACCGCGGTGTGGGGTTTGGTGGTCTCGGCCAGAAGGATGTTGCCGTAATGGCTCTGTCCAATGCAGAGAGAGGTGACTGCCTTCTCGGGGTTGTGGGCCTCCGCAAAGAAGGCGGCGGAGGAGTAATAGGTCTTGAGGAAGGGCTGGATGGCCTCGGTCACGAAGGCCTCGGCCTTGACGGAGTAGACCGGGACATCCAGTCCGGCGGTGGCGCAGAGGGGGCGGGTGCCCGCGCCGGAGGTCACGATCACATGCTCGGCCCGTACCGTGGTGCCGTCCGCCAGCATGACGCCGGTACAGACGCCACCCTCCACCAAAAGGGAGGAGACGGTGGAAAACTCCCGGACCTCCAGGCCATATCTGCGGCCCTGGCGTACAAGGGCATATTGATAGTGGAAGGGATAGACGCGCCCCTGCTCAAAATAGCTGGCCGCCAGCACGGTGCCGGGCGCCAGGTTGGGCTCGGCCTCCTGAAGGGCGTCGCCCTCCAGCCAGTACACATCCAGCCCGGCCTCTTTCTTTTCCTGGAAGAGCCGCTCCAGCTCGGGGAGATGCTCCTCGGACTCCGCGCCGATGAGAGAGGGGTAGGACTGGTATCCGATGTCACAGCCCAGCTCCTCGGTCATGGTCTTCATGCGAGCGAAACCGGCCAGGGTGAGCTCATAGCTCTGCCCCATGGAGGCGTCCTGGACCTGGACATTGCCGAAGTTGGCACCCGAGGCCCCCCGGCTGATCTCCTTCTCCTCCAGCAGGAGGGTGGGGACGCCGGCCTTGGCGAGAAAATAGGAGCAGGCGCAGCCGAAGTAGCCGCCGCCGATCACAATGGCGCCATATTTATTCCGCATCGTCGTCCCTCCCTAATGTATCCACCCCGCAGGGAACCGTGGGGAAGCGGGGCTTGTCGGCCTGAATGGTCTCCGGAGTCTGAATGCCCTGACTCATGAGGATCTGCTGGATGAGGCGGCCGCAGGTGCGGCCCTGGCAGGCACCCATGCCGGCCCGGGTGGCCCGCTTGATGCTGGCCACCGTGTGGCAGCCGTCGGCGATGGCCTGGAGGACGTCGGCCTTTGTGACCTCCTCACAGCGGCAGATGATGATATCGCGGTCTTCCATTCAGCGTTCCTCCCTTCTCAGCCGCCGGAGAAAGCGGACTTGATCCCGATACTCGGCGGGGATGACCAGTGTGACCAGCGCAGTGCGGTTGAAGACGGGGCGCTGGTCCACCGACTGTACCACAGCGGGACAGACCTCGTTGCCCAGCCGGTCTACCGCCACTACCTCCTGCCCCGGAACGGGGAGGGGGCGGTACTCATAGGGGAAGGTAATGGAGGCCTTGCCGTCGCCCAGGTCGGGGACCTGGAAGAAGATGGCCTGTCCGGGACAGGCGGCCACGCAGAGCTTGCAGCCCACGCACTTCTCGGGATCGAATTCCGGGCGGCTGTTGAGGGTGGACTTGACGATGGCCCCGGTCTTGCAGACCGTGGTGCAGGGGTTGCAAGGGATCTCCTGGCAGCACTCCAGGAGGGCAAAGCCCCGGGACGGCTGATTAGACATGACAGGCGCCTCCTTTCTCCATGATGCGCTCCTTACAGGCCAGGCGGCGGGCGGCGTGGGCTCCGCTGCGGAGGGAGCGCAGGCTCTCCTGGAGCTCCTCCATCCGCGCCTGGGCGTGGGGAGCGGTATAGCCCAGGGAGACGGCGGCGTGGATACCGGCCAGACGCCCTTCCTCCAGGGCGGTGTTGGCCTCTTCCACTCCGGCCAGGTCGCCGCAGACATAGACGTTGGGATCGGAGCTGCGCATCCAGGCGTCGTGGACCGGGAGGATGCCCCCCAGCGCCCCCTCATAGGTGGTGCGGCAGCGGAACATGGAGGCCAGCTCCGTGCGGGGATTGAGGCCCACGGCCAGCAGGATGGTATCCACGGGGATGGTCTGCTCGGTGCCGGGGATGGGGCGGAACTTCTCGTCCACCTGCGCGATGACGGCCTCCTCCACCCGGTCGGTGCCCCGGGCCTCCACCACAGTGTGGGAGGTATAGACCGGTACGCCCGCCCGCTGGATCTTTCCGGCGTGGACCAGATAGCCGGTGATCTGGGGCGCAGCCTCCACCAGGGCACGGACCTCCGCCCCCGCCTGCATGAGCTGGTAGGAGACGATGAGTCCCACGTTGCCCGAGCCCACCATGAGGATGTTCTTGCCCACCAGGGTGCCGTGGACATTGCTGAAGGTCTGGGCCGCTCCCGCCGTCATAACGCCGGGGAGGGTCCAGCCGGGGAAGGCCAGGGCATTCTCCTTGGCGCCGGTGGCCAGGATGACCTTTTTGGCCTCCACCGCCTCCACCTTTCCCTGGTGGAGAATGGAGACGCAGCCGTTGTCCATCCGGCCCAGGGCGCGGGTGTCCAGCAGGGTCTCCACACCCAGGTCGTTGGCCTCCTGGAGCAGGATATCCGCGATCTGGAATCCCCGGGTGCCCGCATAGTGAGCCCCGGAGCCGAAAAACTTGTGGATCTGCTTGTAGAGCTGACCGCCAGCCTTGGTGTTCTCGTCCACCAGCAGGACCTTGGCCCCGCAGCGGGCGCCCTCGATGGCGGCCCCCAGACCGGCCGGTCCGGAGCCGATGACCAGAAGATCCGTCGTTCTCACAGGACACCCACCTTTCCGAGCCCGTGCTGGGTCTCTATGACCATGCCCTCCTCCAGCGGAGTGGTGCAGGAGCGGACATTGGGCTTTCCGTTGACCACCACAACGCAGTCGTTGCACTGGCCGATGCCGCAGAAGAGACTGCGGGGCTGGCCGGTTTTATGGGTATGCCGGAAGACCGAGATGCCGTTATCCAGCAGCGCCGCGGCGATGGGCTGGCCGGCCAGACCGGTGAGGGTGCGTCCGTCAAAGGAAAAGGTGACCGGAGTCCGGCTGGGATAATCCACGATGGGGTGTTCCTCGATATGCTGAGACATGACCGTGTGACCTCCTTCGCATGTTAGCGTACAACTTGTACGTACAACTGAGGACATTATAAGACATACAGGGAAAAAGCGCAAGGGGAAAGAGAAGAAAAAGCGAAAAACTACACTCCGGCGTTTGAACTTCCTCTTGTATCGCGCCGTTTGCGGTGGTACACTAGAGGAAAGCCGGTTTCCGGACCACTCCCACAAGAGGAGCGATCCCTCTGCATGGATGCGGAGGAGAGGCGGTCCGCCGGTCTGGATCATCCATTTTCTAAGGAGGAATTTCCCATGAAGATCATTGTTACCGAGAAGGCGCCCGGCGCCATCGGCCCCTACTCTCAGGGCTATGAGACCAACGGTCTCGTCATCACCTCCGGCCAGCTGCCCGTGGACCCCGCCACCGGCGCCATGCCCGAGGGCATTGCCGCTCAGGCCGAGTGGAGCTGCAAGAACGTGGGCGCCATTCTGGAGGCCGGCGGCGTGGGCTTTGACAAGGTGATCAAGACCACCTGCTTCCTGGCTGACATGGCTGACTTTGCCGCCTTCAACGAGGTGTATGCCAAGTACTTTACCTCCAAGCCCGCTCGCAGCTGCGTGGCCGTGAAGGATCTGCCCAAGGGCGCTCTCTGCGAGATCGAGGCCATTGCCGAGAAGTAAGCAGAGAAATCATGGAATACTCTGCCATGCGGTGTGACGGTATTTGCGGTCACACCGCATTTTTTATGTACAAGACGGCCAAGGGCGCCTTGAAGTTTTCCGCAGGGAACGGGATGATGATTTACCGCCGCGCTGCCTTGTGGTATACTCAAAGAGATCAAAGCGGAAAGGATGAGGCAGATGCTGCGCGTGGGAATACTGGGAGCGGGAAAAATCGCCGGAATCATGGCAAGGACCCTGCGGGAGATGGAGAACGTCCAGGCCTGGGCAGTGGCCTCCCGGGAGAGGGAGCGGGCGGAGGAATTTGCCCGCACCTATGGAATCGAGCGGGCCTATGGTTCTTACGAGGAACTGGTGGAAGATCCGGCGGTGGATCTGATCTATGTGGCCACGCCCCACTCTCACCACGCGGAACACTGCCTGCTCTGCATCGAGCACGGAAAGCCGGTGCTCTGTGAAAAGGCATTCACCGCCAATGCAGCCCAGGCCCGACAGGTCCTGGCAAGGGCGGAGGAGCGGGGCGTCTTTCTCACTGAGGCCATCTGGACCCGCTATATGCCGTCCAGAAGGATGATCGACGATCTGATCGGTGAGGGCGCCCTGGGAGAGGTGGTCTCCCTCACCGCCAATCTGGGCTATCCCCTCACCCATGTGGAGCGGATCATGGAGCCCGCTCTGGCCGGAGGGGCCCTGCTGGACATTGGGATCTATCCGCTGAACTTCGCCAGCATGGTGCTGGGAGATGAGGTGGAGGATGTCACCTCTGCCTGTGTCAAGACATCCACCGGGGTGGATGCCCAGAGCTCCATCGTACTGCGCTACCGGGATGGGAAGATGGCCACCCTGCATACCACTGTACTGGCGGCAACGGAGCAGTATGGCATCATCTATGGCACGAAAGGCTATCTGATCGCCCACAACATCAATAACATTGACCGTATCTCCCTCTTTGGGCCCGACCGGTCGCTCCGGCGGGAGATCACGGTGCCCAAACAGATCACCGGATATGAGTATGAGGTGGAGGCCTGCCGCCGGGCCCTGGAGACGGGAGCGCTGGAGTGCCCTGAGATGCCTCACGCGCAGACCTTGTGTATGATGGAGCAGATGGACGCTTTGCGCCGGGACTGGGGCGTGCGTTACCCCTTCGAATGAGGCAAATTCCCGGAACGGGCAGGAACGGATCGAGCAGGAGGAACGAGTTTGAACATCAAGGAAATTGCAAAACTGACCGGCGTATCCGTCGCCACAGTATCCCGCAGCATCAACCAGCCGGAGAAGGTGTCGCCGGAGACCAGAGAGCGCATCCTGAAAGTAATCCGGCAGCTGGACTATGTTCCCAATCCATCGGCCCAGAGTCTCTCGACCGGCCAGACCAGGACGGTGGCCTGTGTGGTGCCCACACTGCGCAACGAGTTCTTTAACCAGCTGGTGGAGGGCTGCCAGAAGGTGCTGTTACAGGCCAACTATAAACTGCTGATCTACTCCCAGAGCAGTATGCCGGGCCAGGAGCGGCCGGATAACCGGAGCGTGGACGGCATGGTGATCTATGTCTCCGACTTCTCCGGCAGCGAAGAGGTAAGAGAGTACCTGCAAAATGTCAAGGTGCCCTATGTACTGATCGGAAATCCGGAGCAGATGGGGCTGGACGGACCGGTCACCTCGGTCTATATGGAGGACTACGAGGGGGTGCAGATGGCGCTGCGCTACCTCTATGCCGAGGGGAACCGGATCTTTGGCGTTCTGGCCGCCACCGAGGACACCTTCATTGGGCGGAGGAGAGCGCAGGCAGTACGGGACTTCTTCGAGGAATATCCGGACTGTCTGTGCCGGATGCAGTTTGTGTCCTACGGAGACCAGCTGCGGCAGTCTGTGGAGTGTACCCGGCGGCTGCTGGAGCAGGGGGAGCGTCCCACCGCCATGATCACCTTCAACGATATGATGGCGGTGGGAGCACTGAGATGTCTCCACAGCGGCGGCATCCGTGTGCCGGAGGAGATGGAGCTGATCGGCTTTGACGACATCCCGCTGGCCAGCTATTTTACACCGGCCCTCTCCACCGTAGCGGTGCCCAACCGGCGGCTGGGAGAAAAGGCGGCCGAGCTGCTGCTGCGGAGACTCTCTACCGGGCATGAGATGGCCCAGTGCGTGCTCTATCCGGTGGAACTGCGGCTGCGGGAGAGTACAAAAAATCTCGTGAACAGCGGCGACCTGTAAAACAGGTCGCCGCTCCGCGTGTCGAAAAACTTCGACACGCTTCTCAAAAATGCAGGCATTTTTTCGAGGGGATGCAGGCCGCCGCGCGCGTGCCCTTTTGGGGCACACACTTACGGCCTGAGCAGAGTGTTTTCCGACGTACATGCCGCCGGAAAACACGATTTTGACTCTTTTCCGCCGTCTGCGGACGGCGGAACTCTGCGAGGCTCTTGCAGCGAAAATCGTCGAAATACACTTTATCGACAGTCTGGCAGCGGCGACCTGTAAAACAGGTCGCCGCTGTTTTTGTGCATAACGCATAGAACTGACCGGAAGATTTAAAACAGGTTTACCAATCTTACAAAAAGGTCTGGATTTTTCCATGGGAATGTGCTACTATACATACGACGGATGTAACCGTTTACAGAAACCGATTACAGTATAGGAGGAGAAATCCATATGGGGACCATCAAGAGAATGAATCATATTTTCCGGGAAGACGGCAACGCCATCATCACAGCCTTTGACCACGGTGTCAATTCCGGCCCCATGCGTGGAATCGAGCATCTGGATCAGGCCCTCAAGACCGTGATCGATGCCGGTACCGACGCGGTGATCCTCAACATCGGTATGGCCCGGAAATATGAGGCTCTGCTGGGCCGCACCGGCCTGATCGTCCGGGCGGACTTCCCCTGTACCGACTATGCCAGAGGGGCACACGACAGCATCCTGTGCGTGGCGGTGGAAGAGGCGGTCAAGGTGGGCGCCGACGCCGTTCTCTTCAACGGCGGTCCCGATATCTCCGGCGAGGACATCGAGCTGGAGCGCACCATGATCCGCATCATCAGCACTCTGCGCCGGGAGTGTGAGCAGTACGGCATGCCGCTGCTGGCCGAGATGGTGCCCGGCGGCTTCAACCCGCCCCAGGAGTATATCAACATTGACAGCCTGAAGCTGGCGGCCCGCGTG
Source organism: Pseudoflavonifractor gallinarum (assembly GCF_014982855.1). GTDB lineage: Bacteria > Bacillota > Clostridia > Oscillospirales > Oscillospiraceae > Pseudoflavonifractor_A > Pseudoflavonifractor_A gallinarum. The sequence continues at coordinate 25,717 of NZ_JADCKF010000007.1, read as the reverse complement.
GCGGCAGAGGCCGGCGCTGACTTCCTGAAGATGCCCTACCGGCCCGGCTATGAGGAGGTCGTGCAGGGATGCGAGGGGCTGCCCATCGTGGTGCTGGGCGGCGCCAAGACCAATTCGCAGGAGCAGTTCTTTGCCAATATCGACGACGCCATGAAGTGCGGCGCCCACGGCGTGGCCATCGGCCGGAACATCTGGGGCCACGAGCATCCCGACCGGGTGATCAAGCTTCTCAAGGGCCTGATCCATGAGGGGGAGAATCTGGAGACCGCCATGGCGCATCTTGGATAAAACCGTGATATGAGACCAGGGGGGAGCGGTTTTACCGCTTCCCCCTGCTGTATCTGTTTGGCGGTGTTCAAAGGAAAAGAGAGGTGTCCGAATGACACAGACCTATTTGCTCGGCATTGATATTGGTACCAGCAGCATCAAAACGGTGCTGATGGACGGTACCGGGAGACGCCGGGCCCAGCATACCCATTGTTATGAAACCATCCAAAGCCAGCCGGGCTATGTGGAACAAGACCCGGACGGTGCGTGGTGGACCGGGACCCGGGCGGGAATCGCCGCCTGTCTGGAGCAGTCGGGGATCCACCCCTCCGAGATCGCCGGCATCTGTGCCAGCGGTATGGTGCCCAACCTCTGTCCTCTGGATCGGGAGGGGAGACCGGTGCGGCCGGCCATCCTGTACCGGGACAACCGGGCCATTGAGGAGGCTGCCTGGCTCCAGGAACATCTGGGCTGGGAGAGCAATTTGCAGGACGTCACTCCCAAGCTGCTCTGGATCAAGCGCCATGAGCCCGAGGCCTATGGGCGGATCGAGATGGTGCTCAACGCCCACTCCTATATCGCCTTCCGACTGACCGGCGTATACAGTGCCGACCACGATATTGCGGCCATCTTCGGCGGGGTATATGAGGAGAAGCGCCATGTCTGGCTGCCGGAGCGTATGCGGGAAGCGGGACTGGACCCCAAGGTACTGCCCCCCCTCTGCTGGCCCATGGATGTGGTGGGTACCGTCACACAACAGGCCGCCGAGGAGACCGGACTGGTACCGGGCATCCCGGTGGTGGCTGGAACGGGAGATTCCTACACCATCCTGGTGGGCACCGGTACTGTGGATGCGGGCGAAGGCCTCATTTACCTGGGGACCGCGGGAACTTTTCTGGGCCTGGAGCGGTCTCTGGACGACCAGGTGGGAAGCTGCCCCTTCATCACCGGCGGTGCGCGCTTTCTGGGGAATGTGCTCACGGGTGGGGAGATCACCCGGTGGTTCCGGGACTCCGTGCTGCTGCGTGAGGTGAGCTATCAGACCCTGGAAGAGGCGGCCAATGCCGTGGCCCCGGGGGCAGATGGACTTTTCGCCCTGCCCCATCTGCTGGGCGAGCGCACGCCCCAGGCAAACCCCCTGGCCAAGGGAGTGCTCTTCGGCCTGACCAACGCCCATACGGCGGGACATATGTACCGTGCCCTCCTGGAGGGTGTGGCCTATGCCCTGCGGGACTCCTATGAGAGCAGCGCCCTGCCTCTGAGCCGCCTGGTCATCAGCGGGGGAGGGAGCAACTGCCTGCTCTGGCGGCAGATCATTGCCGATGTACTCAACCAGGAGCTGACCTACCTGCCCCAGGGAGACAATGCCATGGGCACCGCCTATCTGGCGGGGCGCGGGCTGGGACTCTTTGACAGCTTCCGCATCGTGCGGGACCGCTGGCTGGGGGATGGGGAGCGCATCGTACCTAACCCGGCGGAGGTGGAGCGCTATGACCGGAGATTTGCCTATTATCAGTCCCTCAACGCCCTGTGCCGGCCGGCTTTTGAGGAACTGGCCCGGCTTGATTTGAGATAAGGAAGAGGGAGGCGCGCACAATGAAGATTGCCGCATTTGTCAGCAGTTCCAGCCATCACGGCAACACCGCCACAGCGGTACAGAAGTTTCTCGAGGGCGCCCGGGCGGCCGGCGCGGAGACCGAGATCTACTATCTCCACGACTATGATATGAAGCCCTGCCGGGGATGCCGTGCCTGCGAGAAGACTGGGACATGCGTCATCAAGGGGGACGATATTCCGCTGCTTCACGAGGCCATCCGCTCGGCAGACGCCTATGTGCTGGCTACCCCCACCTTCTATGGAGATATTACGGGAGCATTCAAGGTCTTTGTGGACCGGTGCTATCCCTTTGTGGACATCTGGAAGGATGAGGAGACCCAGCAGATGCGCTTTGGCAGCCGCAACAAAGAACGGCGGCCCGGGGTGCTCATCGCCGTGAGCGGAAGCCACGGAGACATGGTGTTCGACAGCCATATGAAGGTGGGATATTTCTGCCTCAATGACCTGAACAGCTATCCCTGGCGGGAATTCTGCATCCCCTTTACTACCTGGAAGCCGGTGGCCGAGATGGAGGATGTGGTGGAAAAACTCTACCAGGGCGGGCAGGATCTGGTCCGCCATATGGAGAGCGGGGAAGGGGAGGACCTGGCGCGTACCGGCGCCTACTTCGCCCGCTATCGTGAACTGAAATACAACTGAGGAGGAGCATAGAGATGAAAAAGGCAGTCATTACCGCAAAAGAGACCGTAGAGCTTCAGGAATTTCCCATGCCGGAGATCCGGGAGGATCAGGTACTGGTCAAGGTAAAGGCCTGTGGTCTGTGCACCTTTGAGCAGCGCTACTTTACGGGCGGCAAGGAGCAGTATCCCTTTAACGGCGGCCATGAGGTCTGCGGCGTGGTCGAGCAAGTGGGCAGCCGCGTGGCTTCCGGCATCCAGCCCGGCGATAAGGTGGTGGTAGCCGCCATCACCCGCTGCGGCGAGTGCTACTACTGCCAGAGAGGCATGGACAATATGTGCGCCAACGGCGGTGACAACCCCGAGCCCGATACCCTGTGGGGGCCTGGCGGACTGAGCGAGTATATGGTGGCCGAGGGCTATCAGGTCTACAAGGTCAGCGATGAGATCGACTTCTCCGTGGGCACCCTGGCTGAGCCTCTGGCCTGCGTGCTGCGCAGCGTGCAGAAGGCCCATGTGACCTACGGCGATACCGTGGTCATCACCGGAGCCGGGATCATGGGCCTGCTCCATGTGAAGGTGGCCAAGCTGAGCGGGCTGAAGGTCATCATCACCGAGGTGGACGAGGCGCGGAAGGCCACAGCCCTGCGCCTGGGCGCCGACCGTGTGGTGGATCCCACCAAGGAGGATCTGCTGGCGGTGGTCCGGGAGATGACCGACGGCCGGGGCGTAGAGGCGGTCTTTTATACCGCGGGCGGCGCCAAGGCGGCCGAACAGGGCATCGATGCGCTGGCCAAGGGCGGCACCATCGTGTTCTACGGCGCGATCTACCCCAAGGGAACCGTGAGCATTGACCCCAACAAGATTCACTATGATGAGATCAACTTCACCGGTCTGGTCTCCACCACCAAGGAGAGCTTCCGGGAGTCGGCCCGGATGCTGTCGGAGGGCCTCATCGATGTGCGGGAATTCATCAGCGAAGAGGTGCCCCTGGAGCAGATCGACTATGCCTTCCGCCGGGCGGTTTCGCCGGATACCTACCGCGTCATTGTACGGCTTTGATGGGAAAGGAGACACTTATGCGCGCACTGCTGAGAAACAGCGATACCCCGCGGGATTTTGCCATGGGTGAGGTGCCTGAGCCGGTCACCCCGCCCGGTATGGTCAAGATCAAGGTGGCCTATGCCGGCATTTGCGGCAGTGATCTCCACATTTACCTGGGGCAGGAGAGCGGCCTGCCCCAGGGGATCCACGGGCATGAGTTTTCCGGCACCATCGCCGAGCTGGGCGAGGGCGTGAGCGGTTTTACAGTGGGACAGCGGGTGACGGCTGAGCACACCGCCTCCACCTGCGGACGCTGCGCCTACTGTAAGACCGGGCGCTATCAGCTCTGCAGCCATCGCCACTCCATCGGCTTTGATATTCCGGGGGCCTTTGCCGAGTATGTGCTGGTGGATCCCCAGTACATCCATCCCCTGCCCCAGGGGGTGAGCCTGAAGGCGGGCGCCCTGACCGAACCGCTGGCCTGCATCATCCACGCCGTGGAGCTGGTGGAAGTCAAGCCCGGCATGCCGGTGCTGGTGGTGGGACCCGGCCCCATGGGCTTTCTGGCTGCCCTGACCCTGCGGGCCTATGGCTGCCAGGTGGAGCTGCTGGGTACCCAGGTGGACCGGGAGCGGCTGGAGCGGGCCGCCGCGGCCGGGATCTCCGTGCTGGAAGAGCTGCGGCCCGGGGCGTCTTATCCCCTGACGGTAGATTGCTCCGGGGCCCAGGGCGGCATCCGCAGTGCCATGAGCGCGCTGGAAAAGGGCGGCACCCTGCTCCAGGTGGGCATCGCCACCCGAGAGGTGACGCTGCCCTATGACCAGGTAGTCTATCGGGAGTGGAAGATCCAGGGGACCTTCTGCCATACCTGGAAGGACTGGCACCAGGCCCTGCGCCTGGAGGAGACTGGACGGCTGGACCTGAGCCTGGTGGTGACCGGCGAGGTGGAGCTGGAAGACTGGCAGTCCGCCTTTGAGGACCTTCTGGACAAAAAGGGCATGAAAACGCTCTTCCGCATCGGCGGAGAGGAGGCAGCACAATGAAAATGAGACAGATCCAGTTCGACGGCGTGGGAGAGCTGCGCCAGGTGGAACGGGAGATCCCGCCCCTCAAGGACACGCAGGTCCTGGTAAAAGTGGAGGCCTGCGGGCTGTGCACCTGGGAGCGCTATATCTATGCGGGGACCGAGAGCATGCCCTTCCCCTTTGTGGGAGGACATGAGATCGCCGCACGGGTGGTGGAGACAGGGGCCGCGGTCTCCTCGGAGATCCGGGTGGGCATGCCGTTGTCGGTGGCGAAATGGGTCCGCTGCAATCAGTGCGAGCTCTGCCGCCGGGGCTATGACAACCACTGTCTGGGAAACGACAAGCCTTCGGATAAGGGCTATTCCGGTCCGGGCGGATTCTCGGACTATCTGGTGTGCGAGAGCTATGAGATCTTCCCCTTCCCGGAGGATGCCCCCATTCACTACGCGGCCCTGGCCGAGCCGGTAGCCTGTGTGACGAGAGCGGTCAACCGCCTGCGGAGCGTGGCCGGGGATACCGTGGTGGTCGTTGGGGCCGGACTGATGGGCCTGCTCTTCCTCAAACTGCTCAAGCTGCGCGGGTACAAGGTCATCGTGGTACAGCGCAGTGCGGCCCGGCGGGAGCGTGCAGCCAAGATGGGCGCCGATCTGGTGCTGGATCCCGGGGCGGAATACTGGCCCGAGCGGGTACGCCGGGAGACTGGCGGTATGGGGGCGGCCTCCGTCGTCTACACGGCGGGCGGCTCCGCGGCGGTCAATGAGTGTCTGGACGCCGCCCGGATCGGCGGGGACGTCATGCTCTATGCGCCCACCCATGAGGAACGGCCGCCGGTAGATCTGGATCTGGTCCACTTCAAAGAGCTGGTGCTGACCGGCGCCATCCGACATGACAAGGAGAGCTTCCGACAGGCCGTGCGCCTGCTGGGCAGCGGACAGGTGGAGTTTGGAGATCTGAATCTCAGCTTTGGCTCCATGGAGCATCTCCGGGAGGAGATGGAGCGGGCGGATACCGACCGGGAGATCCACCGCATTCTGCTCCGCTGGGAATAAGAAACAGAACCATAAAAACGGCGGGCGACCGCCGTTTTTATGGTATGGGAACCAAATGGATCACTTACAGAAAGGAGGAATCAGCGTGTGCTATTCACTCAATGAGCGGGCCTGCCGCATCATCGAGGAGAACATTCTGCCCCATCTGGACGCGCTGGGGGTACAAGTCCATGTACTGAAAAACGGAGCCACCGTGTTGGATATGGGGGTCTTTGCCAAGGGAGGCTGGATGGCGGCCAAGTATTTTACCCAGTCCAATCTGGGGGGACTGGGAGAGCTGACCTATGGGACCATGCAGGTGGGGAGCCATCGCCTTCCCACGGCGAACATCTTCGTGGACCGGGCGGCCGTGGCCGAGCTGGCGGCCCATGATGCCTTTCTCTACATCGAATATCAGGGGGTCAAGCGCTCAGTCTCCGGGCCGCTGCGCTCCGTCACCGGAACGGATCACTTTGCCCAGGCGGTCTCCTACCGGGACCCGGCGCCCCGGAAGATCGTGGCCCATATCCAGATCGATGAGCTGCCCGATGAGGGGATGACCGAATTGATCGCCGGAGCCGTGGGACGGCATCCCAGAGATCTCTACCTGCTGGCCGCCCGGACGGGAACTCTGACCGGAGCGGCCCAGGTCTGCGCCCGCAATGTGGAGCAGAGCCTGCCCAGTCTGCTGGACCAGGGATTCCCCATCGACGCCATTGTACAGGCCTGCGGGAGCGCGCCCATCCCAGCGGTGGTGGACGATGAGCAGCTGGCCTATGGGCGGGTAAACGACGGCCTGATCTACGGGCAGGAGACCAACCTCTATGTAGACTGTGCGGATGAGGAGATCACCCGGCTGGAGACCATCCTGCCCTTCAACAAGAATGGAGATGTCTACGGGATTCCCTTTGAGACGCTCTTTGCCCGCTGTGATTACCTCTGGCGCAATGTGCCCCGGGAGTGGGATGCGCCCTGCCGGGTCAATTTCTTTAATCTGCGTACCGGGCATTCATTTTCGTACGGTGCCCTGCACCATGGCGTGTTGGAACAGGCCTTTTTGGGATCGAATGGAGGAAAGTAAGGATGGAATGGAGAGAAAAAGCAGCTCAGTGTTTTCAGAACCTGATCGAAGAGGCCGGCGCCAACCACTGCGCGGTACAAGCGCGGGAGCAGGGGACCTGGATCGATGCCGGATGGGACGTGCCCGGCGGCTGGATGGTGGCCAAATGTGTGCTGGAGGGCCTGAGCGGCGGCCGTGGACAGGTAAGCTATACCCAGCGGCAGATGGCCGACGGGATGCAGATCCCGGCACTGGAACTCTTCCTGGATGACCCGGTGGGCACGGCCCGGGCCTTTCAGCGGGACGAACAGGGGATCTATGGCGTCCGGGGAGAAGAAGGATATGTGCTGGGTGTGACTGACCGCCCCCTGGCGGAAGAAAAGGGCTGGAAGGGAAATGTGGTGAGTGCAGGCCCCAACAGCCTGTTTACCGGCATTATGGAGGCTGCCGATCTGATGGCGCAGTGCGTGCAGGCCCTGGAGCGGGAAGGCGTATCCGAAATTCTGTGGGGATGGAGCAGCTGTCCGCTGGCGGCTATGACGCAGGATGTGGAGGAGACCCGCTGCCGCCGCCTGGAGATGGCAAAACGGCATACCGCCATTTCGCTCTGGGTGCGGGGAGAGGGCAGCGCCATCCGCCGGGCCATCGAGGGCATGGATATGGAAGAGTTTTTTGTGCATGAACTTGTAACCGCTTGTACATATGGAAAAAGATAATAATTTATCATCTAATGCAATGTTTAATGAAAGATAGTTGCTATTAAGATATAAAATATTTTGCGATATTTATGCACTTAGTAGAAAAACACAAAAGTACCACAAAAAAGCGGAGGTAATACTTGCAAAGTGAACAGAAGTGTGGTACTGTAAATGCAACAAGAGTGTAACCGATTACAAAAAGCGCGAACGGAGGAGTTCAGAGACACAGTTCTAAGAAATTGAAGGAGGTATCCCCAAATGAAACGGAAACTGATGGCGCTCTTGCTGGCTGGTGCACTTGCTGTTGGCCTGGCGGCCTGCTCGCGAAATGTTGGGACAGAAGACTCTGCGCCCCCTGCCAGTTCCCCGACTGGAGGAACGACGGAGACCACGGGAGCAAAGGACCCGTCCGAGGTCAAGGTAGCTCTGGTGTGCGGCGGCGCCGTGAATGACGGCGGCTGGAATGCCAGTGCATATGAAGGACTTCAGCGCATTGAGGAGACCCTCGGAGTAGAAACCGCTTACACGGAAAAGGTAGCGGTTGCCGAGATGCCTCAGGTCATTCGGACTTACGCCCGCCAGGGCTTTGACCTGATCTTCGGTCATGGCGCTGAGTTCGGCGAGCCGATGAGCACGGTGGCACCTGAGTTTCCGGATACCACCTTCGTGGCAGTCAACGCCAATGTAGAGGCGGGGAACCTGACCGGAACCGTCTTTAAGTTTGGTGAATGCGGATACTTCTGCGGTATGGCGGCCGCCATGGTCTCCGAGACCGGGAAGATCGGCATCATTCCTCCCGATGATGCCCCCAACAACAAGGCGGACATCGACACCTATGAGCTGGGCGCCAAGGCGGTCAATCCGGACATCGAAGTGTACACCGCATTTACCGGCTCCTGGGACGATCTGCCCAAGGCCAAGGAGGCTTCCGAGTCTCTGATCTCCAAGGGCTGCGACGTACTGCTGGCCATGGGCGACGCGTATGCTGTGGGCGTGTACCAGGCCTGTGAGAATGCCGGGATCAAGGCCATCGGCTGGGTCAGCGATCAGCATGATCTGTCCGACGCGGTGATCTGCTCCGGTCTCCAGTCCGTGGGTGATGTGTATGTGGCCACTGCCGAGCGTTACCTCGAGGGCACCATGGAGCAGGGCGTGCAGGTCTATGGTATGCCGGACGGCGCCCAGGGCATGTCTGAGTTCTACGGACTGACCGAAGAGCAGGCGGCCGAAGTAGAGGCGGCCATGCAGGACTATCTGGACGGCAAGCTGGAGATTCCCACTCTGTACTAAAACTGAATTTCGATCTCGGAATCCGAGAGGAACACGAGCGACAGAAGCGTGACCCCAAGTGGTGCAGCGACCGACCGTTGCTGCACCACTTGTGCATTCAGAGGGACTCGGAAAGATATTGGAGGAGTGATCATGAACAAGCGAGCCCGTGCGATGGTGAATTACCTTATTTCCATCGTGATTGCTCTGCTGCTGGCATTCGCCATCATCGGCGCATTGCTGCTCTGGCAGGGTGTGGATCCTGTGGAGACCTTTATGGCCCTGTTTCAGGGCGCATTCATCGGAAAGAGCAATCTGGGCGCCAGCCTGCTGCTGGCGACCCCGCTGATTCTGGGCGGCCTGGGCATTGCCCTTTCTTTCCGGTGCGGTATCTTTAATATCGGCGGTGAAGGTCAGCTCTATCTGGGTGCCTTTGCGGCGACCTGGCTGGGCGTGAATCTGGTTGGCCTTCCCTTCTGGCTGCACATCCCCATCTGCTTTTTGGGCAGCATGATCTTCGGCGGCCTGTGGGCTCTGATTCCCGGCTATTTGAAGATTTCCAAGGGCTATAACGAGACGGTGACATCGGTGCTGCTCAACTATGTGGGCGTGTATTTTGTCAACTACGCCCTCTCCAGCTTCTTCAAAGAGCCGGGTGCGCTGAACCACCAGTCCCCCAAGATTCAGACCTCGGCCATGCTCTCCAAGATCATGTCGGGCAGCGAGCTCAACACCAGCTTTCTCATGGCACTGCTGATTGTGGCGCTGTTCTTCCTGATCTTCTACAAGACAGATGTGGGCTTCAAGCTCCGGGCCGTCGGCCAGAACGCGGAGGCCAGCCGGACCTCCGGCATTCATACCCGCAAATATCTGCTCCTGGCCATCATCGTCAGCGGCGCCCTCTCCGGACTGGCCGGCTCGGCGCAGGTCATGGGCTATCAGCATCTGATGGTACAGAACTTCTCCCCCAATACCGGATACGATATCATCGCCGTGGCCCTGATGGGCAACCTGCACCCCATCGGCGTTCTGATTGCCGGTATCTTCCTGGGCGCGCTGCGCAGCGGTGCCAGCGTGATGCAGATCATGATGGGCGTCCCGGTGACCATCCTCTATATCATTCAGGGCGTGATCATCCTGAGCATCCTTGGCTTCAGCCGCGCCAACATTGACTTTATCGGCCTGGTGGGCGGACTGTTCCGGAAAAAAGAGAGCCAGAGTATGGCGAAGGAGGCGTAGTCATGGAATTTCTGAATATCTTTTTAACGCCGGATTTCTACTCCGCCACGTTCCGTCTGGCTACGCCTCTGATGCTGGCGGCCCTGGGCGGCGTCATTTCCGAGCGCTCCGGTGTTCTGAACATGGCGCTGGAAGGACAGATCCTGATGGGAGCCTTTTTCGGATACCTGGGATCATATCTCTTCCAAAACGTATGGCTGGGCGTTCTGACCGCCATGGTGGGGAGCCTCTTCCTGGCCGCACTGCACGCCTTTATGAGTATTAAGGTAAAGGTCAACCAGGTGGTATCCGCAGTGGGCCTGAACACGCTGGCCCTCGGTATTACCAGTACACTCTTCCGCTTCCTCTTCGGGACCGATTCGCAGATGGCCAGCTGCCCTGGCATGGCCAACCTGGATATTCCGGTTCTGAGCGATCTGCCCTTTGTGGGGCCGGTCCTGTTCAGCCAGCATCCGCTGACCTACGCTGCGGTGGTGCTGCTCATCCTCCTCAACCTCTTCCTGTTCCGTACCAGCCGGGGCCTGGAGCTGCGGGCCGCCGGTGAAAATCCCCAGGCGCTGGATGTGGCGGGCGTGGACGTCATTCGCATCCGCTGGCTGGCGGTCCTCACCACGGGCCTGTTCTGCGGACTGGCAGGAGCCAGCCTGACCCTGACAGGACTCAATACCTTCTATGATAACCTGTCCTCCGGCCGTGGCTTCATTGCCTATGCCGCGGTGGTCTTTGGCAAGTGGACGCCTGTGGGGGCTGCGTTGGCCGCCATCCTCTTCGGCGCGGGCGACGCGCTGCAGCTGCGGATGCAGACCATCTTTGATATTCCCTATTACTTCTACATGATGATGCCCTATCTCATCACCTTCTTTGCGCTGGTCTTCTTTATGGGCGCGGCCAAGGGACCGGCGGCCAACAGCATTCCCTTTGAAAAGGACAAGGGGCGCCGCCGCTCCGCCCGCCGCAGCAGAATGGGAGGGAACTGAATGGAACCGGTATTGCGCGTACACAACATTACAAAACGGTTTGGAAGCAATGTGGCCAACGACCATATCAGCTTTGACCTCTATCCCGGTGAGATCCATGCACTGCTGGGTGAGAACGGCGCGGGTAAGTCCACCCTGATGAATGTGATTTACGGTGTCTATGGCGCGGACGAGGGCGAGATCTATTTGAATGGAAAGCCGGTGGAGATTTCTTCCCCCAAGCACGCCATTGAGCTGGGGATCGGAATGGTGCATCAGCACTTTATGCTCATCCCCGCCTTTACAGTGGCGGAGAATATCGTGCTGGGCATGCAGAAGGAGCTGCGCCTGGATATTAAGGATGCAGAGGCCAAAATTGCCGCAGCCAGTGAGAAATACGACCTGAGAGTGGATCCCCATGCGTTGGTATCCACCCTCTCCGTGGGCGAGCAGCAGCGGGTGGAGATCCTGAAGGTACTGTTCCGGGGGGCGAAGATCTTAATTCTGGATGAGCCCACCGCTGTACTTACCCCCCAGGAGATTACCGAGCTCTTTGCCACCCTGGAGCGGCTGAAGAAGGATGGCGTCAGCATCGTCTTTATCAGCCACAAGCTCAATGAGCTCATGAGCATCAGCGACCGGATCAGCATTCTCCGCCGGGGAAAGATCACCGGCTGCATCGACGATCTGGCCAACTGCAATCCGGAGGCACTGGCCTCTGCCATGGTGGGCCGTCAGGTCACACTGGGCGTGGAGAAGCCGGAGCAGGAGGCCGGGGAAGTGGTGCTGGAGCTGGATCACCTCTCGGTCTGCAATGAGGCCAAGAAGGAGATCATCAAGGAGTTCAGCCTCCAGATCCGTGCCGGAGAGATCGTAGGCCTTGCCGGTGTAGACGGAAACGGACAGTCGGAGCTGGTCAAGGGAATCACCGGACTGCTTCCCGCCACGGGGGGCGCTATTCGCATCCAAGGGGTGGATATGACCGGAAAAACCCCCAGAGAGTTTATTGACGCGGGTGTGGGACATATCCCCGAGGACCGGCATAAGCAGGGCCTGGTGCTCTCCATGTCGGTAAAAGAAAATCTCTTTTTGGAGACCATCCAGGACCGGCCCTACACCAAGCGCCACCTGCTCCAAAAGAAAGCCATCCAGGAAAAAGCCAAAAGCCTTCAGGAGTTCTATGACATCCGTGCGGCCTCTTTGGAGGTGCCGGCCGGTGCGCTCTCCGGCGGCAATCAGCAGAAGATCATCGTGGGACGCATCTTGGAGCAGGATCCGAAGCTCCTGGTGGCGGTCCACCCGACCCGCGGACTGGATATCGGCGCCACGGAGTTTGTCCATAAATGCCTGCTGAAGGCCCGTGCCGAGGGATGTGCCATCCTGCTGGTCTCCACAGAGCTGGATGAGATTCTGGAGCTGAGTGATCAGATCGCTGTGATCTATGAGGGCGAATGCATGGGCGTGGTCCGGGATCGGGACGCCACAAAAGAGGGCATTGGTCTGCTGATGGCAGGCGTAAAGGGAACACAGGCGGCTACGGCATCCTAAATACGTGTAAAAAGTCCGGTATGGCAGAGCCATACCGGACTTTTTTAACGGAGAAAGAAAACCACAGTCCATGGCCGGAGCGGCACAGTGGACTGTGGTTTTTGTGTGACGGGAACGATCAGTCGGCGTCGGTCATGGCCTTCTTGGCCCGCTCGATGTCTTCCTTATCCTTCATGGGGAAGATCAGGTTGGCCAGGATGGCTACGATACAGGTGGCGGCCACCGAGTCAGAGAAGATGAAGCGCAGAACGCCGGGGAGCTGCGCCACCGCTTCGGGATGGCTGCCGAGGCCCAGGCCCAGAGCAAAGGTGATGCCCAGAACCAGAACATTGCGCTCGCTGAAGCCGGCCTTGGCGATCATCTTGATGCCGTTGATCAGGATCATGCCAAACACGGAGATAACGGCGCCGCCGAGAACGGCAGAGGGGATGGCGGAGAACACGGCGCCCAGCTTGGGCAGGAAGCCGCAGATCATCAGTACAAAAGCACCGGTGGCGATGCACCACTTGTTGACCACCTTGGTCATGGAGACGATGCCTGCGTTCTGACCAAAGGCGGTGTTGGGCAGCGCATTAAAGAATGCGGCGGTGGTGGAGCCCAGTGCGTCGGCCAGAATGGCGCCGGAGGTCTCGCGCTCGGTAGCCTCACGGTCAAAGCCGGCAATGGTGATGCCGGAGGTGTTGCCGATGGTCTCCAGGCCGGAGACGATGTACAGTGCGGCAAAGCTCAGGACCGCAGAGGGAGTGAAGACGAGCTTAAACTGCAGGGGCAGAGGCAGGCTTACCCAGCCGGCCTCGGTAATGGTAGAGGTGTCCACCATACCCAGGAAGGCGCAGACCACATAACCCACAACGAGACCGATCAGGATTGCGGAGTTCTTGACCAGGCCCTTTCCAAAGCGCTGAAGCAGGACAATGATGGCCAGAACCATAAAGCCGATGGCGAGATTCCGGATGGAACCGTAGTCGGCCGCACCGGCGCCGCCGGCAAAATAGTCCACACCGACTCCGAGCAGGTTTACACCGATGGTGACCAGCGTGCTTCCCACCACCAGAGGGGGGAAGAAGCGGCGGATATACTTATAGAAGAAGCCCATGATCACTTCGGTCAGGCTTCCCAAGAGGCTTCCGCCTAGGACCGCTCCAATGCCGCCTGTGGCTGCAATGGTAGAAGCAGTGGGAACAAAGGCGAAGGAGGTGCCCATGACGATGGGCAGATTGGCACCGATCTGCTTATTCTTGCCCAGCTTGATGGGATAGAGCTGGATGAAAGTAGTGAGACCGGAGACAAACATGGCGCACTGCACCATAATAACGGTCTGTGCGGCGGAGAGATTACATGCCCCGGCAATGATGAGGATGGGGGCGAGGTTTGACGTAAACATAGCCAGGACGTGCTGCATGCCCAAGGGAAGGGCGGTACGCAGCCGGGGTCTGCCGTCGAGTTGATAGATCAGACGACGGTCTTCGTCCCGTCGGTCGGTGTGGTTGGATGTTCCTGCAGTATTCATCTTAAAGACCTCCATATTACTTTTCTTTCATATGCCATGGTAGCTGGTATGAGCACTGCGTGCGCGGGGCGGTGATCTCCTTTCCACAGAAAATGAAAAGACCGGTTCTTTTTTGTATGGCTAATCATAAAGAAAAGTTTTTAGTATGTCAAGATATTTTTTAGACAAAGCGATGGAAGGGGAGTGGAAAAGGCACCACTTATCTGTGCAAAACGGCCATGTATGGGAAATGAATAGACGCATTCCGGAAAGTTTTATATACTAAAACCATAGGAGAAAGGAGGGGAGGATTGTGCAGGTGGAGGTCCGTTATCGGCCTGGAACAGAAGGGGTTCGGGTGGTTGTGGAGGCGGAGCGGGACGGGCCGGAAGTAAGGGCATTGGTGGAGCGGCTGATGGATTTGGACGAAAAGGTACTGTTGGGACGACTGGGGGAGCAGGTGATTCCCCTTTGCGCGGACTCCCTGCTGCGCTGTTATGCGCAGGGGGGACGTGTAAAGGCGGAAAACGAACAGGGTACCTATGACCTGAAAGAGAGGCTCTATGAGCTGGAGAATAAGCTGGATCGGCATGTCTTTGTCCGGATTTCTCACTCAGAGATCTTCAATTTGCGGAAGATCACAGCGCTGGATCTGTCCCTGACTGGAACAATCCGCATCACTCTGGAGGGAGGAACGGTGTGCTATGTCTCCCGCCGTTTTGTGAAAAAAATCAAAGAAGCGCTGGAATTATCATGACACAGGAGGGATGGATATGAGAGCACGGCGGAGAACATGGATGGTACATATTCTGGCGGGCGGCCTTGTGGGATTGGTAACGCTGTCGTTTCTGGGGGCGGTGATAAACGGATGGAGCGCGGGTGCGCCCCCGCTGCTCAACAGTACGCCTCCGCTCCTGGTCAGTCCGGCGCTGAGCGAGTGGACTGGATCGGCTCCGCTGGCGCTGGTGATTCAGAGTATACTCTACTTTAGTCTGGGCGGCACAGTGGGAGTGGCCACCATGCCCTTTGCGGAGAGCGGAGCGGCGCTGGTCTGCCGGTCTTTGGCACACTTTGCGGTGACGGCCCTGCTCGTTACTCTGACGGCCTGGACATTGGGGTGGATTTGGTCCTGGGAGATCCTGCTGTTCTATCTGGCGCTGTTGACGGCGGTATATCTGCTCATCTGGCTGGGGCGCTGGGTGGGGTGGTATGCCGAGGTGGCCGCCATCCGGGAAAAATTGGGTCTCGCACCAGGTCCCTCCCTGCTGAAATGGAAGGAGAGCCTCCCCTACCTGGGATTTGCGGTCATCCTGTGCCTTGTACTGCCGTTTCTTCTGCGCCTTCTGGATGGCCCGCCTAAGCCGCTGCTCAGCGTTCTGTATGGGTTTGTGCTGCTGCCGGTGGGAGGGCTTTTCTCCGGCTTCTCTCTGGGAAGGAGAGAAGGCTTCTGTCCCCTTTATCCGCTGGCCTGTGCGGGTGCGGTTCTTCTGTTTATTCCGCTGGCCCGTTTGATCTCCAACATGGCCGACGGGATTATGGTTCCCATTGCGTTCTGTTTTGCCCTGCTGGGGAACCTCCTGGGAAGCGCTTGGAGGCGCTTCCGGCGGCAAGGACAAAGTGCATAAAGTTTCATGCCCAAAAGAGCAAGGAATGCTTGCAAAATCGGGAAATAATGATATACTAAACGGTGACTTACTTTGATAAAATGGAGTTGAACCACCATGAAACGAACCACTGTCGCACAGATCTTTGCCGATCAGGCGGCCTTTGGCGGACAGACCGTCACCGTCTGCGGCTGGGCCCGCACCATCCGGGACATGAAGACCTTCGGTTTTCTGGAGCTCAATGACGGCTCCTGCTTCCGAAACCTTCAGGTCGTCTTTGCCGACAATGAGGTGGAAAACTTCAAAGAGATTGCCAAGTGCAATGTGGGCACCTCTTTTGTGGTGACCGGTACGGTAGTCCTGACGCCGGAGGCCAAGCAGCCCCTGGAGCTCAAGGCGCAGACCATCACGGTGGAGGGCCCCTCTACCCCGGACTATCCCCTCCAGAAGAAGCGTCACAGCGTGGAGTATCTGCGTACCATCCAGCATCTGCGTCCCCGCACCAACCTCTTCTCCGCGGTGTTCCGTGTACGCTCTGTGGCTGCCCATGCCATCCACTGCTTCTTCCAGGATCGGGGCTTTGTGTATGTCCACACGCCGCTCATCACCGCCAGTGACTGCGAGGGTGCGGGTGAGATGTTCCAGGTGACCACGCTGGATCTGGCCAATCCTCCCAAGAACGAGGACGGCAGCGTGGATTACAGCCAGGATTTCTTCGGCAAGCGGGCCAACCTCACGGTCTCCGGCCAGCTCAATGCCGAGAACTTCGCTATGGCTTTCGGCAATGTTTACACCTTTGGCCCCACCTTCCGGGCGGAAAACTCCAACACCCAGCGCCATGCCGCCGAGTTCTGGATGATCGAGCCGGAGATGGCCTTTGCCGATCTGAACGACTATATGGACACCGCTGAGGACATGATCAAGTATATCATCCGCACGGTGATGGAGAAGTGCCCCGACGAGATGAACTTCTTCTCCTCCTTTGTGGACAAGGGCCTCAAGGAGCGGCTGGAGCATGTGGCTTCCTCTGACTTCGTGCGGGTGACCTACACCGATGCGGTGGAGATCCTGAAGAAGAACAATGACAAGTTCGACTACAAGGTGGAGTGGGGCTGCGACCTCCAGACCGAGCACGAGCGCTACCTCACCGAGGTGGTCTTCCAGAAGCCCGTCTTCGTGACCGACTATCCCAAGGACATCAAGGCCTTCTATATGCGCCTCAACGACGACGGAAAGACGGTGGCTGCTGCCGACTGCCTGGTACCCGGCATCGGCGAGCTCATCGGCGGTTCCCAGCGTGAGGAGCGCCTGGAGCTGCTGGAGAACCGCATCCGCGAGCTGGGCATGAATCCCGAGGACTACTGGTGGTATCTGGACCTGCGCCGCTATGGCTCCTGCAAGCATGCGGGATACGGCCTGGGCTTTGAGCGCATGGTCATGTACCTCACCGGCGTAAACAACATCCGCGATGTGGAGCTCCATCCCCGCACGGTGGGCAATGCCGAATTCTAAGAGAAAAACAGAAAGGACGTCACATAGTTCTGTCCATGTGACGTCCTTTTTTATACCAATAAGGAGCCTGGACGCTGGTGTGTCCGGGCTCCTTTTGCACATTTTTGAACCGAATGTGGAAGATCATCGGGGGAGCTGGTCCAAGAGGGAGGAGATCTGTGCGTTCAGAGTGTCCACATCGGGGGCGGGCACCGGGTCGTTGGTGAAGTGATAGGTACGCTTGAGCGTGAGAATGCGGTAGAGGCTCTCATCCAGGCTCGCCTCGGTGAGACGGCCCTCCTCCACGGCGGACAAAATCCCTGTATAGGCGGCTGAGAGGTTGTCCGCCCCATGGCAGACCAGAAGTAGGTCACATCCGGCCTCCAGCGCCAGGACAGCGGCCTCATCCATCCCGTAGGTCTGGGAGATGGCACCCATGGTCAGGTCATCGGTACAGACGACGCCCTGAAAGCCCAGCTCTTCCCGCAGGAGGCCGGTGACCACCTTGTGGGAGAGGGAAGCCGGGTACTCCCCGTCAATCCCGCGTTCCAGGATATGGGCCACCATTACGGCCGGGACCTGCTGCTCGATGGCTGTGAGAAAGGGGAGGAGCTCTTCCTCTTTCAACTGGGCCAGTGATTTTTCCACCACGGGGAGACCCAGGTGGGAGTCGGTCTCGGTGTCCCCGTGGCCGGGGAAGTGCTTGACCACCGGAACCACGCCCCGGTCAGCCACACCCTGCCAGGCGGCGGTCCCCAGCTGAGCCACGGTCTGGGCCGATGAGCCAAAAGCACGATCGCCGATCACCGTATTTTCCGGATTGGACCAGATGTCCAGCGAGGGAGCATAGTCGGTATTCAGTCCGAAGGCGGCGCACTCCGCCCCCAGGACTCTGCCGAAGCGCGTGACCAGAGTGGCGTCACCCGTTTGCCCAAAGACCAGGGGAGCGGGGAGGGAGGCCACCTCCGGGGGCATTCGGGAAACCCGTCCCCCCTCCTGGTCGATGGAGAGCAGCAAGGGGATATACTCTCCGTTGGCCTCTTTGAGTGCATTGGTCAGCTGGGCCAGCTGCTGCGCGCTCTCCACATTGCGGGAGAAGAGTATGATACCTCCCACCTGATAGGTCTGGATGGCGGAGAGTGCGTCCTCCCCTGGCGTATACCCTTCCATCCCAGCCACCAGAAGCTGCCCCACCTTTTGGCCCAGGGTCATGGAATCCAACTGCTCCTGGACGGGGTCTGGCGTAGGGGTAGGGGAGGGGGTGGGAGTGGGAGATGGGGTGGAAGAGACTGCTGTGGGTGAAGTGGATGGGGAGGGCGTGGGTTCGGACAATTGGGGAGTACAACCGGTGAAAAGAAATACAAAAAGGAATAGTGACGACAAAATATTATATTTCGTCATCGCTTTTTTCGCCCCTTTCTGGATTTTGAAATGGGACCTGCTTTCCGGGAGGGCCGCTTACCGACCCGGCGCTCCGCGGGTCGCTCACCCTCCCTGGAGATGCGGCGCGTAGGAATACCGGGAGCCATACCGGGGAGGCGGAAACTGATCTGTCCGCTTCCGGGATCGGCGGAAGCACAGACCACTTCCAAAAGTGTCCCTAGTGTAAAGACATCTCCGCCGGGGCCGGTGAGGGTCATGCGGCTCTCGTCAAAGGCATAGCGCCCGCCGGGGAGAGCCTCCACCGGGAGGAAGCCCTCCACGCCCAGGGCGGTCAGAACGAAGAGTCCGAACCGGGTCACGCCGGAGACCGCGGCGGGGAAGGTCTCGCCCACATGGTCGGCCATAAACTCCGCCAGATAGCATTTCTCAATCTCCCGCTCGGCGGTCTGGGCGGCCAGTTCCCGCTCGGAGGCCTGTTTGGCCGCCTTTGGGACGGCGGAGGAGAGTTTCTGCCCCGCCTTTCCGGTCAGGGTGCCCTCCAGCAGTGCGGTCAGGGTGCGGTGGACCATCAGGTCGGGATAGCGCCGGATGGGAGAGGTGAAGTGGCAGTAATCCGAGGCGGCCAGCCCAAAGTGCCCCAGGTTCTGGGGATCATACCGGGCCTTCATCAGGGCACGGAGAACCGCGGTGTGGACCAGAAATTCCTCGGGCTTTCCCCGGGACTCATCCAGCAGCTTTTGCAGGGAGAAGTGATCGGCTTCCCGGAAAGAGTAACCCAGAGGGGAGAGAAGCGCGCGCAGGGCCTCGGTCTTTTCCTGTGAGGGCTTTTCGTGGATGCGGTAGACCGCGGGGGCATCCAGGCGGGAGAGATGGGCGGCCACACACTCGTTGGCGGCCAGCATGAAGGACTCGATAAGCCCCTCGCTGACGCCAGGGGTCCTGGCCTGGATGGAGACAGGGTGCCCCTTCTCATCGCAGAGGATGTAGCTCTCCCGACTGGCCAGATCCAGGCTTCCGCGGCGCTTCCGGCGGGCCTCCAAAATCTGAGCCAGGGCGGCCATGTCCCGCAGCATGGGAAGAATGTGGGCGTACCGCTGGGCCAGGGCGGGGTCAGCGTCCGAGAGGAGGAGATTACAGTCCTCGTAGGTCATGCGTTCCGTCGTGCGGATGACCGACTGGGCGATGGTGTAGTCTGCCACGGAGCCGTCCGGATGCAGAGTCATGATACAGGAGAGAGTCAGGCGGTCCACCTGGGGATTCAGGGAACAGATGCCGTTGGAGAGCTCCGTGGGCAGCATGGGGATGACCTGGTCGGCAAAATAGACCGAGGTGCCCCGCTGCCAGGCCTCCACATCCAGGGGAGAACCCATGGGGACATAGTGGCTCACATCGGCGATGTGGACGCCGAGGACCGGTCGGCCCTGCTCATCGCGCTCCAGAGAGACGGCGTCATCCAGATCTTTTGCGCTGGCGCCGTCGATGGTGATGATGCATTTCTCCCGGAGATCCAGACGGCCGGTCCGGGCAGAGGCGGGCACCTCCTGGGGAGCCTGCCGGGCCTGTTCCAGCACCTGAGGCGGAAATTCCCGCTGGATATGCTGGTCAAAGAGAATGGACTCCACAGCGGCCTCCCGGCTGCCGTCCCGGCCGAAGACCTCCAGCAGGGTGCCCATGGGAGGCTGCTTGGAGGTGCCATAGCTGGTCACCTGGACCGCCGCCCGGTCCCCGGCGTGGGCCCGGTGCTTGCCCACGATCTGGATGGGCTCCCGCAGCTTGTCCCCCGCGGGGACCAGCCAGGCCTCCCGGCCGTGCTTGCGCACCGAGCCGGTGACGGTGGGGTTGCCCCGTCGGAGAATGGCTGTGACTTTCGCAGTGCGCTTCTCACCCGGTGCGGCGGGACCGGGATCGGGACGGATGGCGACGGTGTCTCCGTGCCAGGCGCCGTGTTCCGCCCGGGGCGGGATGAAATAGTCCTCCTCCCGTCCGGCGGCCCCCTCGGGGGTGACGAAGCCGAAGCCACGTCCGGCGGCCTGGTAGAGTCCGGTGATCTCAGAATGGGATTTTGTCATAAGTTCTCCTTTTTTGATTCGGTCAGAGTGAGAGAGTCTAAAGAAAGAGAGGAGGGGACCTCCTCCCCGCAGCAGGCGGCCCGCCAGCCCTCGCCGCCCCAGGCACAGAACCAGAGTCCGGCCTGTGTGCCGCTCTGCCCGGGGGAGAGCAGAGGAACGACAATGGAGCGGGGGGCGCAGTCCAAACCGCGGCCGGTATATTTCACATAGCTCTCTTTCAGGGTCCAGAGGGTGTAAAAGTCCTCCCAGCGGCTGCCCCGGGCGGTAAACCAGTCCCACTCCCCATCGGAGAGGACATAGCGGGGAAGGCCGGGACGGCGTGGCTTGATCCGCTCCACATCCACGCCGAGGGGATGGTCCCCCACACCGCACAGGGCGAAGGGGCCGCTGTGACTGAGATTGAAGTGGAGAGCGGAGTCTGCCAGCACCGGTTTTCCACCGGGAAGCGTGGAAAAGGTCGGGTCAATACATCCATAGTACTTTTTCAGAATGGTGTGCAGCAGTCTGTGGGCGTCCTGCTTGCCCGACGCGTGAGAGATCATCCAGAGCTGGAGCAAGGCACCCTCTCCTTTCTGCTTTGGTTCATTTTATTGTAACCCATCCCCGGGGCGATTACAACGCCGCCCTTGTATACCGGGGAGAGAATCGGTATAATGCAAATCAAAATCGAGCCCTGTTTGGAGGAAAACGTTCGCTCCGGACCGGCTCGGGATTTAGGAGGATTCGGATGACAAAAGAACAATATGAGCGCTGGACGGCGCCCATTGCCCGGCATCCCAAAGGGGCACTGCGTCTGAAACAGCTCAATACCATACTGACTGGCGTATGCTATCTCTGTTATCCACTGCTGCTGCTCTGGCTCATCTGGAACCGGGACGGGCGCTTCTGGCGGGCGACTCTGGTGCCTGGGATCTCCTTTGTGCTGCTCAGTGTTCTGCGCCGGGGATTGAATGTTCCGAGACCCTATGAGGTGTTGGAGATCCAGCCCCTGATCCACAAGGATACCCGGGGGAAGTCGTTCCCCAGCCGCCATGTGTTCAGCGTCTTTCTCATTGACATGGTGTGGTGGTATCTCTGCCCGCCCATGGGATGGGTCTTTCTGGCGGTCGGGCTCCTGCTGGCGGCGGCCCGGGTACTGGGTGGCGTCCATTTTCCGAGGGATGTATTGGCTGGTGCCCTTCTGGCCGTGGCGGCCGGCTGGGTAGGCTTTTGGCTGATCTGAAAAACAGAGTGAAACCTGACAAAAATGTCACCTTTCTGTAAGGCGATTCGATGGCACCGGGTGCTGAGACCGGGTACAATGGAGGCAGCAAAGGAGGAGATATGATGGAACCCATCCTTACGGTGTCCCATTTGCAGAAGTACTATGGAGGCCGGGGCAATGTGACCCGGGCCATCGACGATATCAGTCTGGAGGTGCTGCCTGGAGAATTTGTGGGCATTATGGGTGCCTCGGGCTCGGGCAAGACCACCCTGCTCAACTGTGTGTCCACCATCGACTCGCCCACAGCGGGGCAGATCGTCATTGACGGCCGGGAGATCACCCGACTGAACGGCAAGCAGCTCTCCCGGTTCCGGCGGGAGCGCCTGGGCTTCATCTTTCAGGACTGCAATCTGCTGGACACGCTGACGGCCTTTGAAAATATTGCCCTAGCGCTGACCATCCGCAGGACTCCGGTCGGAAAAATCGAGGGGAGGGTGCGGGAGACCGCCCGTTTGCTGGAGATTGAAGACTGTCTGAACAAATATCCCTACCAGATGTCGGGCGGACAGTGTCAGCGTACGGCTGCAGCCCGGGCAATCATCACAAATCCGGCCCTCATCCTGGCGGATGAGCCCACCGGAGCGCTGGACTCCAAGTCGGCCCGCCTGCTGCTGGACCGTTTTGAGGCCCTCAACCGGGAGCGGGAGGCCACCATCCTGATGGTGACCCACGACGCCTTTACCGCCAGCTACTGTCACCGCATCCTCTTCATCAAGGATGGACGGCAGTTTACCGAGCTGGTGCGGGGCAACAAGAGCCGCAAGGATTTCTTTGGAGAGATCATCGAGGTCGTGACCCTTCTGGGAGGTGACTCCGGCGATGTTCTTTAAACTGGCCCGAAAAAATGTCACCCGGAGCATGCGGGATTATGCCATCTATTTCATTACACTGCTCTTTGGCGTATGTGTCTTTTACGTATTCAATTCTCTGGAGAACCAGTGGGTCATGGAGCTTCTGGCAGAACAAAACTCCGACTATGTCCGGGCCATCCTCCAACTGACCGATGTGGTGTCGGTCTTTGTGTCGGTGGTGCTGGCTGGACTCATCCTCTATGCCAATACCTTTCTTCTCCGGCGGAGAAAGCGGGAGTTGGGCACCTATCTGCTGCTGGGGATGGGGCAGAAGACCATTGCGGTGCTTCTGTTCGCGGAGACCATGTTCATTGGACTTCTGGCCTTGGTGTTCGGCCTTGGACTGGGATTCTTCCTGGCGCAGTTTCTCTCGGCCTTTACGGCCAGTCTCTTTCAGATGACGGTGGACGAGTTCCACTTTGTCTTTTCCTGGAGAGGCGTGGGAAAGACCGTCCTCTACTTCAGCGTGATCTTTCTGGCAGTGATAATCTGCAACTGTGTGCTGGTGGCGCGGCAGAAGCTGATCCGCCTTCTGCAGGCACAGCGGCAGAATGAACAGATCCGCCTTCGTTCCGTGGCCGCCTCTGCGGTGATGTTTGTGCTGGGAGTGGTCCTTCTGGCCGTGGCCTATGGACTGCTGCTGAAACGGGGGCTTTTGACCATTGACCGCATTTTTTGGCTGATGCTGGCCCTCGGTACGGCGGGGACCCTGCTCTTTTTCCGGTCGCTGTCTGGCTTTCTGCTCCGGATCTGTCAAAGCCGGAAGAGGCTCTATTATCAAAACCTCAATATGTTTGTGCTGCGGCAATTCAACGCCAAGATCAACACGAACTATCTCTCTATGACGGTGGTATGCCTGCTGCTCCTGCTGGCCATCGGGATCACCGCCTGTTCGGTGGGGGTCAACAGCACGGTGGAGGGAAATGTGGAGCGAACTGCACCGCTGGACATGACCCTGCGGCTGGATGACGACTACTTTGTCTTTGCGCGGGAGGACCTGCCCGATGCACTGGAGGAGGCGGGATTTGATCCGGAAAACTGGTTGGGCGACTTTGCGGTGGTGTGCCGGTATGCAGTAAAACTGGACGAACCCATTCCGCTGGCGGAGGATGGCCGGGAACTGAACGACGCCTATATCATGTCCCTCTCAGACTTCAACGCCCTTACCGCGCTGCGGGGAGAGAAGCCCTTGGTTCTGGCGCCCAATACCTGCGGCATGGCCGAGGGGACCGAACCGGAATCTTACGGGAAGCCTGAGCGGGAGGCCTGGCAGGATGGGGCGCTTTTTTCGATTGGCGGCCATGTCTATGCGCCCGACCCCAAGGTGTACCATACCGGGGCGCTCTATACCAGTGAGATCGACCTGTCGGATGTCATTATCCTGCCCGACGAGGCAATGGAGACCGTGCAGAAGGAGACAATATGGCTTCGCCAGTATTATCTGGCAGGAGATTACGCGGAAGGGGTGGACCAGGAACATGCGGAGGAGCTGCTCTGGAACGTCTGGGATGAGACCCTGTTCGACCAGGTCGAGGAGCGCGGGAGCGATCCCGATGGCTCATCTGCCTTTGGCTTATCCCTGAGCACAAAGCAGTTTATCTATCTGGACACAATGGGGACCAAGATCCTGGTTCTCTTCATCGGGCTCTATCTGGGAACCATCTTTCTCATCACTTCCGCGGCAGTGCTGGCGCTTCAAATGCTCTCCCAGGCGGCAGACAATGTGGGACGCTACCGCATTTTGCGGAAACTGGGTGTGGAAGAAAAGATGCGTGACCGCTCCATTGATATTCAGGTCTTTCTCTACTTCTTCCTGCCGCTGCTGCTTGCTGTGGTCCATTCCATCGTGGGGATCAAGGCGGCCAATGATGTCATTGCGGAGATTGGGAAATTGGATGCGGTGGCCAGCAGCACCGTGACGGCTCTCATTATTCTGGTAGTATATGGCGCCTATTTTCTGGCTACCTGCTGGGGAAGCCGCAGAATGGTACGGGAACGGTAAGAAAAACGGGAAATTTCTCTTGAAATCGGCCCCCTTTTGTGCTATCATAAAAAACACGCGTTGAAATGGGCGCGAGAGTCAAGCCCATCAATAAGAAGATAGCGCCCACACAGGGCCGAAAGGAAAGATGTAACGTGGTGAAGATTATCCTGAGTGTCGTCCTCGTTCTGATCGCGCTGGCGCTCATCATGGTGGTCATGCTCCAGTCCGGAAAGAGCGCTGGTCTGTCCGGCACCATCGCCGGTGTGGCAGACACCTTTATGTCCAAGAATAAGGCGAAGGGCTGGGACGCAAAGCTGGCCCGCTGGACCAAGTGGGTGGCCATTGCCTTTATGGTGCTTCTGGTTGTCATCAGCTTGATCTAAAGAGAATTCGATATGGTGATTTGAAACATCCCTCTCTGGTAGCAGAGAGGGATGTTTTGCGTTTGCTTTGCAGCAAAGAATAGGGGGCAACCAAGCAAAACGAAAAAAGGAAAGAAAAAGTGAAAAAAGGTGTTGACAAAAGCGGTGTGGGGTGGTATTCTATCTGAGCGCCTCACGAGAGGGCACTGAAACGAGTCGAAAAGTGAGAAGAAACCGAGCGGAAGCTGGACGGACTTCGAGCGGGACTTGAAAAAAGTGCTTGACAAAGTGAGAAGCGTGTGGTAAACTGAATAAGTTCGCTCGGGAGAACGGAAGTCGTTGAAAAAGGACTGAAATCGAGTGATTCGGGGTTGAAAACCTCGAAAAAACTTGAAAAAAGTTCTTGACAGACTCGAAAGAGTGTGGTAAAATAAACGAGTTCCTCGACGAGAGCGAACGAGCTTGAATGAGAGTGCTGCTGAGTAAGAAGCGAAAAACTTCTGAAAAAAGTGCTTGACAAGCGAAAAAGAGTGTGCTAAAATATAGCGCACTGACAGCTGAAAAGCTGTTGAGCGTGTACCTTGTAAATTAAACAACGTGAAAGAAACACGAAACACCAGAAGGACAAGTTGTCCTTCGCAAGCGCAAGTTTGTGAAGGGGCGACTGATTAATTTCTTTGAAGCTAAGAATTAGGCTTCAATAAGATTGATTTAAGCGCGAAAGCGTTTAGATACCATTTTATTGAGAGTTTGATCCTGGCTCAGGATGAACGCTGGCGGCGTGCTTAACACATGCAAGTCGAACGGAGTGCTCATGACGGAGTTTTCGGACAACGGATTGGGTTACTTAGT
>NZ_JADCKF010000006.1 GCF_014982855.1 Pseudoflavonifractor gallinarum | reverse complement strand
GCAGCTCCACCGAAGCACCCCGGGAACGCATCGACTATGCCAAGCGGGGCTTATGCGCCTGGTGCAGTGTGCCGGACAACAAAAAAGCCACGCCCCGGGAGGCGTGGCAGTTCGGCAGTGATTTTGGGGACCTTCATTCGGAATTCCCCAGCCTTGTGGAGGAAAGCGGCAGCGGATGGTTTCACCGCCATGTGCATCGGGTGGTGGCTTTTGTGCGGGAGAATCCAGGGAAGGTATCCAGCAGTGCCCAGAAGAAGTGTGCCGCCATTGAGAAGGGCTTTGACCGGGCCTGGCGGGACAAGGTGATCCAGATGCAGATCCCCTTGTTCGCCCCCACCACCAAGGGACAGTGGGGCCTGCGGTTTGACAGCTTTCTGCCTCAGGCTTTGGAGCTGGGCCCACTCCGGGATAAGGAGCAGTCACTGCCGCCTGAGTTAGTAGAACAACTCCGCACGCTCACGCCCAAGGGGGTTCCTGTGGAGATGGTCGAAACACTGGCGGCCTACTATCTTGCCAACAAGCCGGAGGATTCCGACTGGGTGGTGCTTCCGGTGGCCAACTTTGACGCATATTTCGGCACCACCAGCTTTGGGCGAAAGTATCTCAAGCAGATCCCAGAGACCATTTTGGAGCGATCTGAAACAGGCTTTGGACTGTGCCGGTACCGGCTGGGCAACTCCCTTGTTATTAAACAAAATCAGAAGTATGCATCCATCTCTTTCGGAGAAGTATAGCGGTTTTGATATTGCCAGATTGATTTATGTATACTCTTGCGGTAAAATCAAAAGCAAATGTGTATTGGAAGTGAGCAACAATGAATGATTGGTTTACGATTAACGAAATAGATAAGGATACGTATGTTATTAGCGAATACCGTCATTGGGAAGAAACACACTGTTATCTGCTGAATGGTACCAAACGCAGTTTGTTAATTGACACAGGACTCGGAATTTGTAATATTTCTGAAGTGATTTCAGAGTTGACAGATAAGCCTGTTACAGCTATTGCAACCCATATCCATTGGGATCACATAGGCGGTCATAAATACTATCCTGATTTTTATGCACATGAAGCAGAATTGGATTGGCTGAACGGCGGCTTCCCTCAGCCATTAGAAACGATTAAGGAATATGTGGTTGACCGCTGTGAATTACCAACTGATTTTCAAATCAACGAATATAAGTTTTTTCAGGGAAAACCGACCAAAATATTGCATGGTGGTGAACATATTGACTTAGGAGGAAGAATGGTTGCAGTCATTCACACACCTGGCCACGCATCGGGACATATGTGCTTTTGGGAAGCAAACACAGGCTATCTGTTTACCGGTGATTTAGTCTATAAGGACACGCTGACAGCATGGTTTCCCTCTACCGATCCGAAGGCTTATTTGAAATCACTTGAAACAGTGTCCGAACTTCCTGCAAAAAGAGTTTTCCCGGCACACCACTCCTTAGATATACAACCAGAGCTCTTAACTCGTATGCGAAAGGCTTTTCGAGAACTAAAGGCAAATGGAAAGCTCCATCATGGCAGCGGTACATTTGACTATGGGGACTGGTCCGTGTGGCTATGAGATGGAGGGAATTGTGAAGTGCCTTTAGAGCTCTGACGGCTTACTTTTATACTATGTACAAAAAGATTCGGGCGGCATGAAGAATGCCAGACCCTTTGCCAAGGAACATCGGAAACGGAAATAAGGAGGTATCACATCATGAATATCGTGGTTCGCAAGGAAGAAGCAAAGGACTATCGCAGAACAGAGGAGGTGGCCCGGGAAGCCTTCTGGAACCTCTATTTCCCCGGCGCTGCGGAGCACTATGTGGTCCACAAAATGCGGTCACATCCTGATTTTATCCAGGAGCTTGCCTTTGTCATCGAGGTGGACGGCACTGTGGAGGGTGCCATTTTCTATACCCATTCCAAAGTCGTAACACCGGACGGAGAATTTCCCACGATCAGTTTTGGACCGGTTCTTATTTCTCCAAATATCACCGTCAGGGATTGGGTAGAAAGTTGATCACCCATTCCATTGAAAAAGCAAAAGTAATGGGATACTCCGCCATTCTGACCTTGGGATACCCGTACCACTATGAGCCCTATGGATTCCGAGGCGGAAAAAAATACGGCATCTCCATGCCGGACGGAAAGTTCTATACCGGTCTTCTGGTGCTGCCCCTCCGGGAAAATGCCCTGGAGGGAATCCATGGTTACGCTGAATTTTCCGAGGCGCTGGAGGCGGAGGAAGCGGATATCCTCGCCTTCGATGCTTCATTCCCGAAAAAGGAAAAGAAAGTGCTTCCCTGCCAGCAGGAGTATGAAATTGCCTGTGCACAGCTGGATGAATAAGAGGCGATGAAACCATTTTGGAGCTTGGCATGGGTCCGGTGCAGAGTTGCTGGCGTTTTCTAACATACAAGGCGGACGTGAGGTTTAAAAGAAATACATGAACTACGCCGGAAATCCCTGAGGATTTCCGGCTGTTCTCTTCTTTGCATTTTTTACACTCTTCTCATGAACAAACTGGAAGAGATGGATATTGGGAGAAAATGGGCGGTCATCGAGATACGGATTGTATTTATAGTGTTTACTAAGTAAAATCATAAACAGAAACCATAATTCGATCTATCTTCGGCCTTTCGTCCGGTTTTACATGACGGATCAAAAGAAAGAAATATGTACTGCCACATGACTCGGGACAGGGACATGATCTGAACAGAATCTATATGTATAATAGTCACTTCACAAGTTGACGAACCGAAGATTTTCTGATAAGATATGGAACATTACAATGAAAGGAGAAGGTCTTCAACTTATGGATGACGGTGACAGTAACGCCCCCGCCAAGCCTCCCTCGTACAATTATGAACAGAATCGAATGAGACATGGCCTGTACTTTCGCGAATAATGTGACAGGTCGTGTCTTTTGCGCTTTTTCTGTAATTGTTATGATTTGAGGAGGTACTTACAATGGAAAATTCTATCTTATTTATGATTTTACTGCAGGTGTTTCTGATCCTGCTCAACGCAGTCTTTGCCAGTGCGGAGATTGCAGTAATTTCTATCAATGACGCCAAGCTGGCCCGAATGGCGGCGGAGGGAGACAAACGGGCCGTGCGTCTGGCTCGTCTGACCAGCCAACCGGCCCGCTTTCTCGCCACCATCCAGGTGGCCATCACTCTGTCCGGCTTCCTGGGCAGCGCCTTTGCGGCGGAAAACTTTTCAGACGGCCTGGTCAATTGGCTGGTAAGCCTGGGTGTGGGCATTCCCGCTGCTACCCTGGACGCCATCGCCGTGGTCATCATCACGCTGGTTTTGTCCTACTTTACCCTGATCTTTGGTGAGTTGGTTCCCAAGCGGGTGGCCATGCGTAAGGCAGAGTCCCTGGCTCTGGGTATCTCCGGCCTGATCTCCGCCATCGCCAAGCTGTTTGCACCTATTGTGTGGTTCCTGACCGCTTCCACCAATGCTGTCCTTCGTCTGCTTGGTATTGACCCCAACGCCGAGGAGGAGACCGTCAGTGAGGAGGAGATCCGCATGATGGTAGACGTGGGCAGCCAGAAAGGTACCATTGACCACGAAGAAAAGCAATTCATCCAAAACGTCTTTGAGTTTGACGACTTGACCGCCGGGGAGATTGCCACCCACCGAACCGACCTGACCATTCTGTGGCTGGAGGAGAGCATGGAGGAGTGGGCCGCCACCATCCACAACAGCCGCCACACCCGGTATCCTGTGTGCGGAGAATCCGCGGACGATGTGGTGGGTATCCTCAATGCAAAAGATTACTTCCGCCTGACGGACCGGAGCCGTGAGACCGTACTGGAACAGGCGGTGGAGACTCCCTATTTGGTACCGGACAGCGTCAAGGCGGATGTGCTGTTCCGTAACATGAAGGGCGGCTGCCATCCTTTGGCGGTGGTGCTGGACGAATACGGCGGCATGACGGGCATTGTTACCATCAACGATCTTGTGGAGCAGCTGGTGGGAGATCTGGGCGAGGAGGATGTATGCCGAAACGCCCTTCCCCTGATCGAGGCTGTGGACTCTGGCACCTGGAAGATCCGTGGAGAGGCGCCTCTGGAGGAGGTTGCCCAAACACTTGGTGTCACGCTGCCCTTTGACGACTTCGATACCTTTAACGGACTGATCTTTGGGGCCGTGGCCACCATTCCCGAGGATGGATCCACCATTGAGGTGGAGACTTTCGGTCTGGTGATCCGGGTCACCGAGATCCGAAATCATCAAGTGGTAACTGCGTTGGTTTGCTTGGCAGAGCCGCAGAACACAGAAAAACAGGAACATAGAGGTGAGCATGAGTAATCTGTCTCTAATACCTGTTACCAGCAAAAATCGCAGGGCTATTGAGAAGTTGAAGGTGTTTCCACACCAGACAGGTTTTATCGAAAGTGTTGCGGACTGTATGAAAGAGGCGGATCAGCTGGCAGCGTAGCATCCCATGTGCATCTATGACAACGACACCATGATCGGTTTTACCATGTACGGAATGATCCTGGAGCCCGCCTATACAAGACTTTGGTTTGACCGCTTGCTGATTGATAAGCAGCATCAAGGTAAAGGCTATGCAAAGCCTGCGGTCCAGCTGATCCTACAGGAGATCTGTTCCCACTATCCCAATACAGATATTTATCTCAGCGTGTACGCAGAAAACCATCCTGCAATCGCTTTATATCGCTCCTTTGGATTTGAATTTACAGGCGAACTGGATACCAAAGGGGAAGAAATCATGATATATCGAAGTACCATGTGAGAAAAGAGTTGAATTCAATATAAGCAGTATGTTTCGAGTAACACACGATACAAAACACGCCGACCTCAAAGAGATTCTGGCTTTGATCCGAACAAAGAACCCGATAGGATTTGAGCTGCTCTATGCCCGGTATTACCGGCTTCTGTTTAGCACTGCCTATACGGTGCTCCGGCAGGAGAGCGACGCTATGGACGCGGTACAAAACGCGGCCCTGCGGCTCTATACCATGGACGAGAGCCTGTTTCCCTCCGATCACGAACTGGCCTGGCTCCATACGGTGGTCAAAAATGAAGCCCTAATGGTCCTGCGGAAAAAGAAGCCGGAGCATTCTGTGGATGAGCTTCCGGAGATCCCTGTCCCTGAGCGGCAGTTGGAGATGCTGGAGGACATGGAGACGGTTCAGTCCATGCTGTCCTCTCTTGATCAAAAGCGACAGAATGTGGTCACCCTGAAAGTCCTGGGTGGCCTGAGTCACAAGGAGATCGCCCAGCTGTTGTCCATGCCTGTGGGAACGGTCCAGTGGCTCTACAACACCTCCATCAAAAGCCTGCGGCGAACCCTCACCGCTCTGGTCAGCGTGGCAATCGTTTCTGCGGTTGGTCTTCTGTACCAGGCAGCCCAGTATTTCCGTACACCTGCCCAGGAGCCTGGCGGCGATTTTGGCATCAGCAGCATCCCGCCCGCAGAGCCGTCCCTGTCTCCCTGGTTTACGGTGTGGTTGACCCTGCTGATCGTTTCCATTGTGGCCGGAATTCTTTTTTCAAATTTTCCGACAAAATTCCAACAAAGCGAAATCCTCGCCGCATCTAAATAGATGAACGGGCAAACGCCAAAACATCGAAGGAGGATTTCAAATGCGGTTCAAACGATTCTGTTCACTAAGCATAGCTGCGGCCATTGGCATGAGTATTCTGGCGGGGACTGCCGCCGCAAAGGAGACGACCACCGGAGTAGGGTTTGACTTTAACCAGAATGACGGTGGGTTTACTCCCATTTTTTCCGACTACCCCAACGAGCAGGGGGTGGAGGAATTTTATGAGCTTCGCTCCGGCCATGAGGAGGTTCCCATTGCAGACGCTGGAAAGGGACTTTTCCTCTCCGGCAATAATCACAGCGACGATCTCTTTATGGGATATTTCAAAGAACTGAGTGGCCTGGCTCCCGAGACAGAGTATCAGTTCACTGTCCGTTTCAAGCTGGCAACCAATGTGGAAAATGATATGATCGGCATCGGCGGCGCTCCCGGAGAATCGGTCTTCGTCAAGTGCGGTGTTGCCTCTGAGGAGCCGGAAAACAGCCTGGACTCCCTGAACCACTTCCGCCTGAACATCGACAAGGGCAGTCAGAGTACCGGCGGAGCGGATATGATCGTGGTCGGAAACCTTGCCAAAAAGGAAATCAACCGTCCCGGTGAATATGAGTTCAATGAGATCGAGACCAAGGTAATTGCCCGGACCGATGAAGCGGGAACGGCGTATCTGGTGATTGGCACCGACTCCGGCTTTGAAGGGGTGACCTCCTACTATCTGGACGACATCTCCGTCAGCTGGGCCGACACCAGCGAGGTTTCCGTCACCCGGGGCGACGCAGCCAAGATGCTGTTGGACCATGCCCATCGCTGGGACGAGATCGTGGGGCCCCCCACCTTTACAGATGTAGCATGGGAGGCTCCTTACGCTGAGGCAGTTGCCTGGGCAGAGCAAAACGGCTATCTGGGCGGCTACGGTAACGGTTTCTTTGGGCCGGAGGATGCCATGACTGTGGAACAGGCTATGGTGATGATCTATCGCCTGTTCGGAGGCCTAAAGTGACCGATGTAGACATTCTGGACCGGTACCAGGACGGTGGCCAGGTCTCTCCCTGGGCGCGGGACGCCATTGCATTTGCCATCACCAACAAGCTGCTGGAGCCGGGCGATGCGATCCAGCCCCAGTCGCCCATTACCATGAAGGCCCTGCGCTATGCCATCGGTCAGATTGGCATGGCCGACTAAACACCCAATCACGGTTTCAAACAAGTATTCTGCCCATGTCTTAAAGTACTACACAGCTATTCCTATAAAAATCAGACATCCCTCTCCGCTTCTTCCGGAAAGGGATGCCTGTCTGTCTCAAAGTGATTCAACTCGTATGCCAATTCCCATGCCAATTGGAATCCGCAAAGGAAACTGTCCATGGAGCGTTCCTCTGTGATTAGGTTCTGTGCGTCCATGATCCGCAACACCAGCTTTCTCTCTGGCTTTTCCAATCTCTCAATAAGTTGTTGGTGGCAAGTTTCAATTTCCTGCTCAGACTCTGCCATAGGCAGTGGCGTGTAAAATCCGTAGTAGAATTTTTTCAGGGCGTTGTTCATATGCTCTACCTCCTTGTAGCAAGACACCATACCACAAGTTAGCGTGAAAAGCCACTGGAATATTTGTATTTCAATAAATGCCTTATCATTGGTTTTGCAGACCATACACCACTGTCCGTGGGTAGAAAACTTACCACTTTTGCGAGAGCCGGTAGTTGTCCTGTTAAATAAGAAATTAGAGCCTGTGGTGCTCCACAAGCCCTAATTTTCCCCATACACGGCGTTAAGCCCCATAGGTTCACATTGTGTACCTATGGGGCTTAACCCTTTTCTGTGACCGTTTTTCTTATCCCAGACCGGGGAGAAACAGATAGAGGATGCCACCCAGTACGCCGCAGCCCAGCATGACCACAACCGGGTCACACTTCCAGCGGCGCAGCACGGCGAAGGCTCCCACAAAGAGCCCTACCGCCACAAGATCGGGAAGGACGGGTGCAAAGCCCTCCGTTCCCCAAAAGGCGGTTATGACCAGAGAGAGTCCCGCCGAGGCGATGAGGGACACGATGGCCGGACGCAGGCCGTACAGGGCCCCCTGGATGGCGGTGAGACTCCGGTACCGGTAGTAGACCCAGGCCAGCAGGGAGACAATGACGCAGGAGGGAAAGACGCACCCCAGCGTGGCCACGATGGCCCCCAGGGGCCCGGCGATCTGGGTGCCCACAAAGGTGGCGGCATTGATGGCAATGGGCCCCGGGGTCATCTGGGAGATGGTAATGAGATCGGTGAGCTCCGCCATATCCAGCCAGTGGTGGACGTCCACCACCTGGGTCTGGATGAGGGGAAGGGCGGCATATCCTCCGCCGAAGCTGAAGAGCCCAATCTGGAGAAAGCTGAAAAAGAGCTGGATCAGGATCAAGGCGAACCCTCCTTCCGGCGCTGGGCGGCAAAGGTGGCGGTGATGCCCAGAAGCGCGCAGACCAGAAGGATCCAGGCCACATTGAGCCCGTCCCAGAGCAGGGTCACCAGAAAGGAGCCCGCCATGATGGCGGTGGGAAGCCATTCCCGCCGCCGCAGGATGTCCCCGCCCATGTCCACCACCACACTGGCAATGACGGCGGACACACCGGCCTGCATCCCCTTGAGGACGGCGGCCACCACCCGGTTTTCCCGGAAGGCGGTGTAAAAGAGCGAGACCACCGACAAGATGAGAAAGGGCGGCAGAATGGTCCCAAGGATGGAGAGGGCGGCCCCCAGCGGCCCGCCCACCCGGTACCCCAGCAGGATGGCGGCGTTGACCGCGATGGGGCCGGGTGCAGACTGGGCGATGGCGGTGAGGTCCAGCATCTCCTGCTCCTCCAGCCAGTGGAGCTGGTCCACAAACTTCTGCTTCATCAGGGGAACGATGACATAGCCCCCGCCGAAGGTAAAGGCGCTGAGCAGAAAG
This sequence comes from Pseudoflavonifractor gallinarum, assembly GCF_014982855.1. Taxonomy (GTDB): domain Bacteria; phylum Bacillota; class Clostridia; order Oscillospirales; family Oscillospiraceae; genus Pseudoflavonifractor_A; species Pseudoflavonifractor_A gallinarum. The sequence goes on along the minus strand of NZ_JADCKF010000006.1, from coordinate 195,562 downwards.
GTGGAGGAGAACAGACGGAAATAGAGTGTGTGGTCCCGCTTCAAAACAGGAAACGCCTCCTTTTGCACTGTGCTTGCCGGGAAAGGGGAGTGGACAGCCCGTCAGGGACGGGTGGCCACTGCTTCGGCCACCCGCACTCCGTCTACGGCGGCCGACATGATGCCGCCGGCGTATCCCGCTCCCTCCCCGCAGGGGTAGAGTCCCCGAAGGCCGGTGGACTGGAGATCCTCCCCCCGCAGGATGCGCACGGGGGAGGAGGAGCGGGTCTCCACGCCGGTGAGGACGGCGTCCGGGGCGGCAAATCCATGCACCTTCCGGTCAAAAATGGGGAGGGCCTCCCGCAGGGTGTCGGTCACATAGGCCGGGAGGCAGCGGGTGAGGTCGCTCCAGGTGACCCCGGGGCGATAGGTGGGCTGCACCTGGCCGGGCCCCTGGGAGGGGCGTCCCGCCAGGAAATCGCCCACGGTCTGCGCGGGGGCGTGGAAAAGGGGGGCGTCTTCCTGCCAGCGAGGGGCCGCGCCGCCCGTCCCCAGCTCCCAGGCCGCCTGCTCCCAGGTCTCCTGGAAGCGGACCCCGGCCAGGGGATCGTCCCCGGGGAAATCCTCGGGCCCCACACCCACCAGGAAGCCGCCATTGATGTTCTCCCCGTCCCGGGCCCGATGGCTCATGCCGTTGGTGACCACCTGGCCGTAGTCCGAGGCGGCGGCCACCACCTCTCCGCCGGGGCAGACACAGAAGGTGAAGGCACTGCGCCCCGAGGGAAGGTGACAGGAGAGCTTGTAGTCGGCCGGGGGCAAGTCCTTCCAATAGTCCCCGAACTGGGCAGCGCTGATGTCCCGCTGCCGGTGCTCGATGCGCACGCCGATGGCAAAGTTCTTCTGCTCCATAGGCAGATCCATGGCGTGGAGCATGGCGAAGGTGTCCCGGGCCGAGTGGCCGGGGGCCAGGATGAGGGAATCGCAGGGGAGGTCATAATTGCCCGTGTCCGTGGTGACGGTGATGGAGCGGACCGCGCCCTCCTCTGTGTGAATGGCGGTGAGCTGGCTCTCAAAGCGCACGTCGCAGCCCAGGCGGATGAGCTCCAGCCGGATGGCTTTGACCACCTGGCGGAGCACGTCGGTGCCGACATGGGGCTTGTGGCTCCAGGTCACGTCGGCGGGCGCGCCCGCTCCCACCAGGGTGTCCAGCACGGTGCCGATGCGGCTGTCATGGGTGCCGGTGGTGAGCTTGCCATCCGAGAAGGTGCCCGCGCCCCCCTCCCCGAACTGCACGTTGGAGGTGCGGGAGAGGGCGCCGGTGCGCCAGAAATGCTCCACATCCGCGGCGCGCTCGTCCACGTCCCGGCCCCGCTCCAGCACGATGCAGGGGATTCCGGCCCGGGCCAGATAGAGGGCGGCAAAGAGTCCGGCCGGCCCCATCCCCACCACCACCGGCGGCAAGGAGGAGCGGCGCAGCACCGGCGGGAAGCGGTAGGGCTTCCGCTCTACCTTGGAGACCTGCTTGGACTTGCAGCGGCTGAGGACCTTCTCCTCCCGGTCCACCGCCACCTGGACGGTGCAGACCAGATGGACGTCGTTCTTTTTCCGAGCGTCAATGGACTGGCGGATGAGCCGGAGCTCCCCGATGTCCTCTGGGCGCAGATTCAGGACGCGGGCGGCGCGCTTGCGCAGCTGTTCCTCCCCGCCGCCCACGGGGAGGGAGAGATTGCTGATCTGTATCATGGGGCGGAGTCCTTACAGGGCGGCGGCGGTGTCCAGGGCCACCTCCATCATGGCGGTGAAGGCAGTCTGCCGCTCAGCGGCGGAGGCGCTGGCGCCGGTGAGGAGCTCATCGGAGACCGTGAACATGGCCAGGGCCTGCTTTCCGGCCCGGGCGGCGTTGCAGTAGAGGGCGTTGGCCTCCATTTCGATAGCCAGAACGCCCATCTTCCGCCAGTCCTCCACGGGGGAGACATCGTCATAGAACACGTCGGCCGAGAGCACGTTGCCCACCACGCAGTGGAGATCCTTCCGGGCGGAGGCAATGGCCTCCGCGGTCTTGAGCAGGGGGAAGGAGGCGGTGGGGGCAAAGAGGCCGGGCAGGTGGTACTGGGCGGCGAAGTTGGAGGTGGTGCAGGCACCCATGGCCATGACCAGGTCGCCCACCTTCAGGTCCTCCCGGATGGAGCCGGTGGTGCCGATGCGGATGATATTCTCCACGTCGTAGAAGTGGTAGAGCTCATAGGAGTAGATGCCCATGGAGGGGCAGCCCATGCCGCTGCCCTGGACGGAGACCGGGACGCCCTTGTACTTGCCGGTGAAGCCCAGCATGCCGCGCACGCCGTTGACCTGCACGGCGTCGGTGAGGAAGGTCTCGGCAATGAATTTGGCCCGGAGGGGGTCGCCGGGCATGAGAACGGTCTTGGCGTAAGCGCCGCGCTCGGCTTCGATATGGGGAGTGGACATAGTGAGATCCTCCTTGTCAGTGAGTGTATGATTTGGGGGAAGCGGGAAAAAACAGACATCCCCACGGCCGGACTGGGACCGCGGGGATGCTGCGATGCAAGAAATTTACTTGCCGACGATCTCGGCGGTGTCGCGGGCGATCATGAGCTCCTCGTTGGTGGGGATGAGCAGGACCTTGACCTTGGAGTCGGCGGCGGAGATGACAGTCTCCTTGCCGCGGACGTTGTTGGCCTCGGCGTCCATCTTCACGCCCATGAACTCCAGACCGGAGGCGATGGCCATACGGGTGGCGGCGTCGTTCTCGCCCACGCCGGCGGTGAAGATGATGGCGTCCACCCCGCCCATGGCGGCGGCATAAGCGCCCACGAACTTGCGCACGCTGTACTGGAAGGCCTCCAGAGCCAGAGCGGCACGCTGGTTGCCCTGAGCAGCAGCCTCTTCCAGGTCACGGAAGTCGGAGGACACACCGGAAATGCCCTGCACGCCGGACTTCTTGTTCAGGACGGTGAGCATCTCCTTGATGTCCATGTTGTACTTGTTCATCAGGTACTCCAGGATGCCGGCATCCAGATCGCCGGAACGGGTACCCATGGGCACGCCGGCCAGGGGGGTGAAGCCCATGGTGGTGTCCACGCTCTTGCCGCCGTCGATGGCGGTGATGGAAGAGCCGTTGCCCAGGTGGCAGGAGATCAGCTTGAGCTCCTCAGGCTTCTTGCCCAGCATAGCGGCGGCACGGCCGGCCACGTATTTGTGAGAGGTGCCGTGGAAGCCGTAGCGGCGGACCTTGTCGTTCTCATAGTACTCGTAGGGCAGAGCGTAGATGTAGCTCTTGGCGGGCATGGTCTGATGGAAAGCGGTGTCGAACACGGCGACCATGGGCACGCCGGGCATGACCTTCTCGCAGGCCTTGATGCCGGTGATGTTAGCGGGGTTGTGCAGAGGAGCCAGGGGGATGCACTCCTCCAGAGCGGCCATCACGGCCTCGTCGATCTTGACGGAGGAGGCGAACTTCTCGCCGCCGTGGACCACGCGATGGCCCACCGCCTCGATCTCGCTCATGCTCTTGATGACGCCGTGCTCCGCGCTGGTCAGAGCGTCCAGAACGGCCTGGATGGCCTCGGCGTGGGTGGGCATGGCGATCTCAAACACGTGCTTGGCGCCGGTGGCGGGGATCTTGTGGGTCAGACGGCCGTCGATGCCGATGCGCTCACACAGACCCTGAGCCAGGACCTCCTCCGTGCTGGGATCCAGCAGCTGATACTTCAGGGAGGAGCTGCCCGCGTTGATAACAAGAACCTTCATGACACATAACTCTCCTTTATTTTGGGTTCCCCGGCTTGTGTGCCGGGGGGAAGGTATTGTAGAATAGAGCTGTAACATATGTATTTTAGCGTATTTTTCTGGAAAGAACAACCCCGCTTTGCCCCATGTGATAGGATTTTTTTCAAGGAGGCCCCTTTTTATGCGCGCAGTTGGAATAGTAGCCGAATATAACCCCTTTCACACGGGACACGCCTGGCATATTGCCCAGACCCGCCGCCGTCTGGGCGGGGAGCGGGCCATCGTGTGCGCCATGAGCGGGCACTGGGTCCAGCGGGGAGAGTGTGCGCTGACCGACAAATGGCGCCGGGCGGAGCTGGCCCTGCGGGGGGGCGCCGACCTGGTGCTGGAGCTCCCCACCCTGTGGGCCTGTGCCTCGGCCGAGGCCTTTGCCCGGGGGGCGGTGGAGGTGCTGGCCGGGACAGGGGTGGTGGATACCCTCTCCTTCGGCAGCGAGAGCGGGGAGCTGGAGTCCCTCCGGGCGGCGGCCGACTGCCTGAACCGGGAGGAGTACCACCGGGAGGTGCGCCGTCTGGCGGGGACGGGGATGGCCTTTCCGGCGGCCCGGCAGGCGGCGGCTGCCGCGCTGCTGGAGGAACAGGGGCGGCCGGACGGGGCGGCCTGCCTGGCCCGGCCCAACGACAACCTGGGGATCGAGTACCTCCGCTTTCTCCCGGCCGGGTGGGAGGCCATGACCGTGCAGCGGCAGGGCGTGGCCCATGACGGCGGGGCGGCGGAGGGCTTTGCCTCGGCGTCCCACCTGCGGCAGCTGCTGCGGGCAGGAGAGGGCGGGGCGGCAGAGCCCTTTCTCACCCAGCCCTGGCAGGGAAACCTGGCCGACGGAGCGCGGTGCGAGCGCCTGGTGCTGGACCGTCTGCGTACCATGGAGGAGGGAGACTGGGCCCTCCTCCCCGACAGCGGGGCCAGAGAGGGTCTGCCCGAGCGGCTGGTGCGCTGCGGCCGGGCGGCGGGCACGGTGGAGGAATTTTTGACCCTGGCCAAGACCCGGCGCTATACCCACGCCCGGCTGCGGCGGATGGTGACCTGGGCCTTTCTGGGTCTGACCGCCCGGGACCGGCCCGTGCATGTGCCCTATCTGCGGGTGCTGGGCTTCAACCACCGGGGCAGAGCGCTGCTGGCCGAGATGAAGGAAAAGGCCACCCTCCCCATCCTCACGAAACCGGCCCACGCACGGGCACTTTCCCCGGAGGGGCGGGCCCTCTTCGCACTGGAGAGCCGGTGTACCGACCGCTTCGGACTGTGCCTGGAGGCGGTCCCGCCCTGTGGGGAGGAGTGGCGGCACAGCCCGGTGGTCCTGCGGGAAACAGAATACAGTGTCGTTCCATAGACACGCTTCTCAAAAATGCAAGCATTTTTTCGAGTGGATGCAGGCCGCCACGCGCACTTGCTTTCGCGCGCACACTTGCGGCCTGAGAGGAGTGTTTTCCGACGTACACGCCGCCGGAAAACACGCTTTGACCCTCTTCCGCCGTCTGCGGACGGCGGAACTCTGCGAGGCTCTTGCAGCTAAAATCGCAGAGATATACTTTATTGCCAGACTAAAATGGGTCCGTTCCCTCCAGGGGAACGGACCCGTTTGTTTATCACTGGATATGCACGTGGTTGTTGATGTGCTCTTTGCAGTAGCAGTAGTAGCCGTTGCACTTGGAGCAGTAGCGGAACTCCAGATCGGGGTAGTCCGTGTCGGTCTTGCCGCACACGGCGCACTTGTGGATGTACCCCTTTTTCTGCTGGGCCTGCTGCGTGGCCTTCTTGAAATTGACGGTCTGAGCCGAGGCCTGATGGCGGCGCCGGGCGTTGGCGCGGCGGAACAGGCGGCTGATATCCGACCAGAAGAAAATGGCGTAGTTGACCCAGGCGGCGATCAGCATGGGCAGCAGAACGGGGAGCAGAATGGGCAGGAACACCCGGTTCATGCTGACGATATTCCACACCTGAAGGAAGACATAGAAGCCAGCCAGCCACTTGGCCTTGACGGGCAGAATGAAGTACACCCGGATCTGAGCGTCGGGATAGAGGGTGGCAAAGGCCAGGAACAGGGTCTCATGGACCGAACCGAGGCTGATCATATAGCCCATGGTGCCGCCGGTCCAGAAATAGGTGACGATGCTGGCCAGGAAGGTGAGTACCGCGCCGCAGAGGTAGAACAGGGTGAATTTGGCGGTTCCCCAGCTCTCTTCCATGGTATTGCCCAGGAAGTAATAGAAGAACATGGCGACCACGAACCAGATCGGCCTGGAGGCCTCGGGTACAAAGATAAAGGTGACCAGGCGCCAGAGCTGAAGATTCAGAATGGCGGCCCCAAAATCCAGTCCCAGCAGGGCGCTGGCCATACCGCTGGAGAACATGTCCAGCACATAGACGATGACGTTGCCGAAGATGATATAGTTGATGAGATGGGGGATCCCGAACCGCGGATGTTTGTAGCAGAAGCGGTCCAGCCAAGTGTCGATCGAACGCAAACGAATACCTCCCAAACAGTATTGTCCAGAGTCTACCCTATCCTAGCAGGGTGAAACGGAAAAATCCAGAACAATTTGTAAATATTTCAGTCCTACTTCAAAACCTTCCGGATGACCTGCTTCATCTGGGGAGTGAGGACCTTGGAGGCCATGCGGTAGGGCAGCGGGGGCTGGGAGAGGAACTGGGCCGCGGTCTTTTCAAAGGGACGGGTGCGGAAGGAGGCAAAGAAGGCGGCGCGTTTGGGGCTGGGCACGCTGGGGGAAGCCAGACGGGGATTGCCCGCCACTGCCTCGGAGAGGGGGCGCTCCACCTGGCCGAACCGGTCGGCCAGGGCGGCGAAACGCTCCTCCGCCTTGCCCGAGTTGACCAGCACCAGAGAGATGCCCTTGCTCCGGTCGGTAGGCAGCTCCAGCTTGGGGTCCAGGCCCCAGAAGTCGCCCAGGGTGAAGTCGGCCGGCCGGTGGGTGTTGGTATAGGCGCACTGGGCGCAGCAGGGACGCAGGAAGAGTCCCATGCCGAAGCCCCGGCCGAAGGTGGTGCGGTAGAGCACCTCGGTCCAGTGGCTGCCGTCCGAGAACTCCGCGGTGAGGTGGGCGGTCTGCCAGCCGTGCTCCTTGTCCCGGAAACGCAGGTTGGTGACCTGCTTGCCGTGGGTGTGCTCCAGCTCCTCCACAAAGGCGCGGAGGACGGCGGGGGAGGGTACGCCGTGACACACCAGATCCACGGTGGTGAGCTGGGGGTAGTCCCGGCCCAGATAGCGGTTCAAACCGTCCACCTGGCAGGCAAGGCCCGAGAAGAGCACGGGCGTTCCCTGCTCCAGAAGATCCTTGATCTGGCGGAAGGTGTCGCCCAGGTCGCTCTGGGCGTATTTGGAGCCCCGCATGGGGGCCAGTTCCGCCTCGGTGCGGGCGGGGACATGGCGCACGATGCGGCCCTGCTCCAGCACAGCCCCGAAGACCACGCCCCCCCGCTGGAAGGTGTCCCGGGCCAGAACGGTGAAGAAGCCGCCGGAGGTGCTCTTCTGCCGCACGGCCTCCTCCTTGCACCAGACGGCGTGGACCGGATCGGGCTGAGCGTCGCTGTCGGCGGCGGGACGGGGATGCAGGCCGGGGCAGACCCCCTCGCACTTCCGGCAGAGCACACAGGCGTCGGATACCACGGGGCGGAGGAAGCCCTCATGGTCGGGCTGCATGGAGATGGCGTTCACCGGGCAGACCGAGGCGCAGGCAGTACACCCGGTACAGGCCGCCGGAGCGCACAGGGTGGGCCGGTTGGCGGGCGCGGTGGGCTCATCGGTCTGCTCGGGGGGAATGGGGGTGCCCTCAATGGCGGCCTTTAGATAGGCCAGACAGTCGCTGCGGGCCTCGGTGAGCTTTTCGTGGACATGGTCGTAGTCGATGGGGGCGTCCACGGGGGCGGTGGTCGCCATGCCGATGACCCGGTCGGCGCAGCCCAGCCGGGAGAGAAGGCTGTAAATGCGGGAGAAGGTGGGGTTGGCCCGCTCCTTGGGGGACATGGAGGTGAAGAATGGGCGGTCGAACTGGAGGGAGAAGACCGCGCCATGGAAGGAGTTGGTGCACACGCAGGCGGCATGCTGGAAGAGGCCCAGGAACTCCCGGGGACCGGCGTCAAAGACCAGCTCCTTCACACCGGGGAGCTTCCGCCGGGCGCCGGCCAGCTGCACGATGGGCCAGCCGGTGCGCTCGGCCAGGGCCTGGACATAGGGAGCCACCTCTCCGGGATCGGAGACAAAGTAGCACAGGATGTAGGGGCCCTGGATCTTGGGGGCCACGGCCAGCTCGCCCCACTGCTCGCCGGTGAGGAGCAGGGTGGGGTCCAGCACCAGCCGGGCATCCCGTCCGGCGACCTCTTTCATGAGTACCTGTCCCCGCTTCTCCCGGGCGGAGAGGGCGTCAAAGCTGGAGAGGTAGTGTCGGAACTGGGCGTCATAGGGGGGCGGAAGGGTGGGGGTGGCCAGACTGGGCGCGTAGGAGATCTTCCGGCCCTCCCGGACAAAGTCCAGCAGGAAGGCGGGCTCAAACTGCTTGTCCGCGTAGATGAAGGGGTTCCAGATCTGGTCGCTGCCCGCCACATAGACATCATAGGCGGGCGGATCGTTTTTCAGTTCCTGAAAGGAGGTGTAACGGCGGGGACTCAGATTCATCTGCTCCTCCACAAAGGCATTGAAGCGGTCATAGCGGGCCTTGAAGGCGCCGTAGTGGAGGGCGGTGTGGGCGTCAGAGGCCAGTGCGCGCACCGAGGCCGAGCGCTTGAAGAGCTCATTGGTGCGTGTGGTGTGGGGCAGACGGAAGTCGATGATCTCGCAGTCGTGGCCCAGGCCCTGAATGGCCCGCATGGTGGCGTAGGCCTGAAGCTGAGCCCCGTAATGGTGGGCAAAATGGAAGGTGATAAGACCTGTTTTCATAATCAAGGGTCACTCCTGTATTATTTTCCACGGCATTTAGCTCTCTATTATACCATATACCTATCATACCCTTCAAGACAAATCGGGAAACCGGTGGGAAGAGGAGAATCGGGAAGAAAGAGTGGACAAACCGGGTGGTTGACGGTAAAATAAAGAGCGTGGGTTTCTGTCCACATCAATCAAGAAAGAAAAGGAGGGTCCTTTTTATGATGAAGGTCCTCTATCTGCTCAACTTTGCCGGGAAGGCCGGCACCGAGCGGTATGTAGAGACGCTGGTCCGCTATCTGAACCACACCCGGGTGGAGGCCTATTTCGCCTACAACGAGGGAGGGCTCCTGGTGGAGCGTCTGGAGGAGATGGGCGTGCCCTGTCGCCGGGTGGAGATGCGCCGCCGCTTTGACTTCAAGGCGGCCAAAGAGCTGGCCGAGCTGTGCCGGGAGTGGGAGATCGACCTGGTCCACTGCCACTACCTGCGGGAGCACTACACCGCCCTACTGGCCAAGAAGTACAACCCCCACATCCGGGTGGTATACACCAACCACTTCGTGCTGGCTAACGATGCCCTGACCCGCCTGTCCAACCGCTGGATGGACAAGCGGCAGGATCAGATGATCGCCGTGTGCAACAAGGGAAAGGAACAGCTCATCGCCAACGGCTGGTCCGGGGATCGGATCCAGGTGATTTTCAACTCGGTGGACCCGGCGGCATGGGCCGGGGACCGGTCGGAGTCCACCCTGCGGCAGGAGCTGGGCATCCCGGAGGACCGGTTCGTGATGCTCTGCGCCTCCCGTTTTGCCGAGGACAAGGGGCACAAATACCTCATCGACTCCCTCAAGCGGCTGACCACCATCACGGCGGTGCCCTTCACTATGGTGCTGGCGGGAGACGGCCCCCTGCTGGAGCCCTCCAAGGCCCAGGTGAAAGAACTGGGTCTGGAGGAGCAGGTGAAGTTCATCGGCTTCCGCAAGGACATCAAGAACCTCTACAAGGGTTCGGACCTGTATGTGAACGCCTCGGAGCACGAGGCCCTGTCCTATCTCATCATCGAGGCCATGGCGGCGGGACTGCCCGTCATCGCCACCGATATGGGCGGCAACCGGGACATCGTCAACGACGAGGCCGGCTGCGGCGCGCTGGTGCGGTATGACGATCCGGTCTCCATGTCGGAGGCCATGAAGCGCCTGATGGAGGACCCGGGCCTGCTGGCGCGGTGCCGCGAGGGGGCGCTGCGGACCATCGACGAGAAGTTCGAGATCCACAAGTGGATGGAAAAGACCTATGCCGTCTATGAGGCCGCACGGAAACGCTGAAAAAGGAGAATCCCATGTCAATTGCAGAAAACAGTATCTTGCTGCGCTTCCTTCTGGGAATCTGGCAGATCCTTGCCGGAGCCTGGGGGGAGAGCGCTGTGGGGCGGGTGTTTGCCCGGATAGGCCGGGCCATCTGCCGCTGGGTGCAGGGAAGCGCCCTGTGCCAGTTCGTCTGGCGGGAGGGCACCCTGCCCAAAAGCTGGCGGGAGAGCGTATCCTGCTCTCTCTTCACCCTGATTTTAAACCTGCCCTGTACCCTGGTCCGGTGGATCTACCGGGTGGGGAAGGGTGTGTGGGACGGAAGCCTGGTCTTCCGTGCCCTCTCCGCTATGGGCGGGGCCAGCTTCTTCCTGATGGGCCTCTTCCTGCTGGTGATGCTGATCGCCCCCCACCAGATCTGGAACAATGCCTACGGCCTGCTGGGCGCGGTGGGTGTGACCGCCCTCTTTGTGGTGGGAAGCGCATCCCGGCCCAAGCACCATCTGGAGAGCGCCATCTTCGGGCCCTATATGCTCTTCTATCTCATGTGCATCGGCTGCGCGCTGGTGGCCAGTCTGTCCACCCGCCTGTCCATGCGTTTCTTCTCGTTCCATGTGATCTCCTTCCTCATCGTGGTGCTGGTGGTCAGCTCGGTGAAGCGGTATGAGCAGCTCCGGCTGATGGTGGCGCTGGCGGTGGCTGGAATCACGGTGGCCGCCCTGTACGGCTGCTATCAGGGTTATGTGGGCGTGGAGATCGTGGCCTCCCAGCAGGATATGACCGTCAACTACGGCATGCCCGGGCGGGTCTACTCCTTCTTTGATAACCCCAATAACTTCGCGGAGCTTCTGGTCATGCTCATCCCGCTGGATCTGGGCATTCTGATGGCCGCTAAGACCTGGCGTGGAAAACTCTGGTCCTTTGCGGCACTGCTGCCCTGTTTGGCGGCCATCGGCCTGACCTACTCCCGCTCGGGCTGGATCGGTCTGGCCCTGGCGGTGTGCGTGTTCATCGCCCTGGAGAACTGGCGCCTGGTGCCGGTGATGCTGGTGGTCGGCCTGTGCGCCATCCCCTTCCTGCCGGAGACCATCTATAACCGGATCCTCACCATCGGCAATATGAAGGACTCCTCCACCCGGTACCGCTTTGCCATCTACGACGCGGCCCGGGACCTGATGAACGACTACTGGTACAAGGGCGTGGGCCTGGGCTCCGACGTGATGAAGCAGGCTTTCCACGCCTACCCGGCCATGTTTGATGGAAGCTTCCCCATCCACACCCACAACAACTACCTCCAGATGTGGGGCGAGACGGGAATCTGGGGCTTTTTGAGCTATCTGGCTGTGCTGGCCTACACCCTCAAGACCGGTGTGAAGCAGTACTATCAGACCATGGACAAGCGAGTGCGCCATATGCTGGCCGCCGCCCTGGGAGCCTTCTGCGGGATTCTGGTGATCGGCTTTGCCGAGTACACCTGGTTCTATCCCCGGAATATGTTTATCTACTGGTTCCTGGTGGGCGTCATCATGGCCTGCGTAAAGCTCTCCCGGATGCCCCGCCGGGAGGAAAACTGAACAGAGTGCAAGAGAGCGGGCCGTCTGCCGGAAAGCAGACGGCCCGCTTAGCTTGTCGAACCAGTTCGACAAGCTTCTCAAAAATGCAGGCATTTTTTCGAGGGGATGCAGGCCGCCGCATGCACTTCGTCGGGTCAAAGTCCGTACTGTTCGCCCCGGCCTGGCGGCCAGGGCTCACTTCACTTCCTTGCCCCTCCTTTCCCAAGCGAACCCGCTTCGCTGGGCTTCGTTTGGGTTCCCGACTCGTACACTTGCGGCCTGAGAGGAGTGTTTTCCAACGTACACGCCGCCGGAAAACACGATGTGATTCTCTTCTGCCATCTTAGGATGGCGGAACTCTGCGAGGCTTTTACAGAGAAACGTGCAGGCACACACCTTATCAACAGTTTGAGCGGGCCATCTGCCAGGAAGCAGATGGCCCGCTCACGTTATACCGGTGCGGAAGGTTGCTCGGTTTCGGCCGCCGGAGTGCTCCGGGGTGTGCCGCGCCGACGCCGGAAGAGGAGCAGGCCGCCGGCCAGCAGAAGAAGGACGCCCCCGCCGCAGCCGATCAGCAGGGGGAGGGAGGGCCCCGGCTTCACGGCCAGAAGGAGGGAACCGGAGGAGGGCGCGGAACAGACCAGATAGCTGCCGTCCACAGTGGCATCCAGCTCGGTCAGAGCTCCGTCCTCCAGGAGGAAGACCCGGGCGGAGGGGTCCTCACTGCGCAGGCGCAGTGTGACCTGAGAGGGGACCTCCGCGTCGGGATCGGTGATGTCGTAGGAAGTGCTGTCCAGCACCTTGAGGCCGGAGGGGAGCAGGGCGGCATCACAGTTCCAGTCGGCAATGCTCAGACGGGCCGCAGGTGAAAAGCTGCCCTCGGCCAGGAGCAGGGGCTGTGTGCCGCCCGAGGAGATGGTGGTGGTCCAGTTGTCATAGACCGCGTGGACCGTGACGCTGCGGCGGAGATTGACCTGGGGGAAGTCCTCCCAGGTGCCGTAGCGCCCTTCCCAGACGGGGACGTCAGGGATGTCCGAGGGGTCTATGCTGCCGCCGTATTCCACAGGAATGGAGCGGATCACCGTTCCGTTGGAGACAAAGGCGACCTGGAAATCCAGAAAATCGGCGGGCAGATCGGGTAGTGCGGAGAAGGCCTCGTAGGAGAGCCCTTCGGCCTGGCCGGTGTAGCTCATGCCGTCCACGCCCCCCAGCTCTTCCTGGAGGAAGTAGTTCTCAGAGACCGTGCCGTCGGCGGTCCCGGCCACGGCGCCCAGCTGTTCGCCGGAACTGTCGATGACGGTCATGGCGAGACAGCCGGAGATGTCCCGGCCCTCGCCGGCGATCCCGCCCAGGGCGTCGCCGCCCTTCAGTTCGGCCTGGGCGGCACAGTCCCGGATGACCGAGCGGGAGAGCCCGGCGATCCCGCCGGCCTGTCCGGCGTCATCCGTCTCCACGCGGCTGCGGCTGACGCACTGGAGGATGGCGCCTACCTCGCCCCGGCCAACAATGCCGCCGGCCGAGTCCTTTTTGGCGGTGATATCTCCGTCGTTGCGGCAGCCCAGAACGGTGGCGGTGAGCAGGACTGTGGTGTCCACCAGGACCTGCTCATCCTCCAGGTCCAGATCCTGCTCCGGGTCCTCCCCCAGCTCCAGGGAGACCATACCGGCGATCCCACCCACATTGGCATCGGCCTGGATGACGCCGGTATTGGTACAGGTGCTGATTCGGCCCGGACCGGTGTCCGCATGGTCGGCGGAGATGTCCTCCACCGTCTTTTTCGGCTGGTCGGTCAGCGCCCGGATGGCGGCCCGGGCCACATCCAGCTGGGTGAGGATGGCGGTCGTGGTGGTGTGGACGTCCTGATTGACCGAGGAGGCGCCGCTGGTCATCTTCTCCACCTGGTCGTGGATCAGAGAGAGCTGGGCATCAATGTCGTCGGCCGCACTCTGTCCCTTGTCGCTGGCGGTGTCCCAATAGGCTTTGAGGGTGTCAGAGATGAGATCGGTCTGGGTGCTCACCGTATGGAGGGAGTCACTGGCGGACTGCCCATAGGCGGAAGCGCTCTTCCGCAGGGCGTCGGTGGCCTTGTCCAGGGCGGAGAGAGCGGCATCGGCATCGTCCCAGTCCTCCTGAAGGTCGTCACTGGTGTCCTGATAGATGCGGTTGAGGGAAGAGCTGAGGCTCTTGCTGATGGAGGCGATGTTGCCGATGGCAGTGCGGATACCGTCCAGATGGCCGCGGATGTCCACGCTCTGGATGGCATCGGCCGCCTCCCGCAGGGCGGCGAGCTTTTCGCTCAGCGAGCCATCCCCGCTGACGATGCGCGCCACATCTTTCACAAAGTTCTGGAGCTGCTCCAAATCGCGGTGGAGGGCGTCCAGATTGCCGCCGATCCCCTGGTCCACCTCCCGCTGGATGCGGGAGAGGTCACTTTCCAGGGTGTCAAAGGCGTCGGTAAGACCGGCATCGGCATCTCCCGCCAGGTGATCGGCCGCGGTGCGCAGGTCCGAGATGGATTTGTCCATGGCGCTGAGCTGCCGCTCGGCGTCGGCCCGGAAGGAATCGGTGCAGTCCAGCAGGAGGTCCAGGGCCTGGCCCATGGACTGTGAGGCGGTATAGATGGTCTGGATGGCGGCATCTGCGTCTTCCAGTCCCTCGGTACCGGCGGCGTGTGTCCGATCCCGGATGGCGTCCATAGCGTCGCTGATGGCCTGGGTGTCCTGGGCGGCGTCTCCAACGGCGTCACTGAGCTGGTCAGAGAGGGTCTGCATCTGCCCGGAGAGGTTGGAGAGGGCCGCATCCAATTCCTCCATGGGGTCCGTCCCGAAAGAGAGCTCCACATGGGGCTCCAGCTGGCCCACGATGCCGCCCACATCCTTGCGGCCGAAGATGCTCCCTGTGTTGCGGCAGGAGACCACCGCTCCGCTCTGGAGCCCCACGATGCCGCCGGTGTTGTAGCCCAGATGGGGGTATCCCAGGTCGGCGTCATTTTCACAGAACTGGATGGTGCCGGTGGAACGGCCGGCGATGCCGCCGGTGTTGCTGGGTGCGCTGGCTTCGCCGTCCTGGTTGATGGGACCGTGGTTCACACAGTGCTCCACGAGCCCGTCGTTGTGCCCGACGATGCCGCCGGTGTCGGCGGAGGCCTTTACCTCGGCCTGGTTGGTGCAGCCGCGGATCACGCCGCCGGCCTCGTTGATGCCGGCCAGTCCGCCCACCCGGCTCTCTCCCTCCACCTGGCCGGAGACGGTGCAGTTAGCAAGTGTGCCGCGATTCTGTCCAACCAGAATTCCCACATCGGAGCGGGACCCATCGGGGGCGAGGACGGCGTCCTCCACCGTCAGATCGGAGACCAACGCGCCCGCCTCGATGCGGCGGAACAGCCCGGCCTGGGAGCCCCGCTGGGTGTGGTAAAAGTGGGTGATCTTGTGGCCGTTTCCGTGGAAGGTACCACAGAAGACCGGGATGGAGGTAAATCCGCTGCCCGAGAGATCCAGATCGGTCTGAAGCTCCACGGTCAGCCCTTTGGAATAGGCGTCGCTCTGGCAGGACTGAGCAAAGTCTAGAAAATCGGTGATGCTGGAGATGGAAATGGTATCCCCGGCAGCCCAGGCGGGAGGGAGCAGACTCAGGCAGAGGACCAGGGAGAGCAGCGCCGCTGCGGAACGTTTAAGGATGGTCTTCATGGTCTTCCTCCTGTAAGAGATCGGGTTTCTGGTAATGGCTTTCGATGAGGGCGTCCACACTGCCGTGGAGCACGCCCTTGAACTCACCGTCGATGAAGCCGGAGACATGCCCCCGGACATGGCCATCCAGGCGCATGGTGCCCTGGTTGAAGCGCTGCTTCCGGTCCCGGTTGAGGGTGATGGCGGTGCGCTCAATGAGGGCGTCACCCAGCAGCAGGAGCTGGGGCAGGACGGTCATGACCAGCAGGATGGAGGTGAGGGTGCCCCGTCCGAGGGCCAACCCCACCGAGCCGATGGTGGCATCCGTGGAGATATTGCCGATGAGGAAGCCGGCCACCGACATGACGCTGCCCGAGGTGAGCACCGTGGGGAAGCTCTGGTTCAGGGCCTGGACCACCGCCTCCCTGCGGTCCATCCGGGTCTTGAGATCCAGATAGCGGTTGGTGATGACGATGGCGTAGTCGATGGTGGCGCCCATCTGAATGGAGGAGACCACCAGATAGCTGAGGAAGAACATGTTGGTCCCCGTGAGGGCGGGGAAGGAGAAGTTGATCCAGATCGAGCCCTGGATGGTCAGCACCAGCAGGATGGGAAGTCCGGCGGACTTGAAGGTAAAGAGCAGGATGACCATGACGAACAGGGCAGTCAAAATGCTGATCTTCAGGTTGTCACCGGAGAAGGAGCTGGAGAGGTCGAAGGCGTTGGTGGAGTTGCCCACCAGCACAACATCGTCACCGTAGTGGGCTTTGGCGATGCTGCGGATCTGATCCAGGAGGGCATAGGTCTCTTCGCCCTCCTGGGGGAGATCGGCCACAAAGACCAGGCGGGACCAGTGTTCGCCCCGTAGCTGCTTGAGCCCGGCGTCCAGCGTCTCCTGGAGGTCCTCCACCTCCCGGGCCTGCTCTCCGCTCAGGGAGACCACGCCCTTGTCCTTTTGCTCTAACAGGAACTCAAAGACGTCCACCAGGGGGGCTGTGTATTGGTCCACGTCCTGGAAGATGGCCCCGTATTCCTCGTTGGAGAGGCCGTAGGCCTGATAGAGGAGCCGGGCCAGCTCCACATCCACGCCGGCCAGCTCTGCAAACTGACGGGGGGTGAGCTGGTCGGTCAGATAAGTACCGTCCTCCACCTCGATATTGGCAAGGCCCGTGGCCGAGGTGATGTTGGGGAGGGCTTCCACCTGCCGGAGGACCTGGCCCTCCTTCTCGTAGTCGCCCCGGGGGACCAGAAGGGCGATGGTATTGGTCTGGCCAAAGGTGTCGGCCACCTTCTCGTCGGCAATGCGCCACTCGGGCTTGTTGTCAAAGTCGGTGTCCGTGTCGATAAAGACATAGTCGCAGCCATTGGAGAGGACCGCACAGACGATCACCACCACCAGGAAGATGGGGGGAAGCAGAAAACGCAGCTTGACCACGCCCTGGCCCCAGAAGGTGATCTTGGGAACCAGATTCCGGTGCCGGGTGCGCTCGATGGGGGTATGGAAGAGCATCAGCAGACCGGGCATGAGCAGGAAGACGCACAGCATGCTGCATACGATGCCCTTGGCCAGGACGATGCCCATATCAAAGCCGATGCGCAGCTGCATGAGCATCAGGACCACCAGACCGGAAATGGTGGTGAGGCTGGAGGAGGAGATCTCCAAAATGGCCTTGGAGAGGGCGGTGATGTCGGCCTCCCGGGCGTCCAGTCCGTTGTCCCGCTCCTCCATATAGCGGTGGCAGAAGATGATGGCGTAGTCAATGGCCAGCGCCAGCTGAAGCACGATGGCGATGGAGTTTGTGATAAAGGAGATGGTGCCGAAGATGAAGTTGGTCCCCATGTTCAAAATGGCGGCCACGGCAAAGACAATGAGGTAAACGGGGACCTCCATATAGCTCTTGGAGGTGAAGGTCAGCACGATCACGATGACGGCCGCCGCGATGAGCAGAATGACCGACATCTCCTTCTGGAGGCTGACCGAAATATCCCGGCCCACCGTGGTGGAGGGATAGGCGTCATAGCCCTCCAGAAGGGTATTGATGGACTCCATGGCCGCCACGGTATCGGGGTCGGTCTCCTCCCCGTCAAAGGTGACGGAGAAGAGGGCGGAGGAGTCCTTGTAGTGCTCCTCTGTGTGATCAAAGACCACCTCGGAGACCCCTTCGATCTGGGAAATATGCTGTGAGAGGGCATCTGCCTGCTCAAAGGTGATGTTGGACACCATGACATTTGCGGTGCCCAGGGTGACGAACTCCTCCTCCATGATGGTGAGGCCCCGGCGGGTCTCGGTGTCGGCGGGGAGATAGGAGGTGATGTCATTGTTGATCTGCACCTTGTTGATGGAAGCAGCACAGAAGATGCTGGCCGCCAGAAAGACCAGATAGAGCGCCTTGCGCTTGTCTACGATGAAGCGGGCGAGCTTGATAAGGAAGGTTTCACTGTTTTTACTCTGAGACATCGGTCAGCCTTTCTCCGCACAGATGGATCGGCCGGGCAGGAAGTGGTCCAGATGGCGTACCAGGACCTCTTCGGTCACGGGCATATTGTGCTCCACCCACCAGTAGACGAGGCTCGCCATTGCGCCGGCATAGAAATGAGCCGTGATTTCGGGATTCAGATCGCCCAAAATACCTTGAAAAGAGGGCTGGGTCAAATGTTGGGACATGCGCTGAGACAGGGTGGATTCCAGCGCCAGGGCGCCGAAGTGATCCTGCGTGCCCAGTCCCACCTGGAACAGGCTGCGGTGCTGGCTGAGGAAGACCAGCGCGCTGTGGGCCACGGCCAGGAAGAAGTCGTGCGGAGAGAGGGAGGGAGAGGCTGCCGAGATCTCAAATTCCTGGAGGATGCTTTCGATGGTATAGTGCAGCAGCGCCTGTTTATCCTCAAAATGGGCATAGAAGGTCGTGCGGTGGACCATGGCGCGCTGGCAGATGTCCACAACGGAGAGGGAGGAGAAGGATTGCTCCTCCAGCAGTGCGACCAGAGCCTGCACCAGCAGGTGCCGGGTACGTTTTTGCCGCAGGTCCTCCTTGGAACGGCGGATTGTTTGCGTCATAGGGATGCTCCTTTCCGGTGTGCCTGGGATGGTGTGAGATAGCATAGCACGCAAAACAACACATGTCAAGATAAACAACGAATGTAGATTATCTTATCAAACGGATGGGAAAACAGCAAATTATGTGCCAACTCATAAATGGGAATTGAAATATGTACAGGGCCATGCTATACTATGTCGAGAATAGCGCAGGAATCCGGTATATTAGCTGGATTTATTAGGCAAAAAAGCAAGAGAATTGGTAGAGAAAGAGATGCGGTGCCATGGGGCTGCCGCCAAGTGGTGAGATGAATGGAACTGAACCTTGTACAAAAACAGACGCAGACGCTCTCTCCCCTGATGATGCAGTCCATGGAGATCCTCCAGATGGGGACACAGGAACTGATGGAATTTGTGGACAAGACCCTTCAGGAGAACCCGGTGCTGGAGCGGGAGGACCGCTTTGACTCGGGGGAAGAGGACGGGGAGCTCCTCCGGCGGAAGCTGGAGTGGCTGGAGAGCAATGACCGGCAGAACCGTACTTACTACCAACAGGATGACGAGGACCGCCCGCTGGAGAATTACGGCGTGGACCAGGGGGAGGAGGAGACGCTGTATGCGCACATCCTCTTTCAGATCCGCGGGATGGAGTTGGATCCCGCCATCCGGGAGAGTGTGATCTTCCTGGCCGAGAGTCTGGACCGCAGCGGCTGGCTGGATGAATCACTGGAAGTCCTGGCCGAGGATTCCGGTCTGCCGATGGCCGATCTGGAGGAGGGACTGCGTCAGCTCCAGAGTCTGGAGCCTGCGGGGGTGGGCGCGCGCAATCTGTCCGAGTGCCTGTGTATCCAGCTGCGGCGGCTCTATCCCAGAGATCTGCTTGCCCTGCGGATCGCCCAGGAGTGTCTGGAGCCGCTGGCCCGCAACCAGTACGGCTTGATCGCCCGGCGTGTGGGAGCCGATGCCCAGAAGGTGCGGACGGCCTGTGACCGTATCCGCACCCTGAATCCGCGCCCGGGCGCGGGGTTTGCCGGTCGGGAGGCGCCCCACTACATCACGCCCGATCTCCGGGTGGTGTGGGAGTATGACCATTTTGAAGTATATCCCAATGACCAGTGCTTTCCGGAGTTGAGCCTGAGCGGGTATTATACCCGGATGCTCCGGGAATGCGGAGAGCAGGAGGTACAGAATTATCTGTCCGATAAAGTGCGCCAGGCCAAATGGGTCATGCGGAGCATCGAGCAGCGGCGCAGTACGCTGCTGTCCTGCGCGAAATGCATTTTGAAGTTCCAGGAGGAATTTTTCCGCCAGGGACCGGGGCATCTGCTGCCGCTGGCGCTGTCTGACGTGGCTGAGGTGGTAGGGGTACATGAGTCCACGGTGAGCCGGGCAGTGAAGGACAAGTACCTCCAGTGTGACAAGGGGCTCTATCCCCTCTCCTATTTCTTTTCCCGTAAGCTGGGGGAGAGCGGCGAGGGCATGTCTCCCGATACGGCCAAGGCCCTGCTGCGCCGGCTGATCGACGAGGAGGACAAGCATAAGCCCCTCTCCGACCAGCATCTGTGTGAGCTGATGACCGAGGAGGGCTGTCAGATCTCCCGCCGCACGGTGGCCAAATACCGGGAGGAGATGAACATCCCCTGTACCAGCGGCCGAAAGCTCTTTGCCTAAACGGAATGGAAAAAAGCGTCCCGATCTTCCACTGTGTATCGACACAGAGAGATCGGGACGCTTTTCTAAACAGAGGGCGAAGGTCATTGCGGATTGTTTCCGTCCTGCGGATTGACGTTGCGCCGCCAGCCGAAGAGCCGGGCGGGGAGCGAGTAGCCCACCAAAATTCCCAGCGCGATGGCCACGGCAAACATCAGCGTGGTATAGGCCTGGGCCACTGCCTCATCCGGCTGGTTCATAAAGATATAGTACGCGGTATAGTAGATATAGGCTCCGGGCACCAGTGTAAAGATACCGCTGAGAAGAAAGACCAGGGTGGGCGTCCGCCGCAGGGTGGAGAACCACCGGGCGCATGCGGCCAGGACCAGGGTGGCCAGAAAGGTGGCCAGAGGCGTGGAGTCGGAGCTCCACTGCACCAGCCGGTAAACCAGCCAGCCGATGGCCCCTACCAGGCCGCAGAAGGGGAAATGACGGGGTGCTACCTGAAACAGAATGGAAAAGCCGACGGTACCCACCGCGGCGGCCACCAGCTCCAGAAGAAAATGGGTGAGATTCATAGAACGATCCCTCCAAAGAGCGTATTCCAGGTCGTGATGACGCAGCCCACGCCGACCGCGATACAGCCGGCGACCAGTACGGCGTCCGTCAGACGGACCAGACCGGCGATATAATCATTTTCCATAAAATTGCGTACGGCAATGGTAAGGGGCACACCGGGCACCAGAGGGAAGATGGCGCCCACGATCATCTTGTCCAGATGGTCTCCCAGCCCCAGGTGGAGCGCCACGCAGCAGAACAGCGTGACCAGCGCACTGCTGAGGATATTGGTCATCACCTTGCGGATGTGGAAGCGGTTGCAGAAATTGAGGATGAACACATAGAGCAGCAGCCCGGCCAGGGCGGACATGGCGCAGTCCCGCAGATTTCCGCCGAAGAGAAAACCGAATCCGCCGGCGCCCAGAGCGGAAGCCAGGGTGAGGGCCACCGGCCCCGCGCCCTTGATGGCGCGAATGCGGTGTACTTCGGCCTTGGCCTCCTCCGGACCAACCACACCGGCCGCAATCCGCCGGGAGAGATCGTTCATGGCCTCCACCCGCTCCAGGTGGATGGGGGTGAGCGGAATATGCCGTACCTGACAGGAATAGAGCTCGCCCTCCACAATGGCAGAGACAAAAATACCGTTGGCGATGGTAAAGACGCTGCACTCCCGCAGACCGAACTGCCGGGCGGCGTAGACCATCAGCTCATTGGTGCGAAAAATTTCTCCTCCGTTGGAGAGCATGGTCTCCCCCAACAGAAGGACCAGATCAAACAATTCCTTTTGACTCACAGAGCCCCCACTCCTTTTTCCACTCCCTTTGCGGGTATAACGGTACTAGAAACCGACCGCTTTGTCAAGTGGAGAAAAAGCCAGCGGTATCACAGCGGATTCTGAGGAATTCGACCAGGGCGGGGGAGAAGCTCCGCGCCCTACACGGACGTGAAAAAAACCGGGGACAGGCTGCCTGTCCCCGGTTTTTGCAGATCGGAAAAAGCGTGTGTTCCCGGCCGTTTTTTATACCATCTCGTGTCCGGCCTTGAGAGCCTTGGCCACCTGGGCCACCTTCCGGCCCAGCGTCCGGCAGTTATCGATGCCGATGGGATCGTCCATGGTCGTGGAGCCGTCACCGGGATTCCACAGCATGGCGCCGCCGTAGATTCCGCCGCCGCAGGAGCAGATGTTGATGCCGTGGGTGGAAAACAGATTGTGGATGGAGCGGAGCACTGCCTCCTGTCCGCCGTTGCGGGTTCCGCCCACCACGATACCGGCGCCCACCTTGTACTGGAAGAAAGAGGTGTTGTCGACGCTCAGCTTCCAGGAAGAGCGGAAGCGGCTGTAAAACTGTGCCAGCTGGGCAGTGACGTTCATATCATAGACCGGACAGCCGATGATGATGCCGTCCGCCTGGAAGAACTTATCATACAGTTCGTCCATATCATCATGGAATACCGTGCAGCGGTCCGAGTCGTCCCGCAGACACTTGTTGCAATGGATGCAGGGTGCGATTTTCCGGCCGAAGAGCTCCACCAGTTCCACCTCGACCCCATCGATGCTCTGAGCTCCCTCCATCGCAGCCATCAGACCGGCGTAGGTGGCGGAACGCGCCTTTGGGCGGGGACTGCCGCAAACCAACAAAAGCTTGACTTTGTCCATCCGAATTCCCTACCTTTCATATTCTCCGTTTGCCAAAAGGCAAAAGTCATAATAAGAGTATACGACGAAGTGTAAAAAAAAGCAAGTGGTATCTGTGAAATTTTCTAGGAACAGCCAAAAGAGGAGTGTAAAACTTGTGCAATTTAGCAGAGCTCCCAACAAAAAAAGACTTGAAACCAAAGTTTCAAGTCTTTTCATGGTGGAGATAAGCGGGATCGAACCGCTGACCTCTTGAATGCCATTCAAGCGCTCTCCCAGCTGAGCTATACCCCCATATTCACTTATCGCGCCGCTGGACCGGCGACTCAACGTTGGATATTATAGCGTTTCACGGAGCGTTTGTCAACCCTAAATTGAAAAAAGAACAGATAAATTTGGAGAGGCCCCGGGCAGACCCATTTGTCCGCCCGGAGCCTTGGGAAAATTACGCCTCCATGAGGGACTCCATCTCATCCAGCAGCTGATCGAACAGGTCCAGTGCGGATTGGATGGGCTGGGGGGAGGTCATATCCACCCCGGCGCCCTTCAGCAGGTCGATGGGGTCCTGGCTGCATCCGCCGGAGAGGAAGTGCAGATAGTCCTCCACGGCCTGGGGTCCGCCGGAGAGGATGCGGCGGGACAGCGCGATGGCGGCGGAATATCCGGTGGCATACTGGAAGGCATAGTAGTTGTAGTAGAAGTGGGGAATGCGGGACCACTCCAGGGCGATGGCGTCATCCGAGACCATGTCGGGACCGAAATAGGCCTCGTTGAGGGCCTTGTACTCCCGGCAGAGGAGGTCGGCGGTCAGGGTCTCCCCTTGGGCGGCGAGCTCGCCCATGCGCAGCTCAAATTCCGCAAACATGGTCTGCCGGTAGAGGGTGCTCTTGAACTGCTCCAGGAAATGGTTGATGAGGACGGCGCGGGAGCGCTTGTCGGAGGTACGGGCGAGCAGATGCTCCATCAGCAGGGCCTCATTGCAGGTGGAGGCCACCTCGGCCACAAAGATCACATAGTCCCGGTAGACCGTGGGCTGGTCCCGGTTGGAGCGGTAAGAGTGGACGGCGTGCCCCAGCTCATGGGCCAGGGTGAACATGCTGTCCAGATCATCCTGATAGTTGAGGAGAATATAGGGATGGACCATGGCGCCCGACATGTATCCGCCCGAGCGCTTCCCCACGTTTTCGTACACATCGATCCAGCGGTGATCCAGCGCCTCCCGGAGGATGGACTGGTACTCTTCCCCCAGGGGAGCCATGGCCTGGTAGACGGTCTCCTTGGCCTGGTCGTAGGGAAAGGCCGTAACACCGCCCGAGACCATGGGAGCATACACATCATACATATGCAGCTCATCCACCCCCAGCAGCTTCCGGCGGAGGCGGACATACCGGTGCATCTTGTCCAAATTGGCCCGGACCGTGCGGATGAGGGTGTGATAGACCGATTCCGGAACGTGATTGGCATCCAGAGAGGCGGAGAGGGCGCTGGGGTATTTGCGGGCGGTGGCAAAGAATTGCAGCTGCTTGACCTGGGAGGACAGCGTGGCGGCCAGGGTATTCTTCATTCCGCCGTAGGAGGCATACAGCCCCTCAAAGGCCGACTTGCGCAGGGCGCGGTCCTCGCTGGCCATGAGGAGAGTGTAGGAGGCGTTGGAGAGAGGATGCTGCACCCCCTGGCTGTCCACCGCCGGGGGGAAGGTGAGATCGGCGTCGGTCAGCTTGGAGAAAATGTCATCCGGGGCCTGGGCCATGTCACCGGCGGCGGCCAGGAGCCGCTCCTCGGCGTCCGAGAGGGTATGGGCACGGCGGCGCTGGATGTTGTGGAAATAGCGGCGGTAGAGGGTCAGCTCCGGCTTCTGGGCATAGAAGGCCTCCAGCTGCTCCTCCGGAATGGAGAGGACCTCCGGCGTCTCAAAAGCGGTGGCGCGCAGGAAGTCCACATAGAGGGACATGGCCTTGCCCACCATGGCCTGATAGGTGTCTACGCGGGTATCCTCGTCGCTTTTGCGCTGGGCATAGTCCAACAGCTTGGAGAGCCGCTCGCCGGCCTCCTGCTCCAGTGTGACATAGTCGTACAGCGTATCCGCGCCGGAGCCCAGACGCCCGGCATAGCTGCCCAGGGTGTCGATCTGGGTGCGGAGGAGCTGGGCATCCGTATGCCACGCGTCGTCCGTGGGATAGAGGTCGGCAGTATTCCAGGTATAGGCCTCCGGAATTTCACTGCGGAGGGGGATCGTTTTATGGTCAGGCATGAAGAGAGCCTCCTTTTCAGAATGATAAGGTGGGTTGGAAAACAGGGTACACCACACGATTAGTATGGTAACACGGCGGAGTGCATATCACAATGGGCAAAGAAAAACTCAAAAGTATCTTGACAAGATGCTTTTGGCTGAGTATACTATTGGTATCCTGACAAGATATTTAAGAAAGGTTTTGTATGGCTCTTTTTTTCAAACAAAAAGTATCTTAAAAAGAGCTAAAAGGGAGGAGTATATGGCAACACTGCTGGAATTATCAGAGCGGTATCTGGAGGAGGCGGAGCGGCTGAAACAGGATATTGCCTGCCGCAGCCGCCTCCTGCCGGAGCTGCTGCCCGAGGAGCAGAAGGCGATGGAGCACGATCTTCGGCTGCTGCGTCAGATGCTCCGGGAGACGCGGGAGATCGGCAATACCCTGCGCCACTACTATGAGCCGTCCTACTGGCGCAATCGCAAGTACATCTGCTGAAGCCAAGAGGGGAGATTGGACCGCCAAAGGGCGGAGAAATGAGGAAAGAGAGGAAGATACGATGGAGATGGATTGGAACATGGGACGTACCGAGAGGTTCTGCCGCGGCACACCTTCGCGCTGTGCGGAGCATAGCATTGCCATAGAGGGTATACGCCGGCCTCCGGTCCGGAGGGAATTTGGCTGCGGCGGGCCGTTCCATGCTATGGCACAAGTGGAGTGAAAGGAGGTGATGGATATGGATCTGAATCATGTGAAAGCGTGGAAAGCCGCCGGGACCGCTCTGTTGGGCGGTCTGACCGCCTTCTGGGGTTGGTTGGGCTGGCTCGTTGTGGGCTGGCTGGGCTGTATGTGCCTGGACTATATCACAGGCTCGGCTGCGGCGGCCAAGGCGGGAAAGTGGTCCTCCCAGACCGCCCGGGACGGGATCTGGCATAAGGCGGGTATGATCGTGGTGGTTTTAGTGGCCGCCGGGGCGGATCTGCTGCTCTGCCTGGTGCTGGACCAGCTTCCGGTCATCCAGCTTCCCATGACCTACCGCGGACTGGTCTGTCCGCTGGTGCTGGTGTGGTACTGCATTACGGAGCTTGGCTCCATCGGGGAGAACGCCTTGGCCATGGGCGCGCCGGTCCCACGCTGGCTGCCCAAGCTGCTGGAGGCGGGAAAGAACGCGGTGGACCAAGTAGGAGAAAGCCTCCCCACGGAGGAGAAGAAATAGAATACAGAGCAAAAGTGTCTTAAAAAGAAAAGATCCACCGGGAGAACGGTGGATCTTTTTTGTGCAATAAGAATCTTGCTGAGATATGATAGCTGCCAAGCAGGAATGGATGGATCAGGCTGCCAGAAGGGCGCGGGCGCCAAAGAAGAGCAGCACGATCACGCCCAGGACAATGCGATACCAGCCAAAGGGCTTGAAGTCATGCTTCTTGACGAAGTCCATCAGGAAGCGGATGCACAGCAGGGAGACCAGGAAGGAGACCACGAATCCCACCAGCAGGATGGCGGCCTCTTCTCCGGTAAAGAGAGCCTGACCGGCCATCAGCTTTTTGGCAGAGAAGGAGCCCAGCTTGAGCACGCTGACCCCCACCATGGTGGGGATCGCCAGGAAGAAGGAGAACTCCGCGGCCACGGGGCGGGCACAGCCCAGGAGAATGGCGCCCAGGATCGTGGCGCCGGAGCGGGAGGTGCCGGGGATGATGGACAGGGTCTGGAAGAGACCGATGTACAGGGCGATTTTCCAGGAGAGATCGTCTGTGCGGCGCAGAGTGGGGGCGGCATGCCGGTTTTCAATGACCAGGAAGCCCACACCATAGACGATCAGGGCGGCAGCCACCACCCAGGGGGTCATCAGGTGGGTGTCCATCCAGTCATTCAGAGGCAGTCCGATGACGGCCGAGGGGATACAGGCCAGCACGACCTTTCCCCAGAGCGTCCAGGTCTGGGTGCGCTGCAAGGTATTTTTCCGGGGAGAGAAGGGGTTGAGCTTGTGAAAAAAGAGGACCAGGACGGCCAGAATGGCGCCCAGCTGAATGACATAGCGGTACATATCCATAAATTCGGTGGACACGCGCAGCTGGATGCACTCATCCAGCAGAATGAGATGCCCGGTCGAGCTGATGGGCAGCCATTCGGTGATGCCCTCCACAACGCCGAACAGCAGGGACTTGAACAGTTCCAGAATAAACATGGGACGCTCCTTTCATATGACGGGGTCTGACCGGAAACACCGGTCAACTGCCAAGTATACCATGCCGCGCCGGGAGAAACAAGCAGAACCGGGCGGATTGCGCCACAGAAAAGAGAAGGGGCGGGGACCAAATGGTCCCCGCCCCCAAACAGTTCCGCAGAAAGCGAGGGTCAGGAGAGCTCGAACATGCCGTGATAGAGCTGGTAGTAGACGCCCTTTTGCGCCAGCAGTTCGGCGTGGCTGCCCCGCTCCACCACCCGGCCCTGCTCCAGAACCAGGATGGCGTCGGCATTGCGCACGGTGGAGAGGCGGTGGGCGATGACAAAGACGGTACGGCCCTCCATCAGCCGGTCCATTCCCTGCTCGATGAGGGACTCAGTGCGGGTGTCGATGGAGGAGGTGGCCTCGTCCAGAATGAGCACCGGGGGATCGGCCACCGCCGCCCGGGCAATGGCCAGAAGCTGCCGCTGGCCCTGGGAGAGGTTGGCGCCGTCCCCGGTGACCAGCGTATCGTACCCCTGGGGGAGCCGTCGGATGAAGGAGTCGGCGTTGGCGATGACGGCAGCCCGTTCGATCTCCTCCTGCGTAGCATCCAGCTTGCCGAAGCGGATGTTGTCCGCGATGGTGCCGGTGAAGAGGTGGGTGTCCTGGAGGACCATACCCAGGCTGCGGCGCAGGTGGTCCTTGCGGATGCGCCGGACGTCGATCCCATCGTAGGTGATGGTGCCGCCGCTCACCTCATAAAATCGGTTGATGAGGTTGGTAATGGTGGTCTTGCCCGCGCCGGTGGAACCCACAAAGGCGATCTTCTGACCCGGCTTGGCGTAGAGGGAGAGGTCGTGGAGGATGGTCTGCCGCGGCTCATATCCAAACTGCACATGGTCAAAGCGCACATCCCCCCGGAGGGGCACGTCGGGCGCACCGGGCTGGGCCGGGTCCCGCCAGGCCCACGGGGAAGGACCTCCTTCCGTGCGGACCAGCTCCACAGAGCCCTGGTCGATCTCCGGCTCCTCCTTCATGACGGCGAAGATGCGCTCCGCTCCGGCCAGGGCGGCCAGGAGGAAATTCCCCTGCTGGGTAAACTGGTTGATGGGCATGGCGGACTGACGGACAAAGACCAGATAGCTGGCCAGGCTGCCCACATCCGACCAGCCCAGGATCACCATGATCCCGCCCAGAACGGCGATGACGGCGTAATTGATATAGGAGATGCTGACCACTGCGGGGATCATGGTACCGGCAAAGCTCTGGGCACTGGTCCCCGCCCGGCGCAGGTTTTCGTTGCGTTCCAGGAAGCCCTGGAGGTTGGCCTCCTCATGGCGGAAGACCTTGACCACCTTCTGTCCTGCCACCATCTCCTCGATGTAGGCGTCCAGCTCGCCCAGGTATTCCTGCTGCCGCTTGAAGTAGTATTTGCTCCGCTGGCCGCTGTACCGGATGTAGAGGAACATCCCGCCGTAACCCACTACCACGATCAGGGAGAGCCGCCAGTTGAGGAGGAAGAGAAGGGCCAGCGTGCCCACCACCTGAATGAAGCTCTGGATCAGCATGGCAAAGCTGTTGTTCAGGGCGTCGGAGATGGTATCCACGTCGTTGGTGAACAGGCTCATCAGCTCTCCCTTGCGCTGGCTGTCAAAAAAGCGCAGAGAGAGGGTCTGGAGATGGGCGAAGAGATCCCGGCGGATGTCGCTGAGGACCTTCTGGGCCGCCCGGACCATGATCTGTGTGTAGCCCAGTGTGGACAGGGCCCCGGTAGCATAGATGGCGGCGGCGATGGCCACCCCCACGGCCAGACCGGAGAGGCTGCCCTCTTCCATGACCTGGTTGACGATGGGTTTGATCATATAGGTGCCCAGGAGACTGGCGGAGGCGCTGACCGCGGCCAGGATCCCCACCAGGATGAGCAGCACCCGGTGCCGGCCCAGATAGGAGAGGAAGGTGCGCAGGGTCTGCCCCAGGTCCTGGGGGCGTTTTCCGTTAAAGGGCTTGGCCATCGTTCTGACCTCCTTTCATCTGGGAAGCATAGATCTCCTGGTAGATGGGATCGCTCCGCAAAAGTTGATCGTGGGTGCCCACGGCGTGGACCCTGCCGTCCTCCAGGAGAATGATCTGATCGGCCTGCATCACGGAGGTGACGCGCTGGGCGATGATGATCTTGGTCACATCGGAGAGGGAGGAGAGGGCTCGGCGGATGCTGGCCTCGGTGGCGGTATCCACCGCGCTGGTGGAGTCGTCAAAAATCAGGACCTTGGGCCGCTTGAGGAGGGTGCGGGCAATGCACAGGCGCTGCTTCTGCCCGCCCGAGACATTGACGCCGCCCTGTCCCAGATCGGTGTCCAGTCCGTCGGGCATCCGGGAGAGGAACTCGTCCGCGCAGGCCATGCGGCAGGCCTGCCAGAGGGTATCGTCGTCGGCATCCGGGTCGCCCCAGCGCAGATTGTCCCGGATGGTGCCCGAAAAGAGGACGTTTTTTTGCAGAACGATGCCCACTGCGTCCCGGAGCGTACCCAGATCATAGTCCCGCACATCGTGTCCGCCCACCCGGACGGTGCCCAGGGTGGCGTCATAGAGGCGGGGAATGAGCTGGACCAGTGTGGTCTTGGCCGCTCCGGTGCCGCCCAGGATGCCCACCGTGGCCCCGGCCGGGATGTGGAGGTTTACATGGGAGAGGGCATAGGTCTGCGCGCCCTGCACATACTGAAAGGACACATCCTCAAAATCGATCTCCCCATTGGGGACCGACCCCACCGGAGCGGCGGCGTCGGTGAGCGCGGGGACCTCCTCCAGCACCTCCCGGATGCGCCGAGCGCTGGCCAGGGAGCGGGTGAGGAGGAGAAATACGTTGGAGATCATCATGAGGGAGTTCATCACCTGGAGCACATAGCTCAGGAAGGCGGTCAGATCGCCTACCAGCATTCCGCCCACCAGCATCTGCTTCCCGCCCTGCCAGAGGATGAGCACGATGGCGGTGTACATCACCGCCTGAAAGGCGGGCAGGTTGAGGACCGCGTGGCGGAAGGTGTCCCGGCTGGCGTCGGTCAGCTCATCGTTGACCTTGGAAAATTGTTCGGTCTCATAGCTGCCCCGGACAAAGGCCTTGATGGCCCGGATGGCGGTGAAGCTCTCCTGCAGGCGGCCGTTGACATGGTCCACCGCCTGCTGCTGCCGACGGTAGAGGGGGCTGACCTTGTGTACGATGAGGGCCAGAATGATGCCCAGAATGGGGGCGGTGAGCACAAAGACCAGGGCCAGGTTCGGGTTGAGGAAAAAGGCCAGACCGATTCCCATAAAGAGCATGACCGGGCTGCGGACCAGGGGGCGCAGGCCGGCATTCACCGCATTCTGCATGACTGTGACATCGGTGGTCATGCGGGTGACCAGGGAGGGAGTGGAGAAGCGGTCCAGGTTGGAGAAGGCGTAGTCCTGGAGCCGGCGGTACTCCGCCTGGCGCAGCTCCGCGCCGAAGCCATAGGCCGCCCGGGCGGCATAGCGGGCGTAGAGCAGACCGGTCACCAGGGCCAGAACGGCGCAGAGCACCATTTTTCCGCCCTGTTGGAGGAGAAAGGCAATGTCGTGGTTGGCCACCCCGATGTCCACCATGTCGGTCATGAGCAGCGGGATAAGCATCTCAAAGACACACTCCACAAAGACCAGAAAGATGGCCAGAAAGAGGTCCCGGCGATAGGGTTTCAGGTAGGAAAAAATATGCTTCAAGTCTTTCATATCGCATTCCTCCCCCACTCACAGCAGGCGTCCGCCCACGTTTCGGTAGGCGCGGGTGAGAAAGTCCCGGAGCTGGGCGCGCTCCTCCGGGGAGAAGTCGTGCAGCATCTGATCCTCCAGTGTCTGGCACTGGTCCTCCCAGGCGGCAAAGGCCTCCCGGCCCTTGTCGGTGATGGAGACCTCGCCGGTGCGCCGGTCGGTCTGAGAGGGACGGCGCGTCAGAAAGCCATCCCGCTCCAATGTATCCAGGATGCGGCAGATGGCGGAGGGGTCCACCTCACAGCAGTCGGCCAGCATCCGCTGAGAGCAGGGGCCCAGATGGACCAGACAGCGCAGGATCTTGGGTTGACCCAGGGAGAGGCCCAGTTTACTCAGGTGAGGCCGAAGATGGTTCTGCACGGCGTGGGTAGTACGTGCCAGCAGAACGTGGACGGCATATTCCATCGGGATACCTCCTTTGTTGATATATCAATTATTGACATGTAATGATTATAGGAGGGCGGGGGAGAAAAGTCAATACGCCGGGACAAACGATCCGCCCCGCAGACCAACGTCCGCGGGGCGGGAGAGAGGGAACGTGCTCAGAGTGCTGCGCTGGGCAGATGGGCCGCGAAGGAGCGCACCTGCTGGGGTGTGCTGAGCTGGTGGAGCTGATTCAGGATAGCCTGCTTCTGCTGGGGAGAACAATTCTGATAGAAGCGCGCGGCGGAAGGATGGGATTGCAGACAGCTCTGGAAGGCCGCGTCGGGCGAAAAGGATGGTCTCATAATCAAATCACCTCATCGCTAGTATATCCAGAGCGGGGAGCTCACAACCGTGAAAAGAATCTCCAATCCCATGCACAAAAAATGCCGCGCACCCGATTCGGGTGCGCGGCATCTGGGATCAGCGGCGGAAACAATCGCTGCAGTAGACCGGGCGGTCATTGCGGGGCTCGAAGGGCACCTTGCAGGAGACGCCGCAGGAGGCACAAACGGCATCATACATCTGGCGGGCGGGACGGCTGTCCCGGCTGCTGGAACCGCCGCCGCCCTTGCGGGTATCACGGCAGGACTTGCAGCGCTGGGGCTCGTTCTGGAAGCCGCGCTCTGCGAAAAATTCCTGCTCACCGGCGGTAAAGGTGAACTCCTGGCCACAATCTTTGCAAACGATCATCTTGTCTTGGAACATAAAACATACCTCTTTTAAATATAAAAAATTTCAATGGATTCGGTGTAAGTGCACTCCCTTACACCAGGGAGACGCGGGCTGCGCGCAGTTTGTGGGAATCCCGTGGATCCCGCTCGACCTCGAATGTGACTTTCTGGCCCTCAGTCAGGGATTTGAAACCCTCGGTCTGGATGGCGGAAAAATGCACAAACACATCTTCCCCGCCGCCGTCGTTGGAGAGAAAGCCGAAGCCCTTCTCATCGTTAAACCATTTGACAGTACCTTGCATGGAACATACCTCCTTTCCAGCAGGATAACTGAGCAAAAAAACGGCGCCTATGAAGTCAAAATGAAAAATTGACTCCATAGGCGCCGATCAATTACTACATTTGAATACTTGCTTAGTATAGCACGGCGGGATAGACTTGTCAAGGAAAAGTTTTTTCCTTTTTGAGAGGCCCGGATCAATAGAAGTGCGGGGTCCCGTCCTCCATGATCCCCAGCATCCGGCACAGGGGGCTGGTGATGGTAAAGGCGGGGCGGCAGTAATCCCCGTGGGGACCATAGGGGAAGGCACGTCCGCCCCCCTCCCAGACGGCGATGGGGGGGAGGCCCCGGTCGTCCTTCCGGTCGGGATAGAGGGTCCGGGCGGCAGAGCGGAGGGCCTCCAGGTCGGTGGAACGGGCGGTCTCATAGATCTGGAGGAGTTCCTCCGCGGTAAAGGTGACCATACCCTGGTGCATCTTTTGAATGGATGTGACAATATCGTCGGGCATAAGTGGAATACCTCCGGGATTGGATTTGTACGGAAGCGGGAAAGTGCGGTATAATGGGAGCAGACGATGGGAGGGAGTGGTCCCAATGTGTCCCCCTCCATATATATAATAGGAGGGAGGCGGAGGAGGATGCCATCCCACCGCCCCATCAGAACAGGAGGAAGCGAATATGAAGGTATTGTTGCTCAACGGAAGCCCCCACGAAAAAGGGTGTACCTATACAGCGCTGCGGGAGGCGGCCGATATGCTGGAGCAGTGCGGCGTGGAGACCGAGATCTTCTGGATCGGGACGCAGGCCATCCACGGCTGTGCCGGCTGCGGCGGGTGCGCCGCCGGAAAGGGATGTGTTCTCCCCAGCGGAGAGGTCAATTCCTTTTTGGAGAAGATGGAAGGGGCGGACGGCCTGATCGTCGGCTCTCCGGTCTATTATGCCTCGGCCAACGGCGCGCTCACCAGCTTTCTGGACCGGGCCTTCTATGCTGGAAAGTGCTTTGCCCACAAGCCCGCTGCGGCGGTGGTTTCGGCCCGGCGGGCGGGCACGACGGCCTCGCTGGACCAGCTGACCAAGTACTTCACCATCTCACAGATGCCGGTGGTCTCCTCCACCTACTGGCCCATGGTCCATGGAACCCGGCCGGAAGAGGTACAGCAGGACCGGGAAGGACTTCAGATCATGCGCAATCTGGGGCGGAATATGGCCTGGCTGCTGCGCTGCATCGAGCTGGGCCGGGCCCAGGGCGTGGAGCCCCCGGCCGCCGAGCGGGAGGCGCGGACCAACTTCATCCGCTGAGCAAATGGAGAAAAGGCCCCTGCGGTTTTGCCGCGGGGGCCTTTTTGTTCTGCGGTTATTCGGTGGTATAGTTGTCGAAGTAACCCTGGATGTAGACGATGGGGGTGCCCTTATCGCCGGAACCGGAGGTCAGATCGCACAGAGAGCCGATCAGGTCGGTGAGACGGCGGGGAGTGGTACCCTCGGAGACCATCTTGCCCACCAGGCTGCCGTCCTTCTTCTGGATCTCCGCCTTGATGGCGTCCCGCAGGGCCTCGCCGGACAGGTCGGCAAAGTCGTTGTCGGCCAGGTACTTGAGCTTGAGCTCATTGGGAGTGCCCTCCAGACCAGCGGTGTAGGCAGGGGAGACCACCGGGTCAGCCAGCTCCCAGATCTTGCCCACGGGGTCCTTGAAGGCGCCGTCGCCGTAGACCATGACCTCCACGTGCTTGCCGGTCTTCTCCAGCATGATCTTCTGGATGGACTCAACCAGGTCCTGGCACTCCCGGGGGAAGAGCTTCACAGTCTCCTCGGTGGACTTGTTGGAGCCCAGCAGACCATACTTCTCGTTGTAGCCGCTGCCGTCCACGGGGGCGGTCAGGATGTCGTCCAGACCAAAGACACGCTCGGCGCCCGCCGCCTTGAGCAGGCGCTTAGTGCGCTTGCGGGTGTGGATGTCACAGGCCAGGACGTTCTTGGTGTACTTGAGGATGGCGCGGGGATCGTTGGCGAAGATGATCTCCACCTCGGCGCCGCTCTCCCGGATAAGGTCGGCGTAGTAGGCCACATAGTCTACGCCGGTAAAGGGGTGAGTGGTGTACCCGAACAGCTCCCGGTACCGCTCCAGGGTGAGCACGTCCTGGTAGGGATCGATGCCCTTCTCGTCCATCACGTCCACATCGATGAGATGGTTGCCCACCTCGTCAGAGGGATAGCTCAGCATCAGCACCACCTTCTTGGCGCCCTTGGCGATGCCGCGCAGGCAGATGGCAAAGCGGTTGCGGCTGAGGATGGGGAAGATGACGCCGATGGTCTCGCCGCCCAGCTTGGCGCGCACATCGGCGGCAATGTGGTCCACCGAGGCGTAGTTGCCCTGGGCACGGGCCACAATGGCCTCCGTCATCGCGATGATGTCCCGGTCACGGACGGAAAAACCGTCCTCCGCGGCGGCCTCCAGGACGGATGCGGGCACGATCTGGGAGAGATCATCTCCGCTGCGGATAATGGGGGCCCGGACGCCCCTGGAAATGGTGCCGACCATCCGGCTCATGTTGCAACACTCCTATTACTCATTCAAATCAAAACACAGATTGTGCTCTTCTGACAGAAGAGCACAACTATTATACTATAATTCTCGGAAAATGTAAAATAAAAACTGGACGGATTGCAGTCCTCCCGGGAAAAACAGGGGAGAGGGGCCAGCGGGCAGCGAAAGGCAGGGGGTATGGGCTATGCCGGGGCTGTTTACTGCTTGAACAAAGATTGGAAAGCATTGCCGGAACGGGGACGGTGTGGTAAACTGGTCAAAAAAAGAAAGCGAGGTCTTGCAGGATGAAGCAGGCAGCATTTTTGGGAACGGGAAATATGGGCGGTGCGCTGGTGCGGGCGGCCTGCCGGTCGGTGGGGGCGGAAGAAGTGATCCTTTCCAACCGGACCCGGGCCAAGGCCCAGGCCCTGGCGGATGAGACCGGCTGCTCCGTGGCGGAGGACAACCGGGTGGCGGCGGAGAGCGCCCGCTATCTCTTCCTGGGCGTCAAGCCCCACATGGTGCGCCAGCTGCTGGAGGAGATCGCCCCGGTCCTCACCCGGGGTCAGGTGCTGGTATCCATGGCCGCCGGACTCACCACCGAGACTCTGGCCTCCTGGGCCCCGGAAGGGGTCCCCATCCTGCGTATCATGCCCAACACCCCCAGCGCCATCGGAAAGGGGATGACCGCGCTGTGCGCCGCCCTTGGCGTGGCGGAGGAGCACCTGGCGGCGGTGGAGACCATCCTGGCCGGGTCCGGCCGGATCGAGCGGCTGGAGGAGCGGCTGATGGACGCCTTCTCGGCGGTGGCCGGATGCGGACCGGCCTTTGTCTATCCCTTCCTGGAGGCCATGGCCGACGGCGGCGTGCTGGCGGGCCTGCCCCGGAAGCAGGCCATGGTGTTTGCGGCCCAGACCATGCTGGGCGCGGCGGCGCTGGTGCTGGAGAGCGGGGAGCATCCGGGCGCCCTCAAGGATGCGGTGTGCTCGCCCGGCGGCTCCACCATTGAGGGTGTGGCGGCGCTGGAGCGGCATGGCTTCCGCGGCGCGGTGCTGGATGCAGTGGAGGCTGCCTGGAAGAAAAATACCGCCCTGGGCAAGGCATAACCAAATCGGAAAACGGGCCGGACCGCTCCAGAGAGCGGATCCGGCCCGTTTTGGCGTGGAAAAAAGAAATGAGCCTGTACCGAAACGGTACAGGCTCATGATCTTCTGTTCTGTGGTAATCAAATTACACAGCGCGGGTGACCTTACCCGAACGGAGGCATCTGGTGCACACATAGACGTGCTTGGGCGTACCATTGACAACCGCCTTGACGCGCTTCACGTTGGGCTTCCAGGGACGATTGGAGCGGCGGTGAGAGTGGGAGACCTGGATACCGAACACAACGCCCTTGTCGCAGAATTCACATTTAGCCATTCGCTTAAACCTCCTCGCTTGCAGATATCACGCTTCTTAAAGCATCGAACGATATAATAGCAGAAAAGAGGAGAAAATGCAAGAGGGAATTTAAAAAAACTCGATCTCATCTTGTGGGAGAGTTGCCAAAGGGCTGGAAGACGTGGTATACTAATCCCATATTAAGACACGCGCGACTCATTACACGAGCAGGGAGGGACCAGCCATGTCTACGCCGTTGAGCGTCAAGCTAGGTAGTCTCATTGATGAATTCAATCTGGAGGTATTGCGGGGTGCGGAGGGGTACCGCGATCTTCCCATCTCCACGGAGGATATCAACCGCCCCGGTCTTCAGCTGACGGGATTTTTTGATTACTTTGATGCCCAGCGCATCCAGGTGATCGGCCTGGTAGAGAGCACCTATCTGGACGGCATCACCTCAGAGGAGCGGAGCATCCGCTTTGAAACCCTCTTCCAGAGCGAGATTCCGGCGTTCATCATCGCCCGCGGGATGGAGCCCTTCCCCGAGTGCATGGAGATGGCGGAGAAATACAACCGCACCGTGCTGCGCAGCAATGAGACCACGTCGGTGCTCATCAGCGCCATCGTCACGTCCCTGCATAACCATCTGGCCCCCCGGATCACCCGCCACGGCGTACTGGTGGAGGTCTACGGCGAGGGCGTACTGCTGCTGGGCGATTCGGGCGTGGGCAAGAGTGAGACCGCCATTGAGCTGGTCAAGCGCGGCCACCGTCTGATCGCGGACGACGCGGTGGAGATCCGCCGGGTCAACAACAAGAGCCTGATGGGCACCGCTCCCGAGCTGATCCGTCACTATATCGAGCTGCGGGGCATCGGCGTGGTGGATGTGCGCCGCATCTTCGGTATGATCGCCATTAAGGAAGAGACCGAGATCGACATGGTCATCAACCTGGAGCCCTGGCGCGAGGATGCGGTCTATGACCGTCTGGGACTGGACGAGCTCTATGTGGACATTTTGGACGTCAAGGTGCCCACCATCACCGTTCCCGTGAAGCCGGGCCGTAACCTGGCGGTCATCATTGAGGTGGCGGCCATGAACAACCGCCACAAAAAGATGGGCTTCAACTCCGCGCTGGAGTTCACCAAGCAGATCGAGAGCCATTTTGACCAGGCGATGGGAAATTTCTAAGCCTTCGATACAATAAGAGACAGACCGGGCGACTTGTTGCCCGGTCTGTTTTTTTTATTCATATTGATAGAAATATTATGCAAGAATAAGGGGTATAATTTGGAAAAAATGTGCATTGCACTGGGGCGGCACACGCCGTATAATAACAGCCATCGCGTCCAGAATTTGGCGTGAAATCGGAATAGGGCAACATGCCCTCAACAAAGGAGATCGAGAAATGAAACAACCTGTCACTCTGGCTCTGGCCTCCACCCTGATGCTGACCA
Source organism: Pseudoflavonifractor gallinarum (assembly GCF_014982855.1). GTDB lineage: Bacteria > Bacillota > Clostridia > Oscillospirales > Oscillospiraceae > Pseudoflavonifractor_A > Pseudoflavonifractor_A gallinarum. Next base: position 158,593 of record NZ_JADCKF010000006.1, on the reverse strand, counting down.
CGCTGGTCGGCTGCGCGGCGGGAGCGGCCCAGACTTCCGGGGCGGACACGACATCCCTTGCGGATGCCAAACCGACTGCGGCCCAGACCGCGGAGAATTTCAGCGATGAGATGAAGATCGAACACGCCGTGGACCTCTCCCCCGAGGACGGAGCCGACTCCGTCGAGCGGGCGGGAGATCACGAGGACTCCCCCTACTTCAAGCATCCGGATTTCTACAATATGGAATCCACCGATACCCTTACCATCCTGCCCAAGTTTAAGACCATTCAGCAGACCAGCGAGTGGAGCTGCGGCGTAGACGCCATCCTGATGGCCATGGACTACTACGGCAAGCTGGGCGACTGGAATGAGGAGAGCCTGGCCGCGCTGCGCCATGAGCTCACCGGCGGGATGGCAGGGTATCCGGGTACCACTCTGAAGCAGGCCATGGATATTCTGGACGGCGTGGGCGGTTTTGAATATATTACCAGCCTGGACTATGAGGATGTGTACAGCGAGGTCACGCTGGAGACCTTCCAGCAGTGGCTGAGCGAGGGCAAGCCCATCCTGGTGGCCTGGAACGACTGGGGCGGCCACTGGCAGGTCATCATCGGCTATGACACCATGGGGACCGAGACCACCCAGGACGACGTCATCATTGTGGCCGATTCCTACGACACCACCGACCACAACCAGGACGGCTACGGCATCTATCCCGCCGAGCGGTTCTACTACAACTTCACCATGTATGACTCCTTCACCGAGGAAGAGGGCGGAAACGATATGCTCTTTATCGTCCCCACTCCCACGGAGGCTTGATGGAAGCCCCCGGGACCACATAGGTCCCGGGGGCTTTTGCGCTACCAGGGAGCGGTGTAACGGGCCTCGGCCAGGGGCCAGGCGAGCAGGGAGAACCAGCGCTCCACGTAGTCGCCCCGGCGGTTGCGCACGTCCAGATAGTAGGCGTGCTCCCACACGTCCAGACAGAGCAGGGGGCGCAGACCCAGGGTGAGGGGGCAGTCCTGGTTGGGCAGAGCCAGGAGGGACAGCGCGCCCTCCCGGTCGGAGACCAACCAGGCGTAGCCCGAGCCGAAGAGGGTACGTGCGGCCTCCGCCATCTGCCGCTTCCAGGCGAAAAAGGACCCGAAATCCCTCTGGATGGCCTCGGCCAGTGCTCCGGAAGGCTCTCCTCCGCCGCTGGGAGAGAGACCGGCAAAATACAGAAGGTGGTTGTACACCCCGCCGGCGCTGCGGCCCACCGGGACACGGTCCTGGGCGGGCAGGCTGTCCAGGTCCCGGAGCAGCTCCTCCAGAGTCTTGCTCCGGCCGGCCTCGCAGTCCTCCAGCGCCCGGTTGAGCTGCTCCACGTAGGAGCGGAGGTGCTTGTCGTGGTGAAAGCAGAGGGTCTCCTCCCCGATGGCGGGACACAGCTCGTCATAGCCGTAGGGGAGTGGGGGAAGGGTATAGGGATAGCGCAGATCCATCCTTGCATACTCCTTTCAGGGGGGCGGTTGTGTTTCCGGTGGTTTTGCGGTATACTAAATCGTTACAGGCGCGCCGGGTGCGCCCCCTGTGAGATACCAATATATGCGGGTCTGCCGCAAGCCATACAAGAGGGAGACTGGGACCATGAAACAGGAACGCGGATATGCGAAAGTGACCATCACGCCAAAGGGAGAGCGAGCCCTGCTGGGCGGACACCCCTGGGTGTACGACGGGGAGATCGTCTCCATCGAGGGCGCGTATGAGAACGGCGCTCTGGTGGATGTGGTGAGCGGAAAGGGCCGCTACCTGGGCACGGGATTTCTCAGCGAGACCTCCCGGATCCGGGTGCGTCTCATCTCCCGCAATGCCAACGACCGGTTTGACGAGGCCTTCTGGGAGCGCCGGGTGCGCTACGCCTGGGAGTACCGCAAGACGGTCATGGGGGAGGATACCGACTGCTGCCGCATCATCTTCGGGGAGGCCGATTCCTTCCCCGGACTCACGGTGGACCGGTTCCATGACCTGCTGGTGACCCAGACCCTCTCGCTGGGAATGGAGCTGCGCAAGGAGATGATCTTCCCCCTGATCTATAAAGTGCTGACCGAGGACGGACAGACCATCCGGGGGATCTATGAGCGCAACGACGTGGCCATCCGGGCCCACGAGGGGCTGGCGGAGAACAAGGGATGGTTCCATCTGGAGGGAGTCCCGGTCCCGGAGAGTCCCCGCACCGCCATCGTGGAAAACGGTGTGGAGTACGCCGTGGACGTGGAGAACGGACAGAAGACCGGCTTTTTCCTGGACCAGAAGTACAACCGCCAGGCTGTGGCCCGGCTGGCCCGGGGCAAGCGGGTGCTGGACTGCTTTACCCACACCGGCTCCTTTGCCCTGAACGCCGCCAAGGGGGGCGCGGCCCATGTGACCGCCGTGGATGTGTCTGAGCTGGCGGTGGAGATGGCCCGGGAGAATGCCCGGCGCAACGGCCTGGAGGGGATCATGGACTTTACGGCGGCCAATGTGTTCGACCTTCTGCCTGCTCTGGAGGAGAAGGGGGGCCATCCCTACGACTTCATCATCCTGGACCCGCCCGCCTTCACCAAGAGCCGCAAGACCATTGACGCCGCCGCACGGGGCTATAAGGAGATCAACTACCGGGCCATGAAGCTGCTCCCCCGGGGCGGCTATCTGGCCACCTGCTCCTGCTCCCACTTCATGGATGAGGAGCGGTTCGTGCGGATGCTCCACAGCGCGGCCCGGGACGCGGGCGTACAGCTGCGGCAGATCGAGGCCCGCCAGCAGTCGCCCGACCATCCCATCCTGTGGAATGTACCCGAGACCAATTACCTGAAATTCTACCTGTTCCAGGTGGTATAAAGGAGAACGACCATGGATTATTTTCACTTGAATGCCTCCCGCGACCAGATCGCCGGGATCAGCAACCTGGGCCTGGCCCATCTGGGGGACGCGGTCTTTGAGGTGATGGTGCGCTCCTGGCTGTGCCTGCACGGCAAGGCCAGCGCCCGGGGCCTCCACAAGGCCACCGTCCGCTATGTGGCCGCCCCTGCCCAGGCCCAGGCGGTGGAGCGGATCCTCCCCCTGCTCAGCGAGGAGGAGGGAGACGTCTACCGCCGGGGACGCAACACCAGCCCCCACTCGGTCCCCCAGAAGGCCAGCCGGGCCGAGTACCAGAGTGCCACCGGACTGGAGGCCCTCTTCGGCTGGCTCTATTTGCAGGGGCGGACCGAGCGGCTCAACGAGCTCTTTGCCCATATGATGGAGGAGTGACCCATGCCCTTGGACGCCATTTGCCTCTCCGCCGTGGCGGAGGAGCTGCGCGCCGCCCTGGTGGGCGGGCGCATCGATAAAGTATATCAGCCCGGCCGGGACGAGGTGGTGCTGGCCGTACGGGGAAACGAGGGGAACGGAAAGCTCCTCCTCTCGGCCAGCCCCAACCAGCCCCGGGCCCAGCTCACCACCGTCAGCCGGGAGAACCCGGGCACGCCCCCCATGTTCTGTATGCTCCTGCGCAAGCACCTGACCGGGGGCCGCATCCTGGAGATCGTCCAGCCCCCCATGGAGCGCCTGCTGGACTTCCGGCTGGAGGTCCTGGACGAGCTGGGTGACCGGGTGGAGCGGCGCCTGATCCTGGAGTGTATGGGCCGCCGGGCCAACCTCATCCTGCTGGACGGGGAGGGGCGGATCGTGGACTGCCTGCGCCGGGTGGACGGAGATCTTGCCTCCAACCAGCGGCAGGTATTGCCCGGGATGTTCTACCGCCTGCCGCCTGCGCCGGACAAGCTGGACCTGCTCGCCTGCTCGGAGGAGGAGCGGGCCGCCGCCCTGGAAAATCCCATGGGGAAGAGTCTGGACAAGCTCCTGCTGGACGCCTTTACGGGCATCTCCCCCCTCATCGCCCGGGAACTGGTCTTCCGGGCCGGGGAGGACCCTGCCGCACTGCGGGAGGAGCTGGAGAAATTCCGCACGGAGGTGCAGGAAAAGCGCTTTGCGCCCTATCTGCTGGTGCGGGAGGGCCGGGCGGTGGACTTTACCTTTCTGCCCATCCTCCAGTACGGACCGGAGACCGAGTGCCGCCGTCAGGAGCGCTTCTCTCCGATGCTGGACGCATTCTATGAGACCCGGGATCAGGCTGAGCGGGTGCGCCAGAGGGGCCAGGACCTCATCAAATCGGTGACCAGCGCCCGGGATCGGGTGGCCCGTAAGCTGGCCAACCAGGAGCGGGAGCTGGAGGCCACCCTGGACCGGGAGCGGTTGCGGGAGCTGGGGGACATCATCACCTCCAATCTCCACGCCATGCACAAGGGACAGAGCGTGCTGCGGGCGGTGGACTTCTATGACCCGGAGTGCCGGGAGGTGGAGATCCGGCTGGATCCCCTCCGCACTCCCCAGCAGAACGCCGCCAAATATTATAAGGATTACAACAAGGCCAAGACCGCCGAGGAGATGCTCACCATCCAGATCGAAAAGGGTGAGAAGGAGCTGGAGTACCTCAACAGTGTGCTGGAGAACATCACCCTGGCCGAGGGCGAGCGGGATTTGCAGGAGATCCGGCAGGAGCTGGCCGACACCGGCTATCTCCGCCGGGGCAAGACGGCCGCCAAGCGGGAGAAGCGGGTGTCGGGCAAGCCCATGGAGTTCCGCTCCTCCGCGGGATTGCGGATCTCGGTGGGCAAGAACAACAGTCAGAACGACCAGCTCACCACCAAGATGGCCTTCAAGAGCGACATCTGGTTCCACACTCAGAAGATCCACGGCTCCCACGTGATCCTCTGGACCGAGGGAGGGACCCCCGACGTGCAGAGCCTCCACGAGGCGGCGGTGCTGGCGGCCTGGTTCTCCCAGGGACGGGAGGGAAGAAAGGTGCCGGTGGACTATACGCCGGTCAAGTATGTGAAAAAGCCCGCGGGGGCCCGGCCCGGCATGGTGATCTATACCACCTATGAGACCGCCTATGTGGACCCGGACGGGGAACTGGTGAAGCGTCTGCGCATAAAATAATAAGAGGAGGAAAGTGCCATGGAGAACTGTCACATTCTGGTGGTAGAGGACGACCCGGACATCAACCGCCTGCTCTGTACGGTGTTGGGGAACGCGGGATACGACTGCCGCCCCGCCTTTTCCGGGAGTGAGGCGGAGCTCTGGGCCACCCAGTACAACTATGACCTGGTGCTGCTGGATCTGATGCTTCCCGGTCTGACCGGAGAGGAATTCATCCAGAAGATGCGCCGGAAAAAGACCATGCCCATCCTGGTCCTCTCGGCCAAGGCGGGACTGGAGGACCGGGTGAACGTCCTGCGGCTGGGGGCGGACGATTTCATCCCCAAGCCCTTTGACAACGCGGAGGTCCTGGCCCGGGTGGAGGCCCAGCTGCGGCGGTACAAGGAGTTTTCCGGCGGCGGGGCGGGGCAGGTCCTCACCCACGGCGCGCTGGTCCTGGACCGGGAGAGCGTGACCGTCACCGTGGACGGAAAGCCCGCCAGCCTGACCGCCCGGGAGTTTGAGATCCTGGCCCTGCTGATGGCCCATCCGAAAAAGGTCTTTACCCGGGAACAGCTCTATGAGCAGGTATGGGGCGGGGAGTTTATGGGGGATGATAATACGGTGAATGTCCACATCTCCAACCTGCGCTCCAAGCTGAACAAGGTCAGCAAGGGGGACTATATCAAGACGGTCTGGGGCATTGGGTTCAAAATGGCGGAGGAGAACGAGTGAGTCCCCGGGCAGAGTTTAGACATTCTTAATCTTTGCTTTATTCGGCTTTATGGACGAGCTGCTACAATGGCATCACAATCAAAAAGGAAGGGTTGATGCCTGTATGGCAGAACAAGTATTGACGACCCGGGGCCTTACCAAGCGCTACGGCCATGCGCTGGCCGCGGATCATATCAATCTGGACCTGGAACGGGGACAGATCTACGGCCTGGTCGGACGCAACGGCGCCGGAAAGACCACCATCATTCGGATGATCACGGCTCAGACCACCCCCACCGAGGGGGATATCTCCCTCTTTGGGGCTCAGGGCGAGCGGGAAAATGCCCGTATGCGCGCCCGTACCGGGGCCATGGTGGAGACCCCCAGCTTTTATCCCTATCTTAACGCCCGTCAGAATCTGGAGTATTACCGCATTCAGCGGGGCATCCCGGGGAGGAATGCGGTGGACGAGGCGCTGGAGGCGGCCGGACTGACGGATACCGGGACCAAGCCGTTCAAGCATTTTTCTCTGGGCATGAAGCAGCGCCTGGGCCTGGCGCTGGCCCTGATGAACCGCCCCGACCTCCTGCTCCTGGACGAGCCCATCAACGGCCTGGACCCGGAGGGGATCGTGGAGTTTCGGAACCTGCTCCTGAAGCTCAACCGGGACCGGCAGACCACCATCCTGATCTCCAGCCACATTCTGAGCGAGCTTGCCAACCTGGCCACCTGCTACGGGTTCATCGACCACGGCGTGCTGCTGGAGCAGATCTCCGCCGCGCGGCTGAGTGAGAAGTGCCGGGCCTGTCTGGAGCTGCGGGTGGACGACGCCGCCAAGGCGGCCCGGGTCCTGGAGGAAGATTTGGCAACCCGGGACTTTGAGGTGCTCAGTCCGTCGGTCATCCGGCTTTACAGTCATCTGGACCGGCCGGGAGAGGTCACCCGTGCCCTGGTAGAGGCGGGCGTGGGCCTCTCCGCCGTGGAGCCCCAGGGGGCCAATCTGGAGGATTACTTCCTGGGCCTGATCGGAGGTGTCCACCATGCGTAACTATCTGACTGCCGAGTGTTTCAAGGTGTTCCGGCGCAAGTATCTCTATGTGGCCCTGGCCATCTGCCTGGCCCTGGAGGGCGTGCTCCTGTGGGGGTATTGGAGCACCTATTCCTGGGGCAATCCCCAGGTTTCCTTTTACTCCACCAGCATGATTGTGGCCCTGCTGCTGACCTTTGGTATGTATGCCACGTTTTTGACAGGAGATGTGGTGTTTTCCGACCAGTACAAGCATACCACACTGAAAAATGAGGTGTCCTACGGACTGCCCAGAGAGCGGATCTATCTGGGTAAACTGTTGGTCTCCCTGGCGGTGGCTGTCCTGGCCTGCGCAGTGCTGGTGGGCTTCTATCTGGCGGGGTGCTGGCTTCTCTTCCCCCACAGCGGAGAAGACGGGCAGGCGCTGGCCGCGGTGGGTTACTGCCTGGCCGGGGCGCTGCCGCTGTGGATGGCGGCCCAGGCGGTGGTGATGGCCTGCTACTTCCATGTGCGCAGCTCCACCATGGGAGCCTTCCTGGGGGTCGCGATCCTGACGGTCCTGCCCAGTGTGTTTCAGGCCTTTGGTATCCTGTTCCACCCGATCTTTGAGACGCTGCGGGGCTTTATGCCCGCCGTGATGCTGGAGGACCTGAGAAATCATGCCTTTGATGGAGGCTATCTGGCCCGATGCTGGATCACCGGACTGGTCTGGTTCGGTGCTGCCACCGGGATCGGGATGGGCCTGTTCCAGAAAAAGGAGATTCGCTGAGGTGGAAAGGGGGGAGCTTCCATATGTTCAACTATGTCAAGGCGGAGCTGTGGAAGCTCACGCAGCGCCCTGCGCTCTTTCTGACCTGGGGCATTCTCTTTCTGCTCATGGTGGTCTATTCCGTCCTCTTGAGCGGGAGAGAGTACAGCAATCTCGTGGCGGCATGCACGGTGGTCCTGGTGGCGGGCGTCCTGGTCGCGCCCCTGCTGGTGCTACTGGTGGATGACGGCGCACCCGATACCCTGAAGCATGAGGTAGCCTTTGGCCTGAGCCGCACCCGGATCTATCTGGGAAAACTGATTGCGGTCCTGCTGGCCGGGCTGGCCCTGTGTGCCATCCTGCTGGGGGCCTGCCTCATCGGGGGGTGGCTGCTGCTGAACCACAGCGATCCGGAACAGGAGTGGACCAATCTGGTGGTGCTGGGCTTTTCTCTCCTGGGCGCGGTGCCCATCTGGTGCGGTATGGCGGGGGTCTGCCATATGGCGGCGCTGGCCATCCGGAACACGGCGGTGTGGATCTGCGGATACTATATTTATTTCTTTTTTGGACAGCCCATTTTATTGGTGTTCGTGGCCATCCTCTTTGCGGGCAACACCTCCTCTTGGACGGCAACCGTTGCCGAGGCGGTTTTTATGCCCTCTCTGCTTCTGACGCCCCGGTTTCTGAGCGGATGGCTGACCTGGACGTATCAGGTCTGGTGTTGGGGCGTGGGCCTGGGATGGCTGGCTGCCAGCACGGCGGCCGGATTGGCTCTGTTGAAACGGAAAGACATCCGGTAGACAGAAAAAATAGGCGCACCCGCGTAAAGCGGGTGCGCCACAGGCTGTCGATAAAGTGTATTTCTGCACTTTGTGCTGCAAGAGCCTCGCAGAGTTCCGCCGTCCGCAGATGGCGGAATGGAGTCAAATCGTGTTTTCCGGCGGCGTGTACGTCGGAAAACACTCTGCTCAGGCTGTAAGTGTGTGGCCCTTTGGGCCATGCGCGCGACGGCCTGCATCCCCTCGAAAAAATGCTTGCATTTTTGAGAAGCGTGTCGAATGTTTCGACACGCTGAGGCGCACCCGCGCAAAGCGGGTGCGCCACGATTTGTTTGGAAGGGGAAGGGGCCACAGGCGTGGGCCCTCCTCAAGAAAGGGGAAAGGACCATGTGGATCCTCTGCGGAATCTTGCTGGTGCTGTGCATTGTGCTGGTGTGTTGGGGCCGTATGCAGAACCGCTCGCTCCGCTCGGCAGTGGAGCAGCTTCGGCAGCTGGAGGAGCAGGACAGCGTCTCCCGGGTACGGCTCGAGGCCCCCAATGCCGCAGCGGAAGCCCTCCTGGAGGAGGTCAACCGGCTGCTGGCCCTTCGGCAGGAGGAGCGGGCGGAGGGAAGGGCCCGGGAGCGGGAGCTCCGGCGGCAGATCTCCAACATCTCCCACGATCTGCGCACCCCGCTGACCTCCATTTTGGGCTACCTCCAGCTTCTGGAGGAGGGCGGCCTGACCGAGGAACAGCAGACGGAATATCTGGGCGTGATCCGGGGCCGGGCTCGGACGTTACAGCGGCTCATCACCAGCTTTTATGATCTCTCCCGGCTGGAGGGCGGGGAATTTCCGCTGGAAAAGCAGCGGGTGGACCTGAGGGCGGTCTTTTCCGAGCTGCTGGCTTCCTTCTATACCGACTTTACCGAGGCGGGGTTTGAGATGGAGGTGGATCTGCCCTCCGATCTGCCCCCCGTCCAGGCCGACCCGGGGGGCGTGCTCCGGATCGGGACCAATCTGCTGCGCAATGCGCTGGACCACGGCGCCGGTCCCATGTCCATCCGTCTGTGGCAGGAGGGGGGCACGGTCGTCAGCTCCTTCGCCAATGCGGCCCCCGGGCTGGAGGCGGAGGATGTGCCCCGGGTGTTTGAGCGGTTTTTTACGGCGGATAAGATGCGTACCGGACGCAACACCGGGTTGGGCCTTGCCATTGTCAAGACCCTGGGGGAACAGATGGGATGCACCGTTACCGCATCCGGAGATCAGGCGCGCTTTGAGATCCGGATCACCTGGCCCAGGTGGCGGGAGAGAGGGTGAGGCTCTCCGGTCAGGAGACCGGGTCCAGCCGTCCGGTGGCGGGGTCCATCAGAAAGCCGCGCACCACCAGGCTGTCCGGCATGAGCGGGTGGGAGACGATCTGCTCCACGGTGGCCCGGACGGAGTCCTCCGCACTGTCAAAGCCGGTGAGCCAGCGGCGCAGGTCAATGCCGCAGCTCTCCACCAGACGGATGCGGTCCTCGGAGATGCCGCGCTCCCGCATATGGCGGAGCATTTCCTCACCGTCCATGTGCTGCACTCCGCAGTCGTAGTGGCCCACCACCATGATCTCCTCCACGCCCAGCTCATAGACGGCGATGAGGAGGCTGCGCATGATGCTTCCGAAGGGATGGCTGACTACCGCGCCGGCATTCTTGATGAGCTTGACATCCCCGTTGCGCAGTCCCAGCGCCGCGGGGAGCAGTTCCGTGAGCCGGGTGTCCATACAGGAGAGGACCGCCAGATGCTTGTCGGGATATTTACTGGTCTGATAGGGGGCATACCGCTCCTGAGAGACAAAGGAGCGGTTATAGCGCAGGATCTCATCGATCATATCAGGACCACCGCCTTTCACGAGATTGACTGTATTATCATACTCTTTTTGGAAAACAATGTAAAGAGCGGGCAGCGTGTTGCGGATTGCCTGCGGAGCGATTGTAGAAATAGAGAAAAAGCTCTGATAATTTCTTGACAAAGTTATGGGAAACTGCTATCTTTTCTTAGAGGATAAGAACTCATAGGACTTGAAACGGAGCAGAAGGCCGTTTTTATTAAACTTATGAGTCTTATTTGTTGAGTTTAGAGAGTCCGGCGGGACCCTGTTCTGCCGGAAAACGAGACGGATGGCCCCGGCTCCGCTGTCCAGCCCCACCGAAGGGAAACGGGATGGTCTGGAAACGTGCGGGCATTGGCCGAGTCGGAGGAAAGGAAAGATCAAGGTATGGTTAAAGTCGTGAGAAAGAAGGTCCTCAATCCCAGCGTGACCCTGCTGGAAGTCGAGGCCCCCATGATCGCCAAGAAGGCACAGGCGGGACAGTTCATCATCCTGCGTCTGGATGAGGAGGGCGAGCGTATCCCCCTCACCATCGGCGATTATGACCGCGAGAAGGGCACCATCACCATCATGTTCCAGAAGGTGGGCCTGACCACGGAGCTGCTGGGCGACCTCAATGAGGGTGATTATATCCGGGACTTCGTAGGCCCCCTGGGCCAGCCCACCCGCCCCGAGCTGGGCGATGTGAAGCGGGTGTGCGTGGTCGGCGGCGGCGTGGGCTGCGCCATCGCCTATCCCCAGGCCAAGAGCCTCCACGCTGAGGGCATCCAGGTGGACGTCATCGCCGGTTTCCGCTCCAAGGACATCGTGATCCTGGAGGAGGAGTTCAAGGCCGCCTGTGACAACTTCTACCTGACCACCGACGACGGCACTTATGGCGAGAAGGGCTTTGTCACCGACAAGCTCAAGGCCCTCATCGAGGCCGGCAACCAGTATGACGCTGTGATCGCCATCGGCCCCGTTCCCATGATGAAGTTTGTCTGCAAGACCACCGAGCCCTTCGGCATCCACACCCTGGTGAGCCTCAACCCCATCATGATCGACGGCACCGGCATGTGCGGCTGCTGCCGTGTCACGGTGGGCGGCGAGATGAAGTTTGCCTGCGTGGACGGCCCCGACTTTGACGGCCACAAGGTGGATTTTGACGAGCTGATGAACCGCAACTCCGTGTACCGCGAGCGTGAGGCCAAGGAAAAAGAGCGCCACACCTGCCGCATGGAGACGCTCGCCAAGAACATGATTCACTAAGGGAGGTCGAAGAAAATGCCGAACATGAGCATGACGAAGAATCCGATGCCGGAGCAGGATCCCGGCGTCCGTAACCATAACTTTGAAGAAGTGGCCATGGGCTACACCGCCGAGATGGCCATCGACGAGGCCAAGCGCTGCCTGAACTGCAAGAACAAGCCCTGCGTCAACGGCTGCCCCGTGAACATCCGCATCCCTGAGTTCATCGCCAAGGTGGCCGAGGGCGACTTCCAGGGCGCCTATGACGTCATCACCAGCACCAATGCCCTGCCCTCCATCAGCGGCCGTGTCTGCCCCCAGGAGACTCAGTGTGAGTGCCACTGTGTCCGCGGCATCAAGGGCGAGCCCGTGGCCATTGGCCGTCTGGAGCGCTTCGTGGCCGACTGGTACCGTGAGAACGTCAACGCCATGCCCGAGAAGCCCGCGTCCAACGGGATCAAGGTGGCGGTGGTGGGCTCCGGCCCTGCCAGCCTGACCTGCGCCAGCGATCTGGCCAAGAAGGGCTATCAGGTCTCCATCTTCGAGGCCTTCCACACCGCTGGCGGCGTGCTGGTCTACGGCATCCCCGAGTTCCGTCTGCCCAAGGCCATCGTGCAGAACGAGGTCGACAAGCTGTGCGCTCTGGGCGCGGATCTGGAGTGCGACGTGGTGGTGGGCCGTACCTACACCATCGACGAGATGTTTGAGGACGGCTACAAGGCCGTGTTCGTCGGCTCCGGTGCCGGCCTGCCCATGTTCATGGGTATTCCCGGCGAGGCTCTGGCCGGTGTGTACTCCGCCAACGAGTACCTGACCCGCATCAACCTGATGAAGGCCTACCGCGAGGGCTATGACACCCCCGTGAAGGACGCCAAGGCCGTGGCCGTCGTGGGCGGCGGCAACGTGGCCATGGACGCCGCCCGCTGCGCCAAGCGCATGGGCGCCAAGGTCTATGTGGTCTACCGCCGGGATGAGGAGGCCATGCCTGCCCGCCGGGAGGAGATCCATCACGCCAAGGAAGAGGGCATCGAGTTCCTGTTCCTCAACAACCCCGTCAAGATCCTGGACGACGGCCACGGCAAGGTCCGCGCCATGGAGTGCGTGAAGATGGAGCTGGGCGAGCCCGACGCCTCCGGCCGCCGCCGTCCGGTGGAGATCCCCGGTTCCAACTTTGAGCTGGAAGTGGACACCGTCATCATGTCCCTGGGCACCAGCCCCAACCCCCTGATCCGCTCCACCACCCCCGGCCTGGAGGCCAACAAGAAGGGCTGCCTGGTGGCCGATGAGGAGACCATGGCTACCAGCCGTGAGGGCGTGTACGCCGGCGGTGACGCCGTGACCGGCGCCGCCACCGTCATCCTGGCCATGGGCGCCGGCAAGAAGGCCGCTGCCGCCATGGACAAGTACCTGCAGGAGAAGTACGGCAAGTAATCCGGCTGACCCCTAAAACAACAGCGCGCCGCAGAGTCAAAGCTCTGCGGCGCGTTTTTGCATGTTACCAGGGAAGGAAGCTCCCGGTCTCCCGGTTTTCCAGTACGTTGAGCGCACCGACCAGAAGCTGGGCGGCCTCCGCCCGGGTCAGGGTGTTGGAAAGGGTAAGTGTGCCGTTGGACTCGGCCTGAAGGACGCCGCAGCTCTCTAGGTTGGCCGCCGACTGGACCGCCCAGGCGGGCGCGCCGGTCAGATCCACGCCGAAAGTGGGCTGCGCCACGTCGGTGACCTGGAGCACCCGGTTGAGCAGTACGCTGGCCTCGGCCCGGGTCACGAGGGCCTGGGGCTGGAACACCACCTGTCCGTCGGCGCTCTGGGTCCCCTGAACCAGTCCCGCTTTGAGGGCGGAGGCCACATAGGGCTTGGCCCACTGGGGAATGGAGGTGTCGTCGGCAAAGCCGGTGCGGCTCACGTCCTCCAAGGCCTCCAGCCCGGTGGTATCCATCACCATGGCCACGAACTGGCTGCGGGTCACAGGCAGATCAGGCTGGAAGAAGTAGGAGTCCCCCATACATTCCCCCACAAAGATCCCCTCTTCGGCCAGACGAATGGCGGCGTTGGCGGCGGCGTGGCCGTCCATATCCGCATAGGTGACCTTGGTGGCGGGCTTCTCGATGGTGATGGTCACCTTGGCCGGAGCGGAGGTGTTGCCCACCGAGTCCACGGCCACGTAGGTGAAGGCGTCTTTTCCGGTCTTGCCCTCATAGGGCGTGTAGGTGAAGGTGTTCTCCCCCTCGGCGGGCATGGTCACCGCGCCCCGGGCCGGCTTGCTGACCAGCTGGTAGGAGAGCAGATCTCCCTCGGGATCGGTGGCGGAGAACGGTGCGGTGAGTACGGTGTTTTTATAGGTGGAGAGCTCCAGATGCTGGGCCACCGGGGTGTTGTTCTCAGCGGAGAGAAGGTAGAGCCCTACCTCCACCTCCCGGCCGGACACACCGTTGGAGAAGACCGGGGCAAAGGTAAACTGCGAGGTGGCCGCGGTGGGCTGAGTGGAGGCGAGAAAGCGCAGTCCATCCACCGCGTCCATGGAGACGGAATCCCCCACGTTCAGCGGGATACCGGCCAGGGTGAGCACGCCGGCTGCGGCGTCGGGAAGGGAGGAGATGACCACGGCGTCCAGGGCCACATCTCCGTCGGCGTCCACCCGGAAATCCTCGGCGGAGAAGGAGATGGACTCTCCCGGCAGGCCGTTTTTGGCAAAGGCGGCCACCGTGGCCTCTCCGACCGATGTCTCCTCCTTGCCCCAGAACAGAAAAGCGGAGGCGGGAAGGGAGAAGGTCAGGGTGAGGGCGCACAGCGCACCCAGGGATACCAGGCGGCGGGTCAGTGCGGAATGCTTCAAAGAAAAAACCTCCTTGTTTGGAAAAATGGGATCACCCACAGTCTTTCCCAAAACAAGGAGGTTATGCGGTTTTTCCTATAATTTGCTCCGGTCCCGCAGCCAGCTGGGGAGGGAGCGCATTTTTACGCTGGATACGATGCCCATGGCGGCAAACATGGTGATGATGGAGGAGCCGCCGTAGCTCACGAAGGGGAGGGTCAGACCCACCACGGGGAAGATATACAGGCACATGGCGATGTTGACGCCCACCTGAGCCAGGAGCATTCCGGCATATCCCATCACCAGGTAGGCCGACTGGGGGGAACAGGCCCGCCGGGCCACCCAGATGCAGCGCAGGATAATGGAAGACATCAGGAGGAGCAGGAACACGCAGCCGATAAAGCCGAACTCCTCACCACAGACGGCGAAGATCTCGTCGTTGTACCGGGCGGGCAGGCTGGTGGCATAGGCGCTCTGGGTCAGGTTGCCGTTGAGGTAACCCATGCCGGTGAGCTGTCCGCTGCCGATGGCGGTGATACTCTTGGTCTGCTGCCACCCGGTGTCCATGGTCTGATCGTAGAGGGTATCCGGGTTGCCGGTGATGTGGTCCACCACCACCTTGATCCGGCGGAAGAAATAGATGCCGCTGAACTTGTCCCAGAACAGAACGATCAGCACCACCATGGCGGCAAAGAGCAGGATGGCCAGGACAAACCAACGCTTCTTGACACCGGACACCCAGGCCACCACCACGAAGATGAAGAGATAGGTGAGTCCCATGCCGAAGTCGCCCGAGGCCACTGCGATCAGGCCGAACATCATCAGGGTATGTCCTGTGATTTGCATGACCGAGGGAATGGAGCTGATGTCATGCCCCCGGCTCTGGATGCGGCTGCACTGCCAGGCCAGAAGCAGGATAAAGGTGAGCTT
This sequence comes from Pseudoflavonifractor gallinarum, assembly GCF_014982855.1. Taxonomy (GTDB): domain Bacteria; phylum Bacillota; class Clostridia; order Oscillospirales; family Oscillospiraceae; genus Pseudoflavonifractor_A; species Pseudoflavonifractor_A gallinarum. The sequence goes on along the minus strand of NZ_JADCKF010000006.1, from coordinate 143,543 downwards.
GACGATCTCCGCAGGCTGGAGCTCAAAGGGGATACCGGGGATGGAGAGCCAGCTGCGGTTGCCCGTGCCGTGGTCCACACCGATGGGGGTGCGGGTGAGCAGCACAAAACCGATGTTGAAGGCCAGAAGAAACTTCCAGGATTTTTCGGTAAAAAGCTCCACGTCCACCGAGGACATCACAATATAGACCAGCACGCCCAGCACAATCGCGATGGACTGGACCGGCATGAAGCGGGTGCTCTCGGTATAGCGGGATGCGCTGCAAATGAGCACCAGTCCAAAGCCGCTGGCAGCCAGGCAGAGGGAGAGGAGCACAAGGTCGCCCTTGCGGAAAAACTCTTTCAGGGAATCGGTGAGCCAGGACAGAGAAAACGGCCTCCTTTCCAAATCGAACCAATCAGAAATCCGGAGCGCTTCCGCCGGGAAGCTCCGAGGAACGGCTCTTATCATATCACCTTTTTGGAGAGACGTAAACCGTTTTGCGCTTTCTTCAAAGATATGTTATAATATCCCCGGTTTGAAGGAGCGTGAATCCATGGAATATGTTTCCAATTGTGTGGACGATACCGAGGCGCTGGGGGAGGCCTTGGCGCGGGTGCTGACACCCGGGTCGGTGGTGGCCTTTTCCGGAGACCTGGGGGCGGGCAAGACGGCCTTTACCCGGGGGCTTGCCCGGGGCCTGGGCATCGCAGAGCGGGTGACCAGTCCCACCTTTACCATCGTCAACGAATATGAGGGCGGCCGTCTGCCGCTGTTTCACTTTGATATGTACCGCCTTGGCTCGGAGGAGGAGCTCTTTGACATCGGCTGGGAGGACTATCTGGCCCGGGGCGGCGTGTGTGCCGTAGAGTGGAGCGAAAATGTGGAGCGGGCCCTGGAAGCGGGCTGTATCCGGGTGGATATCCGCCGGGGAGCGGGAGAGGACCAGCGTCTCCTCACCATCACCGGGGCCCCCGCGCTCACGGAGAAGGAGGGGAGAGCATGAAGATTTTGGCACTGGAATCCTCGGCCACGGCCTGTTCCGTGGCGCTGTGTGAGGAGGAGAAGCTGATCGCCCAGTCCTTCCAGAACAACGGCCTGACCCACAGCCGCACGCTGATGCCCATGCTGGAGCATATGCTGGACAGCTGCGCTTCTACCCTGGATGAGATCGATCTCATCGCGGTGGCGGCTGGTCCGGGCTCCTTTACCGGGCTGCGGATCGGCGTGGCGGCGGCCAAGGGACTGGCCTGGCCGGCGGAAAAGCCCTGTGCGGGGGTCTCGACCCTGGAGGCCATGGCCTGGACCATGGCCCACACCGGCGGGGAGATCTGCGCCGTGATGGACGCCCGGCGCAGCCAGGTCTACAATGCCTGCTTCCAGGGAACGGGAGAGGGACTGGAGCGCCTCACGCCCGACCGGGCCATCGGCCTGCCGGAACTGGCGGCCGAGTTAAAAAACAGGGAAAATCCGCAAATTCTGGTTGGAGACGGCGCGCTTTTATGTTATACTACGTTTAAGGAACAGGGGCTGGATGTCCATTTGGCGCCGCCCCATCTGCGCTATCAGAGCGCCTGGGGAGTTGCCCGGGCGGCACTGGAGCAGGCCCGAACCGGGGCGCTGACCGACGCGCAGGGCCTGGTCCCTGTTTACCACCGCCTCTCTCAGGCGGAACGGGAGCGGCTGGAAAGGCTCCGGGCGGAGGAAGCCGCTGAGAAAACAAGATAAAAGGGGAAGATACCATGGACATGGAAAAGGTACACATTCTGGACCACCCGCTGCTGCAGCACAAGCTCTCCATCCTGCGGGATGAGCGCACCGGCTCCAAGGAGTTCCGGGAGGTCGTTTCCGAGATCGCCACCCTTATGTGCTATGAGGCCACCCGCGACCTGCCGCTGGAGGAGGTCGAGATCAAGACCCCCATCACCACCGCCAAGTTCAAGACCCTGGCGGGCAAGAAGCTGGCCATCGTTCCCGTGCTGCGGGCCGGCCTGGGCATGGTGGACGGCATTCTGGAGCTGCTCCCCGCCGCCAAGGTGGGCCACATCGGCCTGTACCGGGATCCCGAGACCCTGGAGCCCGTGGAGTACTACTGCAAGATGCCCAACGACATTGCCGAGCGTGACATCATCATCCTCGATCCCATGCTGGCTACCGGCGGCTCCGCCTCCGCGGCCATCCAGTTCATCAAGAACTATGATGTCAAGCACATCAAGCTGATGAACATCATCGCTGCCCCCGAGGGCATCGAGCGGGTCCACAAGGATCATCCCGACGTGGAGATCTATGTGGCCGCTGTGGATGAGAAGCTCAACGAGCACGGCTACATCGTGCCCGGCCTGGGCGATGCGGGCGACCGTATCTTCGGCACCAAGTAAGAATATCACACTGGATGAAGGGACGCCCCCGGTATATGCGCGGGGCGTCCCTCTTTTTATGGCGGGATGAGAGAATATGAATGGATTGATTGCGTTTCTGCTGGTTCTGGCGGCCCTGGGGCTGCTGGATCAGCTGCTGGGCGGCCGGATGGGACTGGCGGAGCCCTTTGGACGGGGTGTGGACTCCATGGGCAGGCTGGCCATCTCCCTGGTGGGGCTGTACTGTCTGGGCATCACCGCGGTGCGGGGCAATACCCAGGCGGTGGCGGCTCTCGCCGGAGTGCTCCCCTTTGACCCCTGCGTACTGGTGGGCTGCATCCTGGCCCCCGACCTGGGCGGGTGGTCCATTGCCCGGGAAATGGCGGGGAATCCGGCGGTAGGACGGTTTGCCGGTGTGATCGTCTCCTCCACACTGGGCTGTGCCCTGAGCTTTGTGCTGCCCCTCTCTCTGGCCGGGATCGGGCGGGAAGAGGTGGGAGCCATGATGCGGGGACTGGTGCTGGGGATCGTCACCCTCCCTGCCGCTCTTCTGAGCGGAGGCATTTTGCTGGGCGTGGGATGGGGGGAGCTGGCAAGGACCTGTGCCCCTATTCTGCTGGTCTGTGCGGGGCTCTGCCTAGCCCTCTGGAAGGCCACCGGCCCCACCACCCGGGTGCTTCTGCTGCTGGGCAACGGGGTGCGGGCGCTGAGCTTTGTGCTCTTCGCGCTGGTGGTGCTGGGACTCTTTCTCCCGGCGTGGAATCTTTCGGAGCCGGGGTTGGCGGAGGAGGCCCTTGTGGTGGTGCTGAAGATCACCGCGGTGGTCTGCGGGGCCATGGTGCTCTCCCGGCTGATCCTGGCCTGGTGCCAGGGACCCATCCGGCGCCTTGCGGGCTGGATGGGTGTGAATGAGTCCGCGGCGGTGGGTCTGATTTTGAGCCTGGCCACCAGTCTCTCCATGCTCCCTCTGTTCAGCCAGATGGACCCCAGAGGAAAGGCCATGAACGCCGCCTTTTCCGTGTCGGGCGCCTTTGCCCTGGGGGGACAGATGGCCTTTATCGCCAGCGTGGAGCCGGGACCGGTGGTGGCGGCCTTTGTGGCCTCCAAGCTGCTGAGCGGCGTGTGTGCGCTGGGCGCAGCGGCCCTCTTCTATCCGCGGGTCAAGTCGGAGGGACAATAAGGGGGTCGGATGCCTTGAGAAGAAAATTTCAAAAACTAAACTGCCAAGTCTTGACAATGCCTCCGTTTCCGTGCTAGTATGGAAACAGAGTTTCCCGGAGTCGGGACATTCCATTGATTACATACAACAAACGGAAAGCGAACATGGATAAAGGAGGCTGTATTCCGATGAAAACGGATATCGAAATCGCGCAGGAAGCGAAAATGCTGCCCATCGCAGAAGTGGCCGCCAAGCTTGGAGTTGCCGAGGACATGCTGGAGCCCTATGGCCGCACCAAGGCCAAGCTGGATCTCAACCCCCTGCGAGAGATGCCTCGAAAGGCCAAGCTGGTGCTGGTGACCGCCATCAACCCCACGCCGGCAGGCGAGGGTAAGACCACCACCAGTGTGGGACTGGCCGATGCCCTGAATCAGCTGGGCAAAAAGGTCGTTCTCTGCCTGCGCGAGCCCAGCCTGGGCCCCGTGTTCGGTGTGAAGGGCGGCGCGGCCGGCGGTGGATATGCCCAGGTGGTCCCCATGGAGGAGATCAACCTCCACTTCACCGGTGACTTCCACGCCATCGGCGCGGCCAACAACCTGCTGGCCGCCATGCTGGATAACCACATTCAGCAGGGCAATGCGCTGGATATCGACGTGCGCAAGATCACCTGGAAGCGCGCGGTGGATATGAATGACCGTCAGCTGCGCAACATCATCTGCGGCCTGGGCGGCAAGCCCAACGGCGTGCCCCGTGAGGACGGATTCGACATCACGGTGGCCTCCGAGATCATGGCAGTTCTGTGCCTGGCCACCAGCCTGACCGATCTGAAGGCCCGCCTGGCCCGCATGGTCGTGGCCTATACCCGGGATGACAAGCCGGTCACCGCCCATGACCTGAAGGCCGAGGGAGCCATGGCCGCCCTCCTGAAGGACGCCATCAAGCCTAACCTGGTCCAGACCCTGGAGCACACCCCCGCGCTCATCCACGGCGGACCCTTTGCCAACATCGCCCACGGCTGTAACTCCATCATGGCCACCGACACCGGCATGAAGCTGGGCGACTATGTGGTCACCGAGGCGGGCTTCGGCGCCGACCTGGGTGCCGAGAAGTTCCTGGACATCAAGTGCCGCGCCGCGGGCTTCGCGCCCAGCGCCGTGGTGATCGTGGCCACCGTCCGCGCCCTGAAGCACCACGGCGGCGTGGCCAAGGCCGATCTGAATCAGGAGAACCTGACCGCGCTGGAGGCCGGCCTTCCCAACCTGCTCCAGCACGTGGAGAATGTGACCAAGGTCTTTGGCCTGCCCTGCGTGGTGGCCATCAATGCCTTCCCCACGGATACCGCCGCCGAGCTCAAGCTGGTGGAGGACAAGTGCAAGGAGCTGGGCGTCAACGTGGCCCTGTCCGAGGTGTGGGCCAAGGGCGGCGAGGGCGGCAAGGCCCTGGCCGAGGAAGTGGTCCGTCTGTGCGAGCAGCCCAACCAGTTCCGCTACTGCTATGAGTCGGACGCCTCCATTGAGGAGAAGCTCAACGCCATCGCCACCAAGATCTACCGGGCCGAGGGCGTGGATCTGACCCCCAACGCCAAGAAGCAGCTCAAGCAGCTGACCGAGCTGGGCTACGGCAATCTGCCCATCTGCATGGCCAAGACGCAGTACTCCTTCTCGGACGATCAGACTCTCCTGGGCGCTCCCAAGGGCTTCCGCATCACAGTGCGCAACCTGAAGGTCTCGGCGGGTGCCGGCTTCATCGTTGCACTGACCGGTGATATCATGACCATGCCCGGCCTGCCCAAGGTGCCGTCGGCGGAGAAGATCGATATCGACGAGAACGGCGTGATCTCTGGTTTGTTCTAAGGCCGGGAATGGTCATGTCCGCCGCAGGTGCGGCGCAACAAGTCCTTTGGCAAAGCCAAATGCTTGATGCCGGGCGGATTGATTCCGCCCGAGCAGATCAAAGAAAAGGGCCCCAAAGCGGCCCGCCGCTTTGGGAAGCATGCCCGGCCTGCCCAAGGTGCCGTCGGCGGAGAAGATCGATATCGACGAGAACGGCGTGATCTCCGGGCTGTTCTAAGCGTTCCATTCCGTGTTCATAAAAAAACCCTGTCCGGTGCGCAGTGCCCGGACAGGGTTTTTTGTTTTGTAATTATGAGGAAGAAGAGTTCAGGTACCGGATGATACCATCCGCCATGCCCTGCGCCAGAAGCTGCTGGTAGGCCGGGTCGGACAGGCGCATGAGCTCCTCATGGGAGGACATAAAGCCGGTCTCCACCAGAATGGCGGGCATTTTGGTCTGCCGCAGGACGGTATAGTCGGAGTTGTTCCGGATGCCGCGGTTGATGGCCCCGGTGGCCTCCGCCGTGGCGTCCTGGACGGCCTGGGCCAGTTTTTGGCCCTTGGTACTGCCTGTGGAATAGAAGGTGATGAGCCCCTGGTAATTCGTGTTGTTGGCCAAGGCGTTGCAGTGGATACTGATGAAGAGGTCGGCGTCCACCTCATTAGCCACCGCACAGCGGTCGGAGAGGGTCATGTAGACGTCACTCTCCCGGGTCATGATTACGTTGTAGCCCTCGTCCTCCAGAATGTCCCGCAGATAGAGACTGATGGGGAAGGTGAGATCCTTTTCCATGATCCCCTCGTAGTAGGCGCCGGAGGCGGAGCCGCCATGGCCGGGGTCGATCACGATGGTGGCCGTGGAGGGGTCGATGGGATCGGTGGGAATGTCCGGAGGAGGCGCCACATCCTCATAGTGGGAGGTCACCAGAACGCCGCCCACCTGCTTCTCTACGGTTATATTTTCCGAGTAGGTAAAGCCCTCCGCCAGGTCAAAGACCACGCGCACCGTGTGGGGATAGCTGTATCCCAGGTCGTCCCCGTGCTGGGCGTAGCGGACGGCGGTGATCACTTCGTTTTCCACGGTGATGCTGCCGCTGCCCGGGTCGATGACCGTGCCCAGAATATCCACGGCGACCCGGGTTCCCAGATCCACCACCCGGTATTCCGGCACGTGGTTTGTGGCAATAAAGACGGACTGGGCGTTGTCATCCTGCTCAATGCGCACGATAGTGCCCCGGTCCTCATGCTCCGGCGACGGTGTGGGCGTAGGGGTCGGCGTGGGAGTGGGAGTCGGTGTGGGCGTAGGCGTAGGAGTAGGAGTCGGGGTCGGCGTGGGGGTGGGAGTCGGAGTAACTGCACCGGTACGGATATCGGCAGTAAAGGTGTCGTTATCCCAGAGGACCTCCGCACCCAGGGTCTCGGAGACAAAACGGAGGGGGACCATGGTGCTCTCTTTTCCGTTGTATTTGACGGCACCGGCCGGAACGCCGCCGGGCAGATCGGTAATCGTGCCGTTGACCGTTGCCTTGGAGGAGCCCAGGGTGAGCACGATGGTCTGACTCTCATTCTGGATGATGACCTGACGGGTGTCGTTGACCCAGAGCACGTCGGCACCCAGGGCTTCCGAGACCAGACGCACCGGGACCAGAGTCCGCCCTGCGCCGCCGATGTACTGGATGAGGGCCGGGACGTCAGGCGGGGTAAGGGACGTGCCGTCCAGCTGGAGCTGAACCAGATCGGTCTGGACAGGGGCGTCATAGCGCTTGGCGCTCTCACTGTAAAAAGAGACGCTCAACGTTCCCGCCGGTCCGGCCGCCTGGGCGGTGAGAAAGCCGGCCAGCAGACAGAGCATGGCGAGGAGACATAGGAAAGTTTTTTTCATGACGGACTCCTTTTCTGAGAATTGCAGACATAATTTTACCGGAAAGGAGCAAATCCGTCAACCGAATCCAGGAAAAATAGTTGACATAAATTTCAAAAGAACTTGTGCAAAATCGGGAAAGAAGGGGCTTGGAAGGGTTGCGCTCTCTGCCGCTTCTTGATACAATAAATTAAGTCGCTAAATGAGAGCGACACCGTTTGGAGGGAAACCACATGATTCGAATCACACGTTCCGGCGTTTACTACCGTTCCGGCGCCTTCCTCTCGGAGGAGGAGGGCCGGACCGCCGGTCTGCCTGCCCCCGCCCAGGCCAGAGAGGGCACTATGGCCTACGGCATCCTCAAGGCCCACAACACCCTGGACACCATGGACCGTCTGGCCATCCGGTTCGATGCCATGGCCTCCCATGACATCACCTATGTGGGCATCATCCAGACTGCCCGGGCCTCCGGGCTGACGGAATTCCCGCTGCCCTATGTGCTCACCAACTGCCACAACTCCCTGTGCGCGGTGGGCGGCACCATCAATGAGGACGACCATGTCTTCGGCCTCTCGGCCGCCAAGAAGTACGGCGGTGAGTTTGTACCTGCCCATCAGGCGGTCATCCACTCCTATATGCGGGAGCGGTATGCCGCGCCGGGCAAGATGATCCTGGGTTCCGACTCCCACACCCGGTATGGCGCCTACGGTACTATGGCCATCGGCGAGGGCGGACCGGAGCTGGCCCGTCAGCTCCTGCGCAAGACCTATGACATCGCCTATCCCAAGGTCATCGGCATCCATCTCACCGGTGCGCCCCGGCCCGGCGTGGGTCCCCAGGATGTGGCCCTTGCTATCATCGGGGCCACCTTCCGGGAGGGCGTGGTGAAGAACGCCGTCATGGAGTTCTTTGGACCCGGCGTGGGGAGCCTGTCCATGGACTACCGCTCCGGCATCGACGTTATGACCACCGAGACTGCCTGCCTGTCCTCGGTGTGGAGCACCGACGAGACGACCCGCGCGCATCTGACTGCCCTGGGCCGGGGCGAGGAGTTCAAGGCCCAGGCCCCTGCGGACGGAGCCTGGTATGACGGCCTTCTGGAGGTGGACCTGTCCACGGTGGAGCCCATGATCGCCCTGCCCTTCCATCCCTCCAACGCCTATACCATCCGGGAGTTCAAGGCCAACGCCCGGGAGCTGCTCCGCCAGGTGGAGGCCGACGCGGCCGAACAGCTGGGGATCAAGGGCGCCGCGCCCCTCACCGACAAGCTGGTGAATGGACAGTTCCGGGTGGATCAGGGCGTCATCGCCGGCTGCTCGGGCGGTACTTATCAGAACCTGGTACGCGCCGCCCAGATCCTGAAGGGGAGCGCCATCGGACCGGATGAGTTCTGGCTCTCCTGCTACCCCGGCTCCATGCCCATCAATCTGGAGCTGACCCGGCAGGGCTACATCGCCGACCTGATGGCGGCGGGTGCCTCCATCCGCTCCTGCTTCTGCGGCCCCTGCTTCGGCGCGGGAGACGTGCCCGCCAACGGCGCCTTCTCCATCCGCCACTCCACCCGCAACTTCCCCAACCGGGAGGGCTCCAAGCCCGGCGAGGGCCAGATCTCCTATGTGGCCCTGATGGACGCCCGCTCCATTGCGGCCACCGCCCGCAACGGCGGCGTGCTCACCGGGGCGGACGAGCTGCCCGACTGCCCGGCCGATCAGAAGGACGAGAGCTGGAGCTATGACGATTCGGCCTACCGCTCCCGGGTCTATTTCGGCGTGGGGAAGGCAAAGCCCGAGACCGAGCTGGTCTACGGCCCCAACATCGCCGACTGGCCCGAGCAGATCCCCCTGCCGGAGAACCTGCTCCTCACGGCGGCGGCAGCCATCTACGACCCGGTGACCACCACCGATGAGCTGATCCCCTCCGGTGAGACCTCTTCCTATCGCTCCAACCCCCTGCGGCTGAGCGAGTTTGCCCTGTCCCGGAAGGATCCCCAGTATGTGCCCCGCGCCAAGGCCATCCTGGCGGAGGAGCGCAAGCGCCGCGCCGGAGAGGCCACCGATGCCCTCATGGGACGGGATCCCAAGACCACCGGCCTGGGTTCCTTTGTCATGGCCCTCAAGCCCGGCGACGGCTCCGCCCGGGAGCAGGCGGCTTCCTGCCAGCGGGTGCTGGGCGGCTGCGCCAACCTGTGCGCGGAGTTTGCCACCAAGCGCTACCGCTCCAATGTGGTGAACTGGGGCATGCTCCCCTTCATCGCCGAGGACGTGAAGGATTGGAACATCCAGCCCGGCGATCAGCTCTATCTGCCCGGGATTCGTGTCGCGCTGGAGCGGGGCGAGGAGAGCATCCAGGCCGTCCTGATCCAGAACGGAGCGGAGCGTCCGGTGACCCTCAAGCTGCCCGGCATCACCCAGGAAGAGCGGGAGATCATCCTGGCCGGATGCCTCATCAACTACTACGCCAAATAAGGTAAGCCATCGAAAAGACGGGGACCCGCGCCGCGGGTCCCCGCTTTTGACAAAAGACTTGTTTTCCAAAGGTTGAAAAGGAGAAATACGTACTATGATGACAGAGCGCGTGTATGATCTGGACAGTTATATCCGCTCGGTAGAGGCCACGGTTCTGGCCTGTGAGGAGCGGAAGGGCGGATGGCGGATCGCCCTGGACCGAACCTGTTTCTTTCCAGAGGGGGGCGGACAGTTCGGCGATGTGGGAAGCCTGTACCCGGCGGAGGGAGAGCCCCTGTCCGTCACCGACACCCAGGAGGTGGAGGACACGATCTGGCACCACACGGACCGTCCTCTGCCGGTGGGTACCCGCGTGCGGGGGGAGATCGACTGGGAGGTGCGTTTTTCCCGGATGCAGTGCCACACCGGAGAGCACATCGTCTCCGGGCTCTTCCACACCCTCTACGGACTGGAGAACGTGGGCTTTCATCTGGGAGATGAGGAAGTCACCATCGACCTGAGCGGGCCGGTGACCTGGGCGGACGTCCAGGAGGTAGAGCGCCGGGCCAACCGGGCAGTGGCGGAGAATGTCTCCATGGTATGCGCCTACCCCGCGCCGGAGGAGCTGGAGCACCTGGAATACCGCAGCAAGCTGGATCTGAAGGAGCACGTGCGCATCGTCACCATTTCCGGGTATGACCGGTGTGCCTGCTGCGCGCCCCATGTGGGGCGGACGGGGGAGGTGGGGCTCATCCACCTGCTCTCCATGCAGAACTGGAAGGGGGGCGTGCGCCTGCGCATGCTCTGCGGCAGCCGGGCGGTGGAGGATGTGATGCGCAAGCAGGAGAGCATCACGGCCATTTCCAATCTGCTCTCGGCCAAGCAGGAGGACGTGGCGGAGGCCGCCCGCCGGATGAGCGGGGAGCTGGAACAGACCAAGCTCCGCGCTGCCCGGCTGGGGCGGGCACTGGCCTGCGCCAAGGCGGAGCTTCTGCCCCGGGAGACCGAGCGGGTACTGGTTTTTGAAGAGTTGGACACCGACGGGCTCCGGGCGCTGGTCAACGCCGCCTTGGAGCGGGGGATCGGACTGTGTGCCGCCTTTGCCCCGGAGGAGGGACGCTTCCGCTATATTCTGGGCTCCGCGGGGCGGGATCTCCGGCCGCTGGTCCGGGAGATGAATGCCGCCCTGGAGGGACGGGGCGGCGGCTCGGCCGGGATGGTCCAGGGCAGCGTCACCGCCGGCCGGGCGGCCATCGAAGCCTGGTGGGACAAGTGTGAATAAACCGTAAAAACAGGATGCAGCGGGCGGAGAAGCCGCCTTGGGACTTGAAAGAAAACGGCTTTTCCTGTATAATGTCAAGTTGTTTATGCGAAGACTACCCTTCGCGGGAATTACTACGAGAGGACTGAACAAAATGAGCGCATCCAGAGAAAAGAAGCAGCGCCAGGATGACCCCAACCAGGGGCTCACCCAGAAGCAGATCAAGGAGCGCAAGGAAGCTGCCATCAAGAAGCGGAATACGGTGATCTATACGGTCATCGGCGTGGTGGTGGCCGTCCTGGTGGTGGCCCTGCTGGTTTGGAATTCCGGCTTCTTCCAGAGTCGTACCGTCGCTATGACCATCAACGGACGGGATTACAGCCCCGCTGAGGTCTCCTACTACTATGGGCAGACCAAGCAGAGCTACGGCTATTATCTGTCCATGATGGGCTATGACTCCACCAAGTCCGACCGGGACCAGGTGGTGGACGAGGAGAGCGGCAAGACCTTCTATGATCTCTTTATGGAGCAGGCGAAGGCTACCATGATCAAGGAGGCCGCCCTGGCCGATGCGGCCCGGGAAGAGGGCGTGACTCTGACCGAGGAGAGCCAGGAGCAGCTGGAGACCGCCCTGGAGAGCTACCGCAGCGGCGCCAGCCAGAGCGGCTACCCCAGCCTGAACAGCTTCCTCAAGGCCTACTTTGGCTCTTATATGAATGAAAAGGTCCTGCGCAGCTGCCTGGAGGAGAGCCTTCTGGCCTCTCAGTACCAGACCGCTTATTCCGACAGCCTGACCTATGATGACGCCGCGCTGGAGGAGTATTACACCGAGAACGCCGCGGACCTGGATACCTTCCGCTATCACACCATCTTCTTCAGCGGCACCGCTGAGAGCACCACCGATGAAGAGGGCAACACCGTGGAGCCCACGGAAGAGGAGCAGACTGCTGCGATGGAGGCGGCCAAGGCTAAGGCCGACGCCTTCCGGAGCGAGGTGGAGAAGTCTGACTTTGCCACGGCGGCCGAGGCGGCCAAGGCGGAGGACGAGGACCTCACCTATGAGGGAGAGATGAGCCATGTGGGCAGCGCCCTGGCCGGCCCCTATCAGGAGTGGCTCAGCGACAGCAGCCGTAAGGCCGGCGACATCACGGTGGTCGAGTCCGAGGGCTCCGGCTACTATGTGGTGCAGTTTGTGGAGCGCTTCCGCAATGAGGACGACTTCGGCACCGCCAATATCCGCCACATCCTGGTGAAGGCCGAGGTGGCCGAGGGAGCGGAGGAGCCCACCGAGGAGGCCATGCAGGCCGCCGAGGATAAGGCCCAGGAGATCCTGGATCAGTTCAAGGCGGGCGATCAGAGCGCCGACTCCTTTGCCGAGCTGGCCAAGGCCAACTCCGAGGACCCCGGCTCCAAGGACAACGGCGGCCTCTATGAGGATGTGACCCGGGACACCAGCTTCTTTGCCGATTTCCTGAACTGGATCTTTGCCGATGGCCGCAAGGTGGGCGACACCGGTCTGGTGGAGAATACCCAGTCCGGACAGCAGGGCTGGCATGTGATGTATCTGGACAGCGTGGGCGATCCTCTGTGGAAGTACACCGCGGAGAACGATCTGCGGGATGCCGACGTCCAGACCTGGCTGGAGGGCCTGCAGGAGGGCTATGAGGCTGTGGACGGCTCCGGTATCCAGTATATCGGCTGATCTGCACGAGACCATTTGAATTTGACAGCCTGAGGGGGCGGGGCATTGCCCCGCCCCTGTTTTATCGGGCGGAAGGAGTGAACACAGTGGGACAGGAAGCCTTTTTGCGTACGGAGATGATGCTGGGGGAGGCCGCCATGGAGCGGCTGTGGAACAGCCATGTGGCCGTGTTCGGTCTGGGCGGCGTGGGAAGCTGGGCCGTGGAGGCCCTGGCCCGGGCCGGGATCGGCGCGCTGACCCTGGTGGACCATGACGAGGTGGGAATGACTAACCTGAACCGGCAGCTGGGGGCCCTCCACTCCACCCTGGGGATGCCCAAGGCGGAGGCCCTGGCCGCCCGGGTGAGAGATATCAGTCCGGATTGTCGGGTGACACCGGTGGTAAAACGGTATGAGGGAGCCTGCCGGGAGGAGTTTTTCGGCGAGCGCTATGATTTTGTGGTGGACGCCATCGACCTGGTCTCCTGCAAGCTGGATCTGATCCAGACCGCGCTGGAACGGGGGATCCCCATGATCTCAGCGCTGGGCACGGGCAACAAGCTGGACCCCAGCCAGTTCCGCATCAGCGACATCTCCAAAACAGAGGGCTGTCCCCTGGCCCGGGTGGTGCGCAAGGAACTGCGCAATCGGGGGATCCATCACCACCGGGTGGTCTGGTCTCCTGAGCTGCCCGCTGTCACGGACCAGAGCGGGGAGGCCCCGCCGCCGGGACGCCGCAGCGTGCCCGCCAGCGTGTCCTGGGTGCCCTCCTGCGCGGGGCTGATGATGGCCGGCGATGTGATCATGACACTTGCCGGACGGAACCAGGCATAGAACGGAATCTGGAATAAAAGCATCCCTCCATTGGCAGACTGAGACCAATGGAGGGATGCTTTTTGATGAATCAGAATGGAAAAAAACAGCGGCTGCCCCTGGCCGCCCTGGTTGCAGGTGGATTGGCGGGGCTGGCAAACGGCTTTTTCGGCGGGGGAGGGGGGATGATCCTGGTGCCCATGCTCCTGGGCCGCTGTCAGCTGGAGCCCCGCCGGGCCTTCGCCACATCGGTGGCGGTGATCTTGCCCCTGTGCATGCTCTCGGCCGGGATCTACTGGCTCCGGGGCGGGCTGGATCTATCCCTGGCGCTGCCCTATCTGGTGGGGGGACTGGCAGGAGGATTCTTGGGCGGAAAGCTCTTCCGGGGGGTCAATATCCTGTGGCTGCGCCGGATTTTCGGCGCGTTCCTTCTCTACGGCGGGGGGAAGGCGCTGCTGGGATGGTAGCCTGGTGGGTGGCGGTGCTGGTGGGCGGGCTGACCGGCATCCTCTCCGGGTTCGGCGTGGGCGGGGGGACCCTTCTGCTCCTCTATCTGACCGCGGTCGCCGGAATCCCCCAGCACCTGGCCCAGGGGATCAACCTGCTCTATTTTCTGCCCACGGCGTCCACCGCCCTCGTTTCCCATGTGCGCAACGGGTATGTAGACAAAAAAACAGCGGTGCCCGCCATCCTGGCCGGACTGGCGGGCACCGCACTGGCGGCCTGGGTGGCCACAGGGCTGGAGGTGGAGCTGCTCCACCGGTGCTTTGGGGGCTTCCTGCTGGTGGTAGGGGTGCGGGAGCTCTTCGCCCGGCCCCGTTAACCCTTCTCTCCGGCGCTCACATCAAAGCGGCGGACATCCACCTGGGCCACGTGGGCCTGCTCCACCTGGTGGATGGCCTGGAAGGGAGCGCCCGCCATATGGGCGTCCAGATGGGCCTGGCTGTCCCAGTGCTCCAGCAGCACCAGCCGGTCGGGAGACTCCACGGCGGCAAAGAGCTCATACTGGAGACAGCCCGCCTCTCCGCGGACCTGTTCCAGAAGCTGGTTCTGCTGAAGGGCGGCCAGGAAGGCCTCCCGGGCGCCGGGGTGGAGGGTGTAGGTCACATTGAGCACGATATGCATGAGAAAAGACTCCTTTCCAAAACATGATGTGCGGGGATGCACGCCGGAGGAGATGGGATCAGGGGCGGTTCCGGCGGAGGGTGAGATAGCCCTCCAGGATCAGCGTGGCGGCCACGGCGTCCACCGTCTTTTTGTGCTGCTTCATCTTCTTGCCGCTGGCGTGGAGGATGCTGTGGGCCTCCACGGTGGTGCGCCGCTCGTCCCAGAGCACCGGGGTGAGGCCGGTACGCTCCTCCAGCTGTCCGGCGAATGCCCGGTAGAGCTCGGCCCGGGGGCCCTCTGTGCCGTCCATATTGCGGGGGAAGCCCATGACCAGCTCCTCCACCCCGTGGGCGGCGATCAGCTTTTCGATCTCCTCCGCGACCACCTCGCTCTTTCGGCTGTGGATGACGGTGGTAAAGCCGGCCAGCAGACCGGTGGCGTCCGATATGGCGATCCCGGTGCGGGCATCGCCGTAGTCGATGGCCATAATGCGCATGGTTTCATTCCTCCTTCGTGTCTGGTTCTATTATCCGGGCAGAGAAGGAAAAAGTCAATTTTTATTTCACTTCGATTCGCAAAGTAAGCATCAAAAAAATTTTGACTTCCAAATTTTTTCTGCTATAATCTAAAATACCGCCCCTTCGGAATAGGGGGGGTGTCTAAATGAAGCAAGTGTATGTTCGCGCATATACCCAAATTCGCTTCGGAGCCGTAGAGCACGTTTGCGCTCACTGGCGTAGATGCCCAGCCCGCTAATTTGGCGTGGTATGCCTGATATTCCAAAGCATTATGTCAGCGGCTCATCCTGAGCCGGGGTCAAACATGACATTTTGTAAGGGGCGGTATTTTGTTTACTTTTATTAAGAGCCGAAAGGCTCTTTTTTTGTTGCCTATTTCATCCAATCGGCCTCATCTTCATCAATCAAACCCATAGCCGCTAGACGGTCAGCCACACTATCCTCATCCATCATCTGTCGATAGAGGAGATTATGCCTCTTATAAGTGATTACAACATCCTGAATAACATTTATTTGCTTCCGGGTCAATCCGGTCACATCCACCACGGATTTTTCACTGTATCCCAAAAGGTTATCTGTGCTTACCTTAAATAACCGGGCAATTCTAATCAGAACATCATAAGAAGGAAACCTTGTCCCATTCTCATATGCTGAGACAGTAGATTTCGTCACATTAATTCTCTCTGCAAATTCGGCCTGAGTCATTCTTCTGGCATTTCTTAGGTCTTTTATTCTGGTTCCAATATCTATCATACTGTCTCACCTCGCTGTCTAGTTTATAGAAAATGAGTCTACGTTTGGTGCTCATAAGTGGCTCTGAGAGTAGACAAATGAGTGTACTTATGTTATACTAATAGTGAACAAAAGAGGGAAAGGAGGTGTGCATTGTGATTAAGGCGTGTAGGCAAAACAAAGAGTCTGTTTTGACAAAAGTCAGAGCTGGCAAGCTAGACTCTGCGGCTCTTAGCATTTCCAGTCTAGTCGATGAAATCATTCTTTCGATGCACACCTCTGGTATCCTTAAATTTTTATCGACCAATATTCAAGATAAACGGGCAGACAATACAATTATTCCCTACGATTTGGTATGGGCCTCTGCAATCGCCGCAAAAATGAAAGTGAAAACAAGTCTGACAGATATTCCGTATGCTATTTCCGACCATCGAACTCTGGCCAAACTCGGCTACACGCTAATCGAAACAGAGGGAAAACTAGGTGCTGGTTTGATGCGAGAAGGAAGTTTGCGTGCCTTGTTAGGCAAATACCAAGCAGAAGACCTTTTCAACGGATACAACAGTGTCGTTCAGAATCAAGTTCTCCCACACCTAAATCTAGTTCCCAACATTCACATTTTGGACTGCACAGACCTTGAAGTGAACTTTAAGAATAAACACTATGAACAGTCTGGCATATCCGTCAGTAAGCGAACAAATTCTCCTTGTCGCGGCTATAAACTAGCAACTATTCGTGGAATTGTTGGAGACACGGGAATTATTGAGGATATTCGCTTTGGCCCAATCAATGTACACGATATGTCTCTGAGCGAACGAATGATAAAGCATTCCCCAGTTTTTAGATCGGGCGACATTCTAATTAACGACCGTGGCTTTATTTCCCGCCCCGTAATGAACTACTTAAAGCGCAAGCGGAATGTGGATACCTATGTTCCTCTCCGAAATAATATGGATGCTTATAGGCTTGCGGTTGAATGTGCTATCCAAAATAACGATTGGAGTAAACACCCAAATCCTAAACGTAGTCAGCAAAGAATTTCACTCGTCCCTCATGTCGGCCCATATTGGGAAAGTGCTTGCCCAAGTGCGGACGTTGACTTAAATGCTTGTGTTGTTTGGGATATGGAAAATGGACAATACTTTGTGTTTGTCACGACGGACACCTCCAAATTGGCCAGAGATATTATCAAAATCTATGAGTTGCGTCCAGAAATTGAAGAGGACTATCGACAGCTTAAAGATTTTTGGAAAATTGAAGATTTCAAAAGTACAAAAATCAACATGATTGCATTCCATATTGTGTGTGTCCTGTTCGGCTATCTCTTCTTCCAGCTCTACACCATGCTTCCAGACGGAGAAAAGTTGGCTGGAAAATCGTTGCCAGTCCTGCTCAAAGTGTACGATGCAAAGCCACAGAGTTTCGTTGTCCTTTATACGGACTATGAGTTTGGTGTCATCACCTTACTTGATATGATGGAACTCTACTCTGCCTGTGGTCAGGTTGTGAGAGAGAAGATTAGAGCCGTTATGGAGAAAATATAACTTTGAGGTGCCTATAATGAAGAAATATCTTTTCTTATTTGTCCTAACTATCGCTATCTTAATGTCTGGATGCCAAAGCACAGCTAGTACAAAACCAGAAAATACTCCGATTCAAACAAGCAATATTGAAAACTCGCTTACGTCTGAAATGCCAGTTGCGACCCCAACGGAAGAGCCTATTGAAACGAAAAGAGAAGATGCTGATTTTCGTAATGCAAAATGGGGTGAAAATAGAGATACCGTCAAAAAATACGAAACAGAAATTACTCTGATTGAATCCGATGAAAAACTTGCTGGGGAAACTGTTGTAGGCGGGTATGATTCATATGCCGCATATTTGTTTGACGATGATAAATTGTATGAAGGATTCTACACTTTCCCGTTAAAATTCTCAAACGCTGGCCAATATATCCCTGTTTACAACGACTTAAAAGAAATGTTAATCAAAAAATATGGTGAACCATACGAGGATGAAATTATATCGTTAAAAGACCAAAAGATGATAGATATGGCTGGCCCAGCAGACGCACTAGAATACGGATATGTTGTTTATCGTGCTCAGTGGGAAACTGAAACAACCGATATTATGTTGGGGATGATGGCCGAACGCTACGAGGTTGGCTTGCTTATTTCATACACTGATAAAAACTACGAGGAAGATATTAATGATACTGGGCTATAACTAATTTCAGTTATTTTTTGAAAACAGAGAATAGGAGATGTAATTATGCCGGAAGTACCAGTGAAGTGTCCCAAATGTGGCCATATGGCCGTATCTGCTGTCGGTGAAAGAACTGGTGGAGTCAGTTTGGGGAAAGCCGCAATTGGTGGAATCCTTTTAGGGCCAGTAGGTCTTTTGGGTGGAGCGCTTGGCAAGAAAAAGAAACTATATCAGTGCAAACATTGCGGATATACAATCGAAAAATAAAAAGCGAAGAGCGTGGGCAATTTGCCCACGCTCTTCTGGACAAAATACCGTAATTGTGGTATTATTTACTAAAACTTAGGAGGGGATTTTAATGGGAAAAAGCAATAAAGAATTAGCTGTTGAATTGGTAGCCGCGTATTATTCTACCCAAGCGGCTTCTACTAATGAAAGATTTTCGGAAGATAGAATTGAGGAGCTTATCTTAATGGCCAAGCGCGCATTGGATAAAATTCCAGATTAACCAGCGAGAACTAGGTTGCGGGATAGTTGCTCTATTGTTTTTGCAAGTTCTATTTGTTCTGTGATAGACAAAGATTGTGTTTCATATAATTTTAAGAGAGAGTCAAGCTGCTCTTTGATGATTCGTCTTCTTTCTTCGTGTGAAATACAATAATTTTTATCCATATATTTACCTCCACTCCGCCCCAACCGGGGCGGATTTTTTATGTTTATTTTTTACTTTGCGAATTGAAGTTATTTCAAAAGAAGCTTGACTTTCGGTGGAGGGTGTGCTATTCTGAAAACACCTATGAAAGAGGGCTTTTCTTTTGTGCGCGTTTTTACGGTGTGACGGGCATGAAACCCTCCCCTCCAGGCGAGGACATAGGGAGGCAGACATGCCGAGTCCGCACCGTGACGATAGGCGCAGTGCGCCCACGTCGCTGGATTCGGCCAAGGGCTGTATCCGGCGTTTTTTTATGCCGGTGTACCGCTCAACTATTGAAGGAGGTGCCGAACACATGGCAAAGGCAGGTTCCCGGGTGAAGATCACCCTCCGCTGCTCCGAGTGCAAGCAGAGAAACTACAACACCAACAAGAATAAGAAGAACACTCCCGACCGTCTGGAGCTGAACAAGTACTGCCCCTTCTGCAGAAAGCATACGGTTCACAACGAGACCAAGTAATGAGAATGTATCTCTCATTAAGAAAGAAGGGTGTACGGAATGCCTGATTATGAGAAGAACGAGCAGGCCGCTGCCGCCAAGGCGGACAAGTCCAAGAAGGACGTCAAGAAGTCCAAGCCTGGCTTTTTCGCCCGCATCGGCAAGTGGTTCCGCGAGATGAAGGTCGAACTCAAGAAGGTCCAGTGGCCCACGAAAAAGCAGACGATCAACAACACCGTCGTCGTCATCGTGTGCTGTATCGTCATTGGCATCTGCATCTGGGCGTTTGACTGGCTGGCGCAGTCCGTCTTCGCCGCGCTCATGAATCTGTTTAAGGGTTAAGGAGCGGCGAGTATGGCAGATAACGCGAAGTGGTATGTCGCGCACACCTATTCTGGTTACGAGAACACCGTAGCTGCTTCCATTGAGAAGGCGGTGGAAAACCGCGGGATGCGCGATCTCATCCATGAGGTAAACATCCCCATGGAGACGGTTACCGAGATCAGCGAAAACGGGCCCAAGACCGTGGACCGCAAGGTCTTCCCTGGCTATGTGCTGGTGAAGATGGTCATGACCGACGAGACCTGGCACCTGGTGCGCAACGTGCGCGGCGTGACTGGTTTTGTGGGTTCGGGCAGCAAGCCCATTCCCCTCACCGAGGAGGAGGTTGCCTCCATGGGTGTGGAGAAGAAGGAAGTCGTGGTCGGCTATGAAGTGGGCGACCGCGTCAAGATCACTGAAGGCGCGCTGGAGTCCTTCCTGGGCGCCGTGGAAGAGATCGACCTGGAGCGCAGCAAAGTGCGCGTCGTGGTCGAGATGTTCGGCCGTGAGACCCCTGTCGAGCTGGAGCTCGATCAGGTGGAGCGGGTCGACGACTAAACGGGTGAAAGACCCCGTATCCCCCGCACGTGGGAGGAATTGTATCAATTCCGTCTCAACCACATTTAAGTAGGAGGTGCTGTTTCAAATGGCACAGAAAGTTACTGGTTACGTCAAACTGCAGATTCCTGCCGGCAAGGCGACTCCCGCCCCCCCTGTGGGCCCCGCCCTCGGCCAGCATGGCGTGAATATCGCCGCTTTCACCAAGGAGTTCAACGAGCGCACCAAGAATGACGTGGGCATGATCATCCCCGTCGTCATCACCGTGTATGCCGACCGCTCCTTCACCTTCATCACCAAGACTCCTCCCGCCGCCGTGCTCATCAAGAAGGCCTGCAACATCGAGTCTGGTTCCGGTGTGCCCAACAAGACCAAGGTTGCCACCATCAGCAAGGAGGACGTCCGCAAGATCGCGGAGACCAAGATGCCCGACCTGAATGCGGCCAGCATCGAGTCCGCCATGAGCATGATCGCCGGCACCGCCCGCTCCATGGGCGTTGTCGTGGGCGACTAAGGCGAAGGAGGGAGAAGCAATGTTTAGAGGTAAGAAGTACGTCGAGAGCGCCAAGAAGATCGAGAAGGGCACTCTCTATGATGCCGCTGAGGCTATGGACCTGGTCGTGAAGACCGCCACCGCCAAGTTCGACGAGACCGTCGAGCTGCACGTCAAGCTGGGCGTTGACTCCCGCCATGCGGACCAGCAGGTCCGCGGCGCCATCGTCCTGCCCCACGGCACCGGCAAGACCCAGCGCGTGCTGGTCTTCGCCAAGGGCGACAAGGCTGAGGCCGCCAAGGAGGCCGGCGCTGATTTCGTCGGCGAGATGGACCTGGTGCAGAAGATCCAGTCCGAGAACTGGTTCGACTACGATGTGGTCGTCGCCTCTCCCGACATGATGGGCGTGGTTGGCCGCCTCGGTAAGGTCCTGGGCCCCAAGGGCCTGATGCCCTCCCCCAAGGCCGGCACCGTCACCCCCGACGTGGCCAAGGCTGTTAAGGAGATCAAGGCCGGTAAGGTCGAGTACCGTCTGGACAAGACCAACATCATCCACTGCCCCATCGGCAAGGTGTCCTTCGGCGCTGAGAAGCTGACCGAGAACTTCACCGCTCTCATGGGCGCCATCATCAAGGCTAAGCCTGCTGCCGCCAAGGGTCAGTATATCAAGAGCTGTGTCACCGCCACCACCATGGGCCCCGGTGTGAAGATCAACGGCGCCAAGCTGGTGTAAGAAGCGCGAAGCGCCCGAAGCAGGCGCACAGTGAACCGCGCAGACCGGAAAACAGGCGACCCCGTAGGGGAAGCGGCATTTCCGGCGGAGCGGGGCGCAGTGTGCCGCAGCGGAGGGTGCGGAGCGTGCCCAAGGAAGCGCGAAGGCCGCGACCCGATCGTGCGCGAGCCGTAGCGTGACAAGCCGGGGAGATGTGCC
This sequence comes from Pseudoflavonifractor gallinarum, assembly GCF_014982855.1. GTDB lineage: Bacteria > Bacillota > Clostridia > Oscillospirales > Oscillospiraceae > Pseudoflavonifractor_A > Pseudoflavonifractor_A gallinarum. Next base: position 122,141 of record NZ_JADCKF010000006.1, on the reverse strand, counting down.
ATCCGGCGCAGCCCCACAAAAAAGATCATTTCCGGACAGGTTATGCTTGACATAGCCTGTCCGGGGTGATATAATAATTCGCGTGTTCAAAGACAGCGGGCAGCCATAAGCCCCGCCGAGAATGCAGCAAGTGAAGAAGCTTTCTTTGTGCTGTTTTCGTGCTTTGAGCATGAGAATAGCATTTTTTATTTCATGGAGGTGAATCCCACATGCCTAACGCAAAGGTTCTGAGTGAGAAGCAGGCCATTGTCGCCGACCTGACTGAGAAGCTGAAGACCGCTGCCAGCGGTGTTCTGGTGGACTATAAGGGTATCACCGTTGCCGAGGATACCGCCCTGCGTGCCGAGTGCCGCAAGAACGAGCTGGACTACGCTGTTGTGAAGAACACCCTGGTTCGTTTCGCCATCAACAACGTGGGTCTGGAGGAGATGGATTCCGTTCTGAATGGTACCACTTCTCTGGCCCTGAGCCATGGTGACCCCATCGCTCCCATGCGTGTGATCGCGAAGTTCGCCAAGCAGTTCAACGGCGAGAAGTTCACCATCAAGGCCGGTTTCATGGACGGCAAGGTGCTGTCTCTGGACGAGATCAAGGCTCTGTCCGACCTGCCTTCCAAGGAAGTCCTGCAGGCTCAGGTTCTGGGCACCATGCTGGCTCCCATCACCAGCCTGGCTATCGTCCTCAAGGCGATCGCCGAGGAGAAGGGCGGCTTCGTCGAGGCTGCTCCTGCCGAGGAGGCTCCCGCTGCCGAGTAAGGTTGGTACGTCAGTACCCGCCTGACAGCGGTTCTGTTCCCCGCATCCCCGCACTGGGGAGACTCAAACTTATTTTTTAAATGATTGAATTTAGGAGGTATCTTATCATGGCTAGCGAGAAGATCACTGCTTTGATTGAAGAGGTTAAGGGCCTGACTGTTCTGGAGCTGTCCGAGCTGGTGCACGCTCTGGAGGAGGAGTTCGGCGTTTCCGCTGCTGCTATGGCTGCTCCCGCTGCTGGCGGCGCTGCCGGCGGCGAGGCTGCTGCTGAGAAGACCGAGTTCGACGTGGTTCTGGCCGGCTTCGACGCTGCTGCTAAGATCAAGGTCATCAAGGTTGTCCGCGAGATCACCGGCCTGGGCCTGGCTGACGCCAAGGGCCTGGTCGAGGGCGCTCCCAAGGCTCTGAAGGAGGGTGTCTCCAAGGACGAGGCCGAGGAGATGAAGAAGAAGCTCGAGGAGGCCGGCGCCAAGGTCGAGCTGAAGTAAGAGTTTCTCTTGCTGTACTGCAACGTGCGTGTCCCAGTCGGGGCACGCACGTTTTTTTATGCCCTTTGACGACGGACAGATCAAATGCTATGATGGGATAACGTTAAGAAATTGCTAAGAAATGCCCCTGGAAAACTATAAGAAGCGCCTGCTATCCTATCCTTGCCGGAAGGAGATCGGGACCGATCGGGGAAGTTCAAACGGTGGAGGAGATGTCTAGATGGAAGCGTGTGTACTGGTAGTAGATGACGACCGGGAGATCGTCCAGGCCATTGCCCTGCTGCTGGAGAAGGAGGGATACCGGGTGCTGCGGGCCTACAATGGCCTGGAGGCGCTGGAGCTGGCCTGTGAGCGCTCGGTACAGCTCATCCTGCTGGACGTGATGATGCCCAGGCTGGACGGCCTCTCCGCACTGATGAAGATCCGGGAGAAACGGAACCTGCCCATCATCGTGCTCTCCGCCAAGAGTGAGGACAGCGACAAGATCCTGGGACTCTCCATGGGGGCGGACGACTATGTGTCCAAGCCCTACAATCCCCAGGAGCTGCTGGCCCGGGTCCGCAGTCAGCTGCGTCGGTATACCCGGCTGGGGGACGTCCATGCGGAAGAGCGGAGCGGAGAGATCGTCAACGGCCGTCTTACCTATTTGCCGGAGGCGCTGGAGCTTCGGGTGGATGGAGAACCGGTCCGACTCACCGCTACTGAGACCCGCATCGTGGATCTGTTGATGCGCAATCTGGGACGGATCTTTCCGGCTGAGGAGATCTACCGCCGGGTGTGGGATGGGGAGGAGGCCTATGCCTCGGAAAACACGGTCATGGTCCATATCCGGCACATCCGGGAAAAGATCGAACTCAATCCAAAGGAACCGGAGTATTTAAAGGTGGTGTGGGGCATTGGATACAAAATGGAAAAAAAGTAAAGGTATTTTGAGTGTGCTGTTCCTCCTGATCGGACTAACGCTCATGGCCATTTTTGGAGGTATCGGACTGTTGGGCGCCGGTAGCCTGGAACTGGGTGATGTGGCGGACAGCTTCCGCAGCGACTATCAGGATACCCGGCGCTTCCGCAGGGAGATCAGCTATGACCTGCGTGCCATGCTGGAGTTTGTGCTGACCGGGGAAGAGACATCCTGCTTCCAGGATGAGAACCTCCGCTGGGGGATTTGGCAGGATGAGAAACTGTTGGCCGGCAACCTCAACGGCATCACGGGAAATCTGACGGGACATCAGGAACCGGGCTATAATTTCTACCTGGAGTACCGGGACGGCAAGGTGCAGATCTGGAAGGACGGCGCTGAGGTGGATGTCTATGGAGACGAGGTCTACCGGGACCAGTGGGAGCAGTGGGAGCTGCCCGGCTACCGCAATCTGGACACCGAGCTCTTTGTGGGCGGAGGCTGGACCGACAGCGGACGGGGCTTTGACCTCTCCGGTATCACTGGGGCGGCCACACCCATGGCGACAGCGGTCCCTGGGGAGACTGGCGGGGAGGAGCCTGCCGCTGACACCGGGGAGCCGTGGGACGGCGTGACCATCCGTCTGGCTGCCGCCCAGACACCGGTGTATTTTTACCACTCTATGGGGCTCTATGATGTAGCCGATACCCTGTACACCATGCGCCTTGCGGTATGTATCGTGGCAGGCTGTTTCCTGCTGGGTGTGGCGCTGGTGGTGTGGAGCCTCCTGTGGCGGCGCTGGATGGCGCTGACCTTCCGGGCGGCCGGACGCCTCACGGGGAAGATCTGGCTGGAGATCAAGCTGCTCCTCCTGGCGCTCCTGGTGGGACCGCTGATGGTGTCCCTGTCCTATGCCTACGAGCCCATTTTCCTGGCCTTTGCCATCGGCCTGTGCTGGGTGATGGTGTTTTACCTCAACGACTTCCTCTGCAATCGGGGCCGTCTGTGCCGGGTGAGCTTCTGCGGCTGGCTGGCGGGAAAGCTGCGGGGAGATGGGTTGGACCTGCCCCTCCAGCGCCGGGCCATGCGGAGCGGAGTGGTCCACCTGATGGCCGTGGTGATTCTGGCCCTGGGGGCCGCGGCCTTTGACTTGGAGTTGTTTCTGTCGGCCTGGCGCAGCGGCTCCATCCGGATCTGGGTCCCATTCCTGATCGGACTGGTGGGGCTGGTGCTGCTGGGGATCGTCTTTCTCCACTGGAAGGAGGAGCGGGCGATGATCGAAGACCTGGGGGCTCTCTCCGATCAGATCGAGGCGGTGCGCAGGAAACAGCAGGGGACCATGCTGGCGGCGGAGCGACCTCTGGCCGGGCTCTCCCAGGCGGTAGCCGACATCGACAGCGGCCTTCAGCAGGCGGTGGAGGAACGGCTGCGCAGCGAGCGGATGAAGGTAGAGCTCATCACCAACGTCTCCCACGACCTCAAGACCCCGCTGACCTCTATCCTGAGCTATGCGGCCCTTCTGGAAGAGGAGGAACTGCCTGACCATGTGCGGGACTACGTGACCATCCTCAACGACAAGGCCCAGCGCCTGAAGAACATGGTACAGGAGGTCTTTGACGTGAGCAAGGCGGCCTCCGGAAATCTGAATCTCCACTGGGAGGAGTTGGACCTGGCCAAGCTGCTGCGGCAGACCTTGGCCGACCAGGCCGAGCCCATCGCCGCAAGCGGTCTGGATCTGCGCACCCGGCTTCCGGCGGAGCCGGTCCTCATCCGGGCGGACGGCGACCGGCTCTACCGGGTCTTTCAAAACCTGATCCAGAATGTGCTCCAGTACAGTCTGGAGGGCTCCCGGGCCTACCTCACCCTGGAGACCAACGGGGAGAGCGGGCGGGTGTGCGTCCAGAACATCTCCCGGGAGGAGCTGTCCCGGGAGAAGGACTTCACAGAGCGCTTTGTCCGGGGGGATGAGAGCCGCAGCGACGGCGGGAGCGGGCTTGGTCTGGCCATCGCCAAGAGCTTTACCGAGGCCTGCGGCGGAACCTTCCGGCTGCGGACCGACGCCGACCTCTTCACCGTGGAGGTGGAATTCCCGTGTGTCCAGCCCTCCCTTCCGGAAGGAACGGAGTCAGTATAAGCCAAATGCCCTGCGGATGGGAGGATGTCCCCGTCCTCAGGGCATTTCTCTGGGAAAAGATGTGTACAAAATAGACAATCCACTTTACTTTCTGCGGGCATATGGTTATACTAATGTCTAGTAACTGCCAAACGGTGCGGCGAGGGCTCGCCGCTGAAAAGGGAAGCCGGTGAAAATCCGGCGCAGTCTTACCTCTACTGTAAGCGCGGACAAAGGCGTCAGACCCATTGGCTCTGCCGAGAAGGGACGCCGGCGGAAGAAGCGCAAGCCAGGAGACCTGCCTTTTGGCCGACGTCGCTCTTAGGTGGAGAGCGCCGCTGTTTGCCTGTGCAGATCTGCGGCCCGTCTCCTCTGGAGGCGGGCTTTTTCTGTGGGGAGGTGGAGCATGCCGAAGCTGGAATACTATATCCCGGTAGGGCGGCAGCGGCTGCGCTGCGGCTATACCACCGGCACCTGTGCCGCGGCGGCGGCACGGGGCGCGGCGCAGGCCCTGCTGACTGGTATTCGCCCGGCCGGAGTGGAGATCGACACCCCCGCCGGCGTGCGGGTGCAGGTGGAGCTGCTGGACTGGTCCGCTGGAGCGGACTGGGCCATGTGTGCCGTGGAAAAGGACGGCGGGGATGACCCGGATGTGACCGATGGCATGCGGATCTATGCCAGAGTCTCCCGGCGGAGCGACGGCACGCTGCGGGTGGACGGGGGAGAAGGCGTGGGCCGGGTGACCCGTCGGGGACTGGACCAGCCCCCCGGCGCGGCGGCCATCAATTCCACCCCCCGCCGGATGATCGCCGAGCAGCTCGCGGCCGCCCTGCAGGAGGCAGGGGACCACGGCGGGCTGGAGGCGGTCATCTCCGTCCCCGGGGGAGAGGCGCTGGCCCGCAAGACTTTCAACCCACGGCTGGGTATCCAGGGTGGGATCTCCATCCTGGGGACCAGCGGGATCGTCCGCCCCATGAGCGAGGCGGCTCTGGTGGACTCCATCACGCTGGAGCTGGACATGGCCCATGCCGCCGGAGTACAGCACCTGCTGGTCACGCCGGGCAACTATGGGGAGGACTACGCCCGGGACCATCTGGGTCTGGAGACGGAGGGCTGCATCTCCTGCAGCAATTACCTGGGCGCCGCCATCGACCACGCGGCGGGGCTGGGCTTTTCCAGCTTCCTGCTGGTGGGGCATCTGGGCAAGCTGGTGAAGGTGGCCGGCGGTGCCATGAACACCCACTCCCGGACGGCGGACGGCCGCCGGGAGACCATGGCCGCCCACGCTGCCCTGTGCGGCGCGCCCCGGGGGCTGGTGGAACGAGTCTTTGAAGCGGCCACCACCGACGCGGCCCTGGAGCTTCTGGAGGAGGCGGGGCTGCGGGAGGACGTGATGGCCTCTTTGACCAGGGCGCTCTATGAGAACCTCCGCCATCGGGCGGGGGAGGAGATGGAAATTCAGGCGGTGGTCTTTTCCAACCGCTTTGGCCTGCTGGGGCAGACCCCGGGGGCCAGTGAACTGCTGGCGCGCCACAGGCGCGGGGAAGGAGAATCCTTATGATCCATTTTATTGGCGCCGGACCGGGCGCGGCCGACCTGATCACGGTGCGGGGGGCCCGCCTTCTGGGGGAGGCCGACGTGATCATCTACGCGGGGAGCCTGGTCAATCCGGCCCTGCTGGAGTACCGCAAAGAGGGCTGTCAGGTCTATGACAGCGCCTCCATGACCCTGGAGGAGGTTCTGGCCGTCATGCGGGAGACCGAGGCGGCGGGCAAGACCACCGTCCGGCTCCACACAGGGGACCCCTCCCTCTACGGGGCCATCCGGGAGCAGATGGACGCCCTGGATGTGGATGGGATCTCCTACGATGTGACGCCGGGCGTCTCCTCCTTCTCCGGCGCGGCGGCCGCCCTTCAGGCGGAGTACACCCTGCCTGATGTCTCCCAGAGCGTCATCATCACCCGTATGGCCGGGCGGACGCCGGTGCCTGAGGGAGAGGCACTGCGCAAGATGGCCAGCCACGGCTGCACCATGGTGCTCTTCCTCTCCACGGGCCTGCTGGAGGAGGTGGAGCGGGAGCTGATGGCGGGGGGATATGCCCCCGACACCCCGGCGGCCATCGTCTACAAGGCCACCTGGCCAGAGGAGCGGGTGTTCCGCTGTACGGTTTCCACCCTGGCGGAGACCGCCCGTACCAACGGCGTCACCAAGACCGCCCTCATCACCGTGGGACGGTTCCTGGGAGAGGACTACGAGCGCTCCAAGCTCTATGACCCGACCTTTACCCACGGCTGCCGGAAGGGGACCGAGGCATGAGACTGGCCCTCACCGCCTTCACCCGCCGGGGATATGGTCTGGCCTGCTCCCTGGCCCGGGCACTGGAGGAACAGGGGGAGGAAGTGAAGCTGGCCCTCCCGGCACGGCTGGCCCAGGAACTGGGGACAGCCTCCTATGAGCGGCTGGCCGACTGGACGGGAGCGTGCTTTGCCGACTGCGAGGGGCTCCTCTTTGTGGGGGCCTGCGGCATTGCGGTCCGGGCCATCGCCCCCTGGGTGAGGGACAAGTATACCGACCCCGCCGTGGTCAGTGTGGACGAAGGAGGGGCCTGGGTGGTCCCACTCCTCTCCGGCCATGTGGGCGGGGCCAACGACCTGGCCCGCCGGGTGGCCCGGCTCACGGACGGTACGGCAGCTATCTCCACCGCCACCGATGTGAACGGGCGTTTCGCGGTAGACAGTTGGGCGAAGTGTAAAGGACTATACATTGACAGCAAAACAGCGGCCAAACGGGTGTCCGCCGCCCTTCTGGCGGGGGATTCCGTAGGGTTGCAAAGTGATTTTCCTATACAGGGAGAGCGGCCGGAGGGCCTCTCGTCGGGGCCGTCTGAGGTGGGGATCGTCCTGACTGCGGACGTGGAAAAGGCACCCTACCCGGTGACCCTGCGTCTTGTCCCACCGGTGCTTACTCTTGGCATCGGCTGCCGGAAGGGAACCAGCTCCGAGACCATCGCCCGGGCGGTGGAGGAGACCCTGAAGGCCTTCCGGCTCCATCCGCGCGCGGTGTTCCAGGTAAGCACCATTGATCTGAAACAGGGGGAGCCAGGGCTACTGGAGTTCTGCCGGACCCAAGGGCTGCCCCTGTGGGTCTGGACGGCGGAGGAGCTGGCCGGGACACCGGGAGCCTTTACCCCCTCCGCCTTTGTCCGCTCGGTGACCGGGGTGGACAACGTCTGCGAGCGTGCCGCCGTGCGGGCGGGGGGAGCGCTGTTAGTTCCCAAGCAGGGGGCAGACGGGGTCACCGTTGCGGTGGCCCGGCGGCCATGGGCCGTCTCATTTGAAGAAGGAAGCGAGGAAACACCATGCGAGTGACCGTGATAGGACTGGGCCCCGGCGCCGGGGCCGATTTGACCGGGCGGGCCGTGGAGGCTCTGGAGCGCTGCGACCTGATCGTGGGCTACACCGCCTATATTGCCCTGCTGGAGGGGCAGTTCCCCGACAAGGAGCGCCGCTCCACCGGTATGCGCCGGGAGGTGGACCGCTGCCGTATGGCGGTGGAGGAGGCAGCGGCCGGCCGGGATGTGGCCCTGGTCTGCTCCGGCGACTCGGGGGTGTACGGTATGGCGGCCCTGGTGTACGAGGTATCCCGGGACTATCCGCCCATCGAGATCGAGGTGGTCCCCGGTATCACCGCCGCCTGTGGGGGAGCCGCCGTACTGGGCGCGCCCCTGACCCACGACTTTGCGGTGGTCTCCCTCTCCGACCTGATGACTCCCTGGGAGACCATCGAAAATCGCCTGCGCCTGGCGGCCCGGGCCGACTTTGTGCTCTGCCTCTACAATCCCTCCAGCCGGAGCCGGGCCGACTATCTCCAGCGGGCCTGTGACATCCTGCTGGAGGAAAAGAGCCCGGATACCGTGTGCGGCTATGTCCGCAACATCGGCCGCGCCGGGGAGGAGGCCCATACCTGCACCCTCGCCCAGCTGCGGGAGACCCAGGTGGACATGTTTACCACAGTCTTTGTGGGCAACCGGCAGACCTGCCTCATCGGCGGAAAGATGGTCACCCCCCGAGGCTATCTCCAGCGGGGGATGTGAGATGGAGGTCCTGCTCTTTGGCGGCACCACGGAGGGCCGGGAGCTGGCCCTGTGGCTGGCCCGGCGGGACTGCCGGGTGACCGTCTGTGTGGCCACCGACTACGGGGCCACTCTCCTGCCCGAGGGGGAGGGGATCGCGGTCCACACCGGACGGCTGGACGAGGCAGGGATGGAGGAGCTGATGAAAAGCCGTCCCTTCTGCTGCGTGGCCGACGCCACCCACCCCTATGCTGTACAGGTCACCGCCCAGATCCGCGCCTGCTGTGAGAAGCTGGACCTGCCCTACCGGCGGATCGTTCGGGCGGAAGAGGGGGCGGGGGACTTCCTGCGCTGCGCCAGCCTGACCGACGCCGCTAAGCTGTGCCGGGAACTGCCGGGGAACATCCTGCTCACCACGGGCAGCAAGGAGCTCGCTCCCTTCGCCCAGCCGGGGCTGCGGGAGCGGTGCTATCCCCGGGTGCTGCCCAGCGTGTCCTCTCTGGAAGCCTGTCAGGCAGCAGGATTTCCCCCGAAACAGATCATCGCCATGCAGGGGCCCTTTTCGGCGGAGCTCAACCGGGCCGTGATCCGGCAGCTGGACATCTCCGTGCTGGTGACCAAGGAGAGCGGTGCGGCCGGAGGATTTGAAGAGAAGTGCGCGGCCGCCCGGGACACGGGCTGCCGGCTGATCGTGGTGGAGCGTCCCACCCGGGAGCGGGGGGAGACGCTGGCGGAATTTCAAAGGAACTGGGAGGCGCAGCGGCCATGAAAGTCTATCTGATCGGCGTGGGCATGGGAAATCCGGACACCCTCACCGGGGAAGCCCGGAGGGCCATCGAGGAGAGCCGGGTGCTCCTGGGCGCCCCCCGGCTGCTGGAGCCCTGGAGCGGGGAGAAACCGGCTCATCCCCTCATCCGCCCGCGGGAGATCCTCGCCGCCCTGGAAGGGGAGAGCGACGGCCCGGCGGCCGTCCTCCTCTCCGGAGATACGGGCTTTTACAGCGGGGCAAAGGCGCTCTGGCCTCTGCTGGAGGGGTACGAGGTACATACCATCCCGGGCATCTCCTCTCTCGCTTACTTCTGTGCCCGGCTCAACACCACCTGGCAGGATGTCCACTGGGTGAGCGCCCATGGACGTACCCACAACGCGGTGGGGGAGATCCAGAGCCACCGGCGCACCTTTGTTCTCACGGGAGGTGAGACCCGGGCCCAGGACCTGTGTGCGCAGCTGTGCAGCCGGGGCTTGGGTGATGTGCGGATCTGGGTTGGGGAGCGGCTCTCCTACCCGGAGGAGCGCATCTGTGCGGGGACGGCCCAGTCCCTGGCGGGGGAGGAGTTTGCCGATCTCGCCGTGCTGCTGGCCGAGCATCCCCACCCGGTGGAGCGATCCGCTACCGCGCCCGGTCTGCCCGACAGTGCCTTTCAGCGGGGAAAGGTGCCCATGACCAAGGAGGAGGTCCGCGCCCTCGTGGTCTCCAAGCTCCGTCCGGAGCGGGAGAGCGTGATCTGGGACGTGGGGGCGGGCACCGGCTCGGTGTCGGTGGAGTGCGCCCTGGCCGCCCCGGCCGGAGTGGTCTACGCGGTGGAGCGGCGGAGCGAGGGCCTGGAGCTCATCGCTCAGAACGCCGCGGCCCTGGGTGCCTCCAACGTGATCCCGGTGTCCGGGACCGCCCCCGAGGCCCTGGCAGAGCTGCCGCCCCCCGACCGGGTCTTTGTGGGGGGAAGCGGGGGTGCCCTGCGGGCCATCCTGGCCGCCGCGTTGGACAAGCGCCCCGGCCTCCGGGCGGTGGTGTCGGCCGTGACTTTGGAGACCCTCCAGGAGGCGGTGTCGGCCTTTGAGGAACTGCATTTTCAGGATGTGGACCTGGTCCAGGTGGCGGTCACCCGGACCCGGAAAGCGGGAAGCTACCACATGATGGAGGCCCAGAATCCGGTGTGGCTCATCAGCGGAACGGGGGGAGCGGAATGAATCCTCCCCGTCTGCTCTTTGCCGCCCCCGCCAGCGGGTGCGGTAAAACCACGGTGACCTGCGCCGTGCTCCAGGCCCTGGTAAACCGGGGGCTGGACCCGGTGGCCTTCAAATCGGGGCCGGACTACATCGACCCCATGTTCCACGCGGAGGTGCTGGGGGTGCCCTCCCGCAACCTGGACCTCTTTCTGATGGGGGAGCAGGCGGTGCGCCGCTCTCTGCGTCAGAACTGCGCCGGCCATGGACCCGCCATCCTGGAGGGGGCCATGGGCTACTACGACGGCGCGGCCCTCTCCAGCGAGCTCAGCGCCTGGGACCTGGCCCGCCGGACCGCCACGCCGGCGGTGCTGGTGGTGGACGGACGGGGCGCGGCCCGCTCTCTGGCGGCGGTGGTGAAGGGCTTCTGTGCCCTGGAGGAGGAACACGGCATCCGCGGGGTGCTCTTCAACCGGGTCTCCCCCATGTTCTACCCCGCCCTGAAGGACTGCGTGGAGGAGGAGACCGGCATCCCGGTTTACGGCTACCTTCCGGTTCTCCCCGACGCCTCCCTAGAGAGCCGCCATCTGGGCCTCATCACGGCCGCAGAGGTGTCCGACCTGCGGGGAAAGCTCTCTGCCCTGGCTGCCCAGGCCGAGAAGAGCATAGACCTGGACGGCCTTCTGGCCCTGGCCCGGTCCGCCCCCGACCTGCCGCCGGAAGAGGAGAACATCGCCGCCTCCCATCCGTCCCGGCCCCGCATCGCCGTGGCCCGGGACGAGGCGTTCTGCTTCTACTACGCCGACGCCCTGGAGCTGTTGGAGAAACTGGGGGCTGAGCTGGTCTCCTTCTCCCCGCTGCGGGACGAGGAACTTCCGGAGGGATGCGCCGGGCTCTATCTGGGGGGCGGCTATCCCGAGCTTTACGGAGCGGCGCTGGCCAACAATACCGCCATGCGCCGGGCAGTGCGCCTTGCAGTGAATCGCGGGATGCCCACCGTGGCCGAGTGCGGAGGCTTTCTCTACCTCCACCGGACCCTCTCCGACGCGGACGGGGTGGACCGCCCCCTGGTGGGTGTCCTGCCCGCCGCGGCCTGGAACCAGGGAAAGCTGGGGCGCTTTGGCTATATCACGCTGACGGCCCGGACGGAGGGCCTGCTCTGCGGGGCGGGGGAGAGCCTACCGGCCCACGAGTTCCACTACTGGGAGAGCGACCGGCCGGGAGCAGATTTCCACGCCCAGAAGCCCAGGAGCAAGCGGGGGTGGGACTGCGCCTGGCATACGCCCACCCTCTATGCGGGATTTCCGCACGTACATTTTTGCGGCTGTCAACAGGCGGCGGAGCGATTTGTGGCCGCCTGTGCCAGATATCATGGGGAAAATGAGGGATGAACATGGGACTGTTGGAGAAGACCGTACGAGAGATCACGCCTGCCGATGAGCGGGCCGCGCAGGCCGCCCGCCGCCGGTGGGATTCCATCGCCAAGCCGCTGCACAGCCTGGGCCTTCTGGAGGATGCGGTGGTACGCATCGCGGCCATGGGCGGAAGCCCCGACGTAGACCTGAGCCGCCGGGCCATCGTGGCCATGTGCGCCGACCACGGCGTGGTGGCCGAGGGGGTGACCCAGACAGGACAGGAGGTCACCGCCATCGTCACAGAGAATATGTCCAAGGGGGATACCAGCGTCTGCTGTATGGCCCGGGTGGCTGGTGCCGAGCTGGTTCCGGTGGACATCGGCGTGGCCCGTCCGGTGGAGGGGGCGCGCATCCTTCAGCGCAACCTCATGCGGGGGACCCGCAATATGACCCGGGAGCCGGCCATGGACCGGGAGACCTGTGTCCGGGCCATCGAGACCGGCATCCAGATCGCGCAGGAGCTCTGTGCTTCCGGCGTAAAGCTCCTGGGTACCGGAGAGATGGGGATCGGCAACACCACGGCCTCTTCCGCCGTGGTCTCGGTGCTCTTGGGCGTGGAGCCGGAGACGGTCACCGGCCGGGGCGCGGGCCTCTCCTCGGAGGGGCTGGTGCGCAAGGTGGACGCCATCCGCCGGGCCGTGGCGGTGAACCAGCCCGATCCAACCGACCCGGTGGACGTGCTCTCCAAGGTGGGAGGACTGGATCTGGCCGGTCTGGCCGGGGTCTTCCTGGGCGGCGCGGCCTGCCGGGTACCCGTGCTGGTGGACGGGTTCATCTCGGCGGCGGCTGCCTTGTGCGCCGTGCGGCTTTGCCCGGCGGCGGGGGACTACCTGCTGGCCAGCCACGTCTCAGCGGAGCCCGCCGGGGAACTGCTGCTGGAGGCCCTGGGCCTGACCCCCTTCCTGCGGGCCAGAATGTGCCTGGGAGAGGGCACCGGGACGGCGGCGGTCATGCCTCTGCTGGATATGGCCCTGGCGGTCTACCGGGAGATGGCCACATTTGATGAGATCGAGGTGGAGGCTTACCAGCCGCTGACATGATACAATCCTTTTTTCAGACCAACCTGACCGCCCTGCTTCTGGGGTTTTGCCTGGATCTGCTGCTGGGGGACCCCCACTGGGCCCCCCACCCGGTCCGGGCCGTGGGACAGCTCATCGCGGGGCTGGAGGGGCCCCTGCGCCGCGTCTTTCCCAAAACCCCGGGAGGAGAGCGGGCCGGCGGTACGGCGCTGGTGGTCCTGGTGCTCTTTTTCTCCGTGGGGGTGACCGGACTGGTGCTCGCCCTGTGCGCCAGACTCCACCCGGCCCTGGACTTCGGGGTGCGGACCCTCTTGTGCTATCAGCTGCTGGCAGCCCGGTCCCTGCGGGATGAGAGCGGGAAGGTCTACCGCGCCCTCCGGGATGGAGACCTTCCGGGAGCCCGCCGGGCGGTGAGCATGATCGTGGGCCGGGACACCGAGAAGCTGGACGAGACCGGTGTGGCCAAGGCGGCGGTGGAGACGGTGGCCGAGAACGCCTCGGATGGCGTGGTGGCCCCCCTCTTCTACCTGGCCCTGGGCGGCCCTCTGGCCGGAATGGCCTACAAGGCGGTCAACACCATGGACTCCATGGTGGGCTACAAGAATGGGCGCTATCTCTACTTCGGGCGGACTGCGGCCCGGCTGGACGACGTCCTCAACTTTCTGCCCGCCCGGCTGGCGGGGGGGCTCATGTGCCTGAGCGCCTTTCTCACCGGATTTGACGGACCGGGGGCGATACGCATTTTCCGGCGGGACCGGAAGAACCACGCCTCTCCCAATTCGGCTCACACCGAGGCCGCCTGTGCCGGGGCCCTGCGGGTGCAGCTGGCCGGTCCGGCCGTGTACTTTGGCCGGAGGGTGGAGAAGCCCACCCTGGGCGACCCCATCCACCCGGTGGAGGCCCTGGACATCCTGCGGGCCAACCGGCTGATGTACGGCACGGCCTTTTTGTCCCTGCTCCTGCTGTGTGGGGTGCCGCTGATGGTCCTGCGCTTTCCCTTTTAAATCCCAAAAGGAGGGAGTCATCCCATGCCCATCTATACCCATGGCGGAGACATTTACGCCCAGTCCGGACCGGTGCTGGACTTTTCCGCCAATCAGAACCCGCTGGGGATGCCCCCTGCCGTGGCGGAGGCGGCCCAGGCGGCCGTCGTGGATGCCCAGCGCTACCCGGACAGTCTGTGCCGGGAGCTGCGCCGGGCCATTTCCCGGCGGGACGGCGTCCCGGCCGAGTGGATCTGCTGCGGAAACGGCGCGGCCGATGTGATCTTCCGGCTGTGCCTGGCTCTGCGGCCCCGCCGGGCACTGGTGACCGCCCCCACCTTCTCTGAATATGCCCAGGCCGTGGAGGCGGCCGGGGGAGAGGTCGTCCGCTATCCTCTGGCCCGGGAGAATGGCTTTGCAGTGGATGAGGGCTTTGCCGCCGCCCTTTCGGGTGGGGTGGAGCTGGCCTTCCTATGCAGCCCCAACAACCCCACCGGGCGGCGGGTGGCCCAGCCCGTGCTGGAGGCCATCCTCCGGCGGGCGGAGGAGGAGAAGGTCTGGCTGGTAGTGGATGAGTGCTTCCTCCACCTCTGCGACGGAGGGGGAGAGGGGCTGGCCGCCCGGCTCTCGGAGTTTCCGCGGCTGGTGCTCCTGCGGGCCTTCACCAAGTGCTACGCCATGCCCGGGCTGCGCCTGGGGTACTGTCTGACCGCCCATCCGGAGCTGCCCGAGCGGCTCTACCGGGTGGGGCAGCCCTGGAGCGTCTCAGCCCCCGCCCAGGCCGCCGGCATCGCCGCCTGCGCCTGTCCCGGATGGCCGGAGACGGCCATGGAGCAGGTCATCCGCCCCCAGCGCGCCCGGTTGACGGCGGCGCTGCGGGCCCTGGGCCTGACCGTGTGGGAGAGCGAGACCAACTACCTGCTCTTCTCCGCGCCCGGGCGGAGCGACCTCAAGGAGCGCCTGCTGGAGCGAGGGGTGCTCATCCGCTCCTGCGCCAACTACCCCGGACTGGGGGCGTGCGACTACCGCATCGCCGTGCGGCTTCCGGAGGAAAACGACATTCTGCTCAACGCCTTGAAGGAGGTACTGGACTGATGGCAAAGTGCATCATGGTACAGGGGACCACGTCCAACGCGGGGAAGAGCTTCCTGTGCGCCGCCCTCTGCCGGATCTTCCGGCAGGACGGGCTCCGGGCAGCCCCCTTCAAATCCCAGAACATGGCCCTCAACTCCTTCATCACCCGGGAGGGACTGGAGATGGGCCGGGCCCAGGTCATGCAGGCCGAGGCGGCGGGAATCGAGCCCTCCGTGCGGATGAACCCCATCCTGCTCAAGCCGGTGAGCGACGTGGGCTCCCAGCTCATCGTCAACGGCGTGCCCCGGGGCAACTGGAAGGCCCGGGACTATTTCGCCTACAAGCGGGAGCTCATCCCGGAGATCCTGGAGGCCTATGAGAGCCTGGCACGGGAATATGACGTGATCGTCATTGAGGGGGCAGGAAGCCCTGCCGAGATCAACCTGAAGGACGGGGACATCGTGAACATGGGCCTGGCCGCCATGGTGGACGCCCCGGTTCTCCTGTGCGGCGACATCGACCGGGGCGGGGTGTTTGCCTCCCTCTACGGCACGGCGGCCCTGCTGGAACCGGAGGAGCGGGCACGGCTCAAGGGCTTTGTCATCAATAAATTCCGGGGAGACGTGGAGATCCTCCGCCCCGGCCTCTCCATGCTGGAGGAGCGCACTGGCATCCCTGTGGCCGGCGTGGTGCCCATGGTGAACGTGGACCTGGACGACGAGGACTCCCTCTCCCAGCGGCTGGGGAACGGCGGCGGGGTGGGCCTCATCGACCTGGCGGTGATCCGGCTGCCCAAGCTCTCCAATTTCACCGACTTCAACCCCCTGGAGCGCATCCCCGAGGTCTCCCTCCGGTATGTGTCCAGTCCTGCCCAGCTGCGGGAGCCCGACCTCATCCTGCTCCCCGGCACCAAGAACACCCTGGACGACCTGCGCTGGCTGCGCGCCAGCGGCCTGGAGAGTGCCATCCGCAAACACGCCGCCCGGGGCGGCGCGGTGATCGGCATCTGCGGCGGATATCAGATGCTGGGGGAGGAGGTCTCCGACCCCGACGGTGTGGAGGGGGGCGGAAGCCTGCCCGGCCTGGGCCTGCTGCCCGGGCGCACCGTGTTCCGGGGAGAAAAGACCCGCACCCGGGTCCAGGGCGTCTTTCACGGCCTGGAGGGGATCTTTGCGGGCATGAACGGCGTGGAGCTCGAGGGCTATGAGATCCACATGGGCGAGACCGCCCGGGGCGATGCTGCCGGGAGCTGCGCCCGCCTCCACACCCTGGACGGCGTGGAGAAGGCCGACGGTCTGGCCCGGGGCAATGTGTGGGGCAGCTATGTCCACGGCCTTTTCGATCAGGGCGGCTGCGCCGGAGCGCTGGTCAACTGCCTGCGCCAGGCCAGAGGGCTGGGCGAGCAGGAGGCTGTCTTGGACTGGACGGACTACAAGGAGCGCCAGTATGACATTCTGGCCGACGCCGTGCGTGCGGGGCTGGATATGGAGCGGGTCTACCGCATTCTCAACCGGGAGGAATAGGACATGAGAGAGATCCACTTGCAGCGGGTGGCCCCCGCTGAGATCGAGGCCAGGAGTATGGAGATCATCGCCTCCGAGCTGGGGGAGCGGGACATCCCGGCCCCGCAGCTGGCCGTGGTGAAGCGGTGTATCCACACCAGCGCCGACTTTGACTATGCCGACAATCTGGTCTTTTCTCCCCATGCGGTGGAGCGGGGGGTGGAGGCCCTGCGGAAGGGCTGCACCATCGTCACCGACACCCAGATGGCCCGGGCGGGCATCAACAAGCGGGTGCTGGAGGGCTTTGGCGGCCGCGTGGTGTGCTTTATGTCCGACCCGGATGTGGCCGCTGAGGCCAGGGAGCGGGGGGAGACCCGCGCCACTGTCTCCATGGAGCGGGCCGCCGGGCTGGAAGGGCCCGTGGTCCTGGCCCTGGGCAACGCCCCCACCGCTCTGGTGCGGGCCTGCCAGCTGATGGAGGAGGGACGGCTCCGGCCTGAGCTGGTCATCGGTGTGCCGGTGGGCTTTGTCAACGTGGTGGAGTCCAAGGAACTGCTCCTCTCCATGGGAGGGGAGCACATCGTGGCCCGGGGCCGCAAGGGGGGGAGCAACATCGCCGCAGCCATCTGCAACGCCCTGCTCTACCTGGCCTCCGGAGACCGGAGAGAGTAATACGTGAGGTGAGATACCATGGGGAAAGCACTTCTGATGGTCTCCTTCGGGACCAGCTATCCCGAGACGCTGGAGAAGAACATCAGCCGCATCGAGGCGGCTGTGGCCGCCGCCCTGCCGGACCGGACGCTGTTCCGGGCCTTTACCAGCGGCATGATCCTGCGCAAGCTGGCGCGGCGGGACGGCGTACAGATCGACAATGTGGACCAGGCCCTGGAGCGCCTGGCCCGGGAGGGCTATGAGGACGTGCTCCTCCAGCCCACCCACATCCTCAATGGAGAGGAATATGACAAGCTCTGTGCCCAGGCACAGCCCTGGCGGGGGCGTTTTGCCCGCTTTGTGGTGGGCAAACCCCTGCTCACCACGGCGGAGGACTATCTGGCCGCAGCCGATGCGGTGATGGAATCCATCCCCGCTCCGGAGGCAGATGAGGCCCTGGTCTTTATGGGCCACGGCAGCGAGCATTTTGCCAATTCCGCCTATGCCCTGCTGGAGTATGCCCTCCACGACCGGGGCTGGGACCGGGCTTTTCTGGGGACGGTGGAGGGATACCCCACCCTGGACCAGGTCATGCGCCGCCTGCGGGAGTGCAGCGGCGTGCGCCGGGTACGACTCCAGCCCTTCATGGTGGTGGCGGGGGACCACGCCGCCAACGACATGGCGGGCGAGGAAGAGGACTCCTGGAAGAGCCGCCTGGAGCGGGAGGGCTATACGGTGGAATGTGTGCTGCGGGGCCTGGGGGAATACCCGGCCTTCCGGGCCCTCTTTGCCGGCCACGCCCTGGCGGCCCAGGGGGAAGAAGAGGGAGACAAGCGCCCGGACTGAGCGCCGAGACGCTTTCTCACCGGAGCGTGCTCCGGGGATAGAAGAGACGGTCTGCGGTAACCGCCCTGCGGGGCGGTTTCAAAAGGGAAGACGGGTGAGAATCCCGCACAGTCCCGCTGCCGTGATGGAAGAGCAAACCCGCATACAAGTCACTGGCCCCTTCGGGCCGGGAAGACACGGGCGCGCCATGAGGCCAGAGTCGGAAGACCTGCCGCAGACCGCGCCGGCCATGCCGGCAAACCATACCGCTACGGATGATAGGAGGTGTGTTTCCCGTGAAGAAGCAGTGGAACTCAAAAGCCGGTACCGGGTGAGCCCGGGCGCAGGACCGGTCCCGCTGGGGCGGGACCTTTGACCAAAGTGCAAATTGGGAAAGGATGAATGTACCATGAAACGATTGGATTCCTGTGTCCGCCTGGCCGCCGCCCTGTGTATGGCGCTGGGCGTGCTCACCGTGAGCGCCTCGGCCATGCACATCGCCGAGGGCTATCTCCCCCGGCCCTGGGCCTTTGGCTGGATGGCCGTGTGCGTGCCCTTTGTGGCCGCCGGTATGCGCTCTATTCAGAAGAGGGTGCGGGACTACCCCCGGGCCAAGGTGCTGCTGGCCATGTGCGGCGCCTTCGCCTTTGTGCTCTCGGCCCTCAAGCTCCCCTCGGCCACCGGCTCCTGCTCGCACCCTACCGGTGTGGGACTGGGCGCCATCCTCTTCGGGCCTACCGCCACCACGGTGCTGGGGCTCATCGTGCTGCTGTTCCAGGCTCTTCTGCTGGCCCACGGCGGCATTACCACCCTGGGGGCCAATGTCTTCTCCATGGCCATCGTGGGGCCCTTTGTCTCCTGGGGGGTGTACCTGCTGCTCAAGAAGCTGAAGGCCCGCCCCGCCGTGGCGGTCTTCTGCGCCGCCGCGCTGGGGGACCTGGTGACCTATGTGACCACCTCGGTGCAGCTGGGCGTGGTCTACGGAAACATCGGGGAGTATCTGACCATCTTTGCCGTCACCCAGCTCCCCCTGGCCGTGGCCGAGGGTCTGCTGACGGTAGTGGTCTTCAACGTGCTGGAGAAGTATGCCCGGGATGAGCTGCTGGAGCTCTCGGTGCTGTAAGGAGGGACGGAACATGAAAGTCTGGCAGAAAAATACCATCCTCATTTTGCTGGTGATCCTGTTGGCGGCGGCCCCTCTGTGGCTGTGCCGGGAGGCCGAGTTCGGCGGAGCCGACGGCATGGCCGCCGAGCTGGTGGAGGAGAGCGTGCCCGGGTTTGAACCCTGGTTTGAGCCCATCCTGGAGCCGGCCAGCGGCGAGATCGAATCCCTGCTCTTCGCCCTCCAGGCGGCGGTGGGGTCCGGCGTGGTGTGCTTTATCCTGGGCCGCATCACCGCCCGGAAACCGGACAACAAGGACGCGTGACCACATGGGGACCGATCGCTATGCCTATGCCTCCCGCCTGCGGCGGGTGGACGCCATCCCCAAGCTGTGGCTGTCGCTGATCCCCCTGCTCCTGTGCGTGTGCTGTGACAGCGCCGCCGTGGGAGTGGCCACCCTGCTTCTGATGGGGGGACTCAATGTGTGGCTGGGCGGGCAGGGGCTGAGGACGGTCCTCCGTTTTCTCAAGGTCCCGCTGGCTTTTCTGGCCGTGGGCTGTCTCACCATCCTGGTGCGTCCCCTCTCACCGGAGGAAGGCGCACTGTGGGCGGTGGAGCTTCTGGGCCGCTTCCGCTGGGGGATCACGGCGGAATACCGGGATCTGAGTCTCATGGTGCTGTGTAAGGCCATGGGAGCGGTGTCGGCCATGTATTTCCTCTCCCTTAATACCCCCGTCACCGACGTGACCCTGGCCCTGGAGCGGCTGCGGGTGCCCAAGCTCCTGGTGGAGCTGATGGAGCTGATCTACCGCTTCATCTTTGTCCTCACGGACACCGCCGGGCGCATCCGGGTGGCCCAGGAATCCCGGCTGGGCTACCAGGGCTGGCGCAGGAGTCTGGAGAGCATGGGGACGCTGGTCTCCATGCTCTTCCTCCGGGCCTGGCGGCAGGGGGAGCGCTCCTTTACCGCCCTGGAATCCCGGGGCTATAAGGGGCGTTTGGACACACTGCCTGCCGACGCCGTGCCGGGGAAGTGGCTCTATGCCGTGCTGGCCGGAGTGAGCGCGGCGCAGCTGGGCGCGCTGGCGCTGGAAAGGAGCTTGCTGGGATGAACTACGCCATCGAGACAAGGGAACTGTGCTATACCTATGAGGACGGCACCCGGGCCCTGGACGCCATCTCCATCCGGGCTGCCCGGGGGGCGGTCACGGGGATTCTGGGGGCCAACGGCGCAGGCAAGTCCACCCTCTTTCTCAATCTGAACGGGGTGCTCACTCCCTCCGGGGGGCAGGTGCTGCTGGACGGGAAGGAGGTATCCTATGCCCGCCGGGATCTGCCCGAGCTGCGCCGGAAGGTGGGCATCGTCTTTCAGGACCCGGACGACCAGCTCTTCTCCGCCGACGTGTACCGGGACATCTCCTTCGGAGCGGTGAACCTGGGTCTGCCTCCGGAGGAGGTACGCCGGCGGGTGGAGCTGGCCATGGAGCGCACGGGGGTGACCGCCCTGCGGGACAAGCCCACCCATGCCCTCTCCTACGGACAGAAGAAGCGGGTGGCCATCGCCGGGGTTTTGGTGATGGAGCCCAGTGTGATGATTTTGGATGAGCCCACCGCGGGATTGGACCCCCAGGGGGTGAGCGAACTGATGCGCCTGCTCACCGCCCTGCGGGACCAGCTGAAGATGACCATTCTGCTGGCCACCCACGATATGGACATCGTGCCCCTCTACTGCGACTACGCCTATGTACTCAGCGGAGGGCGCGTGGCGGGGGAGGGAACGGCGGAGGAGCTGGTCTGCCAGCCCGGACTCCTGCGGGAAAACCACCTGCGTCTGCCCCGGATGGCCCATCTGATGGAGGTCCTGGCCCGGGAGGACGGGATAGATTTGCCCCGCTCGGCCGCCACCATTGGAGCGGTCCGCCGGGCCATATTAGAGCTGCTCAACAAGGAGGAAATGAGATGAAGCGAGGAATACTGTACGGCGTGGGGGTGGGTCCCGGGGACCCGGAGCTGCTCACCCTGAAGGCGGTGCGCATTCTGCGGGAGGCCAACGTGGTGGCCATGCCCGACAAGGGCAGCGGCGAACAGACCGCCCGCAAGATCGTGCAGGCCTATATCGAGGGGAAGGAGCTTCTCTCCTGCCCCACCCCCATGGTGCGGGACAAGGAGGTGCTGGCGCAGAGCTATGAGGCAAACGCCGACACCCTGTGCGCCCTGCTGGATCAGGGGAAGAACGTGGCCTTCATCACCCTGGGAGACCCGTCGGTCTACTCCACCTATCTCTACATCCATGAGCGGGTGGCCGAGCGGGGCTACGAGGCCCGTCTGATCCCCGGCGTGCCCTCCTTCTGCGCCGTGGCCGCCCGGTTGGGCATCAGCCTGTGCCAGGGAGAGGAGCGGCTCCTCATCGTTCCGGCCAGCCACAGCGTGGAGGACTGCGTGGATTTCCCCGCCAATCAGATCTACATGAAGGCCGGACGGCGTCTGGGCGGGCTCCTGGAGACGCTGGAGCAGCACGGACGGCTGGAGGGGGCCATGGCGGTCTCCAACTGCGGCATGGAGGAGGAGCAGGTCTGGCCCCGGGCGGCCGACATGGACCCGGAGAGCCGCTATTTCTCCGTCCTCTTCGCGCCGGGAAAGGACCGGGACTGAGATGGGCATTTATTACTGCGGCCTGAGCGACCGGCGGGCCCCCATCGCCCTGCGGGAGCGGCTCTCCTTTACCAAGGGACGGGTGGAGGAGGTCTGCGCCCAGCTGGCCCGCCGGCCCGGCATCCGGGGCTGTGTCCTCCTCTCCACCTGCAACCGCACCGAGCTCTACTGCTCCTGGGAGGGGGAGCTGCCCCCCGGACCCCAGCTCCTCTGCGAGGCCGCGGGGGTGGAACTCTCCCTCTTTGACGGAGCCTTCCGGACGCTGTCGGGGGAGGAGGCGGGACGCCACCTCTTTGAGGTGGCTGCCGGCCTGCGCTCCCGGATCTGGGGAGAGGATCAGATCCTTTCCCAGGTGCGGGAGGCTCTGACCATCGCCCGGCGGGCGGGGAGTACGGACAGCGTGCTGGAGACCCTCTTCCGCATTGCGGTGTCGGCCGGGAAGGAGCTGCGGAGCAAGGTCCGTGTGAGCGGCGTGTCCCCCTCCTCGGCGGCCCGGGCGGTGGAGGTCATCCAGGCGGAGACCGGGGGACTCTCCGGCAAGCGGGCGCTCGTCATCGGCAACGGGGAGATGGGACGGCTCTCGGCCCGGCTCCTGCGGGAGGCGGGGTGCGCCGTGACCGTGACCCTGCGCACCTACCGCCATGGGGAGACGGTGGTCCCCGCTGGGTGTGCCGTGGCTCCCTATGAGGAGCGCTACCAGGCCATGGAGGGAATGGATCTCCTCCTCTCGGCCACTACCAGTCCCCACTATACGGTGGGGGCAGAGGAGTACGACGCCCTCTCCCGGCCCCCGCGTCTGCTGGTGGATCTGGCCATCCCTCGGGACATCGCCCCTCAGGTGGGGGAGCGGGCAGACGTGACCCTCTACAACATCGACACCCTGGGCTGCGGCGTGGAGCGGGTGATCCCGCCGGAGGGGGAGGCCATCCTCACCGCCGCCATGGAGCGCTTCCGCCAGTGGGAGGGCTATCGCTCCAGCCTGGGGGCCATCGAAGAGGTCAAGGCGGCGGTGCTGGAGCGGGTGCTGGCCGCCGGATGCGCGGAGCTGGAGCCGGAAGAGGCCGCCGAACTGGCCGTGAGCCGGGCGGTGGAGCTGCTGGCCGGGAATCTGAAGGGCTGTTTGAGCGCGGAGGACCTGACCCACTGCGCCCGCAAGATCCGCGCCCACACCCGGGCATAGAGAGGAGGAAGGGCATGGAATCAAACAGAATGCTGTTTCCCCTCTTTGTGGACCTGCGGGACAAGCGGGCCGTGGTGGTGGGCGGCGGAACGGTAGCCGCCCGGCGCACCGGTGTGCTGCTGCGCTTTGGGGCCCGGGTGCGGGTGGTGGCCCCTCAGGTAAAAGAGCGGCTGGAGGGCGCGGAGTATGTGCTGCGCCCCTATGCCCCGGGAGATCTGACCGGGGCGGACCTGGCGGTGGCCGCCACCGATGACCGCCAGGTGAACGCCGCGGTGGGGGAGGAGGCCCGGAGCCTGGGCATCCCTGTCAGCGTGGCCGACGCGCCCGGAGAGTGTACCTTTTTCTTTCCCGCCATCTGTGAGGGCGGAGAACTGATCGCCGGCATGGTCTCCCGCAACGGGGACCACCGGGCCGTGGCCGGAGCGGCCCGGGCGGTGCGCCGGACATTGGAGGAGTGGAAATGAGCGTGATCCGTATCGGAAGCCGGGAGAGCCTGCTGGCCGTCCGGCAGTCCGAGCTGGTAATGGAGGCCATGCGCGCCCTCTGTCCCGGTGTGGAGCTGGAGCTGGTGACCATGAAGACCACCGGGGACAAGATCCTGGACCGGACGCTGGACCAGGTGGGCGGAAAGGGCCTGTTTGTCCGGGAGCTGGACGCGGCTCTGCTGGAGGGGCGGGTGGATATCACCGTCCACAGCCTCAAGGACCTGCCCATGGAGACCCATCCGGAGCTGCCGGTGGTGGCCTTTCCCCGCCGGGCCGATCCCCGGGATGTGCTGGTGTTGCCCGAGGGTGCGGCAGAGCTGGATCGGACGAAGCCCATCGGCTGTGCCAGCCGGCGGCGCGCGCTCCAGCTGGAACGCCTCTTTCCCGGAGTAGAAGTCCGGCCGGTCCGGGGGAATGTGCAGACCCGGCTGCGCAAGCTGGACAGCGGGGAGTACGGCGCCCTGGTCCTGGCATCCGCGGGACTGTGCCGCCTGGGACTGGAGGGGCGCATCGCCCGGTATTTTTCCACGGAAGAGATGCTCCCCGCCGCCGGGCAGGGCATCCTGGCCGTCCAGACCCGGCGGGACGCCCCGGCGTGGCTGGAGAGCCTGAACGACCCGGACGCCCGGGACTGTGCCCTGGCGGAGCGGGCCTTCGTGCGGGTACTGGACGGGGGATGTTCCTCTCCGGTGGCCGCCTACGCCGTGATCGAGGGTGAGGAGCTCCTCCTCACCGGTATGGATGAGACCGGCCGGCGGCAGACCATCCGGGGGAGCCGGCAGGAGGCCGAGGCCCTGGGCAGCCGCCTGGGCGCACGGATCAAGGAGGAGAAATGCCATGGGTAAGGTGATTCTGGTCGGAGCCGGCCCCGGAGATCCGGGCCTGCTCACCGTCAAGGGGCGGGAGGCTTTGGCCCAGGCCGACGTGGTGGTCTATGACCGCCTGGTGAGCCCCGCCATTCTGGACCTCATCCCGGCGAAGGCCCGGCGGATCGACGTGGGCAAGAACGCCGGATGCCACCCCGTGCCCCAGGAGGAGATCAACCGCATCCTCCTGGAGGAGGGGAGCGGGAACCAGGTGGTGGTCCGCCTCAAGGGGGGCGATCCCTTCCTCTTCGGGCGGGGTGGGGAGGAGCTGGAGCTCCTGGCCCGGCATGGCGTCCCCTTTGAGGAGGTGCCCGGCATCACCTCGGCCATTGCCGCCCCGGCCTACGCGGGCATCCCGGTGACCCACCGGGATTTCTGCTCCTCCCTCCACATCATCACCGGCCACCGCCGGGCGGGGGAGAAGCTGGATATCGACTTCGAGGCACTGTGCCGCACGAAGGGTACCCTGGTCTTTCTGATGGGGGTGTCGGCCCTTCCGGACATCTGCGCCGGGCTTCTGGCCGCCGGAATGGACGGCTCCACCCCGGCTGCCGTGGTGGAGCGGGGAACCACCCCCGACCAGCGGCGGATCTCCGCCACCCTGGAAGAGCTGCCCGCCCGGGCGGCCGCAGCGGAGGTGCGCAGCCCCGCCGTCATCGTGGTAGGGGGCGTGTGTGCCCTGGCGGAGGAGTTTGACTGGTTTGACCGGCTCCCCCTGCGGGGCAAGCAGGTGGTGGTCACCCGGCCCCGGGAGCGCGCCGGGACGCTGACCGGACGGCTGCGTGCCCTGGGGGCCCAGGTGTGGGAGTACCCCTGCATCGAGACCATCCCCCTTTCGC
Organism: Pseudoflavonifractor gallinarum; assembly: GCF_014982855.1. Classification (GTDB taxonomy): domain Bacteria; phylum Bacillota; class Clostridia; order Oscillospirales; family Oscillospiraceae; genus Pseudoflavonifractor_A; species Pseudoflavonifractor_A gallinarum. The sequence goes on along the minus strand of NZ_JADCKF010000006.1, from coordinate 97,278 downwards.
CCTGTCCCGAGATGGAGGAGGCGCTGGGACACCTGGAGCGGTATGAGTGGCTGGCCCTCACCAGTCCGGCCGGGGCCGAGTTCCTCTGGGCGGCTCTGGAGCGGATGAGTCTGGACGCCAGAGTTCTGGCCGGGGTGCGCTTGGCTGCCATCGGGCCGGGGACCGCCCGTGCGCTGGCCGGGCATGGATTGAAGGCCGACCTGATCCCGGAGGTCTACGACGCATCCCACCTGGGCGAGGCGCTGGCCGCCCAGGCTGCGGGCAGGGTCCTCCTCCTGCGTGCCAGGGAGGGGTCCCCCGCCTTGACGCAGGCGCTGGAACGCGCTAAACTGGAATATAACGACGTGGCTATCTATGAGACCTGTTACCGCAATCCCCGGAGCCAGGCTCTGCGGGAGGCGGTGGAGGAGGGCCGGGTGGATCTGGTGACCTTTACCTCGGCCTCCACGGTGAAGGGATTTCTCGCCACGGTGGGGGAGGGGGCCGACCTCTCCCGCATCACCGGCATATGCATCGGGGAGCAGACCGCCGCCGAGGCCCGGCGCAGCGGCATCCCCGTCCGGGTGGCCCGCTCGGCCACTCTGGAGGCCCTGACCGAGTGTGCGGTGGAGTGCGCCCGGGGGTGAGCCCGTCTGACAAGCAAGAAAAACAAGGAGGCCATTTCCATGGACCTGAGCATTCGGCCCCGCCGCCTGCGGGGCAATGAGAGCATCCGGAAGCTGTGCCGGGAGACCCGTCTCTCCCCCGACAGCCTGATCTATCCCATCTTTGTGGACGAGACCCTGACGGGCACCCGCCCCATCCCTTCGCTGGAGGGACAGCTCCACTACGGGCTGGACAGCGTGGGACAGGCGGTGGAGGACTGTCTGGCTCACGGGGTGGGCCGGTGCATCCTCTTTGGCCTGCCGGAGCACAAGGACGCCACGGGCTCCTCCGCCTGGGATGAGCACGGCGTGGTGCAGGAGGCGGTGCGCCTCATCAAGCGGTCCTATCCCGATTTCTATGTCATCACCGACGTGTGCATGTGCGAGTACACCGACCACGGCCACTGCGGGGCTCTGTGCGGCCACAGCGTGGACAACGACGCCACGCTGGAGCTGCTGGCTAAGACTGCGCTCTCCCACGCCCGGGCGGGCGCCGATATGGTGGCTCCCTCCGACATGATGGACGGCCGTGTGGCGGCCATCCGGGCCAGACTGGACGAGCACGGATTCCAGAATGTGCCCATCCTGTCCTACTCGGCCAAGTATGCCTCGGCCTTTTACGGCCCCTTCCGGGCGGCGGCCGGCTCCGCCCCCTCCTTTGGGGACCGGAAGGGATACCAGATGGACCCCCATAACTGGAAAGAGGCCCTCAAGGAGTGCGCACTGGATGTGGAGGAGGGGGCCGACCTGCTGATGGTCAAGCCTGCGCTCCCCTATCTGGATGTGATCCGGGAGTGTGCCGATGCCTTCCGCCTGCCCCTGTGTGCCTACCAGGTGTCGGGAGAGTACGCCATGATCAAGGCGGCAGCCCGGGAGGGGCTCATCGACGAGCACCGGGTCATGTGTGAGAGCGCCGTGTCCATCTTCCGGGCGGGGGCCAATATGCTCATTACCTACTATGCCAAGGAGCTGGCCGATGCCATGCGGAAGGGGGAGATCGGATGATGAACCGGCACAAAACCTCTCAGGAGCTCTTTGCGGAGGCCCTCAAGGTGCTCCCCGGCGGCGTCAACTCTCCCGTGCGGGCCTTCCGTGCGGTGGACATGGCCCCCCGCTTCATTGCCCGCGCCAACGGCCCGTACATCTACGACGTGGAGGGGCGCGGCTACATCGACTATGTCTGCTCCTGGGGTCCCATGATCCTGGGGCACAACCACCCGGTCATCCGGGAGGCGGTGGAGCGGGCCGTCAAGGACGGACTCAGCTTCGGCGCTCCCACTGAGCGGGAGGTGGAGATCGCCCAGCTCATGGTGGAGCTGGTCCCCAACATCGACATGGTGCGCATGGTCAACTCGGGAACGGAGGCCGTCATGTCGGCCATCCGTCTGGCCCGGGGAGCTACCGGACGGGATAAGATCATCAAGTTTGAGGGCTGCTACCACGGGCACAGCGACTGCCTGCTGGTGGGAGCGGGTTCCTCCGCCCTGGCGGGAGGACATCCCACCTCGGCGGGCGTGCCCCAGGACGTGGTGCGCCACACCCTGACCGCCCAATTCAACGACCTGGACAGCGTGGAGCGTCTGCTGGAGGCCAATCGGGGCGAGGTGGCCTGCGTCATCGTGGAGCCCGTGGCGGCCAACATGGGCGTTGTGAACCCCGCACCCGGCTTCCTGAGCGGTCTGCGGACCCTGTGTGACAAGTATGGTGCTCTGCTGGTCTTTGACGAGGTCATCACCGGCTTCCGGCTGGCGCTGGGCGGGGCCCAGGCCTATTTCGGCGTGCGGGCCGACATTGTGACCTTTGGAAAGATCATCGGCGGCGGCATGCCGGTAGGGGCCTACTGCGCACGGCGGGAGCTGATGGAAGAGGTGGCCCCCTGCGGTCCGGTCTATCAGGCGGGTACCCTCAGCGGCAACCCGGTGGCCATGGCCGCGGGACTGGCCCAGCTGAGCTGGCTGAAGAGCCATCCGGAGATCTATTCCATGATTGAGGAGAAAGCCCTCTGGCTGGCCCGGGAGTTCCGGGCGCTGGCGGAAAATCACGGGGTGGCCGTCTCCATCAACCAGATCGGCAGCCTGCTCTCTCCCTTCTTCACACCCAGCAGTGTGAGCACCTTTGTGGATGCCAAGGGGAGCGATGTGGGGATGTACGCCCGGTATTTCGCCGGAATGCTGGAGCGGGGCGTCTACCTGGCTCCCGCCCAGTTTGAGGCCATGTTCCTCTCGGCAGCCCACACCGAGGAGCTGTTGGAGCACACCCGCGTTGCGGCGGACGAGGTCTTTGCCGCGCTGTAACTAGGAAAACAAGAGACCCCGCAGAATTTTTATTCTGCGGGGTCTTTTTCTGTCTGTTATTAGGAAGGATTGGAGTCCTCCGGCGGGATGCCGGCAGCCAGCCGCTGGGTCAGGCCGTGCTCCAGCAGATACCGGGATACCGCCGGCGGGACCAGGTGGGACCAGGGCTTCCCCTCCGCGATCAGCCGGCGGACCTCCGTTCCGCTGGTGAGGCGCTGGCTGTCGTCCCGCACCCAGAGGACCCGGGTGGGAAAGCCCAGATCGGTCAGGACCTGGCGCTTGTGGTATCCCCACTGGTCGTAGATGGTCACATAGCACACGGCCTCCCGGGGGATGAACTCGGGGATGCGCTCCGGGTGCTCAATGGGGAAGGGGACAATATCAAAGCGCTCCCGGGGAAGTCCGGCCTCGGTGAGTGCATCCCGGAGCATGGCTAGGCGCTCATAGTAGGTGAAGGGATTGGCCGAGGCGTTCATGCGGCCCAGATCCCGGAGCTCCTCCGGGGCGTGCTCCCAGGGGTCAAAGTGGGTCACGCCCACCAGAAGATGTTCGCAGCGCTGTGCCCCTGCCAGCAAGTATTCCATATGCCCCAGGTGTAGTCCCTGAAAACGGCCCATGACCACGCCCAATGTATCTCTCTGTTCCATATCCATCCGCCTGTCCAGCTCCTGTCTCTGATTTGCCGCCCGTGCAGCAGACACTATCTTAGTCGAAACCGGGCAAAAAGGGAAGAAGGGAGGAGACTTTATCGAAAAATACAATAGCAATGGAAGAAATAGGGGGAAAAACGGGTTGACACCGCGCCCTAAAAGACATATAATGACTTTATCTCCCGAGGGGAGACGCGCCGCCGTGGGCGGGCGTGAGGAAAAGGCGAGGAAAATGCCGCGGGTCATCCCGCGGCATTTGACGTTTTTCGGGAAATAGGATAGAATACATTCCAACAGATGGACCGGGCCTGGACGAATGCCCGGAGGACCACAAGGAGGACATCGGTGTGTGGCGCAGTATCTTTGATCCCCAAAACGGTTTTTTTCAGACCATTGACCTGATTTTCAATCTGGCGGCCCTGAGCCTGCTCTGGGTGGCGCTGTGTATTCCGGTGGTCACGGCGGGCCCGGCCACCACAGCCCTTTACTATACGCTGGTCAAGTGCATCCGGAAGGGGGAGCCCTATCCCTTCCGGAACTTTCTGGAGTGCCTGAAGAGCAATTTCAAGGTGAGCTTTCTGACCGGGCTGGTGTGCCTGGTGGCGGGACAGCTGGTGCTGGGAGGACTGTACGTGGTCTACCAGATGGCCCTGGCGGGCAACCGTGCGGCCATGTCCCTGCTGCTGGTCTATGCACTGGTGACGCTGGTACTGCTGGGGGTGCTGGGCTATGTATTCCCGGTAATCTCCCGATTCAGCCAGGGGGTTTGGGGGGCTCTGGGCCTGGCTCTCCGGCTGGCGCTGGGGCATCTTCCCTCGACCCTGGGACTGGGGGTAGTGCTGCTGGCGGCGGGACTGGTGTCGGTGCGGTATCTGGTGCCGCTGATGATCCTGCCCGCCCTGGCTGGACTGGCGGCCTCTCTGCTGCTGGAGCGGATCTTCCGCCCCTATACCATTCCAGAGGAGGGGCTGCCGGAAGATCCGGCAGAGCGGCCCTGGTATCTGCGCTGACTCGTTGTGCACATAGGAAAACGTCCGGCTCTCCACAGGGAGAGCCGGACGTTTTTTGCTTTGCTATGCTGTGACCGGATTAAAACTCGGGCAGGGAAGCGGCAGCCACAGACTGACCCACGCGGCGGGCCTTCTCGTCGGGCAGGGTGGGATTGATCTTGGAGGCGATGTCGGCATACTCCTCAGCCAGCACACGCTTGGCCTCGGCCAGCACGATGTCGCCGCCCTTGCCGGACATCACGCGGCCCAGCAGCAGGATGTGCTTGAAGCCGTAGAAGTGATAGTACAGGCGCAGGGCATGGCCCAGATACACGCCGATGGAGCGGTAGATGGCGGCGGCACGGTCGTCGTCCTTCTCCATGAGGCCCTGCACCACCTTGAGCTTCTCGGCGGGGGAGAGGGACTCGTCCAGCTCAATGCCGGCAGCGGGGGCCAGCTTGATGACGGAATCCTGGGAGAAGTACTTCACGCCGCAGCCGATGTCGCCGGACCACTCGTCCACCATGGCGGTGGGGGCGGCGTCCACGGGGACGAAAGCCAGCTCGTTGAGCCAGCCGGTGATGTTGCCCTTGTCATCCACGAAGCCAACAGCCTCGCTGGTGCCCATGGCGATACCCAGGACGTTGTTCTCCTCCAGGCTCATGGCGCCGGCCAGGGCGGACACGTCGCCGTCGTTGGCCACCACGATGGGCACATCGCCAAACTCCTTGGCGGCGCGGATGTAGATGTCCTTCACCTTGGCGTCAAAGTCTTTCTTGCCCACCTTCAGGAACAGGGAGGCCACCATGGTGCGGTTGTCGATGTAGATACCGGCGGAGGACACGCCGATGGCGTCCACGCGGGGCATATGGGCAGCGGCGGACTTCATGGCGTCCACGATGCCCTGGTAGTGATAGTCAGGGTCGGAGTTGGTCTTGGGGAACCACACCACCTCTTCGGAGAAGACGGGCTCACCGTCGATGACAGCGGAGACCTTGCGGTCGCTTCCGCCGGCGTCAAAGCCGATGCGGCAGCCGTTCATGTGGCGGCCGATGGCCTCGGACTTGCTCACCTCAGCGGGAACGGCGTCGCAGTAGACCACTTCGAAGGGATGCTCATAGACGCCGGCCATGAAGTCCTCGTCAAAGGCGCGGGTGCCTTCTTTGGAGTAGGCCTTGTGAATGGCCTCATAGATGGCCTTATCGCCCGCGATATAGACCTTGAAGCCGCCCTTGAGCCACAGCAGGGTCTTGATGATGCGGTCCACATAGTAGAGGTCGGCCTCAGCCATCTCGGGAGTACCGTGAATGAAGGTCTTGTAGACAGCGACCTGACCGGCAGAGCGCTCCACCGCGATGTCCAGGGGCTTGGAAGCGCCCTTCAGAAAGGACTCATAGAAGGGGAAGAGCGGAATGTAGTTGGGGTCCAGCTCAGGGAGATTACGAACGGAAACGTCAATGCCGAGGTGTTTCATCGGTATCCTCCTCCTTGAATGTATCATTTGGGGGTATTTTTTGTACCGCCCATCAAATTTATCCACTTATAGGCTATCAGTTTTTTTCAATCTGTCAAGGGATTTCCGAGAAAAATCGAAAAAACTTTCAAAGAAGCTATTGACTGAAAGTTACTTTCAACGGTATGATATAGGCGATAAGGAAAGGGAAGCCTGTTTCAAGCCCCCGTCCATTATGCAATTTGTATCAAAAGGAAGGCGGAACGAAGTTATGGATACTGCTATGAGAGAGCGCCTTGAGGCCCATCAGAAGTGGATCAAGGAGGAGCTGGACATCTGCGTCAACTTCTGGCTGAAAAACGGTATGGACCACGTCAACGGCGGCGTATACACCTGCCTGGACCGCAAGGGCGAGATCTATTCCACCGATAAGAGCGTCTGGATGCAGGGCCGCTGCGCCTGGATGTTCGCCTACCTGTGCCACCAGTACGGGGTGAAGGAGGAGTGGCTCCAGGCCAGCAAGAGCTGCCTGGACTTTATGGAGGCCCACTGCATCAACCGGGAGGCCGGCAACCGGATGTACTTCACCGTTACCGCGGAGGGCAAGCCCCTGCGCCAGCGCCGCTACTGCTTCTCCGAGGGCTTCTACGCCATCGCCAACGCCGAGTACTACGGCGTCACCGGCGACGCCGCCTGCCTGGAGCGCGCCCGGGCTGCCTATGAGCTGATCTACCAGCTCAACAACGGCCTCATCCAGGATCCCACCGGCATGGGTCCCAAGACCATCTCCACCACGCGCACCGGCCGCGCTCTGGCCGATCCCATGATCTACCTGAACATCACCTCCGTGCTTCGCCGGGTGGATACGGATCCGGAGCGGCAGAAGCTCTACGCCGCCCGAGCCCAGGAGTGTGTGGAGACCATCTTCCAGTACCACTACAAGCCCGAGCTCAAGTGCACCCTGGAGTCCGTGGCGCCCGACGGGACCCCCCGTCTGGATGTCACCGAGGGCCGCGTGGTCAACCCCGGCCACGACATCGAGTGCTCCTGGTTCCTGATGGAGGCGGCCAACTACGCCCACGACGCCGAGACCCACGCCACCGCCGTCAAGATCTTTGACCAGGCCTTTGAGGCTGGCTGGGACAAGGAGTACGGCGGACTGCTCTACTTCATCGACTGCCTGGGCAAGCCCACCGAGGCCTACGAGCACGATATGAAGCTCTGGTGGCCCCACGACGAGATCCTGATCGCGTCCATGATGATCTTCCGGGATACCGGGGACGTGTCCTACCTGGAGAAGTTCGAGCAGACCCTGGACTACTGCAAGAAGCACTTCTCCGACCGGGAGTATGGCGAGTGGTACGGCTATCTGCGCCGTGACGGCCTGCCCACCATGCCCTCCACCAAGGGTTCCACCTTCAAGGGCCCCTTCCATCTGCCCCGTATGCTCTCCATGGTGGACAACATGCTGGGACAGATTCTGGCCCGGGACTGATTCTGCCCGCGGCAAGCGCAGGGAGGTGAGGACCCATGCCGCAGGTCAATGTGTTCGCCCGGCTGGATAATGAGTATTATCAGCTGACCGGTGCGGAAAAAAAGGTGGCCGACTATGTGGTCAGCCACGAAAAACAGACCCAGTATATGTCCATCTCAGAGCTGGCCGAGGAGTGCGGCGTGGCCGAGGCCACCATTTCCCGCTTCTGCCGCCGGATGGGGTATAAGGGGTACAGCGCCTTCAAACTGGCTGTGGCCAACTCTACGGTGATTCCGGAGCGGGTCTCTCCCATCCAGGAGATGGATCTGGAGGAGGGGGAGATCAGTCCCTGCCAGCGGCTTTACAACGCGGATGTGGCCGCCATCGCCCAGACACGCAAGCTCATTCGCCCGGAGGAGATCGCCCGGGCGGTGGACCTGATGATGGGGGCGGGGAAGGTCCTGTGCATGGGACAGGGCGGCTCCATGATCATGGCCCAGGAGGCGGCCCATCTCTTCTCCACGGTGCGGCCCAATTTCTACCCCATCTGCGACGCCCACATGCAGGCCATCTGGACGGCCCAGCTGGCGCCGGGAGATGTGGTGCTCTACTTCTCCTACTCCGGCGCCACCCGGGATCTGGTGGAGGTGCTGGCCCAGGCAAAGGGGAGAGGGGCCAGGTGCATCCTCATTAGCCGTTTTCCCAAGTCGCCCGGATCGCAGTATGCCGATCTGGTGCTCCAGTGCGGTTCCAAGGAGGGCCCCCTCCAGCTGGGAACGGTGGCGGCGCGGATGGCTCAGCTCTATCTGCTGGACGTGCTCTTCCATGAGATGTACCAGCGGGACCCCAAGGGCGCGGAGGAGAGTCGGGAGCGCATCGCCGACGCTCTTTCGGAGAAACACCTCTGATCGAAACGGGAAGAAGTTTTGAAAAAAATTTCAGTTTGAATTGAAAAGAAAAATATTTTCAGTTAACTATTGACAAAAAGGGTTTGTGATTGTACAATCTACACAACGGGTATCTCTGGCGCTCGAGAGAAATTATTCAAATCATGAGGAGGAGATCAGCAATGAATCTGAAAAAAGCAGTTGCTCTTGCACTGGCAACCGGCATGACCCTGAGCCTGGCCGCCTGTGGCGGCGGGGACGCCAAGACCAGCGGGACGCCCGCTCCCGCGGCCAGCGGCTCCGGCGCCGCTACCGGCACCGAGATCACCATGTGGACCTACCCCATCGGCAAGTGGGGCGGCACCGAGGCCAAGGTGGACGAGATCATCGCCGCCTTCAACGCCGAGTATCCTGACATCAAGGTGAACGTGGAGTTCCTGGACTACACCAACGGCGATACCCAGGTCACCTCCGCGATCACCGCCGGCAATACCCCCGACATCATCATGGAGGGTCCTGAGCGCCTGGTCTCCAACTGGGGCGCTGCCGGTAAGATGGTGGATCTGAGCGATCTGTGGACCGAGGAGGCTACCGCCGACATCGCCGCTGTGAGCGAGTCCGTGGTCAACGCCTGTAAGAGCAACGACGGTACTTACTATGAGTACCCCCTGTGCATGACCACCCACTGCATGGCCATCAACAAGGAGGTCTTTGAGGCCGCCGACGCTATGCAGTACATCAACGACGAGACCCGCACCTGGAACAGCACCGAGGACTTCCTCAAGGCCATCGCTGCTGTGAAGGCCTCCGGTCAGGTGGCCACCCCCGGTATCATCTACTGCGGCGGCCAGGGCGGCGACCAGGGTACCCGCGCGCTGGTGAACAACCTGTACGGCGGCACCTACACCAATGCCGACCACACCGAGTACACCGCCAACTCCGCTGAGAACGTCAAGGCCCTCCAGACTCTGTCTGAGCAGGTCAAGGCCGGCAACCTGACTGCCGACGCCAGCTTCCAGGCTGCCGACGAGCTGCAGGCCTTTGCCAACGGCACCGCTGCTATGACCTTCTGCTGGAACGCCTCCAACCAGGCTCAGTATGCCTCTCAGGTCTCCTTCACTCCCTACGCGGTGGCCTTCCCCACCGATCAGGAGACTCCCGCTCTGTGCGGCGGCATCTGGGGCTTCGGTATCTTCGACAACGGCGATGAGGCCAAGATTGAGGCTGCCAAGACCTTCATCAAGTTCGTCTGTGACGACGCCGAGCAGGGTCCCGAGAGCGTCCGCCTCTCCGGCTTCTTCCCCGTGCGTGCCTCTCAGGGCGACGTCTATGCCGGCACTGAGGACGAGGCCCGTATGGCTGAGTTCCAGGTCATGATGCCTTACCTGGGCGACTACTACAACGTCATCGGCGGTTGGACCGAGCAGCGCACCAACTGGTTCAACATGCTGCAGCAGATCTTCGTCAGCGGCGAGGACGTGCAGACTGCGGCCGACAACTTCGTGGAGGCCAGCAACGCCGCCATCAAGTAAGACCTCTTTACACGCAATCATGCGCCCGCTCCCTATTTGAGAGGGGGCGGGCGCATTCGCTTTGACCCGCGGAGAGCGGGGGAGAGGAAGCGTATTTTACGACAAAGGGGAACGATACGTTATGGAGCAAAAATCCGTGCCGGCTGCGGCAAAAAAGCCCAAAAAGGAACGGCGCTCTGAGTTCTCCGGCATGAGCAAGGCTCTGGTACGCCGGGAAACGATTTCCGCCTACCTCTTTCTGCTGCCCAGCCTGATTTTCTTTGTGGGGTTCGTTGTGATCCCCATGATCATCTGTGTGGTATACAGCTTTCTGGACTACGGCCTGGCGGGCTTTGAAGGGTTCGCCGGTCTGAACAACTACATCGAGATGTTCCAGGATAAGGTCTTTATCCGGGCCTTCTGGAATACGGTACTCATCGTGGTCGTAGCCGTGCCTACGGTCACCGCGTTTTCGCTGTGGGTGAGCTCCGCCATCTGCCCCATGAAGGCGGTCACCCGTTCTTTCTTCCGCTGCGTGTTCTATCTGCCCGTGGTCACTGGTACCGTGGCGGTCACCGTGGTGTGGAAGTGGATGTTCAACCCCTACACCGGTCTGCTCAATCAGATCCTGGGGACCACCGGTTTCAACTGGCTGGGCAATCCCAAGACCGCGATCTGGTGTATCATCATGATCCTGTTTACCACCTCCATCGGCCAGCCCATCGTGCTCTACGTGGCGGCCCTGGGCAACGTGGACCAGTCCCTCATCGAGGCGGCCCAGGTGGACGGCGCCACCAAGCTCCAGGTGTTCTGGAAGATCAAGTGGCCCCAGATCATGCCCACCACCCTGTACATCCTGGTTATCACCACCATCAACAGCTTCCAGTGCTTCGCGCTCATCCAGCTGCTGACTTCGGGCGGACCCAACCACGCCACCGATACCATCATGTACTATATCTTTGATATGGCGTACAAGTATCAGCGCTTCGGCTATGCCAACGCCATGGGCGTCGTTCTGGCCCTGATCATCGCGGTGTTCTCCGCCGTGCAGTTCAAGGTCACGAAGACCGACAACGGTTAAGGGGGTGAAGAGATGAACAACAGTCTTGCCATGAAACAGTCCAAGGGATATCGGGCATTCGCCTTTGTCATCCTCTTCCTCCTGGCTGTCTTCTTCATTTTCCCGCTGTACTGGATCATCACCGGTTCCTTCAAGACCGCTGCGGCCATCAATGCCCAGCAGCCCCAGTGGTTCCCGCTGGAGCCCACCCTGATGAACTACACCAAGCTCTTCAGCCAGCCGGCCTTCCGGTGGCTGGCCAACACGGTGATCATGGCCGTGGGCGCCATGGTGCTGACCTGCCTGACTGCCGCTCTGGCCGGCTATGCCCTGGCGAAGAAGCGCTTCTATGGGCGCAAGATCCTCTTCAGCCTGCTGGTGTGCGCCATGGCTCTGCCTAAGCAGGTCATCGTCATCCCCCTGCTGCAGGAGATGAACTTCCTGCACCTGCATGACACCCTCTGGGCCGTCATCCTGCCCACCGTAGGCTGGCCCTTCGGTGTGTTCCTGATGAAGCAGTTCTCCGAGACCATCCCCACCGAGATGCTGGAGGCTGCCCGGGTGGACGGCGCCGGCGAGCTGCGTACCTTCTTCAGCGTGGTATTCCCCATGATCAAGCCCGGCGTGGGTGCGCTGGCCATCTTTACCTTCGTCAACTCCTGGAACGACTACTTCCTGCAGTTGATCATGCTCAACAGCCGCACCCAGTGGACCATCTCCCTCGGTATCGCCAGACTCCAGGGCGAGATGGCCAGCGACTTCGGCCTCATCATGGCCGGTGCTGCTCTGGCGGCTATCCCCATCGTGGCAATCTTCATCGCGTTCCAGAAATACTTCACACAGGGTATTGCCATGGGCGCGGTAAAGGGTTAAGATTACTGTGTTTGGAGTCCCTTTCAGACGATGTCTGATCCGGTTATCCGCAACGTGCTGGAACTGACAGGAGGGCCCGCCCTGCAAAGCGGGGCGGGCCCTGTTTCCTGCCGGCTCACATAATTTATTGGAGTGAATCAAAATGAGCGATCTGAACAAGTACCAGGGTGTTATCCCCGCTTTCTACGCCTGCTATGACGACGAGGGCAATATCTCTCCCGAGCGTGTGCGCGGCCTGACCCGCCACCTGATCAGCAAGGGCGTCAACGGCCTGTATGTGGGCGGCTCCTCCGGTGAGTGCATCTACCAGAGCGTGGCCGAGCGCAAGGTGGTGCTGGAGAACGTCATGGCTGAGGCCAAGGGCAAGGTCGTGGTCATCGCCCACGTGGCCTGCAACAACACCGCCGACAGCCAGGAGCTGGCTGCCCATGCCGAGAGCCTGGGCGTGGACGCCATCGCCTCCATCCCGCCCATCTACTTCCACCTGCCCGAGTACGGCATCGCCCAGTACTGGAACGATATCTCCGCCGCCGCCCCCAACACCGACTTCATCATCTATAACATCCCCCAGCTGGCTGGTGTGGCTCTGACTCCCTCTCTCCTGAAGGAGATGAAGAAGAATCCCCGCGTGATCGGCGTGAAGAACTCCTCCATGCCCACCCAGGACATCCAGATGTGGCGTGACGAGGGCGTTATCGTCTTCAACGGTCCCGACGAGCAGTTCATCTCCGGCCTGGCCATGGGCGCCTGCGCCGGCATCGGCGGCACCTATGCGGTCATGCCCGAGCTCTTCCTGAAGGTGCGCGAGCACTTCCAGAAGGGCGAGATGGAGCCCGCCCGTGAGATCCAGAACGAGATCTGCCGCATCATCTATCAGATGTGCTCCGCCCACGGCAACCTCTACGCCACCATGAAGGCCATCCTGGCCAAGAAGGGCGTGGAGTGCGGCTCCGTCCGCAAGCCTCTGCCCGCTCTGGTGGAGAGCGATCTGGCCATTGTGGACGCCTGCGCGGCCCGGATCGACGCGGCCATTGCCAAATACTGCTGATGGGATGCCTGAGGGCACAACAGGAAGGAAGAGATTATCATGAGAATTTATCTGGCAGAAGATTATAAGTCCATGAGCCGTCGGGCCGCCAACATCATCTCGGCCCAGGTCATCACCAAGCCCGACAGCGTGCTGGGCCTGGCCACCGGCGGGACCCCCGTGGGTGCCTACCAGCAGCTGGTGGAGTGGTACAAGAAGGGCGACCTGAGCTTTGCGGAAGTCAAGTCGGTCAACCTGGACGAGTACTACGGCCTCTCTCCCCGTCATGAGCAGAGCTACCGTTACTTCATGCAGAGCAACCTCTTTGACCATATCGACATCAAGTACGAGAACACCCACGTGCTCAACGGCCTGGCCAAGAGCCCCACGGTGGAGTGCGCCGAGTACAATAAGCTCATCCGGGATCTGGGCGGCATCGACCTGCAGCTGCTGGGCATGGGCCACAACGGCCACATCGCCTTCAACGAGCCCGGCGACGACTTCGGTCTGGAGACCCATCTGGTCAACCTGACCGAGAGCACCATTGAGGCCAACAAGCGTTTCTTTGAGAGCAAGGACGATGTGCCCCGCCAGGCGCTGAGCATGGGCATCAAGAACATCATGCAGGCCCGCCGGATCCTGATCGTGGTCAGCGGTGCGGCCAAGGCCGACATCGTGTACAAGGCCTTCTGCGGCCCGGTCACCAAGGAAGTGCCCGCCTCCATCCTCCAGCTCCACCCCGATGTGACCCTGGTGGGCGATAAGGAAGCGCTGAGCAAACTGGTAGAGGCAGGTGTTCCCGTATGCGGCTGACCGGAGCAAAGGTATTTGACGTCCAGAACGGCTTTGTTTCCCGGGATGTGTGCATTGAGGGAGAACTGCTGGCCGACCACAGCTCCGACGGGAAGAGCGCCGACCTGTCCGGGTACTATCTGATCCCCGGTCTCACCGACGTGCATTTCCACGGCGCCAAGGGCCATGATTTCAGCGATGCGGATCCCGAGGGCCTCCAGGTCATGGCCGACTATGAGCTCTCCCGGGGTGTCACTCAGATCTGCCCCGCCGGCATGACCCTGCTGGAGGAGCAGCTCATCAAGGTCTGCAAGAACGCGGCCCAGCATCGGAAGAACAGCAAGAGCGGCGCTCTGCTGTGCGGCGTCAACCTGGAGGGGCCCTTCCTCTCCCGGGCCAAGAAGGGCGCCCAGAACGGCGATTGGCTCCATGAGCCCGATGTGGCCATGCTCCGCCGCCTGGAGGAGGCCTCCGAGGGTCTGGTGAAGCTGGTCTCGGTCGCCCCGGAGGAGCCCGGCGCGCTGGAGTTCATCAAGGAAGTCGCCGACGAGGTGACGGTCTCCATCGCCCACACCACCGCCGACTATGATACCGCCATGGCGGCCTATGCCGCCGGCGCCCGGCAGGCCACCCATCTCTTCAACGCTATGCCGCCCTTTACCCACCGGGCACCCGGCGTGGTGGGCGCGGCTTTCGACACCCCCGAGTGCATGGCTGAGCTGATCTGCGACGGCGTCCACATCCACGCCAGCGTGGTGCGGGCCGTGTTCCAGCTCTTTGGGAGCAAGCGGGTCATCCTCATCAGCGACACCATGCGGGCCGCCGGTATGCCCGACGGGGACTACACCCTGGGCGGTCAGCCGGTCCAGGTCAAGGGCAAGTACGCCACGCTGGAGGACGGCACCCTGGCCGGCTCGGTCACCGACCTGATGAACTGCATGAAGACCGCCGTCTCCTTCGGGATCCCCCTGGAGGATGCGGTCCGGGCCGCCGCGGTGAACCCCGCCAAGGCCATCGGCATCTATAGCCGCGTGGGCAGCATTGAGAACGGCAAGCTGGCCAACCTGGCCGTGCTGGATGAAAATCTGGAGCTCAAGGCCGTCTTCCTCAAGGGCGAATTGGTCCACGGGACTGTATAAAAGCACAAAAACACCCTTGCAAAAGGCTTGATTCTCTGGCATAATAGAGACAGCGGCGCGGCTGCGCCACCATTCCAGCCACCCTCTCCTACTCCATTTCCATAGGGGAGGGTGAGCGGTAAAAAAGGAGGAAATCCGCCGGACCGGCGGTGCGGCAGTGTGGAGACCTGCCGTAACGTCCCTGGAGTTTTGCTCTCCATGGACGAGGGAGTGCTTGCGGAGGCATCGCTCCTACGGTCCTCAACCTATGGCAACTGTCAGCCTGAAGAATGTCAAGAAGATCTACGACAACAAGGTCACCGCGGTGCACGACTTCAACCTGGAGATTGCGGACAAGGAGTTTATCGTCCTGGTCGGCCCCTCCGGCTGCGGTAAGTCCACCACCCTGCGGATGATCGCCGGCCTGGAGGATATCTCCGAGGGCGATCTCCTCATCGGCGACAAGCGCATGAACGATGTGGAGCCCAAGGACCGCGATATCGCCATGGTCTTCCAGAGCTACGCCCTGTATCCGCACATGACCGTGTATGAGAACATGGCCTTCTCCCTGAAGCTGCGCAAGCTGCCCAAGGCTGAGATCGACAAGCGGGTGAAAGAGGCGGCCGAGATCCTGGATATCACCCAGTACCTCCAGCGCAAGCCCAAGGCCCTCTCCGGCGGCCAGCGCCAGCGCGTGGCCATCGGCCGCGCCATCGTGCGTGAGCCCCAGGTCTTCCTGATGGACGAGCCGCTGTCCAACCTGGATGCCAAGCTCCGCAACCAGATGCGTGCCGAGATCATCAAGCTCCGTCAGCGCATCAACACCACCTTTATTTACGTGACCCATGACCAGACCGAGGCCATGACTCTGGGCGACCGTATCGTCATCATGAAGGACGGCTTCATCCAGCAGATCGGCACGCCTCAGGAGGTCTTTGATCATCCCGCCAACATCTTTGTGGCCGGCTTCATCGGCATGCCTCAGATGAACTTCTTCGACGCCAAGCTGGAGAAGAACGGCGACCAGTATGTGGTCCGCTGCCAGGGCGCTGTGATCACCCCCGGTGAGAAGATCCAGGCCGGTCTGAAGGCCCGGAACGTGGCTCCCATGGACATCACGCTGGGCGTGCGTCCCGAGCACATCTCCTTCGTGTCCGAGCCCTCCGAGACCAGCGTCAAGGGCGTGGTGGACGTGTCCGAGATGATGGGCTCCGAGGTGCACCTGCACGTCAATGCCAGCGGCAAGGACGTGGTGCTGCGTGTTCCCACCACCGACCTGCCCGAGGAGCATCGCGGCGGTATCAACTATGGTACCCAGGTCCACTTCACCTTCCGCAATGACCTGCTGCACCTCTTCAACCCCGAGACCGAGGCCAACCTGCTGGCTCTGGAGTAATAGAGGCGGGCGGACTGCGCGTCTTTCAAAAGTGACTGTGTGTTGAGAAATGAGAACCCTGGCCCATTGGGCCAGGGTCCTTTTTGCGTCATGGCTCAATCCAGAAAAACCGTCTCAGCCGCCACACGGGTACAGCCCGCCGGGGCATAGCGCCAGTAGGCCATGCGTCCCTCTGTGATGAAATAGGGGAGGGGGGCAGGTGGCTCCGGAGGTAGATGGTCGATGATGAGAAGCTTGATCTTCATGCGGTCGGGGGCAATGGACTTGAGAAAGACCGACACCCGCTCCCCCTCCGTGAGGCCGGTCCGCGCCTCGGCCAGCCCGGAGAGGTTGGGGGTGAGCTCAATAAAGGCACCGTACTCCTTGATCCCCCGCACGATACCTGGTACCGTCATGCCCGGGTGAAAGGGGCGTACATTTTCCGCCCAGGTGCCCAGCAGCTCCTTGTGGGTGAGGTAGATGCGCTCCCGCTGGGGGTCTATGTCCAGCACCACCGCATAGATAGACTGTCCGATGGTAAAGCGCTGTCCCGGATGGGAGATGCGGGAGACTGAGATATTTTCGATGCCGATCATGGAGGTGACCCCGCAGCCCAGGTCCACGAAGGCCCCGAAGGGCTCCAGGTGGGTGACCACGGCGGGGAGTACCATGCCCGGCCGGGCCTGGGTGAGCAGCAGGTCCAGGGCCATGCGCTGGGCTCTGCGCCGGGAGAGGATGGGCCGCCCGCCCGCCTCCGGTATGGAATCCACCAGGAAGGACACCGGCCGCCCGACCCGGGAGAGGATGGCGATGTCCCGGGTGGTCCCCTCCGCAATGCCCAGGGCGGCCTCGGTCCGGGGGATGGTGGCCAGGCAGCCGTTTCCCAGGGAGACCGTCAGGTTGTGTTCGGCGTCACAGAGCAGTGCGGTCCCTTCCAGTACGGTCTTTGTTTCCATGGCACGGCGCAGTCCCTCCGGCGAGGAACAGGCGGCACGGTTCTCTGGCGTGTGCAGGCGATGGCCCTCAGGCAGGAAAAAGCGTGTCAAAACGACCAGATCCTTTCAATATCCAATAGGGGTCTATAGAGCACTATATGCGCCCCGCAACCCGGAATTGACAGAAAAGAACGGGGAATTTATAATAATACCTACGGCTGTGTGGCCGGGAGGCCCCGAGAATGGGGCTTGCGTCCGACCGCCTCATGGGATATAATAATGCAGCGAAGTAAAGTAATAAATGGAGAGGATGAACTGCCATGGATGTACGGGTGGGCGATGTGCTGGAGCTGAAGAAGCAGCACCCCTGTGGAAGCCGGGAATGGCTCGTCCTGCGGGTTGGCATGGATTTCAAGCTGCGCTGCGCCGGCTGCGGACATGAACTGATGCTCCCCCGCAGCAAGGCGGAGAAGAATATCAAAAAAATCAAGCGGAATGAGGGGCCGGAGACATGAAAGAATTTTGGAGCAGCCGCATTCGGGACATGGTCCCCTACACGCCGGGGGAGCAGCCCAAGGACCGGACGTTCATCAAGCTCAACACGAATGAAAATCCCTATCCGCCCGCGCCGCGGGCGCTGGAGGCGGCAAAACAGGCCGTGGGGGAGGGGCTGCGCCTGTACCCCGATCCGGAGGCCGGGCAGCTGCGCGCCGCACTGGCGGCCTATCACGGGGTGAAGGCGGAGCAGATTTTTGTGGGCAACGGCTCGGATGAGGTGCTGGCCTTCTGCTTCCAGGGGCTCTTCGAGCCGGCGCGGGCCATTTGTTTTCCGGATATCTCGTACAGCTTTTACCCGGTCTACGCCGGACTCTTTGGAATCCCTTACCGGGAGATCCCTCTGCGGGAGGACTTCACCATCCCGGTAGAGGAATTTCTGGGGAACAACGGCGGCGTGATCCTGCCCAATCCCAACGCCCCTACCGGCATTGCTCTGCCTCTGGCGGAGGTGGAGCGGCTGGCCGCAGGCAATCCCACCGCCGCGGTGGTGGTGGACGAGGCCTACGTGGACTTCGGGACAGAGTCGGCCCTCTCCCTGCTGGACCGGTATCCCAATCTGCTGGTGGTGCGCACCATGTCCAAATCCCGCTCTCTGGCAGGAATGCGGGTGGGATATGCGGTGGGCAGCCCCAATCTCATCGCGGCCCTCAACTGCGTGAAAAACTCCTTTAACTCCTATACCCTGGACCGGATCGCCCTGGCGGCGGCCCAGGGCTCGGTGGAGGACGAGGCGTATTTCCAGGAAAACCGCCGCCGCATCATGGACACCCGGGAAAAGACGGCCGCCGCTCTGGAGAAGCTGGGCTTCCGGGTCTGTCCCTCCCAGGCCAACTTCCTCTTTGTCTCCCATCCGGAGCGGGGAGGGAAGGAGCTGCTGGACACCCTGCGGGCACAGGGCATCCTGGTCCGCTGGTGGGGCAAGCCCCGCATTGAGGACTATCTGCGGATTACCATCGGCACCGAAGAGGAGATGGAGCAGCTGATCCAGGTCCTGCGTCAGACACTCGGCCGTGACAAAGCACAGAAATAAGGAGGAAATCCCTTGCGTTACGAAGGAAATATCTACCGTCCCCCCGGAGAGTGGCGGAGCTATCTGCTCCAGGTCACTGTGGGGTGCTCCCATAATAAGTGTACCTTTTGCAGCATGTACAAGGACAAGCAGTTCCACATCCGCCCCATGGCCGATATCTTTGAGGACATCGAGATGGCCCGGGCCTACTATAATCGGATGGGCCGGCCGGTCAAGCGGGTCTTTCTGTGCGACGGCGACGCCGTCATTATGCGGACCGAGCAGCTGCTGGCCATCCTGAAAAAGCTCTACGATACCTTCCCGGAGCTGGAGCGGGTCACCGCCTACGCCGGTCCCCGCTCGGCCCTGACCAAGACCCCGGAAGAGCTGCGTGCCCTGCGGGAGGCCGGACTGTACCGGGTCTATCTGGGGGTGGAGACCGGCTCGGATGAGCTGCTTCACACCATCAAGAAGGGTGTGGGCGCGCAGGAGATGCTGGAGGCCGGCATCCGGCTGCGGGAGGCAGGCCTGGACCTGTGGGTCATGGTCCTGCTGGGACTGGCCGGTCCCGGGGAGCCCTCCCGCCGGCACATCCTGGCCACGGCGGAGATGATGAACCAGATGAAGCCCCGCCATCTCTCGGCTCTCACCTATATGCCTGAGCCGGGCACCGAGATGGGGGAGCAGGTGGAGCGGGGAGAGTTCCAGCTCATCACCGGGCCCCAGGCCCTGGAAGAGACCCGTCTCCTGCTGGAGCACCTGGACGTGGACCCGCTGCACTTTACCTGCGACCACGCTTCCAACTATCTGCCCCTCAAGGGTGGTCTGCCCGAGGACCGGCAGGCCATGCTCTCGGCCATCGATCTGGCCCTGGAGGACCAGGAGCTGCTGCGCAGCGAATACGGCCGCGGACTGTAATCGCTTGAAAAACGCTTCCGGACTTTTGTCCGGAAGCGTTTTTGTCATAGCGGAACCTGGGGATCCGAGGGTGGGGTTTCTCCTGTTACGGAGGAGGCCAGGGAGAGGGCGTCGTGTCCATATTTTCGGCGAACCTGATCCACTGCCCGCTCCAGCCGCTCCAGCCGGTCTCGGCGGGGGAGGGAGTCGGCGGAGAAAAAATCCAGCTGTTCGGCGGCCTCGTCCTCCGGGATCAGGTGCTGGGCCGTGACCGTGAGGGCCCGCACCGGGGCCTCCGCCCGCCAGACACCCCGGAGCAGGGCAAAGGAGGCGTCCAGCAGCTCCCGGGTGACAAAGGTGGGGGCGTTCAGCCGGCTCTGGCGGCAGATGTCCCGGAAGGAGGGGTCCCGGATCATGATCTGGACGGTGGTACACTTGAGACCCACCTCTCGCAGCCGTCCGGCCACGCTGTCGCACAGGAGGGCCAGTCCGGAGCGGAGCTCCTCCCAGCCCACCAGATTGTGGGGGAAGGTGATGCCGTTGCCCACTGACTTGGGGGGCGGCATATCCCGCAGCGGGACCACGGGACTGTGCTCCCGGCCGCTGGCATAGGCGTGAAGGGTCACGCCCTGACGGCCCAGGACTCGCACCAGAGCCTCCCGGTCAAATTGGGCCAGATCCCCGATGGTGTGTACGCCGTACTGCTCCAGGGTCCGGGCGGCGGCCCGGCCCACAAAGATGAGATCGGTGACCGGGAGGGGCCAGAGCAGCGTGCGGAAATTTTCGGGGGAGATGACGGTGGTGGCGTCCGGTTTCCGGTAGTCGCTCCCCATTTTGGCAAAGATCTTGTTGAAGGAGACCCCTGCCGAGAGGGTGAGCCCGGTCTCCCGGCGGACCACGGAGCGGATCTCATCGGCCACCGCCTTTCCGTCGCCGCCAAAGAGGTGGAGGGAGCCCGTCATGTCCAGCCAGCTCTCGTCGATGCTGAAGGGTTCCACCAGATCGGTATAGCGCTCATAGATGGCGTTGACGGCCCGGGAAAAGTGCCGGTATTTCTCCCGGTGGGCGGGGAGGAGGATGAGCTGGGGACATTTGCGCCTGGCCTGCCAGATGGTCTCGGCGGTCCGGACCTGGAAGCGCTTGGCGGGCTCATTTTTGGCCAGGATGATCCCGTGGCGGCTCTCTGGATCTCCGCAGACGGCCACCGGTTTTTCCCGGAGCTCCGGGTGGTCCAGAAGCTCCACCGAGGCGTAGAAGCTATTGAGATCACAGTGCAGAATGACCCGGTCCATGGCGCTCCCCCCTTGTTGTTCTGGATTCTATTATAAGAGATTCCGTGTCCTATGTCAAACGAATGTTCTATAACAAAAAAAGAGACGCCGGTCCCTTTTTAGGGGGACCGGCGTCTGGATCTTAGAACTGGTTGTAGTGGGCCCGCTCCTCAAAGGACTTGCGGGGCTTGGGCTCACCCACCTCGGCGGGAACGCCCAGGGGGAGAATGGTACGCACCGTTTTTCCCTCGGGAATGTGGAGGAGGGAAGCGATGGCCGCACAGGCGGCGGGGGCCTTGGTCATGCCGTCCATCCAGACGGTGGCATAGCCCAGGGCGGTGGCGGCCAGGAGCATATTCTCCACGGAGGCGGCATAATCCTCCACCTCGAAGGCCATACCGCAGGGGGCCACCACGTGCTCACTCAGCACCACCAGGATGACGGGAGCCGTCTGGGTAGCGGGGGTGGAGAGGACCTCGGAGATGCGCTTGCGCAGGTCGGGATCGGTGACCACCACGAAGGGCGTGGTCTGGCAATTCTGACCGGAGGGGGCCTGAATACCGGCCTCTACGATCTTGCGGACATCGGCGTCTGGCACGGGCTGGTCCAAAAAGGGCGTCCGGTGGCTGTAACGCTTGGCAACAGTTTCAAAGAATTCCATACAATCACCTCATGACAGAAGCGGCAGTGCCGCATTTAGATACATCCATTTTATACCTTTTTTCTGCAAAATGCAAATAAAAATCTCGGAGGGCCCGGTAAAACCGGACCCTCCGTCTGCTCAGCTATTGAGATACTGCTTCACCAGCTCCTGAAGAAGCTCGTCCCGATCCAGCTTGCGGATCAGCGCACGGGCATTGTTATAGTTGGTGATATAAGTGGGATCTTCCGAGAGGATGTAACCCACGATCTGATTGATGGGGTTATACCCTTTTTCCTGCAGAGAATTATAGACAGAGGTCAGAATGTCCTTGATCTCCTGATCCTTCTCATAATTGAGACTGAATCTGCGTGTATAATCCGTATGCATGACAATCACACCTCCTTATGCTTCTGTCCCCTATTTTAACTGAAAAAACGCGGAGTGTAAAGGGGCCAGACCAAAATTCACGAAACATTAAGAAGTAGTTTGTGGAATAGAAGGCGGTTTATTCTGTTCAGCGGAGCACGGCGCCCAGCTCGGTTTCCAGGGCCTTCAGGATGGCGGCCACATCGGCGTCGGCCTCCTCGGCGGTGAGGGAGCGGTCATCGGCACGGAGGACCAGGCTGAAGGCCACCGATTTCTTGCCCTCGTCTACGCCCTTGCCGCGGTAGATATCAAAGAGGGTGACCTCCTTGAGCAGACCCTTGGCGCCCCGACGGATGGAATCTTCCAGCGCGCCTACGGTGACGGCCTCGTCGCACACCACGGCGATGTCACGGGTGACGGCGGGGAACTTGGGCAGAGGCACATACTGGGGATCGGCCCCCTTGGCGGCAAAGAGAGCGGGGAAGGAGAGCTCTGCACAGTAGAGCTCAGCGTCCACCCCGTAGTTCCGGGCGGTGAGGGGATGGATCTGACCCAGCACGCCCACCTCGCGGCCGTCCACCAGGACCCGGGCACAGCGTCCGGGATGGTAGGAGGGGTTATCCGACACGGCCTCATAGGTCACATGCTCGGCCCGGATCGAGGAGAGGAGGGAATCCACCGCACCCTTGAGGGTGTAGAAGTCCATTCCGCCGCCGTAGGCGCCCAGGGAGAGGACCTTGGGCTCGTCGGCCATGCCGTCCTCCCGCTGGAAGTAGACCCGGCCCAGCTCATACAGGCGGGCGGACTTGTTGCGGTAGTTGTAGTTGCGGGTCAGGATCTCCAGCATGGAGGGGAGAATGGTGGTGCGCATGATGGAGGTATCCTCGCCCAGGGGGTTGCAGATGCGCATGGAGGCACGGCGGGGATCGTCGGGCGCCCAGCGGATCTTGTCATAGTAGGTGGGGCTGATGAAGGAGTAGGTGATGATCTCGTCATAGCCCAAGCTGCGGCAGGTCTGGCCCAGGGAGCGCTCCAGCTCCTGCTCGGGGGAGTAGCCGCCCCGGGTGGTCTGACCCCGCATGAGGGTGGTGGGGATATTGTTGTAGCCGTGGAAACGGGCCACCTCTTCGGCCAGATCGGCCATAGCCTCCACATCGCCGCGCCAGGAGGGGACAGTGACCATGCCGTCCTCCACTCCAAAGTCCAGCTTCTTCAGGATGGAGACCATCTCCTCGCCGGAGATCTCGGTGCCCAGCAGGGCGTTGATCTTGTCGGGCTCCAGGGGGAGAACACGGGGGTGGGGCACATAGTTGAGGATGTCGATGACTCCGTCCAGCACTTCGCCGGCCCCCAGCAGCTCTACCAGCTCACAGGCACGGTCCACGGCGGGGAGGGTATTCATGGGGTCCAGGCCCTTTTCAAACTTGGCGCTGGCCTCGGTACGCATGCCCAGGGCCAGAGCGCCCTTGCGGATGCAGGTGCCGTCGAAATTGGCCGACTCGAACACCACGTCCACCGTGTCGGAGACGATCTCGCTGTTCTCACCGCCCATGATGCCGGCCAGGCCCACGGCGCGATGCTCGTCGGCGATGACCAGGTGATTGGCGTTGAGCTTGCGGACCTGTCCGTCCAGAGTGGTGAGCTCCTCGCCCTCGCTGGCCCGGCGGACGATGATCTTGCCGCCCTTCACATAGCGGTAGTCAAAGGCGTGCATGGGCTGGCCGTACTCCAGCATCACATAGTTGGTGATATCCACGATGTTGTTGATGGGGCGCACACCCATGGCGCGCAGCCGCTCCCGCATCCACTTGGGGGAGGGACCAATTTTCACATTGCGGACCATCCGGGCGGTGTAGCGGGGGCACAGGTCGGGATCGGGGGTCTCCACATCCAGCAGCTCGATCAGATTGCCGGGGCCGCCGCCCTTCACCACGGGGGTGTGGAGGCGCAGGGGCGCGCCGTAAGTGGCGGCAACCTCCCGGGCCAGGCCGATGACGCTGAGGCAGTCGGGGCGGTTGGGGGTGATCTCAAACTCCACCACCGAGTCGTCCAGACCGATGATACCCTTGATATCGTCGCCCGGCTTGCACTCCTCCCGGAGGATGAAGATGCCGTCGGGGATGCAGTGGGGGAACTCCGCCTGCTGCGCGTGGAGATCCTCCAGCGTGCAGATGGAGCCGGACTTGGTGTTGTAGGCCACCAGATCCGCCTCGTGGAGGTTGGGGCAGGCCGTCGTGGTGTCGGCGGTACCCTCGCCCAGATCCAGAAAGACGCGGAAGCTGCCGTCCGGCTGGGTCTCGCACGCCTGCACCTTGGCGCAGATCACCGGGCCAAAGACCTTGTGGCCGGCCTGGATGTCTGCCGGGATGGAGGGCTTGTCCGCATCCAGGGGATGGTAGTCGTTCAGGAGGGCAGCGGGGGTGATGGCGGCATAGGGGAAGTCCCGCTCCTCCAGACCCAGCTCAGACAGTCCGCAGAGCATGCCGTTGGAGACCACGCCGCGCAGCTTGCCCTTCTCGATCTTCACGCCGCCGGGCAGGGTGGACTTGTGCCGGGCCACGGGGACCAGGTCGCCCACATGGACGTTCCAGGCACCGGTGACGATCTGAACGGGCTCGGCCTCGCCCACGTCGATCTGGCAGACCCACATATGGTCGCTGTTTTCGTGGCGGGCCATGGACAGCACTTTGCCCACCATCACATTGGAGATCTCTGCGCCCAGGTTCTCGGTGGTCTCCACCTTGGAGCCGGACAGGGTCATGGCCTCTGCAAAATCATGATCGGAGGCGTCGACGGTGACAAACTCGCCGAGCCATTTACGAGATAGATTCATATCTTAAAACTCCCTTATCACATCAGGCTTTTCATCGTGGGGACGGCCTCTGACCGCCCCTGCGGCTGCGGAGGGCCGCCTTAGAACTGCTCCAGGAACCGCACGTCGTTTTCGAAGATGAGGCGCAGGTCGGCGATCTTGAAGCGGCGCATGGCGGTGCGCTCCAGCCCGATGCCGAAGGCCCAGCCGGAGTAGACCTCCGGGTCGATGCCGGCCATCTTCAGGACCTTGGGGTGGATCATACCGGCGCCCAGCATCTCGATCCAGCCCTCGCCCTTACAGGTGGGGCAGCCCACGCCGCCGCACTTGTGGCACTGCACGTCCATCTCACAGGAGGGCTCGGTGAAGGGGAAGTGGTGGGGACGGAAGCGGGTCTTGGTGCCCTTGCCGTAGAGCTGCTCCACTACCGTGTTGAGGGTGCCCTTCAGGTCGGCCATGGTAACGCCCTTGTCGATGACCATGCCCTCCACCTGGTGGAACATGGGGGAGTGGGTGGCGTCCACCTCGTCCTTGCGGTACACCCGGCCGGGGGCGATGATGCGGATGGGCAGCTCCATGGTCTCCATGGCGCGCACCTGCATGGGGGAGGTCTGAGAGCGGAGCATCACCCGGCTGTCCTGGTCAAAATAGAAGGTGTCCGACCAGTCGCGGGAGGGATGGCCCTCCTCGGCGTTGAGCTTGTCAAAGTTGTACTCGGCCAGCTCCACCTCGGGGCCGTCCAGCACGGTGAAGCCCATGCCCACAAAAATATCCTTGAGCTCGTCCAGGGCGATATACATGGGGTGGCGGTGGCCCAGATGGGGGGCCTTGCCGGGGATAGTCACATCCAGGGCCTCGGCGGCCAGACGCTGGTTGAGAGCCTCCTCCTCCAGGGCAGCCTGACGCTCCTCCAGGGCGGCGGTGAGGGCCTCACGGACCTCGTTGGCCATCTGGCCCACCACAGGACGCTCCTCGGCAGAGAGAGATCCCATCATCTTGAGCACGTTGGTGAGCTCACCCTTTTTTCCCAGGTACTTGACCCGCAGGGCATCCAGGTCCTGGGCGCTGCCGGCCTGGGCAAAGGCGGAGAGCGCCTCCTGGCGGATCTGTTCCAGCTTCTCTTTCATATCGTACGCTCCTTTAAGCATTTGTAGACTGTGAGGGGAAGGGCAGCAAAAAAGCCCTCCGCCCCAAGTTATGGGACGAAAGGCCAACCTTCCGCGGTACCACCCGCATTCCCGCGCACTGCGCGGGCACTCTGACCCCGGTAACGGAGGGAAACCGTCCCTGTCTCCAGGGCCGCTCCGGGGCGAACCAAACGGCGGGACGCCAACATCCGCTTTCAGCCGGTGACGGACGCTCTCTGATGGGTCGAAAACCGTTATTTTCCCCTTCTTTGCATGTAAGATAATATATAGCACGTTTTGGGCTCAATTGCAAGGAGAACTTCCCGCTTTTCCGAAAAAAGGCGAAAAAATCCCGCCGCACCAGCGGTACGGCGGGATGGAAACTTACATACCCTTGTGCAGGATGGGGGAGAGGGACTTGTAGATCAGGAAGCACAGGGCGGCGTCGATGAGGCCCTTGACCAGGGTGAAGGGGGCGTTGAACACGATCAGGCACTCCAGCAGACTGTTGACCGAGGGACGGATGGCCTGGTACATCCCCAGGATGGCGTCGATGGGCATGAAGTTGGAGTAGATGGGATAGGTCACATAGTAGTTGAGGGGGATGGAGAAGAGGGCCATGATGACCGAGCCGATCAGCACGCCGATGAGCGCGCCCTTGCGGGACTTCATCCGGCGGTAGAGGAGTCCGGCGGGGATCACGAAGCTGGCGCCCAGCAGGAAGTTGCACAGCTCACCAGCACCGGCGGTGGAGGTGATCATCAGGTGGATCAGGTTCTTCACCAGGCAGACCACCGTGCCGTAGACCGGGCCAAGGGCGAAAGCGGCCAGCAGAGCGGGCAGCTCAGAAATATCCATCTTTACAAAGCTGGGGATCAGGGGGACCGAGAAGTCCAGGAACATCAGCACAAAGGCGATGGCCGAGAGCATAGCGGTCACGGTGAGGGCGCGGACGCGGGTCAGGCTGCGGCGGGGAAAGACGCCGGCGGTGGTGTTCTGGGGGTTGGACATAAAAAACACTCCTTTTTGCTAGTAACACCTGAAAGCCTATGTCTTTCAGGTGTCAAACACAAAACAGGAGGTGCGTGTTTGGAAGTGGAGAACCACTTCCCAGCGGACACATCTTCTTTCATCCAGACTTCGCATCCAAAAGGATACGTCACTGTCGGTCCCGGAGTTACACCGGGTCTGCGCAAGCGCGCTCGCGGACTATACCGCCGATCGGGAATTTCACCCTGCCCTGAAGACATCACATTCAGTTGTTCTGTTTTTATTATAGCAGGACATCTCGAAAATGCAACCCCCAAAATGAGAGAAAGAAAAAGAAACTAATGTTCGATAAATAATTGACTTCCGCAGGGGGATATACTAAAATAACAGGCATGGAGATGGGAACAAGAGAGGATCCATCCGATGTCCGGCAGAAGGGAGAAGAAGAATGGACCGCGACACCACGTGTTGTTTTACCGGGCACCGGCCCGAGAAGCTGCCCTGGCGCAATCGGGAGGAGGACCCCCGCTGTCTCGCCCTCAAGGCCCGGATCGACCGGGAACTGGAGGCGGCGTATCGGGACGGATACCGCCACTTTATCTGCGGAATGGCCCAGGGAGCGGACTTCTATTTCTGCGAGGCGGCCCTTGCCCTGCGGGACCGGCGGGCAGGGGTTACGGTAGAGGCCGCCATCCCCTGCGAAGAGCAGTGCGCCCGCTGGAGCGAGGGGGCCAGAAACCGCTATTTTGACCTGGTGGGGCACTGCGACAAGGAGACCATGGTGCAGCGGCACTATGACAAGGGATGCATGCTCCGGCGCAACCGCTACATGGTGGACCGCTCTTCCCGCCTCATCGCCGTGTACGACGGGCTGCTGGGGGGGACCATGTATACCGTCTCCTACGCCATGAAGCAGGGGCTTAAAGTGGTCCTGCTGGACCCGGAGGAGCCGGAAGGATAGAGGGACCGCTCCAACGTTGGAAACAGCCTCCCGGAGAAAAAATATAGACCCGGCGTCTTTTGGGGCCAATTGGGCTCAAAAGACGCCGGGTTTTTCACGTTTTTTCGGGAGTTCCGTTTGGGACAAGTCCCGGAGCGACCCAAAACAGATTAGAACAGGTTGCCGTTCTCATCGAACTCCAGATCATAGGGCTCGGAGAGGATCTCGATGTTGGGGTTGGCCTTGGCCTGGGGCAGCAGGCCCTCGGAGATCTCGATATACTCGATGTGGGCGGTGTTGGGAATGCGGATCATCTTCATGTTGTTCTGATCCTCCGCATCCGGGCAGCAGCACAGGGCCAGCTGGAGGGCCTCCCGGTCGTTGTCCATGATCATGGGGATCTTCATCAGGTGGAGGAAGGTGTTGGTCACGCCGGTGGGATAGGTCATCTCCAGCTTCATCTTGTTGTAGAGACGGCGGGTGGTGACCTCAGCCAGACCGATGCCCTGGGCGTTGCCGTGGGTCTCGTCGGTCAGGTCCAGGATGACCACCTTCTCGGCCTCGATGCCGCCGGAGCAGTACTTGGGCTGGACGAAACGGCCGGAGACGTTGGGGTCCATGCCGTCGCCGGAGATGTTCTTGCCGATCTTATCCACCACCAGCACGTCGCACTTGTCAAAGAGGAGGTGGGCGATGGTCTGATAGGAGATCTCCTTGAGCTTGGGCTCCTCGGTGATGATCTCCTCGGGGCTCAGGCCCTGGATGAGGTAGGTCTCGTCATAGGCGTTCTCGATGATGGCGATACCGCCCAGGATGTTGCAGTTTTTCAGGATGGTCAGGCCGTACTCCTCCACCAGCTCGTGCATGATGGCGGGGCTCTGGTGGTGGATGTTCTCGGCGCCGTGCTGCTTGCCCAGACCGATGGCCATCATCTTCATCAGGCCGCTCTCGTACTTACCGCGGAAGGAGGTGTGGGGCTTGATGCGGTTGAAGAGAAGGATACCGTCGGCAGCGGCAGCGTGCTTGTCGATGCGCACGGGCAGATGACGCACGCCGGACAGACCGATCTCCACGGTGTCCATGCAGCTGACGATGGGGCAGCCCATGTTCTCCTCGGTGATGCCGTAGTCGGCCAGGATCTGGCGCTGACCCTCGGCGGTGGCGCCGCCGTGGCTGCCCATGGCGGCCACGATGAAGGGCTCGGCGCCCTTGGACTTGACAAAGTCCACCATGGCCCGGGCCATGACGGCATAGTGGTTGATGCCACGGCTGCCGCAGGTGATGGCGATGCGCATACCGGGCTGGATGCGGCTGGCGATGACATCCCGGGAGAGCTGCTCGGTCACGGTCTCAGCGATCTTGTCGGCGGGGATATGGCTCTCGTCATAGCGCTCGCGGATCTTGACCATCTTGGGAATGGGGACATTTTTGATGAGGTCGGTAATGGTTTCCATGGACGATTCCTCCTTAGTCATTACAATGTCTGACCGAATCCGGCGGAAAGGACCTTACAGGGACAAACCGATCTGGTCAAACTGCCGTTGATTCCGATATACAGAATGTATTTCCAATATAAAAAGACAAACCAAATTCAGACATAATACATGTTTATTATGACCCTTTCCGTGTGGATTGTCAAGAGAGAAAGGCCCCGCGCCGCCACTGGCGGCACGGGGCCCTGCGATACCGTTTACTGAGTTTCCAGGCGGATCTGTCCGTCCTGGGCGGTGGCGCGGATCTCGTAGAGAGGATGCAGATAGCTCTCGATGAGCTTGGTGGCAATGCCGTCCTCCAGATCCCGCTGGATCTGGCGGCGGAGGTTGCGGGCACCGTAGGTGAGGGAGTAGGACTTCTCCACCAGGTAATCCAGCAGGGACTCGTCCCAGGAGAAGGTGATGCCCTTCTCCCGCAGGTTGGTCTGGAGCTCGGTGAGCATGATGCTGGCAATGGCCTTGAAGTTCTCCTCAGAGAGCTTGTTGAAGTAGACGATCTCGTCCACGCGGTTGATGAACTCGGGGCGGAGGAAGGACTCCAGCGCCTTCATGACCCGCTCCCGGCCCTGCTCGTTGGCGGTGCGGCCAAAGCCCACGCTGCCGGCCGACTTGGTGTCGCTGCCCGCGTTGGAGGTCATGACGATGACGGTGTTCTCAAAGTTCACGTTCCGGCCCTGGGCGTCGGTGATGTGGCCGTCGTCCAGGATCTGGAGCAGGATGTTGAGCACGTCGGGGTGGGCCTTCTCGATCTCGTCGAAGAGGACCACACAGTAGGGCTTGCGGCGTACTTTCTCAGTGAGCTGTCCGGCCTCGTCGTAGCCCACATAGCCCGGGGGAGAGCCGATGATGCGGCTGACCGCGAACTTCTCCATGAACTCCGACATATCCAGGCGGATGAGAGACTCAGGAGAGTGGAACATGTCCATGGCCAGGCGCTTGACCAGCTCGGTCTTGCCCACGCCGGTGGAGCCCACGAAGAGGAAGGAGACCGGCTTGCGCTTGGAGGCGATGCCCACGCGGCCCCGGCGCACGGCAGCGGCCACAGCCTTTACCGCCTCGTCCTGGCCGATGATGTGTTCCTTGAGGCGGTCCTCCAGCTTGGCCAGGCGCTCATACTCGGCCTCCTGGATCTGGCTGGCCGGGATCTTGGTCCACAGCTCGATGACCCGGGCCAGATGCTCCACCGTGAGGGGCGGGGCGCTCTGGGCCTCCAGCTTGTGGAGCTCCTCCTCCAGCTGGAGCTGGCGGCTCTTCATCTCGGCCAGGCGCTCATACTGATTGCCGTCGGTCTCGGTGGAGAGGGAGATGTGGTCCTTGTTGAGGGCGGAGAGCTCCCGCTGGAGGCGGGCGGCCTCCCGCTCGTTGTCCCGCAGGCCGGCCTCCTGGTCGGGAGCGGCCGAGAGAGCGGCGTGCTCCTCATTGAGCTTGCCCAGCTGGCGGCGGAGCTCGGCCTGCTTCTGCTCGTTGGCCTTGAGGCTGTTCTGGCGCTTGTACTCCCGGTCGTTGGACTCGCTGACCATACGGTCCCGCTCCTTGGAGAGCTCATCCAGCTCCTTGCGGACCTGGGCCTCCCGGGCCAGATTGGTGTTGTGGAGGTTCACGTCGGAGCAGGCCTCGTCAATGAGGTCGATGGCCTTGTCGGGGAGGAAGCGGTCAGTGATGTACCGCTCGCTCATGGTGACGGCCAGGCGGCACATCTGGGGAGAGATGGAGACAAAGTGGTAGTTCTCATAGTAGGGGGCGATGCCCTCGATGATCTTCACCGCATCGTCAATGGAGGGCTCCTCCACGATGACGGGCTGGAAGCGGCGCTCCAGCGCGGTGTCCTTCTCGATGTGCTTGCGGTACTCGGTGAGCGTGGTGGCGCCGATGACCTGGATCTCGCCCCGGGAGAGAGCGGGCTTGAGGATGTTGGCGGCGTTCATGGAGCCCTCGGCATCACCCGCGCCCACGATGTTGTGGACCTCGTCGATGACCAGGATGATGTTGCCCAGCTTCTTGATTTCTTCAATGAGTCCCTTCATGCGGCTCTCGAACTGGCCGCGGAACTGGGTGCCCGCCACCAGGGCGGTCAGATCCAGGAGATAGACCTCCTTGTCCAGGAGCTTATAGGGGACCTGCCGGTTGTAGATACGCTGGGCCAGGCCCTCGGCGATGGCGGTCTTGCCCACGCCGGGCTCACCGATCAGGCAGGGGTTGTTCTTCTGCCGGCGGTTGAGGATCTGGATGGTGCGCTGGATCTCTTCCTCCCGGCCAATGATATTGTCCAGTTTGCCCTCGGCGGCCTTCTGGGTCAGAGAGATGCAGTAGTTCTCCAAAAACTTCCGCTTGGGGGGACGCTCTCCCTTGCCCTTTTCCTCCCGGTTGGGGCGGGGGCCGTCCATGGAGGGACCGCCCGGCTCCTCCTCCGAGCGGGGATTGGAGCCCGCGCCAAAGAGCTTATTGAGGAAGGGGAAGGTGGCGGTCTTGCCGTCCTCCTCGTCGTCCTCCTCGGATTCCGACGGGATGAGACCGGCCAGACTCTCGGGGGAGCCCATGGCGGTCATCATGTCGTTGGAGAGGCTCTCCAGATCCTCGTCGGTGATCCCCATTTTCTGCATCATATCCTGAAGCGGCTGAATGCCGATTTCCTTGGCGCATTTCAGACAGAGGCCCTCTGTCTTGGCCACGCCGTTCTCCATCTTCTGGATGAAGACGACGGCCACATTTTTATGACATCTGGAACAGAGTGTCGGCTGCATGGATGATTTCAACTCCTTTTCCGGCGCGGCTGGACCGCGCGCGGGAGGGCGGACAGAACGCCGCCCTCCAGTTTATTGATTCTAGCCCGAAATTATGAACTGCGTATGAATGTAGGAGAAACAAGTCCCGTTCCGGGCATCAGCTCTTCCGCCGGCCGGTGAGGGAGAGGTATTGCAGGAGATAGCTCACGAAGGCCAGGATGGTCAGGACCAGGGCCAGGGTGATCAGGCCGGTGGCCCAGGAGGAGGGAATGCCGGGGAAGAGGACTAGTGCGGCACACACCACAAAGAACACGCCGGTGGAGACCTTTCCCAGCCAGTTGGAGGGGATCACGTCCTCTGTCTTATGGTACATGGACAGGGCTCCCACGCCCATGGCGGCCTCCTTCAGGAAGAAGACCACCACAGCCCAGAGGGGGATGATGCCCGCGGCGGTGATACAGACAATGACCGTAAAGGTCATCAGCTTGTCCGCCAGAGGGTCCAGGATACGGCCCAGACGGGTGACCTGGTGGAAATGGCGGGCGATCCAGCCGTCGGCGATATCGGTAACAAAGGCCAGGGCGTACACTCCGGCAGCCCAGCTGCGGGCGGACGGGTCGGGCAGGAAAAAGACCGCCGCAAAGACCGGCACCATGGCCAGGCGGAGCAGTGAGAGCAGATTTGGTACATTCATACGGATTTACCTCCCAATGGGTGTGAAGCGCCTCATACCGCCAGATCCGTCAGGGCAGTAAGGGGATTGTGCTCCACCAGAGCGCGCAGGAGGGTGGTCTGGGCCACCGTCTCCTCCGGAACAAAATGGCCAAGAGACTGGAGCAGCCAGGTGACCAGAAAGAGCACCAGCAGGGCCTTGACCAGCCCGATGGCGGCACCGCCGGTCTTGTTGAGAAAGTGCAGTCCCGGTAGGCGGGCCACCAGATTGAGTGCCCGGCTCAGCCAGCCCCAGAGGGCCAGGATCAGAGTGAAGGACACCAGGAAGATGATGCGGTAGGCGATGGACTGGGCCATGGCGGCCCCTGCGCTGGCGGCGGCCGAGACCGCCCCGTTCATACCCTCCTCCACGGTGTGCTGGAGGGAGTCCACCAGATTCTCATAGAGCCCCAGATCCTTGAGGACGGAGAGCACGTCGGAGAGGGGGTCCTCGCCGGCGGAGACCTCCTCTGCCGGCGGAGGAGCGGAGAGCCCCTCCTCCAGCCGCTCTTCGATGAGCTGGGAGATCTTAGGCTCGAGAGCCTGGCCTACGGCGGGAGAGAGGGTGCGGGCAGCAATCCCCGCTCCGGCGAAGGCTACCAGCACCGCCAGCAGCCCGCACAGGGAGAGGACCAGACCCTTGCGCCATCCCTTCCAGATAAACAGGGCAGCGACCGCTGCCACGATCAGATCAAGCAGATAGGGCATGGAAAAAACCTCCTCAGTTAGGAACATAGAGATGGGCCGTGTCGGCGTTCATGAGCATGGTAGAGCCGTCGGAGCGCTGGATGACCCGCCGGGCGCCCTGGGTGGTCTCCAGAGACCGGTAGAGGGTGAGATCCGGGGTGTACAGATCCAGCCGTCCCGCCGAGAGCACCGCAATGTAATTGCCGGCGGCCGAGAGAGAAAAGACCTGGTCATGGAGGGAAGAGGATGCCTTGACCTGGCCGGTATGGTCCAGCACGATGAGGTCGGCGGCGCTTCCGGCCCGGTACTTGCCCAGCAGGAGAACGGCATAGCCTTCCCCGTTCAGGGAAAAGCCCTTGAGGTATTGGCCGGAATAGTCGTAGCTCCCCTTATTCTCTCCACTGGGAGAGACCAGGGTGAAGGAGGACTGTCCCAGGACCCAGATTCCGTCCGATTTCCAGGCCAGATCCAGGGGAACGTCATTGCCCAGAGAGCAGGTGTGATCGGGAGAGACGTCCTCCTCGGTCCGGGAGAGCTGATAGAGCTCCAGCGTGCTCTCAAAGGTGCTCCCGTTCACGCCCAGGGTGACCAGAGCCACCGACTTGCCGTCCGGAGAGAGGGTCGCGTCACTCACGAAGCGGCTGGAGAGCTTGATGCGCATGATGGGCTGAAAATCCTGTCCATAGACCGTCACGGTGCCCTTGTATCCGCTCTCCTGGGCGACTACCACCAGGGAACCCTCCTGGTTGAGGCGGGCCGAGAGAAGAGACTCGTCCTCCTTGAGGGAGAGGGAAAAGACCTGCTCCTTTCCGGAAAAGACAAAGAGATCCTGTCCGCCCGCGTCGTAGACCACGGCGCTGTGCTCGGTGCTGTGGATGACCGGGTGCTCCATGGAGATCGTCTGGTCCACATAGAGGGTTCCGCTGCCGGAATAGAGACGGATGGAGGCGGTAGAGCATACCAGCAGCCCGTCGTCCAGGGTGGCAAAGCTGCTGGCGCTTCCGCCGTCGTAGGAAAAGGACTCGGCCTGGCCGCTGTCGCTGCGCTCCAGAGAGCGGTAGTTGAACCAGCGGCGCACCCCGTCCAGATTCAGCTTGTCCCGGTTGGCCACCAGGGCCACCGCCCCGGCCATCAGGGCCAGAGTCACCAAAAAGGCCAGCAGACGCAGCAGGCGGCTGGGGCGTTTTTTGGGTGGGGTTGGCTTTGGTTGCAGCAGTTCCATAGATTGCCTCCTGTTAGGCTCAGCGGAAGGGAACGACCTGTCCCAGGGTGTCCTCCGGATACCAGAGACGGGTCATGTAGA
Source organism: Pseudoflavonifractor gallinarum (assembly GCF_014982855.1). GTDB lineage: Bacteria > Bacillota > Clostridia > Oscillospirales > Oscillospiraceae > Pseudoflavonifractor_A > Pseudoflavonifractor_A gallinarum. The sequence goes on along the minus strand of NZ_JADCKF010000006.1, from coordinate 62,666 downwards.
GCCCGCCCGGCGGGACAGTGGGACCCGCCGCCGTGCGGTTGCGGGACTCCAACAGACGGGGGATATCGTCGGGGGAGAGTTTTCCCTCGGCGGCATAGACGCAGGTGCCCACCAGGGCCCGCACCATATTGTAGAGAAAACCGTTGGCGCAGACCCGGCAGGTGATGAGGTCCCCCGCCCGGGTGATGTCAAAGTAGTGGATGGTGCGCACCGTGGACTGGACCTCGGTGCCCACCGACTGGACGGCGGCAAAGTCGTGGGTACCCACAAACTGGCTGGCCGCCGCCTGCATCACCTTCTCGTCCAGGGGCTTGGGATAGAACCAGGCCCGGTCCACGAAGAAGGCGTTGCGGATGCGGGAGTTGTAGATGCGGTAGGTGTACTCCTTTTTCAGACAGGAGCCGATGGCGTTGAAGGAGTCGGGCACCTCGGCGGCCCGGACCACCACGATGTCGTCGGGCAGGCGGGTGTTCACCGCCAGGGGGAGCCGCTCACAGGGGATGGAAGAGGTGGTGTGGAAATTGGCCACATAGGTCTCGGCGTGGACCCCGGCATCGGTGCGTCCGGCGCCGGTACACTTGACCGGGTGGCAGACCACGGTGGACAGGGCCTTTTCCAGGGTTTCAGCCACGGTGGTGACCGTCTTCTGCACCTGCCAGCCGTGATAGGCGGTGCCCACATACATCAGTTGCAGCGCGATATTTCTCATAGCAGATCTCATTCACCTTGAAAGTTGATAAGGCCGGAGAATGGGATTCTCCGGCCTGGGAATATTACAGGCCGAAGTGCCGCAGGACGGACACGGCGGCCACCAGGGCGACGCCCAGGACCAGAGCGGCGCAGTCGGCGCGCTGGAAATGGAGCTGACGCATCCGGGTACGGCCCTCTCCGCCATGGTAACAGCGGCACTCCATGGCCACCGCCAGCTCATCGGCCCGCCGGAAGGCGGAGATGAACAGGGGCACCAGCAGAGGCACCAGGGCCTGGGCCTTCTGGATCAGATTGCCCGAGTCAAAGTCGGCGCCTCTGGCCCGTTGGGCCGACATGATTTTGTCGGTCTCCTCGATGAGGGTGGGGATGAAGCGCAGGGCAATGGACATCATCATGGCCAGCTCATGGACGGGGAAGCGCAGGTGCTTGAGGGGGGAGAGCAGCTTTTCCAGTCCGTCGGTGAGCAGGATGGGGGAGGTGGTATAGGTGAGCAGGAAGGTGCAGGTGATGAGCAGGGTGATACGCAGCACCATAAAGACGGCCGCCCAGATGCCCTCGACGGTGATGCGGAGGAAGCCCCAGCGCCACAGCTCCTGCCCGGGGGTGTAGAAGAGGTTGAGCACCGCCGTCAGGATGACGATGATGAGCACCGGACGCATCCCGCGGACGATGGATTTGAGGCCCACGTGGGAGATAGCCACGGCCCCTGCCAGTACGGCGATGACCAGGGCATAGGAGACCACCTGCTTGCACAGGAAGAGGGCCACGATGTAGAGGGTGGTCAGCAGGATCTTGGTGCGGGGGTCCATCCGGTGGAGGATGGTGTGACCGGGAAAGTACTGTCCCAGGGTGATGTCTTTCAGAGCCATATCAGACCGCCCCCTTTCTCTTGAGCGCATCCAGCAGGACCTGGCGTGCCTGAGCGATGGTGTAGACCGAGGGGTCGATGTCCACGCCCATGGAGCGCAGGCGGTGGAAGACCCGGGTCATCTGGGGCACGCCCAGACCCATGGCCTCCAGCTCCTCCCCATGGCGGAAGACCTCCCGGGGGGGACCCTCAAAGGGAATGGTCCCGTCGTTGACCACCACCAGGCGGTCCACTGTCCGGGCTACCTCCTCCATAGAGTGGGAGACCAGAATGATGGTGGCGTTGTTGGCCTCGTGGTAATCTCGGATGTTCTGGAGGATCTGCTCCACACCCACCGGGTCCAGCCCGGCGGTGGGCTCGTCCAGAATGAGGACCTTGGGCTCCATGGCGATGACGCCGGCGATGGCCACCCGGCGCTTCTGACCGCCGGAGAGTTCAAAGGGGGAGCGCTCCAGCAGTTCATCCCGCAGACCCACGAAATGGGCGGCCTCCCGGACCCGGCGGTCGATCTCCTCCTCGGGCAGTCCCATGTTCCGGGGACCGAAGGAGATGTCCTTGTAGATGGTCTCCTCAAAGAGCTGGTACTCGGGATACTGGAACACCAGACCCACCTGGAAGCGGGTCTGACGGGTGCGCTCCTTGGTCTCCCAGATGTCCTTTCCCTCAAAGAGGACTTGCCCGCCGGTGGGCTTGAGCAGACCGTTGAGGTGCTGGATGAGGGTGGATTTTCCCGACCCGGTGTGGCCGATGATCCCCAGGTACTCCCCGGGGTAGGCGGCAAACTCCACGTCCAGCAGGGCAGCCCGCTCAAAGGGCGTACCCTGGGAGTAGACGTGAGAGAGCTGATGTGTCTGAAGAATGGGTTCCAAATAACTTCATTCCTTTGCGAAAGTGGTGCATCTCCCCGGAGGGATGACGCCCGAAGAAGTGGCGGAGGCTCTCGCGCCTCAGCGGAAGAGTTGGTAGAGGGCCTGAGCGCACTCCTCGTCGCTCAGGGCGTCCAGGGGCACGTCCAGCCCGTCCTGCCGGAGCTGCCAGAGCAGCTCGGTGGTCTCGGGGACGGTGAGGCCCAGGGCCTTGAGCTCCTCCACCCGCTGAAAGACCTCCCGGGGAGCGCCGTCAGCCACCACCTGGCCCTTGGACATGACCACCAGACGGTCGGCCAGGGCGGCCTCGTCCATGTGGTGGGTGATGAGGACTACAGTGACCCCGGAGAGACGATTGAGCTTCTGTATGGTCTCCAGGACCTCCCGGCGGCCCACCGGGTCCAGCATGGCGGTGGGTTCGTCCAGCACAATGCAGCGGGGAGCCATGGCGATGACGCCGGCGATGGCGACTCGCTGCTTCTGTCCGCCCGAGAGAAGGTGGGGGGCGTGCTCCCGGAACTCATACATGCCCACGGCCTTGAGGGCCTCGTCCACCCGGCGGCGGATCTCAGCAGGGGGGACCCCCAGGTTTTCCGGGGCGAAGGCCACGTCTTCCTCTACCACATTGGCGACAATCTGGTTGTCCGGATTCTGGAAGACCATGCCCACGGTGCGGCGGATGTCCAGCAGGAGGGACTCGTCAGCGGTGTCCATGCCCGCCACATAGACCGCCCCGCCGCTGGGGAGGAGGATGGCGTTGAGGTGCTTGGCCAGGGTGGATTTGCCCGAACCGTTGTGCCCCAGGACCGCCACGAAGGAGCCCTCCTCAATGGAGAGGTTCACTCCGTTGAGCACCGAGGGGGAGGCACCCTCCGCCCCGGTGTAGGAAAAGTGCAGATCTCTGATTTCAATGATGGCGTTGCTCATAGTCGATATCCTCAAATCTCAGAAGGGTGGGTCCCTCAGCGGTCGGCCAGCCAGCGTCCGGTGGCGCCGCAGGGGAGGGCCAGCCCGGTCTCACGGACCCGCAGGCCCAGCTCCTGGCTGTCGGTGTGGCCTCCGTGTTTGGAGGAGACGATGGTCTCCAGGATGTAAGTGAGCACCGAGGGGGCAAGGCCGGTGGTGTAGGAGTTGATGATGACAAAGAGGGGGTTGTCCGAGAGGACGCCCGAGACCAGCTCCACAAAGGGATAGAGATTCTCCTCCAGCTTCCAGATCTCACCGGAGGGGCCCCGGCCATAGGAGGGAGGGTCCATGATAATGGCGTCATACCGCCGGCCCCGGCGGATCTCCCGCTCCACGAACTTGCCGCAGTCGTCGATGATCCAGCGGATGGGGGCATCCTCCAGCCCGGAGGAGCGGGCATTCTCTCTGGCCCAGCTCACCATGCCCTTGGCCGCGTCCACGTGGCAGACCGAAGCCCCCGCCGCGGCACAGGCCACGGTAGCTCCGCCGGTATAGGCAAAGAGGTTGAGCACCTGGATGGGACGGTTGGCTCGGCGGATCTGCTCCCGGGCCCAGTCCCAGTTGGCGGCCTGCTCAGGGAAGAGGCCGGTGTGCTTGAAATTCATGGGTTTAATATTAAAGGTGAGGTCCCGGTAGTCCACCGTCCAGCGTTCGGGCAGATCCTTCTTCTCCCAGGCGCCCCCGCCGGTGGAGGAGCGGGCATAGCGGGCCTCGTGCTTCTTCCAGCCGGGATGTCTCCGGGGCGTATTCCAGATGGCCTGGGGGTCGGGGCGGACCAGGAGATGCTTCCCCCAGCGTTCCAGTTTTTCCCCACGGCCGCAGTCAATCAGTTCATAGTCTTTCCAGGCGTCGGAAATCCACATAGTGCATTCGCTCCATCTATCAATCTCATCCATCGCAGGGCGATGGAAATGGTACAATCAGGTTATTATATCACCTGGCCCCGGCCAGCGTCAAATAGAATAGGATTGTATTGCCCGCAAAATTGTGATAAAATACCTCTGATTCGAGCAATACCCTGAGAGAAGGAGCGTGTACGTAGATGGAGGCAGCGGACATTCAGTTCCGTACCGCCGCATTGGGCGGGTTCAGTAAGCAGGACGTACTGGACTATATCGAGAAGGCCAATCAGGACCACGCCGCCAAGGTGGAGGGACTTCAGAAAGAGCTCTCCGCCATGACGGAGGAGCGGGACAAACTCAAAGCGCGGGTGGAAGAGGCCGAGGGGCGTCTGGTGGAGCTGTCGGCCCAGGTACAGAAGCTCACCGGCGAGCTGGCCGAGCGGGGTGCCGCTCTGGAGCAGAGCCGGGGCGAGCGGGAGCTCCAGGCAGAGGAGCAAAGCGCCCTCCAGAACCAGCTCTCCGACCTGAAGGAGCGCCTGGAGAAAAGCGAGCAGGGGGCCAGAGCTTACGAGGCCATCAAGGACCGCACGGCCGGCATCGAGCTGGAGGCCCACTGCCGTGCCCAGGGGATCGAGTCGGCCGCCCGGGAGCAGGTGGAGAAGGCCCGCCAGGAGCTGGAACAGTGGATCTACAAAGTGCAGGCCGGCTATGACCGGATGCGCACGGATATTGAGGCCACCATCGCCCACACAGCCGGGGAGCTGGACCGGGTGCGCAAGAGCATGGAGGGACTCACCGCCGAGTTCGGTGACCATGACGCCGAGCTCAAGCTGCTGCTGGAGACCTATGAGGAGGCCATCGGGCCCCGGATGCCCGAGCCTCTGCCGCTGGATGAGGAGTGAGGAGAGATGGAATACCGTCTGCATACACAGGACCTGCGCAGCCACATTCCTGCGCTGAAGGCGGGAGACCGGGTGATCCTGAGCGGGACCATCTACACCGCCCGGGACGCGGCTCACAAGCGCTTTTTTGAGCTTCTGGACCGGGGAGAGGACCTGCCCTTCCCGCTGCGGGACGCGGTGATCTACTATGCCGGCCCCACCCCGGGACAGCAGGGCATGGCGGTGGGAGCCTGCGGCCCCACCACGGCCAGCCGGATGGACGCCTTTGCCCCCCGGTTGCTGGACCTGGGCCTGGGTGCCATGATCGGCAAGGGAGAGCGCAGCCAGGAGGTGGTGGACGCCATCGTCCGCAACGGGGCGTGCTATTTCGCGGCGGTGGGAGGCGCGGGGGCGCTGATCGCCCGCTGCATCAAGGCCGCCGAGGTCATCGCCTTTGATGAGCTGGGCTGTGAGTCGGTGAAGAAGATGACCGTGGAGGACTTCCCCCTGACGGTCGCCATCGACAGCACGGGCGGAAATCTCTTCCGCAGCGGCCGGGCCGAATACGCTGCGAAATAAGATCATCTGAATACGAAAAGCGGACCGGAATTGTTCCGGTCCGCTCTTTTCATATATACGTAAGTGTTTGGCTGTGCTATGGATTGTAGAGATGGCAGGCCACCCGGTGGCCGGGCTCCAGCTCCCGGGTCTGGGGCGGCTGCTCCTTGCAGATTCCCATGCAGTGGGGGCAGCGGTCGTGGAAGGCACAGCCGCTGGGGGGATCGGCCGGGCTGGGCACATCGCCCTCCAGATGGATGCGCTCCTTTTCCTCCGACGGGTCCCGCTTGGGAATGGCGGAGAGAAGGGCCTTGGTGTAGGGATGGAGAGGATTGCGGTAGACATCCTCGGTGCTGCCCGTCTCCACCAGACGACCCAGATACATCACACCCACCCGGTTGCTGATGTGGCGCACCACGTTCAGATCGTGGGAGATGAAAAGATAGGAGAGCTTCAGATCCTGCTGAAGTCCCATGAGCAGGTTGAGGATCTGGGACTGGATGGACACGTCCAGCGCGGAGACCGGCTCGTCAGCCACCACGAAGCGGGGCTTGCAGATGAGGGCCCGGGCGATGGCGATGCGCTGGCGCTGTCCGCCGGAGAACTGATGGGGATAGCGCTCCAGATGCTCCGCCGTGATGCCCACAGCCTGAGCGATCCACTGGATCTGCTCCTCCCGCTCCTTGGGGGAGAGATGGAAATGGGTGAGCAGCGGCTCCTCCAACAGCTTATGTACCGTCATGCGGGGGTTGAGGGAGGCATAGGGGTCCTGGAAGATGAGCTGCATGTCCCGCCGCTTCAGCCGCAGCTGCTCCCGGCTCAGGGTACACAGGTCGGTGCCGTCAAAGAGGACCTGTCCGCCGGTGGGCTCGATGAGGCGGAGGATACTCCGGCCGGTGGTGGACTTGCCGCAGCCCGACTCGCCCACCAGGCCGAAGGTCTCCTGCTCCCGGATCTGGAAGGAGACATCCTCCACCGCGTGGACATGGCCTACGGCCTTGCGCATCACGCCGCCCCGGATGGGAAAGTAGGTTTTCAGATGCTGGACGTCCAGCAGAATGTTTTCCTGACTCATCGTGCCGCCTCCTTCTCTGCGCCGCTGGCGTGGAGCCAGCAGCGGCACTGGTGCCCGGGGGCCACCTCGGTCAGCGGCGGAACCGCCTCCCGGCAGCGGGCCGTGCAGTGTTCGCACCGGTCGGCAAAGCGGCAGCCGGAAGAGAACTGCCCGGCGGTGGGCACGGTGCCCCGGATGGTATAGAGCTCCTTCTGCTCTCCGCCCAGAGAGGTCACCGAGCGCAGCAGTCCGCTGGTATAGGGGTGGGCCGTGTGGTGGAAGATGTCGTCCACGCTGGCCTGCTCCACTACCTGGCCGGCATAAAAGACCGCCACCTGTTCACAGGTCTCGGCGATGACGCCCAGGTCGTGGGTGATCATGATGACCGAGGTGTCATAGCTCTCCCGCAGTTCGTTCATCAGGTCCAAAATCTGGGCCTGGATGGTCACGTCCAGGGCGGTGGTGGGCTCATCGGCGATGAGGAGCCGGGGATTGTTGATGAGGGCAATGGCGATCATGACCCGCTGGAGCATGCCGCCGGAGAGGTGGTGGGGATACTCCTTCAGGATCTCCTCCGCCCGGGGGATCTTGACCTTGCGGAGCATCTCCAGGGCGGCCTCCCGCATGGCGGAGCGGCTGAGATCGGTGTGGAAGCGGAGGGACTCCACAATCTGGTCTTCGATGGTATACATGGGGTCCAGGGCGGTCATGGGCTCCTGAAAGATCATGGAGATCTCCTTGCCCCGCAGCTGCTGCATCTGCTTTTTCGGAAGGGAGAGCAACTCGGTATCGGTCCCATTCTCCCGCTGGAAGCGGATGCTGCTCCCTGCACCTACGGAAAGAGGGAAGGAGAGCAGTCCCATGATGGAGGAACAGGTGATGCTCTTCCCGCAGCCGGACTCGCCCACGATGCCGAAATTCTGTTTTTTATCAATGTTGAGGTCAATTCCCTCCACCAGCTTGACCGGAGGCGTCCGCCGTCCCCGGTACAGGTCGATGGAGAGATTGCGCATTTCCAAGAGATGATCCATGTCGGCAGTCCTCCCATCAGGTTTTGAGCTTGGGGTCCAGCACGTCGCGGAGGCTGTCGCCCAGGATGTTGAAGAGCAGGATGGTCACAATGATGAAGAGTGCGGGGAAGATGGCCATCCAGGGGGCCTGCTCCATAAAGGTGCGGGCCTCGGAGAGCATGGAGCCCCAGGAGGGATCGGGGGGCTGGATGCCCAGGCCCAGGAAGCTCATGGAGGCCTCGGTGAGAATGGCGCTGGAGAGGGCCAGGGTAGCCTGCACCGTAAAGGGCGCCACCACATTGGGGGAGATGTGCCGCACCAGGATGGCGCCCGTCCGGACGCCCACGCTCCGGGCATTGGAGACATACTCCAGGCCCTTGGCCGAGATGACCGCCGCCCGTACGGTCCGGGCAAAGACGGGAATGTTGACGATGCCGATGGCGATCATGGTGTTGACCAGGCCCCGTCCCAGCACCGCCGAGATGAAGATGGCCAGCAGGATGGAGGGGAAGGCAAAGAGGATGTCCATCACACACATGATGACCCGGTCCACCCAGCCCTCAAAATAGCCCGCCAGCAGGCCCAGGATGTAGCCGGCCACCGCGCCGATACCCACGGCGATGATGCCCACCTCCAGAGAGACCCGGGCGCCGTAGAGGATGCGGCTGAAGATGTCCCGGCCGTAGTTGTCGGTGCCGAACCAATAGTCGGCGCTGGGGGCGGATTTGGGCATGGCCACCATCTTGTCCGGCTCAAAGGGAGCCGCCAGGGGGGCAAAGATGGCCACCAGGATGACCAGCAGAATGCCGATCATGCCGATGCGCCCCATGGGATCCTTCCACAGATCCCGGATCGTCTGTCCAAGTCGTTTCATGGTAATCCTCCTGCCGTCAGTCGTAAGAGATACGGGGGTCAATGTAGGCGTACAGCAGGTCGGTCACCACATTGACCAGTACGTACACAAAGGCGATAAAGAGCACGCAGCCCTGCACCACGGGGTAATCCCGCTGGTTGATGCCGGTCAGGGTCATCTGGCCCAGGCCGGGGAGGGAGAAGATCTGCTCCACGATGACCGCGCCTCCCAGCAGGGAGCCGATCTGCATGCCCACCAGTGTGACGATGGGGATGAGGGCGCTGCGCAGGACGTGCTTGAAGATGGCCACCCGCTCACTGGCGCCCTTGGCCCGGACGGTGCGGACAAAATCCTGCCGCAGGACCTCCAGCACCGACGAGCGGGTCATGCGCATGACCGAGCCCGAGATGGAGATGCCCAGGATCGAGGCCGGGAGGATCATGATCTGAAGGTTGCGCAGGGGGTCCTCAAAAAAGCCCACATAGCCCAGGGGGGAGAAGTAACCGAAGGCCAGGGAGAGGAAGAGGATCAGCAGGATGGACAGGGCGAAGCCGGGGACCGAGACGCCCAGCAGGGCAAAGACCCGGATCAGCCGGTCGGCCATGGAGTTGCGCTTGACCGCGGCGAGGATGCCCAGAGGGATGGCCACGAACCAGGAGATAACGGCGGCCAGGATGGTGAGCTCAGCGGTCACCTGAAAGCGGGTGAGGATCTGGGGCAGGATGGGCTCCGCTGTGCGGATGGATTCCCCGAAATCGCCCCGGAGCACGCCGCCGATCCAGTCCAGGTACTGTACGATATAGGGGCGGTCCAGGCCGTATTTGGCGGCCAGCTGAGCCCGCAGCTCAGGCGTGGCCTCCACGCCCAGGATACCCGAGATCACGTCGCCGGGGATCATCTTCATGACGGCGAAGATCAGAATACTGATGCCCAGCAAGACCGGAATGAGCTGAAGGATGCGGCGAATGGTGTATTGTTTCATCGTGTCACACTCCCTTTCGAACGGTGCCTTGGATTGAGGATTGACCGCCACCCGCCCGGGAAGTGGGGCGGAGAGCGGTCAGTCCTCAATCAGGAGAAGCGCGGGGGGAGCGGGGGCAATTTTGCCCCCGTCTCCCCGCGGAAGATCGATTTTACTGGGTCAGATAGGTGTCCCGGAAGTCGCTGGCGTCAGCGGCGGAGGGGGCGAAGCCCTGCACGCTGGTGCTGGAGACGAAGTACTTCATGGGGCTTGCGATGCAGATCTTGGTGGAGTCCTCCACGCAGATCTCCTGGGCCTCGTTGTAGTACTCCTCCCGCTTGGCCTCGTCGGTGGTGGCGATGCCCAGGGCGCACAGCTCGTCCACACGCTCATTGGAGAAGCCAAAGACGTTGGCGCTGGAACCGGTGCCGAAGAAGAAGGAGATGGCACGGTTGGGATCGGTGCCGGCGCCGTCGCTGACCACCATCAGGTCAAAGCCGGCCTCGGGGGTGCTCATCTTGCCCCAGATGTCCACGTACTCGCCGGACTCCAGGTTGGTGATCTCCACGTCGATGTAGATCTCGGAGAGCTGCTGCTGGATGACCACGGCGGCCTGGCGGAGGGAGTCCATCAGACCGGCGGCCAGCTTCAGGCTCAGATGGTTGCTGTCGCTGTACCCGGCGGCCTCCATCAGCTCCTTGGCCTTGTCCAGGTTGAACTGGTAGAGGTCAAAGGAATCGGCGCCCAGAGACCAGTGACCCATGGCGGGGGGCATCATGGTGCTGACCTGGGCCTGGCCGTTAAAGACCACGTTGATGAGGGTCTGGCGGTCCAGGGCGTAGCTCATGGCCTGACGGACGTTCTGATCCTGGAGCGCGGGGGTGGAGAGGTTGCAGCCCATGGCGATGTAGTCGTTGGTCTGGTAACCCAGAACGCTCAGGTTGCTCTCCTTCTCGGCGGCGGTCACGTTGGTGGAGGAGAGGTTGGCGATGTTGATCTCACCGGTGCGCAGGGCGGCCAGACGGGCGGCCTCGTCGCCGATGAGGTAGTAGGTGATGCCGCCCAGCTTGACCCGGTCGGCCTCCCAGTACTCCTCAAACTTGGGCAGCTCCACGTAGTTGTCGGGGAGCCACTCGCCCAGCATGAAGGGACCGGTGCCGCCGTCGGCGCGCATCAGGTCGCCGTTCTCCGCGATGACATCCTTGTCCACGATGGCGCCGTAGTTGCTGGTGAGGTTGCCCAGGAAGGCGGCGTTGGGCTCCTTGAGGGTGAACTTGACGGTGTAATCGTCCACCGCCTCCACGCTCTCGATGCCGCCATAGTAGCTGTCCTTGCTGCCCAGGGCGCCGATGTCGCCGGCCTCGGTCTTGCCCAGGACACGGTCAAAGGAGTAGACCACGTCGTCCGCAGTCATCTCCCGGCCGGAGTGGAACTTCACGCCCTTGCGGAGATAGAAGATGTAGGTCACGTCGTCGGGGATCTCCCAGCTCTCGGCCAGCTGACCATAGTAGGTCATGTCGGCGTTGGTAGCAACCAGAGTCTCATAGAGCTGGTTGATGATCCGGAGGGAGGCCTCCTCGGAGACGGTGTGGGGATCAAAGCCGGTGGGCTCGGAGTCCGTACCGTACTTGAGGATGCCGCCCTCCACCGGGGTGGTGGAGACCGGAGCGCTGGGGGCGGAGGATGCGGGGGGCGTATTCCCGCCGCCGCATCCGGCCAGCAGACCCGTAAGCAGGACGCCGGCCAGGGAGAGGGATAGCCACTTTTTTGCGTTCTTCACAGTAAGTACCTCTTTTCCATTCAGATTTCGTATGTCACAGGCCAGCGCCTGCGGATACCGGTCAGACGGGAACGGGGGGTGTTCGTCCCAGCAGAGCATAGTGGACCGCCCGGCGGAAATCGTTGGAGGATCCGGGCGGCTCCCCCTCCATACGGTAGAATTTGTTGGTGAGGATGACCGCGCCTATGTGATGGGCACGGCTGATCCACAGACTGGTGCCGGTAAAACCGTTGTGTCCGCAACCATCCGGGAAGACGTCACACCGGTCAAAGCCCAGACCACGCTCCTCCACACAGGTCTCCATGGCCCGGAGGAACCAGGGGCGGTCGGTGGAGAGATAGAACTGCCCCAGAGCAGAGAGGGCGTCCGCCGTAGCGAAGATCCCGGCATGTCCGCTGGCGCCGTTCCAGTAATAGAAGGCGTTCCCGTCGTTGCAGGTGCCCCGTACCTCCACGCCGTTGGGCCGCCAGCCGTCAAAGGAGAGGCCCCGCTGGGCGCACATGCGTTGCTCGATCTGATTTCCATAGCAGGTGGGCACGGCCAGAGCGGGATCGATGGGACCATAGGCCATATCCGAGATACCAAGGGGAGCTTTGACATAGCGCTCCAGCGCCTGCCGGAGGGGAAGGCCGGAGACCGCCTCCACCACCAGGCCCAGGAGCATGAAGTTCAGATCGCTGTATGCCATGCCGGTCTCGGGCTCCGTGGTGGCCAGAACGTGTTCCAGCACCGTGTAGAAGTCCCGCCCATCGGCGTAGAAGGGATACCACGGTACGATACCGGAGGTGTGAGTCATGAGCTGTCCCACGGTCACCTTCTCCAACCGCCGCCGGGTGACCGGGCCGGGGGCATGGGCGGGCAGGAGGGAGAGCACAGGTGTCTCCGGGGTGAAGCGCCCCTCCTCCATAAGCGAGAGGAGCATCGTGGTACACACCAGTTTGCTGACCGAGGCCAGGTCAAACCAGGCGCTGAGCTCCACTCCGCCCACGGCCCGGCGGTACAGGATCTCTTTCTCGTTGAATACCTGGCAGACCGCAGAAGGGTAATACCCTTCCTGCCGGTAGGTCTCCAATATGGTGTCAAGCTGTGACAGTTCCATCTGCCGCACCTCCATTGGAAAAATGATATGGTTCACGCAGGAAGAGCGCTCAGTCCTGCTGGAGGGAGCGTATGAGCTCCCTGGTCTGGGAGAGGCTCTTCCGGGTATGGTCGAAGTCGTGCTTGGCGATCCCAAGATAGAGCAGGTCCAGCAGGAGCAGGCCGGAGATCCGGGAGGTCATGGCCCCCATGCGGAACTCCCCCTCCTCGCTGGGGATGTAGAGGGGATAGTCGGCCAGGCGGGAGAGCGAGTTGTGGTTGGCCTGAGTGATGGCGATGACTCTGCATCCCCGCTCCTTGGCGGCCCGGGCGGCCAGGACAGTCTCCCGGGTCTCACCGCTGTAGCTGATGGCAATGACAATGTCGCTCTCATCCAGCAGAGCGGCGGTGGCCAGATTGGTGTGGGCGTCAGCGTGATAGAAGGCGGGGATGCCGATGCGGGAGGATTTGTAGAGGAAATCCATCGCCAGCAGGCCGGAGGCCCCGATACCGAAGAGATGGATGCGCCGTCCGGCACAGATCTCCTCCACCGCCTGGTTGAGGACGGATACATTGACCATGCGATAGGTCAGGGAGGTGTTCTTGAGATGGATGAGCTCCGCCTTCTGGAGAATGGTGTCCAGGTCGTCGTGCTCCTGGATGACGGTCTGAAACTCGTCCAGTGCCTCGGCACCAGATTCTTTGGCCAGGTCCAGCTTTAATTCGGTAAAGCCTTTGAAACCGAGCTTCTGGGAGAAGCGCACCACCGCCGCCGGGGAGGAGCCGCAGGCGGCGGCAAACTCCTTGGCGTTCATGCGGGTGACCTCCCCGCTGTGGGACAGAAGGTAGGCGGCAAGACGCCGTTCGGTCTCTGTCAGCGAGGCGAGGCCTTCTTTGATCAAAAGTGTGCATCCCACGGCGACAACCTCCTCTCTTTTTGTAGATATTATAGCAAAGCGTGAGAGGCAAGTCCAGAGGGTTTGAAATATAATTTCATGAATCTTGCAAAAAAGATGAAATAATATTGTGTTGACAGAGTGAGAGGGATGCGGTAGGCTAGAAGCAAACAGACAGGAGGTGTGCGCATGGACGACTATCTGGCAGGCCTGAGCACAGAGGGGATCAATGAGGAGACCCGGCGGATCGACACCTGTTCCACAGAGGAGATGGTGCGGCTCATCAACCAACAGGATGCACGGGTGGCAGCGGCAGTGGCCAAGGAGACGGACAAGATCGCCGCGGCGGTGGATCTGATCTATGAGCGGTTCCGTGCAGGAGGGAGACTCATCTATCTGGGCGCGGGGACATCGGGGCGTTTGGGAGTGCTGGACGCGTCGGAGTGCGTGCCCACCTTCGGCGTGGACCCGGACATGGTGCAGGGCTACATCGCGGGAGGCGACACTGCGCTGCGTCACCCGGTGGAGGGCTGTGAGGACCGGGAAGAGGACGGCATCCGCCTGGTGGAGGAGCTGAAGGTAGGCCCCAAAGACGCGGTGGTGGGCATCACCGCCAGCGGCAGCGCCCCCTACGTACTGGCGGCGGTCCGCCGGGCGGGAGAGCTGGGCGCCGCGGTGATCGGGCTTTGCACCAATGCAAACTCCAAGCTGGAGCGGGTCTGTCAGGTGTGCATCGCCCCTCAGGTGGGGCCCGAGGTGATCTCCGGGTCCACCCGTATGAAGTCGGGAACGGCCCAGAAAATGGTGCTCAATATGCTCACCACCTGTTCCATGATCAAGCTGGGCAAGGTCTACGGCAATCTGATGGTGGATCTGAAGGTGAGCAACCGCAAGTTGGAGGACCGGGCCAAGCGCCTGATCGTCCACGCCACCGGGACCGACCCGGATACGGCGGCGGAATATCTGACCCGGGCGGACGGCCACGCCAAGCTGGCCATCCTGATGCTGGAGAGCGGTCTGGACCGGGAGGAAGCCAAGGCGCTGCTGACGCGCTGTGAGGACCATCTGGGCCGGGCCATTTGCCAGGCCAGGGAAGAAGGAGGCGGGGCGTAATGCTCTGGAGCGGAACGGACAAGCCGGTGCGCCGGATCGTGGGCATGATGTCGGGCACCTCGGTGGACGGGGTGGACGCCGCTTTGGTGGAGGTCCGGGGCACGGGCGACCGCTGTCAGGTGAAGCTGCTGGCCTTTGAGAACCGGCCCTATCCGGAGACGGTGCGGGAGGAGATCTTTACCCTCTTTCAGCCGGAGCAGGCCACGGTGGACCGGGTGGGACGAATGAACGTTTTGCTGGGAGAGCTCTATGCCCGCAGCGCCCGCTCGGTGGTGGAGGGGGCCGGACTGCGTCTGGAGGATGTGGATCTCATCGGTTCCCACGGACAGACCATCTGGCACAGCCCCCAGACCGTGTGGGAGGAGGGCTTCCCCATCCATTACACCGTGCAGATCGGGGAGGGAGCCGTGATCGCCGCCCGCACTGGTGTGCCCACGGTGTCGGACTTCCGGGTGGCGGACATGGCGGTGGGCGGACAGGGCGCGCCCCTGGTGCCCTTCACCGAGTACCTCCTCTACCGGAGGGAAGAGGAGACCATTCTTCTCCAGAACATCGGCGGGATCGGAAATATGACCGTCCTGCCCGCCGGAGCGGGACCGGAGGCAGTCTATGCCTTTGATACCGGGCCGGGCAATATGATCATTGACGCGGCGGTCTCCGCCCTGACCGGAGGGGAGCAGACCTATGACGTGGACGGGGCCATGGCGGCGGCGGGCCAGGTCAATGCGGACCTGCTGGCCTGGCTCCAGCAGGAGCCCTATTACAGCCGTCCCCTGCCCAAGACCACCGGGCGGGAGGAGTTCGGCACCCAGTACACCGAGCGTGTGCTGGAGCGGGGCAGGGAGCTGGGCCTCTCACCCCAGGACATCGTGGCCACGGTGACTGACCTGACCGCCTGGAGCATTGCCGACGCCTACGGGCGGTATGTCCAGCCCCGTTATCAGGCCTCCCGCCTGGTGGTGGGCGGCGGTGGGAGCTATAACCCCACGCTGTTGGCCTTCCTCTCCCGTCGTCTGGGCGAGTATGGTGTCGCGGTGCAGACCCAGGAGGATCTGGGATGGAGCAGCGATGCCAAGGAGGCGGTGGCCTTTGCGGTACTGGCCGACCGGTGCGCCATGGGAGAGGCCAACAGCCTGCCCGGCGTCACCGGGGCGGAGCGGGCCGCGGTCATGGGAAAAATCTCCCTTCCGCCCCGTGGATCGGGAAAGGGGGAGCATCGATGAAGCTGGAATTGCGCAAAGGGACGGAGCAGGACGTGGAGGCATGTCTTCCAGTCTTTCTGGACAGCGCCATCTATGAGCGTTATTTCCGGGGAGACGACCGGCTGGAGCGCTCCCTGCGGGGGGCGGCCGGACGGGGAGAGCTCTATCTGGCGGTCACCGAGCAGGGAGAGATCGCCGGAGCCATGCGGGTGGTCCTGCGTGGCTTCTGCGGGCTGTATCCCTATCTGAGCCTGCTGGGTGTCAAGGCCTCCTTCCGGGGGCAGCAGGTGGGAAGCTGGCTCATGGAGCAGCTGGAGGAGATGGCCCGGGCATCCGGGGCCTCCCGCGTGACGATGATGGTCAGCGACTTCAACACCGGCGCCCAGAAATTCTACGCCGGGCGGGGCTATTGGACGCTGGGAAGCCTGCCCGACGCGGCCAAGAAGGGCATCACCGAGCTGGTGCTGGTCAAAGAGGTATGAAAAAAGGCCGTCCGGAGCATATTTGCTCCGGACGGCCTTTCTGCGTCCGTGACAGATTTCAGTTAGAAGGCCCGGCCGATGTCGGTGCGGAACTGCATCCCCTCAAAATGGATGTGTTCGGCCGAGGCATATGCGCCCCGGATGGCCTCGTCCAGATTCCCGCCCACGGCGGTGACACCCAGTACGCGGCCGCCGCCGGTGACCAGCTCGCCGGAGTCGTTCCGGGCCGTGCCCGCGTGGAAGACCACGGCGGTCTTGCCGGCCTCCTCCAAACCGGTGATGGGCAGTCCCTTCCGGTAGGAGCTGGGATAACCCCCGGAGGCCAGCACCAGACAGCAGGCCGCACCCGCTTTCCAGCGGATCTCGGTCTGATCCAGGGTGCCATTGCGGCAGGCCAGGAGAATGTCCATCAGGTCGCTCTCCAGCAGGGAGAGGACGGACTGGCACTCGGGGTCGCCGAAGCGGGAGTTGTACTCCACCACCTTGGGGCCCTGGGGGGTGAGCATGAGGCCGAAGTAGAGCACGCCCTGGAAGGGACGGCCCTCAGCGGCCATGGCATCCACCGTGGGCTGGAAGATGGTCTCCATGCACACCTGGGCCAGATCGGGGGTGTAGCAGGCCACCGGGGCGATGGAGCCCATGCCGCCGGTGTTGGGGCCCTGGTTGCCGTCAAAGGCCCGCTTGTGGTCCTGGGAGGCAGGCATGGGAACCAGGTGCTTCCCGTCGCAGAAGGCCAGTACGGTGACCTCGGGACCGGTCATGCACTCCTCGATGACCACCTTGGCGCCCGCCTCGCCGAACTTTTTGTCGGCCATCATGGCGCGGACGGCCTCCTCGGCCTCCTCCACGCTCTGGGCCACGATGACGCCCTTGCCCAGGGCCAGGCCGTCAGCCTTGACCACGATGGGGGCGCCCTGCTCCCGGACATAGGCGAGGGCGGCCTCCAGCTCGGTGAAGGTCTGATAGCGGGCGGTGGGGATGTGATACTTGGCCATCAGATCCTTGGAGAAGGCCTTGCTGGCCTCGATGACGGCGGCGTTGGCCCGGGGACCGAAGGCGGGGATGCCAGCGGCCTCCAGGGCATCCACCATGCCCAGGGCCAGGGGATCATCGGGGGCGACCATGACGAAGTCCACAGCGTTCTCCCGGGCCCAGGCCACCATGCCCTCCACGTCGGTGGCTTTCACCGGGACACACTGGGCCAGGGCAGCGATCCCGGCGTTGCCGGGGGCGCAGGAGAGTTTCGTTACCTTGGGGCTCTTGGACAGGGCCCAGACAATGGCGTGCTCGCGGCCGCCGCCGCCAACCACTAAAACATGCATAGAGATGACCTCCAAATCACAATAAAGTCAGGAGAGCAGGGCGCTCAGTCCGGCCAGCAGGACCAGGTGCCCCGGATAGAACCAGTAGAAGAACCAGCGGCTCCCGTTGCCCCGCTTCCCATTGTAGCGGGAGAGGGGCACCAGAGAGAGACAGGCAAAGGCCGACATCAGCAGGGAGTAGGGCAGATAGAAGCGCTGGAAATAGGGGAGCCGTCCTCCCATGTCTACCAGGAACCGTGCCCACCCCTCGGTGGGGAGGATGGAGAGAGTGGGCACGCCCCAGTAGGCCCAGAGACTGCCGGCCAGATAGTAGCACAGCAGGCACAGGGCAAGCATCCGGAGCTGGCGGGCGCGGTCCTCTCCGCAGAAATAGAGGATGACCACGGTGAGGCAGCCGATCCAGCCGTAATCCCCGTGAAGGGGCTGGGCCAGAAAGACGCACACACCGCCCAGCAGGATTCCCAGAACAGGATAGCCCTTTTCCTGAAAGTGCCGGTAGAGACCGATGGCCAGAGAGGCGAGGAAAAAGGTGGTGATGACGCTGCGCCCGTCCTCCGGCATGACAAAATAGAGGGGGATCTGAGTGAGGGCGGCGAAGCAGAAGAGCCGCCGCAGATAAGCGGCATAGTGCCTGGTTTTCCGGCAGCCCTCCGCCACGAAGAAGGCGAAGATGGGAAAGGCCAGCCGCCCCACATACCGAAAGAGATAAAACCACAGGGAGTCGGGCGGGAAGAAAGGGGCCATGGGCTCAAAGAACATCCCCACATGGTCGATGACCATGAAGAGGGCGGCCAGATATTTGAGCTGAGTCCCGCTGAGACCGCCGCTCCGTTCCAGGGCGGACACCGCTTAGTGGTGGAACAGGCGCACACCGGTGAAGGCCATGACCATGCCGTGCTTGTCGGCAGTGGCGATGACCTGGTCGTCCCGGATGGAGCCGCCGGGCTGGACAATGTAATGCACACCGGACTTATGGGCGCGCTCCACGTTGTCCCCGAAGGGGAAGAAGGCGTCGGAGCCCACGGTCACGTCGGAGAGCTGGGCGATCCACTCCTGCTTCTCCTGGGCGGTGAGAACCTCAGGCTTGACCTGGAAGATGGTCTGCCACACGCCCTCGGCCAGCACGTCGTCGTGCTCCTCGGAGATGTACAGGTCAATGGCATTGTCCCGGTCGGGACGGCGGATGCCCTCCACGAACTGGAGACCCAGGACCTTGGGATGCTGGCGCAGCCACCAGATGTCCGCCTTGTTGCCGGCCAGACGGGTGCAGTGGATGCGGCTCTGCTGTCCGGCGCCCACGCCGATGGTCATGCCATTTTTCACATAGCAGACCGAGTTGGACTGGGTGTACTTGAGGGTGATGAGGGAGAGGAGCATATCGTGCTTGGCCTGCTGGGGGAGCTCTTTGTTGGCGGTAACGATGTTCTGGAGCATCTCCTCCGAGATGTCCAGATCGTTATAGCCCTGCTCAAAGGTGATGCCGAAGATGTTGCGCCGCTCGATGGGGGCGGGGGTGTAGTCGGGATCGATGGCCACCACGTTGTAGCCGCCCTTGCGCTTGGTCTTGAGGATCTCCAGAGCCTCGTCGGTATAGCCGGGGGCGATGACGCCATCGGAGACCTCACCGGCCAGGAAGCGGGCGGTGTCAGCGTCACACACGTCGGAGAGGGCGGCCCAGTCGCCGAAGGAGCACAGACGGTCCGCGCCCCGGGCCCGGATGTAGGCGCAGGCGATGGGGGAGAGCTCCCCCTCGGGGGCAAAGTAGATCTTCCGCTCCACCTCAGTGAGGGGGAGACCCAGAGCAGCTCCGGCGGGGGAGACGTGCTTGAAGGAGGCGGCGGCGGGCAGGCCGGTGGCCTTCTTCAGGGCTTTGACCAGCTGCCAGGAGTTGAGGGCGTCCATGAAATTGATGTAGCCGGGGCGGCCGTTGAGGACCTGGAGGGGGAGCTCTCCCTCCTCCATATAGATGCGGGCGGGCTTCTGGTTGGGGTTGCAGCCGTATTTCAGTTCCAGTTCAGTCATGTGAGAGCCTCCGTTTGTTGGTATGTAGTGGTGAAATTACTGATGCTTGTTCAGAATGACGGTGTCGCTCTTTCCGCTCTCCAGATCGGTGTAGCGGACGAAGAGGGAGACCTTGTTGTCCTCGTTGAGGCTCTCCCACAGCTCCCGGGCCAGGGTCTGGGCGTCGGGGGCGGTGATGGCGACCTGACGGGGCTCTCCCTCAAAGGAGGGCAGGGGGTCCCGGTTCTCCTGATAGGTGTGGATGAAGTGGCCCTGTCCGGCCAGGGGGTGCTCATAGCCGAAGAAGTAGCGGCGGCAGGAGGAGGGATCGCCGTCGGCGCTCTTCAGGATGGAGAGGGCATAGCTGCCGTCCTTGTGGAGCAGGCCGGAGATCCGGGGGGTGTAGTTGGGGCCGTCGGGCTCAAACTCCCGGGTGCGCAGGGACTGGGCAAAGACCTTGCCCTCCAGCAGGCCGCCCCGGACGGTGTCGGTCTGATCGCCGTTGGTGACCACGGTGTCGTCGCCCACCACCCGGACGGGATGGTAGATGATGAGGGAGGGATCGGTCATCTTGCTCTCGTCAAAGGCCTTGGTGCGGATGCCGTCCTCGGTGACCTCGAAGATGCGGTTGCGGCTGTTCTCGCTGCGGCCCATGATGAAATAGGCGATGACGCTGTGTCTGCCGTCGGCAGACTTGCCCAGCAGGATGCCCCGACCGGGGTAGGGATGGGACTGGAGCAGCTCACAGAGATTCAAGGTGTTCATGAAAGATTCCTCCTGACGATGAAGTGGATGAAAAAAGAAAATGGGCGCACCAAAAACAGGTGCGCCCAGACGGTCGGCATAACAAAAGCTGTACTCCATGTGGTAAGCCCACGGTTCCGTCAGTCATACAGCTTTTTTAGGATAGCATATCCCCAGCGGCCTTGTCAAGACGCCTGTCGGAAGGGCGGGGAATTTAGGGGAGAATGTGCACGTGCCGGCCCTCTACCGCCAGCTTATCCTGGCAGAAGAGCGAAACGGCCTGGGGGAGGAGCTTCCACTCGGCCTCCTCCATGACCCGGCGCTGGAGGATCTCCGGGGTGTCACCCTCCCGGATCTCCACCGCCTTCTGGAGCACGATGGGGCCGCCGTCGGCCTCTTCATTGACGAAGTGGACGGTAGCGCCCGTGACCTTCACGCCGTAGGAGAGGGCCATCTCATGGACGTGGAGCCCGTAGGCCCCCTTGCCGCAAAAGGAGGGGATGAGGGCCGGATGGACGTTCAGAATGGCGTTGGGGAAGGCCTCCACCATCTCTTCGGTGAGGATGTGCATAAAGCCGGCCAGCACCACCAGATCGATGGAGAGGGCCTTGAGCTTCTCCACCAGAGCGATGGTCATGGCCTGGGGGGAGGGGTAGTCCTTCCGGGCCACCACATAGCCGGGGATACCGGCTTTTTCGGCCCGCTCCAGGGCATAGGCGTCTGCCCGGGAGGAGAGGACGGCGGCCAGCACGCCGCCCCCCAGCTCTCCCCGGCCCTGGGCGTCGATGAGGGCCTGAAGATTGGTTCCACCGCCCGAGACCAGAACAGCGATGCGTTTTTCCGCCATGGCCTTACACCAGCTCCACGCCGGCGTCGCCCCGGACCACGGAGCCCACGGCGTAGGCGCTCTCTCCGGCGGCACGGAGGATCTCCAGAGCCTTCTCGGCCTCCCCGGCGGGGACGGCCAGGAGCATGCCCAGGCCCATGTTGAAGGTGTTGTACATATCCCGCTCGGGGATGTTGCCCTTCTTCTGGATCAGGTCGAAGATGGGCAGGCGGGGGAAGGAGGAGAGCTCGATGCGGGCGGTGAGACCCTCGGTCATCATGCGGGGGACGTTCTCATAGAAGCCGCCGCCGGTGATGTGGCTGATGGCGTGGATGTCCACGCCGGCCTTCAGGAGAGCCTTGACCGCCTTGACATAGATGCGTGTGGGGGTGAGGAGGGTCTCACCCAGGCTCTTGCCGCCCAGCTCGTCCACGGGGGCGTTCAGATCGGCGTGCTCCACATCAAAGACCTTGCGCACCAGGGAGAAGCCGTTGGAGTGAACGCCGGTGGAGGCCAGACCGATGAGGGCGTCGCCCTCGCTCAGGCGCTTGCCGTCGATGATCTTCTCCTCGTCCACGATACCCACCGAGAAACCGGCCACGTCATAGTCCTCATCGGGCATGACGCCGGGGTGCTCGGCGGTCTCGCCGCCCACCAGGGCGCACTCGGACTGGCGGCAGCCCTCGGTGATGCCGGCGACGATCTCGGCGATGCGCACGGGATCATTCTTGCCGCAGGCGATGTAGTCCAGGAAGAAGAGGGGGGACGCGCCGCCGCAGATGATATCGTTGACGCACATGGCCACGCAGTCGATGCCGATGGTGTCGTGCTTGTTCAGCAGCAGGGCCAGGCGGAGCTTGGTGCCCACGCCGTCGGTGCCGGAGACCAGCACAGGGCGCTTCATCCCGGCCAGGTCGGGGGCGAACATGCCGCCGAAGCCGCCCAGGGTGCCCAGCACGCCGGGGATGTAGGTGGATTCCACCATGGGCTTGATACGCTTGACCGCCTCATAGCCGGCGGTCACGTCCACGCCGGCAGCGGCGTAGGAAGCGGAATGAGAGTTTTCCATACGAACCTCCAAAAAAATAGTGGGGGAACGGCCTTACTCTTTGCCGGTCCAGCAGTAGGTACATACCTTGCAGGGCTCCAGTCCGATGGCCTTCATGAGGCCCTCCAGGGACTGATAGCCCAGAGAAGTGAAGTGGAGCTTTTTGCAGATGGCCTCCAGCATGCACTGGCCGCGCTCGGTGGTGGGATCGGCGTACTCATCCAGATGGGCCTCGCCCTCCTCGCCCTCCAGCTCCTGAACAGTGCGGCGGGTGATGAGCTCCATCTCGGATTTGCTGGAGGAGAAGTTCAGGTACTTGCAGCCGTACATGATGGGGGGACAGGCCGAGCGGATGTGGACCTCTTTGGCGCCCGACTCATAGAGGAAATCCACGGTCTCCCGCATCTGGGTGCCGCGGACGATGGAGTCGTCGATCATCAGCAGCTTCTTGCCCTGGATGAGCTCGGGCACGGGGATCTGCTTCATCTTGGCCACCTGGTTGCGGACCTTCTGGTTGTCAGGCATGAAGGAGCGGGGCCAGGTGGGGGTGTACTTGACGAAGGGACGGGCAAAGGGCTTGCCGCTGCGGTTGGCGTAACCGATGGCATGGGGGATGCCCGAGTCGGGAACGCCCGCCACATAGTCCACGTCCTGGGCGATACCCCGCTCCCGGTCGGCGTCGGCCATGATCTCGCCGTTGTGGTAGCGCATGACCTCCACGTTGACACCCTCATAGTTGGAGTTGGGGTAGCCGTAATAGGTCCACAGGAAGGCGCAGATCTTCATCTCGGTGCCGGGGGCAGAGAGCTGCTCCACCCCATCGGTGGTGACCCGGACGATCTCCCGGGGGCCCAGTTCGTAATAATCGTGATAGCCCAGCTTGTGGTAGGCGAAGGACTCGAAGGAGATGCAGCAGCCGTCCTCGTCCCGGCCCACCAGAACGGGGAGGCGGCCCACCTTGTCCCGGGCAGCGATGATCTCGTTGTCGGGGGTGAGGATGAGGATGGTAGCCGAGCCGTCCACCACATCCTGGGCGTGGCGGATGCCGTCCACCAGGTTGTCCTTCTGGTTGATGAGGGCGGCGATGAGCTCGGTGGAGTTGACCTTGCCGGAGCTCATGGCCATGAACTGGGTGCCCACACCGGCGTCAAAGTACTGCTTCACCAGCTCCTCGGCGTTGTTGATGATGCCCACGGTGGTGATGGCAAAGAGGCCCAGATGGGAGCGCACCAGCAGGGGCTGGGGGTCTGTGTCGCTGATGCAGCCGATGCCGCTGTGTCCGGCAAAATCGGACAGGTCCTTCTCGAACTTGGTCCGGAAGGGAGTGTTTTTGATGTTGTGGATCTGGCGCTGGAACCCCTTGTCCCGGTCATAGATGACCATGCCGCCCCGGCTGGTGCCCAGGTGGGAGTGATAGTCCACGCCGAAAAAGATGTCAAGTACGCAGTCCCGCTTGGAGACCGCACCAAAGAAACCGCCCAAAGTCTTTCCTCCAATAGAAATGTGGGGGCGGGCCGGCGCGGGGCCGGTCCGCCAAGTCAGATGATAACGGAAACCGGGAGAGGTTTACTCTCCCATGAGGCGGCGCATGACCTCCTCATAGGCCTCCTCCGCGCCGCCCAGATCCCGGCGGAAGCGGTCCTTGTCCAGCTTCTCATGGGTCTTCTCGTCCCACAGACGGCAGGTGTCGGGGGAGATCTCGTCGGCCAGAACGATCTGGCCGTCGGCGGTCTTGCCGAACTCCAGCTTGAAGTCCACCAGATCGATGCCGATCTCCTTCATGAAGCCCTTGAGCAGGTCGTTGACCATGAAGGCGTACTTCTTGATGAGCTCGATCTCCTCCCGGGTGGCCAGCTTCAGGGCCAGAGCGTGGTAGGAGTTGAGCAGGGGATCACCCAGGTCGTCGTTCTTGTAAGAGAACTCGATGGTGGGCTCGTCAAAGACGATGCCCTCCTCCACGCCGTAGCGCTTGGCGAAAGAGCCGGCGGAGATGTTGCGGACAATGACCTCCAGGGGCACGATGGAGACCTTCTTGACTACGGTCTCCCGGTCGCTGAGCTCCTCCACAAAGTGGGTGGGGACCCCCTTGGCCTCCAGGCGGCGCATGAGGTTGTTGGTCATGCGGTTGTTGATGGCGCCCTTGCCGGTGATGGTGCCCTTCTTGAGGCCGTTGAAGGCGGTGGCGTCATCCTTGTAGGAGACGATGACCAGATTGGGGTCCTCGGTGGCATAGACCTTCTTGGCCTTGCCCTCATAGAGCTGCGTTGTTTTTTCCATAGTTCACATTCCCCTTGCACACATTAGGATATTGATAGCAATTGATAGCAGAGATGATTACTGGGCGAAGAAAAGCTTGGAGAGGGTCATGGGATCCACATACTTGCCGTCCTTGTACACCCGCATGTTGCCGGAGGCCACCTCGTCGATGAGCATGACGTTGCCGTCGGCATCGTAACCGAACTCAAACTTGATGTCGTACAGGACCAGACCGCGGGCCTTGAGCTCGTCCGCCACGATCTGGGTGATCTGCTGGGTCTGGGCCTTCATGTCGTCGTACTGCTTCTCGGTCATGACGCCCAGAACCACCAGGCCGTCCTTGGTGACCAGAGGGTCGCCCTTCTCGTCGTTCTTGAAGGTGGTCTCCACATAGGCGGGCAGATCAGCGCCCTCCTCGATGTACTCGCCGTACCGGCGCAGGAAGCTGCCCACGGCCTTGTGGCGGCAGATGACCTCCAGACCATGGCCGAACACCTTGGCGGGAAGGACCTCCATGGTGGTGTTCTCCAGGTCGGCGCTGACATAGTGAGTCTTGATCCCGGCGGCGTTGATCTTCTCAAAGAAATAGATGGACATGCGCAGGTTCACGTCGCCCACACCGTCGATGGTCAGGCCCACGGAGTTTTCACCGGGATCGAACACACCGTCCTTGCCGGTGCAGTCGTCTTTGAACTTCAGCAGGTAGTTGCCGTTGTCCAGGGCAAACACGTCTTTGGTCTTTCCGGTGTAAACCAGTTTCTTTTCCATGTGGATCATCCTCCAGAACAAAGATTAGTAGATCAGTTTATCGGGCAGCGGGTACGCTTACTGGGCCAGCTCGGCCTGAAGCTTGGCTTCCTTCTCGGCGATCTGCCGGGCCATCTTGACCCGGGCCTCATCCAGCCGGGCAGCCAGATCGTCATCGCTGACGGCCAGGATCTGAGCGGCCAGGACGGCGGCATTTTTGGCGCCGTTGATGGCCACCGTGGCGACGGGGATGCCGCTGGGCATCTGGACGGTAGCCAGCAGGGCGTCCAGACCGTCCATGGCGCCCCCCTTCATGGGGATGCCGATGACGGGCAGGGTGGAGTTGCCGGCAAAGGCGCCCGCCAGATGTGCGGCCATACCGGCGGCACAGATGAGCACGCCGAAGCCGTTCTTCCGGGCATCCCGGGCAAACTCGGCCGCCTGGACGGGGGTACGGTGAGCGCTGAGGATATGGGCCTCGTAGGGGATGTGGAACTCGTCCAGCTGGGTGCAGGCGGCCTTGACCACCGGCCAGTCGCTGTCGGAGCCCATGATGATGGCAACTTTCTTCACAGGAATGACCTCCTCGTTCATCTTGGGAAGGGAGATGGAACCAAACAAAAAGTTAGGTCGGTACAAAATAAATCAGGGTATCCGTTATACGGATACCCTTCCTAATCAAACCGCTATTTTGGACGCATTGGGACCCTGAGACAGGCGCTTATGTGCGGTAATCT
The DNA here is from genome assembly GCF_014982855.1 of Pseudoflavonifractor gallinarum. Taxonomy (GTDB): domain Bacteria; phylum Bacillota; class Clostridia; order Oscillospirales; family Oscillospiraceae; genus Pseudoflavonifractor_A; species Pseudoflavonifractor_A gallinarum. The sequence goes on along the minus strand of NZ_JADCKF010000006.1, from coordinate 36,865 downwards.
TCCAGTTCAGCATCCGATCCACGTCCGTTCCCCCTTATCAAAGAAAGAATACTTATACTATATCGGCTCTTCTGTCGCTTTGCAAGTGCAGAGGTGGATTTTTGTATGCTTATACAAGGGGAACGGGGGGAAGAACGGCGCATTTTGCCATACCCGGCAGTGCAGTGTCGAGAAGGGGTTGACAGAACCGATTTGTCATACTATACTTCAAATAGTAATACTAATAGATCGTATGTATCACAAATAGTGGTACAGAAAGAGAGGGAAATAAGATGACACGACCGATGCGGACGCCGGATGAGCCCTATGCCCAGGGGAAGGTGACGCTTCTGCGTCTCATCTCCCAGTCGGTCAAAGAGGGGACGGAGAAGCTGCCGTCCGAGGAAGAGCTGGCAAAGCTGGCCGGAGTGAGCCGGGTGGTGATCCGGGATGTGCTGAGTGAACTGGAGTCCAGGGGGTATCTCACCCGCTGGCGGGGCCGGGGCACCCTCATCAATGCGCCGATCTGCACCGCACAGCCCCGCATCGACGAGGAATTCAGCTTTCAGGAACTCTTTGCCGCCCGGGGAATGACACCTGCGGTGCGCCTTCTGGAGGACCGCTGGATCTCCCCTGAAGAGGCGGAGCTGCCCCTTGGAGCGGAGATCGGCCAGGGGGAGGAGCGGCTTTTGATGCTGGAGCGGGTGTTCCTGGGGGACGGCGTTCCCATGATCCACAGCAAGGTCTATTTCCGGGGCAGCAACCTGGAGTTTGACTATCAGAGCTGGAAGAATTTTGCCGAGCTTACCATGAACGAATTTCTGGAGCTCTTCTGCATCCGGCAGCCGGTGGTCACACTGGCAGAGCAGACGGTGGAGACGGCGGATGCCGCCCTGGCCGCCAAACTGGAGGTGGCAGAGGGGACCCCGCTGCTCCGGATGGACGATGTCCGATATGGTGTGGGCAGCCTGGAGCTCCTGCGCGGCACCGCCTGCTTCTGCAAGGACATCCTGCCGCTGCGCCTGGTCCGCAGAAGATAAGATACAACGATTTCACAGCGCCATAGACTGCATCCATACGAAACACCCATATGTTTTCCGTTATCCCTGGAGCCGGGGGCTCCATTTTGAGATAGGAGGAAACAGATATGAAGGAATGTCTCAGAAAGCAGATTTCCCTATGGACCGCTTCCGCCCTTTTGGTGGGCGGACTGGCCGCGTGCGGCGGGGGAGGAGAGGGCGCCCCCGCCGATTCTTCCGGAACACCGGAGGGAGAAAGTGAGATCAAAATCGGCATCCTCATTCCCGGTTCCCCCACGGATGGCGGCTTCTCCCAGCAGGCGGCCGAGGCCGGCGCGCTGCTGGAGGAGCAGTTTAACTGCCATGTGGCCGTGGTCGAGGCGGCCACAGCAGACGCGATCAAGAGCGAGGGCGAGACCATGGCCGCCGAGGGCTACAAGATCGTATTCGGCCACGGGGGACAGTGCTCCACACCCCTGGCCGAGATCAGCAAGGATTACCCGGACACCAGGTTCGTCACAACAGGAGGAACCGAGGTAAGAGAGAACCAATTTCCAGTTTCTCTCTGCCTGGAGCAGAGCACTTATGTGGCCGGTGTTGTAGCGGGAATGATGACAGAAAGCAACATGCTTGGCTGTTCAGTGGGAGGAGATTATCCGGCATATACAAAGACGACAAATGCCTTCGAGCTGGGGGCTAAGAGTGTTAATCCAGATGTAAAAATTTTATTTAATGTGCTCAGTTCAACAGATCCGACAGAGGGATACGAAGTCACCATGAATCAAATTAAGATGGGTGCAGATTTTATTTACAGCAACAGCAACGAAGCGCAGTCAGGATCAATAAAGGCGGCGGCAGAAAGCGAAGGGGTCTATGCTTTTGGAACATTAGGAGATTTTATTCCCCAGGCCCCGGAGACTGTGCTTGCAAATACCATGGGCGACTGGTCCAAGGCCTTTATCAACGCCACCGAGGCCATCCTGAACGATCAGGTGGGCGAACCGGAGATCATGTATCTCGATATGTCCAACGAGTCGGTTTCTTTCGAGTGGAACGAGGAGCTCAAGAAGGAGGTCCCCCAGGAAGTGCTGGACAAGGTGGACGAGACCATTCAGGCTATTGCGGACGGCACCATCCACGTTCCCAATGAGTACGAGCTGGGCTGATACAAGAGCAGAAAGGAGAAGGACGCCATGGAAATGAGCGGAAAGGTAGCGGTAATCACCGGCGGAACCTCCGGAATCGGAAGGAGCACCGCAGAAAAGCTGCTGGAGCGGGGGGCCACTGTCCTGGTCCTGGGCCGCAGCCGGGAGCGGGGCGCGGAAATGGAGCAGCTTGGGAATTGCCATTTCTACCCCTGTGATATGGCCTGCCCGGAGGAGATCGCAGAGACCTGTGATGCCATCCTGCGGGACTATCCGGAGATCGACATTCTGGTCAACAATGCGGGCATGTCCATTGACGGAACGGTAGAGACACTGTCTCTGGAGGAGTGGAACCAGATCTTTGCCGTCAATGTGACCAGCGTTTACCTGATGAGCAAGTATTTGATTCCGGCCATCCGCAAGCGGGGCGGGGGACGCATCATCAACATCGCCTCCACCGCGGGCACGGTGGGAGCCCCTGGGCTGGACGCCTATGCCTCCACCAAGGGGGCGGTCATCCAGCTCACCCGCAGCATGGCGGCGGATTATGCCGCGGAGGGGATTTTGGTCAACGCGGTTTGCCCCGGAGGGACCCTTACGCCCCTGATGTGCGGGATCGAGGCCAACGGCAGCCTGGACGACTTCGCCAGTCTCTTCCCCATCAAGCGCCTGGCCCAGCCGGAGGAGATCGCCGCCATGATCGTATTCCTGGCCAGCGACGCGGCCAGCTTTATGGCGGGGAGCACCGTGCTGGTGGACGGAGGATTTACCTGTATTTAAGGGCGGAAAAGCCGCCTGGGAAAGCGGGAGCGCGCGCACTCCATATGGAGCGGCGGGGCGCTCCCGCTCTTTCTGTCCCGGAGCGAAAAAATAGGCTTAGACAAAGGACAGGGGACGTGCTAGAATAGGGGCTGAATCACACAGCGCATGGATCGGACCGGGCTGTCTCGCCTGTCAAGAGAGGGGGCGGACAGCGGAGAAGGCCGGCCGTGCAGCCGTTTCAGCGGAGGAAGAGAGTATATGAAGATCGCAACAGCCCAACAGATGCGGGAGATGGACCGCGCGGCCATTCAGGAGCGGGGGATCGCGTCCACCTTGCTCATGGAAAATGCGGCCCGGGCAGTGGCGCGTGCCGCTGTCAGCGTGGCGGAGGCGCGGCCGGAGCGTCCGGGAAGACCCCGCCGGGCGGTTTGCTTCTGCGGCGCGGGCAACAATGGCGGGGACGGCGTGGCCGCGGCTCGCTTTCTGATGGAGGCGGGGATGGAGGTCCGGGCGGTCCTGGTGGGCCGGCGGGAGAAGATGACCTCTGACTGCCGGGAGATGGAACGCCGTCTGGAGGCCAAGGGTGGCTCTCTGGAGGATTTCACCCCCGATGACCCGGACTTTGCCTGCTGGTGCCTGGAGGCCGACGTGATGGTGGACGCCCTGTTTGGGATTGGGCTGAATACCCCCCTGCGGGGGGATCCCCTGATGGCGGTGCAGATGATGAACACCTGCGACATCCCGGTGGTGTCCGCAGACATCGCCAGCGGTGTGGAGGCCGATACCGGACGGGTCCTGGGGGATGCCGTCCAGGCCGATGTGACGGTGACCTTCTCCCTGCCCAAGGCCGGACATTTCCTGGGAGAGGGCGGCCTGCGCACCGGACGGCTGACGGTGGCCGAGATCGGCATCCCGCTGGATCTGGTGCTGTGGACGGAGAGCAATTTTTACTCCGTGTGTGAAAATGACGTCTACCTGCCCCGCCGGGAGCGGGACGCCTACAAGGGGAATTTCGGGCGGGACTATATCCTGGGCGGATCGGTGGGTTATACCGGAGCCCCTGTCCTGGCGGCCCGGGCCGCCGTCCGCGCGGGCGCGGGCCTGGTGTCGGTGGGTGTGCCGGAGCCCATCTGGCCTGTGGTGGCCATGAAGCTGGATGAGGCCATGCCCAGCCCGCTGCCTGCAGGTAAAACGGGAATGCTCTCGCTGGAGGCCACGGAGCAGATCCTGGCCCGGATGAATTCCAGTGACGTCTGCCTGATCGGACCCGGGCTGGGCCGGGGGAACGGCGTGGCGTCGGTGGTGCGGCATCTGCTGCGCTCGGCCCATACTGCTGTGATCCTGGATGCGGACGGCATAAATGCGCTGGAAGGGCATATAGATGTGTTGGAGGCCCGGCGGGGCGTGGTCACCATCCTGACCCCCCATGACGGGGAATTCCTCCGCCTGGGCGGAGATCTGAGCAGCGGGGACCGGCTGGCCGCCGCCCGCTCCTTTGCACAGGAGCACGGCTGCTGTCTGGTACTCAAGGGACACCGCACGATCACGGCGTTCCCCGACGGCTCGGCCTATGTCAATACCACCGGAAATCCGGGCATGGCCAAGGGCGGCAGCGGAGATGTCCTGGGCGGCATCATTCTGGCCCTGCTGGGGCAGGGGATGTCCTGCCGGGAGGCGGTGCCCATGGCCGTGTGGCTCCACGGCCGGGCGGGGGACCTGTGCGCCGAAGAGATCGGCGAATACGGCATGACCCCCGGAGATCTGATCGAACGGCTCCCCCGTGTCCTGCGGGAGTGCGAGGGAAAGATCCGGGAACTGGGACCCCAATAAAGAAGGAGGGACGGGTGTGCGCCATCGCTGGATGTGTGCACCGATGATAGCCCTGTGTCTGCTGCTGCCGTCCTGCGGCGGGGAGACAGGTAATGAGGCCGAACAGCTGGCGCTTGATATCCGGACGGAATATCTGGCCATGCAGAGCTGTGCCGCCCACGTGGAACTGACCGCAGATTATGGCCAGCGGGTGTATACCTACGGGCTGGACCTCTCCTATGCGCGGGAGGAGGAAATGACCCTCACCATCACCGAACCGGAGCATATCGCGGGGATTATGGCCCATATCCGGGAGGGGGAGACCACGCTGGAATATGAGGGAGTGCGGGTGGAGACCGGGCCCCTGAACGAGGCGGGGCTGAGTCCTATGAACGCCCTTCCGGTTTTGCTGACCGGCATACAGGAGGGCTTTTTGGCCGAGAGTGTGCTGGAGGGAGGCGGAGAAGAGCCGGAGACCCTCCACATCACCATCCGGGACCCGGAGGCAGAGGTAGGCAGCGGAACCGAGCTTCAGATCTGGTTTGACCTTGCGACCCATGCCATGCTGCGGGGAGAGATCAGCCAGGACGGCTTTACCGTGGTCCAATGTGTCCTTTCGGGATTCTCCATGACGTAAATTCAGAATAAGAAAAGGAGCTGCCGGATGGCAGCTCCTTTTTGCAGACGGTCGCGGAAGGGTATTTCTGCGATTTTTGCGGCAAGAGCCTCGCAGAGTTCTGCCGTCCGCAGACGGCAGAATCAAATTAAATGGTGTTTTCCGGTGGCGTGTACGTCGGAAAACGCTCCTCTCAGGCCGCAAGTGTGCGAGCGTCAGCGAGTGCATGCGGCGGCCTGTATCTCCTCGAAAAAATGCTTGCATTTTTGAGAAGCGTGTCGAAGTTTTTCGACACGCTGAAAGGAGCTGCCGGATGGCAGCTCCTTTTTGGTATTACTGGTCCTGTTCGTCTTCGCAGCAGTCGCAGTGAGGACAGGGAATCTCGGTCACATTGTCGGCCGGAGCGGCTTCCGCCGCTTCCCGGGCGGCCTCCTCGGCCTGACGCTCCAGTTCATCCAGCTCGTCCAGACGGCGGCGCAGCGCGTCCCGCTCCTGGGCGGTCATGGCCTCGAGCATCTCCTGGAACTGCTGCTCCCGGCGCTCTTTGGCAGCCTGTCTGCCCTTTTCCTGGAGCTCTTCACTGATCTGCCGCCCCTGTTCCGCGGCGATCTCGCCCTTTTCGACCAGGACTTTGCCCAGTTCACCGGCTTTTTCCGCTGCGATGGCGGCGGCGCCCACACCGGCATAGGCCACATTGGTCAGCGTATCGGTCAGTTTATCCCACATAGAGAGACACCTCCTGAATTAGATTGATCCTGGGATGTGCGATTGGTTTGAATGTCACGACGGGAGATGTTCTCCCTCCGATGCTCTATATTATACCCGAACCCGGGCAAAATGTCTTTGAGTTTCTTTAAAGGGAAGATTAAAAACGGATGAAAGAACCGGCAAAGAGTCCAGAACCCGCAGGAAACGCCAGTTCGTGGGGAAATTCCCGGAAGTTGCCCGGCTTCCCTTGTGAGAAGGTACGGTTTGTGCTATGATAATGTCTGCACGCATGAAAATCAATGGTGTCTATGGTGAACGGGAAAGAAGGCAGGTTACATGGAGAGCAGGCAGAAGCGCACCTGGGCCGAGATCGACCTGGGCGCTCTGGAGCATAATTACCGGGCGCTGCGGGGGATGCTGTCCCCTGGCTGCCGCTTTTTAGGGGTGGTCAAGGCCAACGCATACGGCCACGGTGCCATCCCGGTGGCCCGGCGTCTGGAACAGCTGGGCGCGGACTACCTGGCGGTCGCCTCTCTGGATGAGGGCGCGGAGCTCCGGGTAGCGGGGATCACGGCCCCCATCCTGGTTCTGGGGCAGACTCCGACGGAGTTCGCGGCTGATGTGGTGCGTCTGCGTCTGACTCAGACCGTCTGGGATCTGGAGAGCGCCAAGGCCCTCTCTGCGGCGGCCCAGGCCGAGGGCAGAGAGGTGAAGATCCACCTCAAGGCGGATACCGGAATGTCCCGGCTGGGTCTGTGCTGCGATGCATCCCATTTGGAGCAGACGGCAGAGACCATGGCGGCTATCTGCGCCCTCCCGGGGCTGAACCATGAGGGCATCTTTACCCATTTTTCGGACGCCGACGGGAGCGAGGAGTTTACCATGCTCCAGTTTACCCGATTCCTGGACCTGATCGACAAGCTGAAGGACATGGGGATCACCTTTGCGATCCGGCACTGTGCCGCCAGCGCGGCCACCCTGCGCTTTCCGTGCACCCATCTGGATATGGTGCGGCCGGGGATCGCGCTCTATGGCCACTATCCCTCGCCGGAGTGTGAGGGACTGGACGGCGGTGCGCTGGAGCCGGTGATGACCCTCAAGACACGGGTGGCCGCCGTGGAAGAGCGGCCCGCCGGTGCCTGCGTGAGCTATGGCCGGACGGCCCAGCTGGAGGAGGATACCCGCCTGGCGGTGCTCCCCATCGGATATGCCGACGGCCTGTTCCGGGGCCTGTCCAACCGGGGCGTGGTCTCTTTGGGAGGCGAGCGGCGTCCCATTTTGGGCCGGGTATGCATGGACCTGTGCATGGTCCCCGCGGGGGAGAATGTCCACCCCGGCGATGTGGCCGAGGTCTTTGGAAAGGAACTCCCGGTGGAGGAGCATGCAGACCTGCTGGGCACCATCTCCTATGAATTGCTCTGCGCCGTCTCCCGCCGGGTGCCCCGGATCTACCTGGAGTGAGCAAGGAACCGCTGCCTGTGCCGGAGCATAAAATGACCCGGGGAGAGTATCGCCGGGCCGACGGAGGGCACACAGCTTCCGGGGGATTTCCCGGCGCCGTGTATAAATCCCGCCGTGCCGTGGGAGAATCATAGTAGCTTGGCGAAGGGGGGAAAACCCCCGGTGACGCCGGCCACTATCTTCCGGCGGAGTGTGAGCTTTTGTGGACAACAGCGTGAAACGTGGAGACATTTTTTATGCCGACCTGAGTCCTGTGGTGGGCAGCGAGCAGGGGGGCGTGCGTCCGGTTCTGATCGTGCAGAACGATACGGGCAACAAGCACAGTCCCACTGTCATCGCGGCGGCCATCACCTCTCAGACGGGCAAAGCGCGCCTGCCGACCCACATCGAGTTTGCGGCCGGGAGCTACGGGCTCCCAAAAGATTCGGTGGTCCTGCTGGAGCAGATCCGGACTCTGGATAAGAAACGGCTGCGTGAGCATATGGGAAGGCTGGACAGTACACTGATGAAACAGGTGGATTCCGCCATTGCAGTCAGCTTTGGCCTCCATCCCCAGCAGCTGGTCTGACCGCTGAGGCGGCAGAGACAGAACACACGGGACGCGGGCCGGCGAAAGGCTACATAGCAATATGCAGCATTTGCCGGCCTGGCGTCCGTTTTGGAATCGTACATAGGAGGACACCCATGAAAGCAACAAAGTGGATGCCGCGCCTGTTGGCCGGAGGATTGGTGACGCTGTCCCTGATGGGAGTAGCTCTGGCTGCCGCACAGGGCAGCCAGAGCGATCCCCTGGTGACACTGAGCTATCTCAATGAGAAGGCGACTCCCTCCATTCTGTCCCAGGTGGACAGCAAACTCACCCAGCGGGAGAGCGCACTCAAGACCCAGCTGCAGCAGGTGGCGGACGGTTACGCCCAGGAGGTACAGGGTTCCGGCGGAAGCGGGGGGAACGCCTCGGTCTATCAGGTGGTGACCCTGAAGCAGGGGCAGCAGCTGGTCGCGGGCACTTCCTGCGAGATCCTGCTGCGCAGCGGCACTGCGGTCTGTGTATCCGACTCCTCGCCCGGCCTGGTGGATATGACGGCCGGGAGCACCCTGGCGCCGGGAGGAGCATTGATTGCCAATCACCTCTACCTGGCCACCATTGAGGGGCGGGGCGTGAAGGCCTCCGGAGCAGTTACCCTGATGGTGAGAGGAAATTACAGCATCCGATAAGATGAAAAAGAGGGACAGCCCCTGGGGGGCTGTCCCTCTTTCTATCATTATCCATTTCGCAGCCATATGGGCAGACGGGTGGGCTTCATCATGGCCATAAAGCAGAAGAAGACCCCCGCGGCCAGGCAAAAATCCCCTACGCTGGCAAAGCCCCGCAGAAGGGGAATAGGAAGATAAAAAATATCGCCCAAAAAGAGAAGCTTGGTCTCCGGACTGGCCAGGGCGTACATAGGGATGGCACCCGAGGAGAGGGCCTCCAGTCCCTGGGAGGAGAGCCGGAGAGCGGCTTGGGTACTGACCGGCATACGCCAGCCGTTGGCGGCAATGACCACCAGATTACACAGCAATCCAGCCCCGGCACACAGGGCCGTGCGTGTCCGCCGGCGGTTGCGCAGCAGGAACAGGCCCAGCATCAGATAGGAGAGGAGCAGCAGGGCCGGACCCCAGAAGCCGGAACCAGTCTTGGGCCAGGGGACCCAGGAGACGGCAATGTGCTGTATGAAAAGGGCTGCTATTGGTAGAAGAAGCCAGTGAATTCGGGCCTCCTCCCAGCGGGAGAGCCGTCCGCCGCCCATCCAGCCGATCAGCAGGCTGAGGATCACCGCGGCGGTCAGCATGGCGGGCCCTCCTCTTCCTCCGAGTGGGGATCGAGCAGACCGGACTCGGCCATGTCGGCGGCCACACGGGCCACCTCCGGGTGAAACTGCCGCCCTGCCTCGGCACGCAGAATTTCGGCGGCTACTTTGGGAGAGCGGCCGCTGCAATAGGGCCGGTCGCTGGTGATGGCGTCATAGGCGTCGGCCGCAGCCAGGATATAGACCTCCAGAGAGAGTTCCTCACCCCGGGTGCCGTCCGGATAGCCGCCGCCGTCATAGCGCTCGTGATGATGGCGCACCATGTCCAGAATCTCCCGGTAAGAGTCGATGTTCTTCAAAATGTCCACTCCGATGACCGGATGCCGCTGAATGACGGCCCGCTCCTCCGGGGTCAGTTTTCCCGGCTTTTGCAGAATGGAATCGGGGATGCCGATCTTTCCAATATCGTGGAACACCGCCCCTGTCTGAAGCTGCCGGATCGCCTTGGAGGAGAGCCCCATGCGCCCGGCGATCTGCACGGCAAAGCGGGAGACTCGGGAGGAGTGACCCTCTGTATAGGTGTCCTTGGCGTCCAGAGCGGCGGTCAGCGCCTTCAGGATGCTGTACTGCTGCTGCACACTGCTCAGATAGAGCTTAAAGGAATAGCGGGCCAGCAGCAGCGGCAGCATGAAGAGGAAGGCCAGCCAGGCTCCTGCGGGCATCTGGAGCAGCATCGCCAGGAAATAGGCCATAGGAGCGGAACACAGGATACTGGGCAGCAGCCCCAGAAACATCTGAAGGATAGTAGGATAAAAGGAGACCTTGCCCTCCAGCAGGAAGAGGAAGAGCAGAATAAAGCTGTTGAGCACAATGGAACAGAACACGAAGAGCAGGGAGGGGAGCAGCACGCCGGGGAGAGACAGATCTCCCGGCACGCCATTCGCGGCGTGATAGAGGAACCCCGACAGAGTAAAGGACAAGTTGAGATTGCTGGTATTGAAGAGGGTTTTGACAGGGGCGGTATTGAAGATGTGGCAGTATCCGCCGCCGCTTTCCCGGGGATAGATCTCCAGCGGTTTGGTCAGAAAGACGATGGCAGTGGCGGTCTCAGGCCCCAGGAGCAAAACGGTGGCCAGAATGCTGATAAAGGACATATCAATGGTGCAGTCCGGACGGATATACAGCGGAAGACACCGGCAGAGCACACACAGGATCACCAGTGCCCCCAGCACATAGGGATCCTGCCAGGGGGCGTCCTGGAGACTGCGGCAGACAGAATAGATTCCGCTGCCCATTCCCAGCAGGATGACCAGGCCAATATACCAGGTAGAGGGTTGGTGTTTCTGCATGAGTGTCAAAACCTCCGAATAGACCCGTATGGACCGTCAGAATATGCGGGAACAGGCAAAAGCGGCCAGAAATTCCAGCCGCTTCTGCCTCACGAAGAATCGCTCAGCGCCAGTTAAAGTAAGCGCCGCCAGCGACCAGCAGGGAAACCAGGGAAGTCAGAGCAACCATGATTTTCGCCTTATTCATCGAATACAGCTCCTTTACCGGATACTCTGCCGTGTCGCTATAGGCAGGCTGTATTCGCTTCGCTCTATATGAAAAAGGGAAAAATTACAGGAGAGAGTCCGAAGAGGGGGGGAGGGTCAAAAGACGGCGGTTGACCGCATCCAGCGTGGCCAGGATCACGGAGAAATTGACGTCATCTCCCACATAGCAGGCACCCAGCAGGGATTCGGTCTTTCCGTCCAGCTTCAGGAAGAGACCGACCATCACCACCGGATGCTCCGCCAGCGCAGTGGTGCGCACGGCCTCCACCGAGAACCGGCAGTTGGAAGCCAAAAGACAGTTGATGGCTTCTACCGTGGCGGCAGCAATGGCGCGGGTCCGTGTGCCCGAGGAAGGGGCGCAGCGGGACTCTCCCTCATAGAGCCGGTCGCCCAGACGGAGATGGACTTTGACCGAGACACCCTCCCGGCTGCTGGCCATATCCAGACGCTCAAAGACCAGACGGCGGGGACCCTCCTTCAGCGGGGCAGGGATCTGAGCCACGCTGATGATCCGGTGGTCCAGCTCCAGCTGAAACTTGGCCAGCAGGGCGGACTGAACGTCCCGGACCACCTGTTTGGGACTGCGGGACTGATCGGAGAGAATATGGACCTCGCGCACGGTCTCTTCCTCCACATGAAATGCGGCGCCCAGCACACCTGGGAGCTGATTGACGAGCGCCTTCCAGGCCTCGGTATCCAAAACCATCGTCTGAGGTCCTCCTTTTGGTGGGACAAAAAAGTTACAACAACTGTTGCTATTATACAGAATCCGACGAAAAGGTGCAAGTATGTAACCGTATATTTTAGACAGAAAAAAGAGAAATTTTTTCCTTTTTCCCAAAACCTTCTCAACAGGGGCGGAAAGGCGGTCTGGGTGTGACAGCGCATGGTCTGACCGGCCGTCACATAGGAATAATAGGAGGGATGAGATTGCAGGAGAAATGAGGTGGAAGCGCGTGGAGATGCAGTTCGCACTGGCCGGTGGGCGGGGTTTTTTAAGGGTACAGGAAGAGGGGGGCAAGATCCACCTGTACGGGGAACTGCCGGAGGATGGACAGGGAATCTATAAAGGAAGGATACAGGGCGCCGGGGGAGGAAGCTACCTGGCAGGCACTTTTCTCCCGGAGGGGAAAAAGCTGTGTCTCCGGCGCGTGGTGTCCCGGGAGACGCTGAACGAGCTGGGGGTCTGGCCGGTGACGGGTGCGGAGGCGGTACTGGCCTTTTCCCGGGGCAAACCGGGCGGGGGAGAGCCCGTCCCGACCGGGTGGACACGCCTCTCTGATTTGCCTGCCCGTCTGGGAGACCCCCTTCTCCGCCGGGCGGCGGAGGGGGTGGCAGGGGCGCTCATCCGCCCGGTGGGAGAAGGCGTGGAAATCGCCGTACCCTTCACGGCGGGAGGCCGATTTCACTTAACACCGCTGTTCTGCCTGATGTGGGTGTGGGAGTGGGGTGGAGCCAGGTATGCCAGTGTCCGGCTGGACAAAAGGGGATGGCCGATTACGCCAAAAGACCGCCCCGGGAGAGAGCCGGAGCGGTCGAAAGGGAGGACAGATTAGCGGGAGGCGAGGAGGCGCATGCGGTGCAGGTGCAGGGCCATGTCGCCGCCCAGCTCCACCGAGCGGGAGCGGATCTTCTCGGGCACCGAGGGATAGTCCCGGTTCATCCGAATGAGGGAGGCGCGGGGCCACAGGGCGGTCATGCGCTGAAAGGGGTGACGGATGAGCCCGGGGGAGTTGAAGCCCACCCCCAACTCCAGAAAGACGGTATCGTCCTGGGCGGCCTCCGCCCAGAAGCGCTCAAAGGGGGCACGGTTGGCCATGACCTTCCAGGAGACAAAGACGTCCCTTCCGCGCATGTTCCGCACGGCGGGCGCGCCGCAGTGGGGACAGCGGGGGAGATCCTCCTCCCGACAGGCATAGGTGACCGGGTCCATATGGGCCACGATGGTGCGGTAGATGGCCTCGCCGTCCCACAGGGCGTCACAGCAGGGGACAGAACACTGAAAATCCGCGATGCTGTTCTGAGGACAGAAGATCCGGTCCGGATCAAATCCGGCCTTCTGGAACTGGTCGTCGATGTTGCTGCTCAGGACGAAATAATTGCGCCCCTCCACCAGAGCCAGCAGGTCCCGATAGGCCTGGATGACCGGAAAATCGTATCGCGCCCAGAGAGCCTCGGCGGCGATCATGCCCTGCTTTTGCAGATAGGTGCGCGACGGGTCCCACAGGGCCTCCCAGAGGGTGTGGTAGCCCAGGGCGTGCAGAGCGGGAAAGTCCCGGCGCAGGACCTCCTCGGACTGGTAGTCCAGTCCGCCGGCGGCCGAGAGACCGGCCGCACCGCCGATGATGATGTGTCCGGCCCCTTCCAGCAGGGAGACCGCCCGCTCCAGGGCGGGCGTGGGGTCCTGGGCCGCCAGCTCGGCCGCCCGGGCGGCATAGGCTGCCATCCGCTCGGCGTATGTCATGGAGTTCTCCTCCGTTTCATTTGAAACTTGTGCCTTTCTCCCAAAGGGCGGCACACCCACATTATAAAAAAGAGGGGGACAAAAGGCAAGGTTAAGGATAAAAACAGATTTTCGGAAAATAATACTTGCATCTTGGGAAAAGCTATTATATAATACCAGAGCATGATTACACACATCTGCTGATTCTGTGTCCGGTGCCCGCAAGGGTGGGCAGGGAAGATGAGGCGGATGGCGGTAACAACAAAAAGGAGGAAATAATCATGGCAGTCGTTTCTATGAAGCAGCTTCTGGAGGCCGGTGTCCACTTCGGTCACCAGACCCGTCGGTGGAACCCCAAGATGGCCACCTACATCTACACTGAGCGCAACGGTATCTACATCATCGACCTGCAGAAGACCGTGAAGAAGCTGGAGGAGGCCTACAACTTCGTCCGTTCTCTGGGCGAGTCCGGCCAGACCCTGCTCTTCGTCGGCACCAAGAAGCAGGCCCAGGAGGCCATCAAGGAAGAGGCCACCCGTTGCGGCGGTTACTATGTGAACGCCCGCTGGCTGGGCGGCATGCTCACCAACTTCAAGACCATGCGCGGCCGCGTGGAGCGCCTGAACCAGCTGAAGAAGATGCAGGAGGACGGCACCTTCGACATGCTGCCCAAGAAGGAAGTCATGAAGCACCTGGGCGAGATCGCCAAGCTGGAGAAGTACCTGGGCGGCGTCGTTGAGATGAAGAAGCTCCCCGGCGCTCTGTTCGTCGTGGATCCCCGCAAGGAGCGCAACGCCATCAACGAGGCCCGCAAGCTGCACATCCCCATCGTGGCCATCGTCGACACCAACTGCGATCCCGACGAGATCGACTACGTGATCCCCGGCAACGATGACGCCATCCGCGCCATCAAGCTGATCTCCGGTGTGATGGCCAACGCCATCCAGGAGGGCAAGCAGGGCCAGGACGCTCCCGCTGAGGAGACCGCCGAGGCTGCTGAGTAATTTTACAGAGATACAAACACATTGGGAGCGCCCGCCCGCGCGGGCGGGCGCTCCTTTTATACAAAAAATGGAGGTATGTGATCATGGCAATCACTGCTAAGGACGTACAGAAGCTGCGCGAAATGACCGGCGTGGGCATGATGGACTGCAAGAAGGCTCTGACCGAGGCCGAGGGCAATATGGACAAGGCCATTGAGATCCTGCGCGAGAAGGGCCTGGCCGCTTCCCAGAAGAAGGCTGGCCGCATCGCCGCCGAGGGTATGGCTTACGCCGCCGTCATCGACGGCATGGGCGTTGTGGTCGAGGTCAACGCCGAGACCGACTTCGTGGCCAAGAACGAGAAGTTCGTGGACTTCGTCAAGGGTGTGGCCGCCACTGTGGCCGCCAACAAGCCCGCCGACATGGACGCTCTGATGGAGTGCAAGTATGTTGGCACCGACCTGACCGTCACCCAGCAGCAGCAGGAGATGGTCCTGGTCATCGGCGAGAACATCAAGGTCCGCCGCTTCTCCTTCTTCACCGACGGCGTGTCCGTGCCCTACATCCACGCGGGCGGCAAGATCGGCGTGCTGGTGAACCTGGAGACCAGCCTCTCCGCTGAGCAGGTGGAGACCGTGGGTAAGGACGTGGCCATGCAGATCGCCGCTCTGAACCCCCGCTTCTGGGACAAGAGCCAGGTGACCCAGGACGTCCTGGACGAGGAAAAGAAGATCATGATGGTCCAGATGTCCAATGATCCCAAGATGGCCTCCAAGCCCGAGCAGGTCCGTGAGAAGATCGTCATGGGCAAGCTGAACAAGTTCTATGCCGAGAACTGCCTGCTGCAGCAGGAGTTCGTGAAGGACGGCTCCATGACCGTGGAGCAGTATATCGCTTCCAGCGCCAAGGCTCTGGGCGGCACCATCACCTTCAAGAACGCCGTCCGCTTCGAGAAGGGCGAGGGCATCGAGAAGAAGCAGGAGAACTTCGCCGAGGAGATCGCCAAGCAGCTGGGCAAGTAATTTCCCCTGCCGGCCAGATTTGAAGCAGGTGTCCCCGCTCTTTGCGACCGGGGAGCGAGAGGGACCAGGTACGTTTTGTACTTGGTCCCTTTTTTGCGCCGGCAGAACCGTATGCCGGTTGCGAACAAATTGTAAAAACTTTGCTTCAAGGCCTATGCAAACAGGGGAAAATAAGTTAAAATAACAAAAGACTGAAACTGGCGGTTTATCGGCATCCGCCCGGTGCCGCCTTACCATAGATATAAAAGGGGTTGACAGTATGAGTGAGCCGCAATACAAACGCGTTCTTCTGAAGATCAGCGGAGAGGCTCTGGCAGGTGACGCCGGCCGCGGACTGGATTTCGGTGTGATCGGCAGCGTATGCCAGGCGGTCAAACAGGCCATTTCCATGGGTGTCCAGGTGGGCATCGTGGTGGGCGGCGGCAATTTCTGGCGGGGCGTCAAGGACGGCGGCGGCCGGATGGAGCGTACCCGTGCGGACCACATGGGGATGCTGGCCACCACCCTGAACTGTCTGGCACTGGCCGATGTGCTGGAGCAGATGGGGGTGGAGGTCCGCGTGCAGACCGCCATTGAGATGCGGGCCTTTGCCGAGCCCTATATCCGCTCCAAGGCTATCCGCCATCTGGAGAAGGGAAGAGTGGTCATCTTCGGCTGCGGTACCGGCAATCCCTTCTTCTCCACGGATACCGCCGCAGTGCTCCGCGCCGCGGAGATCGATGCGGATGTGATCCTGCTGGCCAAGAATATCGACGGCGTGTACAGCGCTGATCCCAACAAGGACCCCACCGCGGTGAAGTACGACTCCATTACCTATGACGACGTGCTGGCGCAGCACCTCCAGGTGATGGATTCCACTGCCACCAGCCTGTCCATGGACAATAAGATTCCCGTCATCCTCTTTGCCCTGAAGGACCCCCAGAACATCATCCGGGTCCTGGAAGGCGAGAAGATCGGCACCATTGTGAAGGAGGAAAAGTGAGATGAACGCAGTCCACAAGCCCTATGACGAGAAGATGCAGAAGACCATTGACGTGGTCATCAGTGATTTCGCCAGCGTCCGTGCCGGCCGCGCCAACGCCGCCGTGCTGGATAAGGTGACGGTAGACTACTACGGCAGCCCCACCCCCATCAACCAGGTGGCCGCCATTTCCTCTCCCGATCCCCGCACCCTGACCATCCAGCCCTGGGATGCCACCATCCTGAAGGCCATTGAGAAGGCCATTCAGACCTCCGACCTGGGCATCAATCCCCAGAATGACGGCCGTCTTATCCGCCTGGCCTTCCCCCAGCTGACCGAGGAGCGCCGCAAGGAGCTCTCCAAGCAGGTGAAGAAGTATGCCGAGGCCGGCAAGGTGGCCATCCGCAACATCCGCCGGGACGCGGTGGACGCCTACAAGGCCATGAAGAAGAAGGCTGAGATCACCGAGGACGACCTGAAGGAGTACGAGAAGGAGATGCAGGACCTGACGGAGAAGCGCTGCAAGCAGATCGACGAGCTCTCCGCCAAGAAGGAAGCCGAGCTCATGGCGGTGTAAGCCCCGCTTGTTTGACAGTCTGAGTGCGGGACGCGGCGCGCCCCGCACTCAAATTCTGATTTGGTAGGAAGTAACACTATGCCCATCTTTAAACCGAAGCAAGCGCCGGGAGTCCAGGTGGACTTTACCCGGCTGCCCCGCCATGTGGCGATCATCATGGATGGAAATGGCCGCTGGGCCAAGCGGAGGGGCCTGCCCCGCACCGCAGGTCACGCGGCGGGGGCGGAGACCTTCCGAACCATCGCCACCTACTGCAAGGAGATCGGCCTGGAATATCTGACGGTCTATGCCTTTTCCACCGAGAACTGGAAGCGGCCGGAGGAGGAAGTCTCGGCCATCATGGGACTGCTCAGAAAGTATCTGCAAGAGGCCATCGGCAAGATGGAGAAGGACCGGGTCAAGATGAAGTTCCTGGGCGATCTCTCACCGCTGAGCGAGGAGCTCCAGGCGTTGTGCCGCCGGACAGAGGAGATCTCCACCCACTACGATGGCTGTCAGGTCAATATCTGCCTCAACTACGGCGGCCGGGATGAGATCGTCCGGGCGGCCCGGGCCTTTGCGGCGGACTGCGCCGCCGGGCGGCAGGACCCCCAGGCGCTGGACGAGGCACAGTTTGCCTCCTATCTCTACACCGGCGGTATCCCGGACCCGGATCTGGTCATCCGCCCCAGCGGGGAGCTGCGCCTGTCCAATTTCCTGCCCTGGCAGTCGGCCTATGCGGAGTTCTATTTCACCGACGTGCTGTGGCCGGACTTTTCGAAAGAGGAGCTCCACCGGGCGCTTCACGCCTATCAGACCCGCTCCCGCCGGTTCGGAGGTGTCTGATGGGGAAGCGTATTCTGGTGGCCGTGGTCTTTATCCCGGTCATTTTTCTGGTGCTCTTTGGCCTGGCGCCTCAGTTTCCCGTGGTATTGCCGGCGGCGGTGGCCATTTTGTCCATGATCGCCGTCCATGAGGTGCTCTGGTCCACGGGTTTTTTGAAGGATGCCGCCCTTACCTGGGGCTCCATCGTGCTGGCGGGTCTCATCCCTTTCTGGGTCTATCTGGGGGGCGATGAGGCCTGGGCCATGACGGGCCTCTTTGTGTATGTGCTGCTCCTGTTCCTGCGGGCCATCCGCAGCCACAAGACGATCACCACGGAGAAAATGGGAGGGGCCTTCTTCTTTACGGTCTTTATTCCCTTTTTTCTCTCCTCCTTTGTGCGCATCCGTGGGATGGAGCACTGGCAGGTGCTGATCCTGCTGCCCTTCCTGGCGGCCTTCCTCAGCGACGCCTTTGCCCTGTTCGCCGGGATGCTCTTTGGAAAGCATAAGCTGGCCCCTGAGCTCTCCCCCAAGAAAACGGTGGAGGGGGCCGTGGGCGGCTTTGTGGGAAGCATTCTGACGCTGCTGCTCTATGGAGCGGTGCTCCAGTTTGGCTTCCAGTTCCAGGTGAGCTATCCGCTCCTGGCCCTGTACGGTGCGGTGGGCAGTGCGGTCTCCCAGATCGGGGACCTGTCCTTCTCCTACATCAAGCGGGAGTATGGCATCAAAGACTATGGCAAGATCTTCCCCGGACACGGCGGTGTGCTGGACCGGTTTGACAGCGTGATTTTCTGTGCCCCCCTGATGGAGGCGCTGGTCCGGTGTCTGCCCGCCATCCGGGTCTGACGGAGGGAGGAGAGCGCATGCAGAAGATGATCTCGATCCTGGGCTCTACCGGCTCCATCGGCCGGCAGACATTGGACGTGGCCCGGGCCTGTCAGATCGGTGTGGCCGCCCTGACGGCCAACCGGGACGTGGTGCGCCTGGAGGCCCAGTGCCGGGAATTCCAGCCCCAGCTGGCTGTTCTGATGGACCCGGCGGCAGCCGACGACCTGCGGGTCCGGCTGGCCGACACGGGCATTCGGGTGGCCTCCGGCATGGAGGGTCTTCTGGAGGCGGCCACGCTGCCCCAGGCGGACACCGTGATCACCGCTGTGGTGGGGAGTGTGGGCCTGCGCCCCACTTTGGCCGCCATCCGGGCGGGCAAGCGGATCGGCCTTGCGAATAAGGAGACCCTGGTCTGCGCCGGAGAACTGGTAATGGACGAGGCTGACCGCTGGGGCGCCGAGATCGTCCCGGTGGATTCGGAGCACTCGGCTATTTTCCAGTGCCTCCAGGGCTGCCGGGACCGGGGAGAGGTCAAGCGCCTCATCCTCACCGCCTCGGGCGGTCCCTTCTGGGGAAAAAGCCGGGAGGAGCTGGAGCATGTGACCTTGGCGGATGCCCTGCGCCATCCCAACTGGTCCATGGGCGCCAAGATCACGGTGGATTCGGCCACGCTGATGAACAAGGGCCTGGAATTTATCGAGGCCATGCGGCTCTATCGCCTTCCGCCGGAAAAAATCGCGGTGGTGGTCCACCGGGAGAGTATAGTTCACTCCCTGGTGGAATACACTGATAACGCGGTGCTCGCCCAGCTGGGGGTGCCCGATATGCGCCTGCCCATCGAATATGCCCTCACCTGGCCCAACCGGGGAAGTGCGGTGACCGAGCCGCTGGACTTGGTCAAGTGCGGGGTCCTCACCTTTGCCGAGCCGGACGAGGAGACCTTCCGGTCCCTGCCGCTGGCCAAGGAGGCCGCCCGCCGGGGCGGAACGGCGACCGCCATCCTCAACGGCGCCAATGAGGCGGCCGTGGCCCGGTTCCTGGCCGGAGAGATCGGGTTCCTGGATATCCCGCGCCTGGTGGAACGGGCGCTGGAGCGGGTCCCCGCCGGACCGGCAGACACATTGGACGATGTTTTCGCAGCGGATGAGGCCGCCCGCGCCTGCGTCCGCTGAGAGTTCCCATCGGGGCGGCGCGGTCACGCGCCGCCCCTGCTTTTTCATTTGATTGGAGGTCCCATGCTGTATATTTTGATCGCGATCCTGATGTTTGGCCTGCTCATTGCCGTCCACGAATTCGGCCACTTCTTTACCGCCAAGCTCCTTGGGGTAAAGGTGAACGAGTTCTCCATCGGCATGGGGCCGGAGCTGTTCTCCCGCAAGAAGGGAGAGACCCAGTATTCCCTCCGCCTGCTGCCCATCGGCGGATTCTGTGCCATGGAAGGGGAGGAGGGGGACTCCTCCGATCCCCGCTCCTTTGAGAACAAGGCGGCCTGGCGCAAGGTCATCATCCTGGTGGCGGGGTCCTTCATGAATTTCCTGACCGGCGTGGTCATCCTCCTGTTGCTGTCCATCCCGGCCCGGGCCTATCTGCTGCCGGTGGTGTCCAGCTTCTCGGAGGGGTACGGGCTGGAGGACAGCGGCCTCCAGATCGGGGACCGGTTTTTGGAGATCGACGGCCATCCGGTCTGGATCTTCGGGGACGCCAAACTCCTGCTGGACCGGGCCGGGGACACGGTGGACGTGGTGGTGGAGCGGGACGGCGCCCGGGTGGTGCTGGACGATCTCCACATCCCCTATCAGGAGCGGCAGACGGAGCAGGGTATGACCCGCCTGCGGGGGATCAACCTGGGCGCGGTGGAGCGTCCGGCCACGCTCCTGGTGAAGGTGGAGATGTCGGTCAAGCAGTCCCTGGACTATGTGCGTATGGTCTGGTTCAGCCTGGGCGATCTGATCCGGGGCGCGGTGGGCTTCCAGGATCTCTCCGGCCCCATCGGCATTGTCAATACCATCGGTGAGGTGGGGAGCCAGTCGGCCACGCCTATGCAGGCCGTGCAGAATGTGATGAGCCTGGTGGCCTTCATCGCCATCAACCTGGCGGTGATGAACCTCCTGCCCATCCCGGCGCTGGACGGCGGACGGATCTTCTTCCTGCTGATCAACACGGTGGTGACCCTCTTTACCCATAAGAAGCTGGACCCGAAGTATGAAAACGCGGTCAACGTGGCGGGCTTTTTCTGCCTGCTGGCCCTGATGGCGGTGGTAGCCGTCAACGACGTGTACAAACTCATCCAATAAGAAGGGAGCGGCAGGTATGAGCAGACAGATTCACGTGGGAAATGTCCCTGTGGGAGGCGGAGCCCCGGTAACCATCCAGTCCATGACCAATACCCGCACCGACGACGTAGCGGCCACGGTGGAGCAGATCCTCCGTCTGGAGCCCGCCGGGTGTGAGATCATCCGGTGCGCTGTCCCGGACCTGGCCGCCGCAAAAGCGGTGGGGGCCATCCGGGAGCGCATTCACATCCCGCTGGTGGTGGACATCCATTTCGACTACAAGCTGGCTCTGGAGGCCGCGGCGGCTGGGGCCGACGCGGTGCGCATCAATCCGGGCAACATTGGCGGAGAGGACCGGGTCAAGGCGGTGGCCGCCGCCTGCCGGGCGCGGAACATCCCCATCCGCATCGGGGTCAACGGCGGCTCTCTGGAAAAGGAGCTGCTGGCCAAATACGGCGGCCCCACGCCCGAGGCCCTGGTGGAGTCGGCCTTCGGGCATATCCGGCTGCTCAACCGATATGATTTTGACGATATCTGCGTCTCCCTCAAGACCTCCAGCGTGCCCAACACCATCGCGGCCTACCGCCAGATGGCCGCCCAGAGCGATTATCCCCTCCATGTGGGCCTCACCGAGGCGGGGACGCCCCGTATGGGCGTGCTGAAATCCGCGGTGGGGATCGGGGGACTCCTGGCCCTGGGGATCGGAGATACCATCCGGGTCTCTCTCTCGGCGGACCCGGTGGAGGAGGTCTATGCGGCCCGGGATATCCTCAAGGTGGTGGGCCTGCGGCGGGAGGGGGCCGAGCTGGTTTCCTGTCCCACCTGCGGGCGGACCAAAATCGACCTCATCGGCCTGGCCGAAGAGGTGGAGGAGCGCCTCAAGACGGTGGACAAGCCCATCACCGTGGCCGTTATGGGCTGCGTGGTCAACGGCCCCGGCGAGGCCCGCTCTGCCGATGTGGGCATTGCCGGAGGGGACGGCGAGGGCCTCCTCTTCCGGCGGGGCGAGATCGTCAAGAAGGTCCCCCAGAGCCAGCTGGTGGACGAGCTGTTCCGGCTCATCGACCAGATTTGAGCCGCATACCGATACATAGCTAGGAGCGTAGGTCCATGTCTGAGCAGAAGATACCCTTTTTACAACTTTTTTCCGCCTGGCGATCCGAGCCCGAAGTGATGGATGGGCTCCGGGGCCTTCTGGTGAAGCGGGCGGTGATTGACCCGGCGGAGCGCACGCTGCAGGCGGAATTGGAGGAGCCTCCCCACCTGGAGAGGGCGCTCCTCGCCCGTCTGGAGGGGGAGCTGCGGGAGGCATACCGTCTCCAGCGGGTGGAGCTGCTCCAGAGCGCGCCCGCGGCGGCGCCTCCTGAGACGCACCCGCCCATTCCAGCTCCGGAGCCGGTACCGGCTCCCGCACCGGCCCCAGCCCCTGTGGAAGCGCCCGTCCCCAGCGGCGTGGACGCCGATGCGGCCGAGGCCTTTGCCCGCACCGAGGCCATCCGGCAGGAGGCTCTGCGCAAGCTCAAGACGGCCCGGCCCAAGGCAAAGCCCAAGGCCGCCGCCAAGAGCAGCCGCCTTCTCTTCGGCAAGCGGGAGGTGAAGGGGGAGGCGGTGCCCATGAACACCCTGGAGCTGGACATGGGGACCGTCATTGTGGAGGGCGATGTGTTCGCCGTTGACCACAAGGAGCTCAAGAAGCGGGGCGCCTGGGTGGTCTCCTTCGATATGACCGACTATACCGGATCGGTGCGGATCAACAAGTTCTTCCCCGGCGAGGAGGGCAAGCCCATCGTGGACGGGGTGAAGAAGGGACAGCACCTGGTGGTGCAGGGCCGCCTGAACATTGACCGCTTCACCAACGACATGGTGCTGGAGCCCTATGCCATCATGGAGGGGAGCAAGACCGTCAAGATGGATGACGCCCCGGAGAAGCGGGTGGAGCTCCACCTGCATACCACCATGTCCTCCATGGATGCCCTGACCCAGGTGGGCCCCAAGCTGGGACCGGACAAAAACGTGGTCAAGCGGGCCGAATCGTGGGGACATCGGGCCATCGCCATCACCGATCACGGCGTGGCCCAGTCCTTCCCGGACGCCTGGCACTCGGCCAAGAAGATCAAGATCCTCTACGGGGTGGAGGCCTATTTTGTCAACGACGTGGACGACCGGGTGGTGGTCCACGGGGAGACCGAGCAGGACTTTTCGGGGGAGATCGTCTGCTTTGATATTGAGACCACCGGTCTCAATAAAAAGCGGGACCTCATCACCGAGATCGGCGCCGTGGTGCTGCGGAACGGGGAAGTGGCCGAGACCTTCAACACCTTTGCCGACCCGGGCCGCCCTCTGGACCGGAACATCGTGGAGCTCACCGGCATCACCGACGAGATGCTCCAGGGCGCGCCCTCCCAGGAGGAGGCCATCAACGCCTTCCTGGACTTTGCCGCCGGCCGGCCCCTGGCCGCCCACAACGCGGAGTTCGATATGGGCTTTATCGCCGAGGGATGCCGCCGGATGGGCCGGCCCTTTGAGAATACCTCTCTGGACAGCCTGATCCTGGCCCAGAACCTGTTGCCCCAGCTCTCCAAGCACAAGCTGGACATCGTGGCCGAGCACCTGAACCTCCCGGCCTTCAACCACCACCGGGCCAGCGACGACGCGGCCACGGTGGCCTATATGCTGGTGCCCTTCTTCCGGATGCTGGAGGACCGGGGGGTCCACACCCTCCAGGCCATCAACCCGGCCATGACCAAGCTCCGGGGCGCGGGCAAGGCCAAGCGCCAGCCCAAACACCTCATCGTCCTGGCGAAAAACCAGCTGGGCCTGCGCAATCTCTATCAGCTGGTGTCCAAGGCCCATCTGGAGCACTACAAGCGCTATCCCATCATGCCCAAGAGCCTTATCAACCAGCACCGGGAGGGCTTGATCCTGGGATCGGCCTGTGAGGCGGGTGAGCTCTATGACGCGGTGGTCAAGCACAAGGACTTCCAGGAGCTCAAGCGCATTGCCTCCTGGTATGACTATCTGGAGATCCAGCCGGTGTGCAACAACGCCTTTATGCTCCGCAAGGGCATCGTTCAGAGCGTGGAGGAGATCCGGGATTTCAACCGCACCATCGTGGAGCTGGGCCGGGTGCTGGATAAGCCAGTCTGCGCCACGGGGGACGTCCACTTCCTGGACCCGGAGGACGAGGTCTACCGGCACATCCTGCTGGCCACCAAGGGCTTTGAGGACGCCGACTCCCCGCTTCCCATCTACTTCAAGACCACCACAGAGATGCTGGAGGAGTTCTCCTATCTGGGAGAGGAAGAGGCCTACAACGTGGTGGTGCACAATACCAATCTGGTGGCCGACTGGTGCGAGGATGTGGTCCCCCTGCCCAAGGGACTCTTTGCCCCCAATCTGGAGGACTCAGAGGGTGAGCTCAAGCGCCTGGTATGGGGCAAGGCCAAGGCACTCTATGGGGAAGAGCCGCCCCAGCTGGTGGTGGACCGCATCAATATCGAGCTGGATGCCATCCTGGGCCGCCACTACGACGTGATCTACATGTCGGCCCAGAAGCTGGTGCAGGACTCGCTGGACCACGGCTATCTGGTGGGCTCCCGTGGATCGGTGGGCTCCTCCCTGGTGGCCTTCATGTCGGGCATCACGGAGGTAAACTCCCTGCCGCCCCACTACCGCTGTCCCAACTGCAAGCACTCCGACTTTGAGACCGGCGTGCGGGAGGGATACGGCTGCGGCGCGGATATGCCCGACGCGGTGTGTCCCGTGTGCGGGACGCCCTATGTGAAGGACGGCTTCAACATCCCCTTCGAGACCTTCCTGGGCTTCGGCGGCGACAAGGTGCCCGATATCGACCTGAACTTCTCGGGAGAATATCAGGCCAAGGCCCACCGTCACACCTTTGAGCTCTTTGGAGAGAGCCACGTGTTCCGGGCGGGCACCATCGGCACCGTGGCCGAAAAGACCGCCTTCGGCTATGTGAAGAAATACCTGGACGAGCGGGCGGCCCATGTGACCCGGGCCGAGGAAAACCGCCTGGCCCTGGGCTGTACCGGGGTCAAACGGACCACGGGCCAGCACCCCGGCGGCATGGTGGTCATTCCCCAGGACCGGGAGATCTATGATTTCTGCCCGGTCCAGCACCCGGCGGACGACACGGGGACCAACATCATCACCACCCACTTCGAATATCACTCCATGGAGTCCAACATCCTCAAGCTGGACATGCTGGGACACGATGACCCGTCCATGATCCGCATGCTGGAGGACCTGACGGGGATGGACGCCAAGACCATCCCCCTGGACGACCCGGACACCATGTCCATCTTCACCTCCTCCGAGGTGCTGGGCTATGCCAACGACAAGGTGTTGGGCCCAACCGGGGCGGTGGCCATCCCGGAGTTCGGTACCTCCTTTGTCCGGGGGATGCTGGTGGATACCCAGCCCACTCAGTTTGACATTCTGGTGCGTCTGTCCGGCTTCTCCCACGGAACCGACGTGTGGCTGGGCAACGCCAAGGATCTGATCGTCAACCAGGGCATCCCGGTCGGACAGGCCATCGGGTGCCGCGATGACATCATGATCTTCCTCATCTCCTGCGGTATGCCGGAAAAGCGCTCCTTCAAGATCATGGAGTCGGTGCGAAAGGGGAGAGGGCTGCCCGAGGGGGCGGAGGAGGAGATGCAGGCCGCGGGGGTCCCCGACTGGTACATCGGCTCCTGCAAGAAGATCAAGTATCTCTTCCCCAAGGCCCACGCGGTAGCCTATGTGATGATGGCCTACCGCATCGCCTGGTTCAAGGTGCATGAGCCGCTGGCCTTCTATGCGGCCTACTTCTCCATCCGGGCCAAGGCCTTCGACGCCACCTGCATGTGCTGGGGAATGGAGACCGCCCAGGCCAAGATGAAGGAGATCGCGGCCAAGGAGAAGGCGGCCACCGCCGTGGAGCAGGATATGATGACCACGCTGGAAGTGGTCTATGAGTTCTATCTCCGGGGCTTCACCTTCCGGCATGTGGACCTCTACGAGTCCCACGCCACCCTCTTCCGGGTGGACCGGGAGAAGCGGGCCCTCATCCCACCCTTTACCGCCATTCCCGGTCTGGGCGAGACCGCGGCCTGGTCCATCCTGGAGCAGCGGGAGGGAAAGCACTTCATCTCCATCGAGGAGTTCTCCGCCGCCTGTCCCAAGGTGTCCAAGACCCATATCGAGCAGCTCAAGGCGGCCGGAGCCCTGGACGGGATGCCGGAGACCAGCCAGATCACCCTCTTCTAAGGGGACGCGGGCTTGCGTTTTCCGACCGGGGGTGATACCATGAAATCAGATTACTTTTATAGATAAGGAGTGTTTCACAATGCTGGACGCAAAGGTAGCCGAGCTTTTGAACAATCAGGTGAACAAGGAATTTTATTCCGCTTATCTCTATCTGGATTTCTCTGTCTATTTTGACGACATTGGTCTGGACGGGTTTGCTAACTGGTATCAGATCCAGGCCCAGGAGGAGCGGGACCATGCCATGCTCTTCCTGAAATATCTCCAGAACAACGGATGCAAGGTCACGCTGGATGCCATTGCCAAGCCGGACAAGGTGCTGAAGGATAAGCTGGAAGTGCTGGAGTTTGGCCTGGAGCACGAGCGCTATGTCACCAGCCTGATCCACGAGATGTACGAGGCGGCCCATGAAGTCAGGGATTTCCGCACCACTCAGTTCCTGGACTGGTTTGTCAAGGAGCAGGGCGAGGAGGAGAAGAACGCCGAGGACCTCATCAAAAAGATGAAGCTCTTTGGAGACGATGCCAAGAGCCTGTATATGCTCAACAGCGAAATGGCAGGACGGGTTTATTCCGCCCCTTCGCTGGTGCTGTAAGAGGAACGGCCCCTGTCCGCACTGCGGACAGGGGCCGTTTTGTCGGATCTCCCGTTCTCCCAAACCAAAAGAGCTTGACAAAGTGCTCTTGTTATAGTATATTAGCGTGGTAAAGCGATGAAGAAGGAGGGCGGCGCGCTATGGCCTATACGATTCACACCCCGGAGGGTACCCGGGACCGACTCTTTGCGGAATGCCGGGACCGGCGGGATACGCAGACCGCACTGACCGATCTGTTCCGTCGGCGGAGCTATTCTGAGGTGAGTACGCCGGAGGTGGAGTTCTACGACCTGTTTCTCCGCTCGGGGAACCCGATTCCCCAGGAGGCCATGCTCAAGATCATCGACCGCAGCGGGAAGATCATGGTCATGCGGCCCGACTGCACCGCCCCCATCGCCCGGGTAGCGGCCACCAAGCTCAAGCATCTGCCGCTTCCCCAGCGGCTCTACTATGCCGAGACGGTGTTCCGCTCCGGCGACCAGCACCGGGGAGGCAGCAGCGAGATCGCCCAGTGCGGGGTGGAACTCATCGGCGCGGCGGGCCGGAAGGCGGACCTGGAGATGATCGCCATGGCGGTGGACGCCCTGCGCGCCTGCGGGCTGGCCCGGTTCCACATTGAGCTGGGACACGCCGGATTCTTCTGCTCTCTGGCCGAGCGCATGGAGCTGGAGGAGGATCAGGTGGAGGAGCTTCGAACTCTGATCGAGGGCAAGAATTTCGCCGCGCTGGGGGATTTCCTGGCCCCCTATCAGGGGCAGAGCGCCACAGCCGCCCTGGGAAAGCTCTCCCGTCTCTTTGGCGGGGCAGAGGTGCTGGAGGAGGCCGAGGCCCTGGCCGGGGAGAACGAGGCCCTCTCCTATCTGCGGGAGCTCTATGAGGCCCTATGCGGCGCGGGCTATGGAAAGTATCTGCGCTTTGACCTGGGACTGGTCCACCAGATCGACTACTATACCGGCGTGGTCTTTCGGGGCTATGTGGAGGGGGCGGGGGACGCCGTCCTCTCCGGCGGGCGCTATGACCGTCTGGTGGGTGATTTCGGCCGTCCCGCCCCGGCCACCGGCTTTGCGGTGGATGTGGACGCGGTGGCCGCCTGCCGGCCGGGGACAGAGCTCCCCAGGGTGGGCACGCTGGTCCACTTTGCCGCAGGGGAGCTGGACCGGGCGCTGACCGCGGTGGACGGCCGGGCGGCCGGGACCTGTGAGCTCTCCCCCTGTGAGACACTGGAGGAGACGCTGGCCCTGGCACGCTCCAAGGGCGCGCTCCATGTGCTGGTACTGGATGCCGACGGAGAGAGGATGGTAGAGGTATGAGACAGAATCTCCGCATTGCCCTGACCAAGGGGCGCTTGCAGGACAAGAGCGTGGAGCTCTTCGAGGCCATCGGGCTGGACTGTTCGCCCATCCGCAGCCCCGGGCGGCGGCTCATCCACGCTCTGCCCAACTATCCCCTGGAGGCGGTGCTGGCCAAGGCCCCTGACGTCATCACCTATGTGGAGCACGGGGTCTGCGACTTGGGGATCGTGGGCAAGGATACCATCCTGGAGCAGGGAAAGTCCTTCTACGAGGTGCTGGACCTGGGCTTTGGCCGCTGCCGCTTTGCCCTGGCCGTCCGGGAGGGAAGCGATTTCTACGGCACCTACCGCACCCGGCGGGTGGCCTCCAAATACCCCAATGTGACCAAGCAGTTCTTTGCCCGGAAGGGAATGGACGTGGACATCATCAAGATCGAGGGCTCGGTGGAGCTGGCGCCCATCCTGGACCTGGCCGACGGCATCGTGGACATCGTGGAGACCGGAGCCACCCTGCGGGAGAACGGGCTGGTCCCCATCGAGGACGTGGCCCAGGTGAGCGCACGGCTCATTGTGAATACAGCCAGCATGAAGCTCCACAAGGCCCAGATCGAGGACCTGATCGGCCGCTGTGAGGCGGAATTGAAACGGCGGAGGGAAGAGACATGATCGAGATCATTCAGGCCGACGGCACGCGGGAGCAGGCGGTGATCGCCGCCATGCGCCAGCGGGCGGCTGAACAGAATAGCGAGATCGAGCGTGCGGTGCGCGCCGTGATGGAGGATGTGCGTGCCCGCGGGCTGGAGGCGGTGCGGGAGTACTCCCTCCGCTTTGATGGGCGGGAACCCTATGAGATCACCCGGGAGCAGATGGAGGCGGCCTATGCCGCCTGTCCGCCCGAGCTCATCCGGGCTATGGAGCACGCCGCGGCCAATATCCGGGATTACAATGAAAAGCTCCTCCACCGGAGTGTGGAGTGGGCATCCCCGGACGGCGGCCGGGTGGGCCGGGTGGTCCGGGGACTGACCCGGGTGGGGATCTATGTCCCCGGCGGCACGGCGGCCTATCCCAGCAGTGTGCTCATGAACGCGGTGCCCGCCCGTGTGGCGGGGGTGGAGGAGATCGTCATGGTGACGCCCCCCACGGAAAACCTGAGCAATGCCGTTCTGGCCGCCGCCAAAATCGCCGGTGTGGACCGCTGCATCGCGGTTGGCGGGGCCCAGGCGGTGGCTGCCCTGACCTGGGGCGCGGGCTTCATTCCCCGGGTGGATAAACTGGTGGGCCCGGGCAACGCCTATGTGGCCACCGCCAAGCGCCTGGCCTACGGTACGCTGGACATCGATATGGTGGCCGGTCCCTCCGAGGTGCTGGTCATCGCTGACGGTTCGGCCGATCCCCGGTTTGTGGCCGCCGACCTCCTCAGCCAGGCGGAGCACGACAAGCTGGCATCTGCGGTGCTCCTCACCACCAGCGGCGCGCTGGCGGAGGCTGTCCGGGCGGAGATCGTGCGGCAGACCGGCTACCTGAGCCGCTCGGAGATCATGGAGTGCTCTCTGCGGGATTTCGGCTGCGCCATCGTATGCCGGGACCTGGAGGAGGCCGCTGCCCTCGCCAATGAGATCGCGCCCGAGCATCTGGAGATCATGACGGAGGATCCCCGGGCCCTGCTGCCCGCCATCCGAAACGCGGGGGCGGTGTTCCTGGGGGCGTGGTCTCCCGAGCCGCTGGGCGATTACCTGGCCGGTCCGGACCATGTGCTCCCCACCAGCGGGACGGCGCGGTTTTTCTCTCCTCTGAGCGTGGAGAGCTTTTTGAAGAGTATGAGCGTCATCGAGTACAGCAGGGAGAGCCTGTTCCCCATTCGGGAGGAGATCATCGCCCTGGCCGAGACCGAGAAGCTCACCGCCCATGCCAATTCCATCCGCGTGCGCTTTGAAGCTGCCGGAGCGAGAGGGGAGGGGAAGTGATGGAGGCTTCCATCTACAACGAGAAAGACGGACCCATCCGGGCCTATGTTCTGGAGCGGAAAACCAAGGAGACCTGCATCCGCGCAGACCTCTGCCTGAGCGGCGGAGAGATCCAGGTGTCCACCGGCATCGGCTTTTTCGACCACATGCTCACCGCCTTTGCCTTCTATGGCGGGTTGGGGCTGAAGCTGGAGGCTGAGGGAGACCTCCAGGTGGACGGCCACCACACGGTGGAGGATGTGGGTATCGTTCTGGGGCAGGCCCTGAGCCGGGCCCTGGGGGACCGAAAGGGTATCCGCCGCTTTGCCTCCGCTTACATCCCCATGGATGAGGCCTTGTGCCTCACGGTCCTGGACTTCTCTAACCGTCCCTTCCTGGTCTTTGATGCGGAGATGCCCCAGCCCATGATCGGGAGCTATGACGCCTGCCTTACCGAGGAGTTCATGCGGGCCTTTGCCATGAACAGCGGGCTCACCCTGCATATGAAATGCCTCTACGGCAAAAACGCCCACCACATCACCGAGGCCCTCTTCAAGTCTCTGGGGGTGGCCGTACGGGAGGCCGTGGAGATCACCGGTACCGGCGTCACCTCCACCAAGGGGGTGCTGTGATGGGATATACGGCCATCGTGGATTACGGCGTGGGCAACCTGAAGAGCGTGACTAACGCCCTGCGCTATGTAGGGGTTTCAACTCAGATCACCGGGGAGTCCGCCGTACTGGAGCGGGCGGACGCTATCCTCCTGCCCGGAGTGGGGGCCTTTCCCGACGCGGCGGAGCGGCTGCGGGAGAGCGGCCTGGACCGGGTGCTGCTGGAGCAGGCCGGACGCAAGCCGCTGCTTGGCATCTGCCTGGGCATGCAGCTCCTCTTTGAGCGGGGAGAAGAGGTCAGAAACTGTGAAGGATTAGGGCTTGTCAGTGGATGTATCCGTAAGATAGAGACGGCAGAGAAGCTGCCTCACATCGGCTGGAACCAGCTCGCCTTTCCCAATGACTCCCCGCTCTTTGCCGGGGTAGAGGAGGGGAGTTGCGTCTACTTTGTCCACTCCTTCTGCGGGGTGGAGACCCGCCCTGAGCAGGTCATCGCCACCACCGACTACGGCGCCACGGTGGTGGCGGCGGTCCAGAACGGCAACGTCTACGGCTGCCAGTTCCACCCGGAAAAGAGCGGCGAGACAGGGCTTCAGATTCTAAAAAATTTCGGAGGGCTGAACCGATGATCTTATTTCCGGCCATTGACCTGAAAGACCGAAAAGTAGTTCGGCTTTACAAAGGAGATTTTACAACGGTTCACCAGGTGGCAGAGGACCCGCTGGAGACTGCCCGGGCCTTTTGGCAGGCGGGTGCGAGATATGTCCACATGGTGGACCTGGACGGAGCCCGGGACGGGGTGCGCCAGAACGGCGCGCTGGTCCGGGCGGTGGCAGAGCAGTCCGGCCTGCGGGTGGAGCTGGGCGGCGGCATCCGCAGCATGGAGGATCTGGAAGAGGTCTTTGGGCTGGGGGTGTGGCGGGCCGTCCTGGGCTCTGCCGCGGTGGAGGACCCGGCCTTTGTCCGGGAGGCGGTATCCCGGTACGGGGAGCGGATCGCCGTGGGCGTGGACACCAAGGACGGAAAGGTGCGTACGGCCGGATGGGTCCAGGACTCCGGCCTGGATTATCTGGATTTTGTCAAAGAGATGGAGTCCATTGGTGTAAAGACGATTATCTTTACAGATATCGATACCGATGGAGCTCTGAGCGGTCCGTCCTTTGCCCAGCTGGAGGCCCTCCGCCAGAATTATTCCGGCCAGATCGTGGCGTCGGGCGGCGTCTCCTCCAATGAAGATCTGCGTGCCCTCAGCCGTCAGGGCCTGTATGGGGCCATCATCGGGAAGGCCTGGTACACCGGGGCGGTGGATCTGGCACAGGCCGTCCGGGAGGAGGGAGCGCAGTGTTAGCCAAGCGGATCATACCCTGCCTGGATGTCCGGGACGGAAGGGTTGTAAAGGGAGTTAACTTTATCGATATCCGCGACGCGGGCGACCCGGTGGAGCTGGCAAAGTACTACTCGGACCAGGGGGCGGATGAGATCGTCTTTCTGGACATCACCGCCACGGTGGAGGCCCGCAAGACAGTGGCCGATGTGGTGGAGCGGACAGCACAGCAGGTCTTTGTTCCCCTCACCGTAGGGGGCGGCATCCGCACGGTGGAGGATGTGCAGACCCTGCTCCGCTCGGGGGCGGACAAGATCTCCATGAACTCGGCCGTCGTGGCCAACCCGGAATTGATCGCCCGGGCGGCGGAGCGCTTCGGCTCCCAGTGCGTGGTCCTGGCGGTGGATGCCCGGGCCAGAGGAGACGGCGGCTGGGAGGTCGTGGTGGCCGGGGGACGAAAGCCCACCGGACTGGACCTCATCGAGTGGGTGCGCCGGGGAGAGGCCCTGGGCGCCGGAGAGATCCTGCTCACCTCCATGGACGCCGACGGGACAAAAGCCGGCTTCGACATCCCCATGACCCGGGCGGTGACCCAGGCGGTGGGGATTCCGGTCATCGCCTCGGGCGGCTGCGGCAAGCTGGAGCACTTCGAGGAGGTGTTCCGGGAGACCGGCTGTGACGCGGCGCTGGCCGCCTCACTGTTTCACTTCCGGGAGTTGAGCATCCCACAGGTCAAGGACTATCTGCGGGGCCGGGGTATCCCGGTGCGCTGATCCGGGAGAGAAGGAAAAGGGAGCCGCAGCTCCCGGAAAGGGGAAAGGGATATGTTTGATCTGGACCGCCTGTTCACCAAGTCGGATCTGATCCCTGTGATCATTCAGGAGGCCGACACCAAGGAAGTGCTGATGCTGGGCTTTACCAACCGGGAGGCGGTGGAGCGCACCCTCCAGACCAGGACGGCCTGGTTTTGGAGCCGGAGCCGGAAGAAGCTCTGGAACAAGGGGGAGAGCTCCGGCCATTTCCTCCGGGTGCAGCGGATGATCACCGACTGTGACACCGACACACTGCTCTACCTCTGCAAACCGGTGGGGCCCACCTGCCACACTGGGCGGGAGAGCTGCTTTTTCAATGAGATACCAATGGAACCACAGGAGGGATAAACCATGTGCGAGAAAGACGTACTGGAGAGATTATACGAGGTCGTACTGGAGCGCAAACGCAATCCGCAGGAGGGCTCCTATACCTGCTATCTCTTTGACAAGGGACTGGACAAGATCCTGAAAAAGGTGGGTGAGGAGTCTGCCGAGACCATCATCGCCGCCAAGAACGGGGTGGCCCCCGAGACGGTGGGAGAGATTTCCGACCTCATCTATCATCTGATGGTGCTTCTGGCAGCCCAGGAGATCCCGCTGAGCGCCGTGATGGAGGAGCTGGACCGGCGCAGTCAGAAAATCGGCAACCTGAAACAGTTCCACACCGTGGACCGGGAGACTTAAGACAAAGAGAAGCAAACAGCGGGGGACGGCTTGCCGTCCCCCGCTTTGGTATGTTTTAAACGGATGCTCCATAACAGCCGGAACAGCGGCGGGCGGAGCGGTGGAGTGCGGCAAGGACGGAGAGCAGGGTGTCGTCCATCACTCCGGTCTGTGCCAGCCCCAGGGAGCGCTGGAGCCACATGACATTGCGGACAGAGGCACCGGTGTGCAGACCGGTGGCGGGGCAGCGTTCGATTCCGGAGAGAGCGGTGGAGAGCTCCAGAAAGAGCCGCTGGGCATGGGCGCACTCCGGGCAGCGTGTCCCGGGGGGAATCGCATGGTACACAAGATCACCTCCTATCGGTAAGGTCAGGGGCTGTTTGTACCGGGCTGGCCCTGCTCCCCGACAAATGAGGCCAGGGGGAAGAGGTTTCCGTCAACGATGACGGTATCGCGGATGCCCTCATAGGCGCGGTAAAGGGCGGTCCAGGTGGCGGAATCCACCGCCCCGGTGGCCGGCAGACCTACGTGTCGCTGAAAGGCCATCACGGAGCGCCGGGTGCTGTCACCATAGATGCCGTCCTGTTCCACCGCGGGGACATCGGGGTAAAATTCCGAGAGCACGGTGAGCATGTATTGCAGTACCTTGACGCCGTCGCCCTGGCTGCCCAGGGTGAGGAGCCCGTCGTTGAGATTTTGCAGCTGGAAGCTGTAAAAGGTCTGTCCCTCGCTGACCAGTTCGGACAGGTCGCGGATTCCCACATAGAGATAGACCAGTCGATACCAGGTGGCATTCCCCACGACACCGTCCGGGGTGAGTCCGAAGATCTCCTGAAAGCGGATGACGGACTGTTCCGTGGAGGGGCCGAAGATCCCGTCCACCGGCTGGATACGGGGAATGGCTGGATAATCTCTGGCCACTTGGTTGAGCATGGTCTGGAGCTGGACCACGTCGGGGCCCTGGGCTCCCTGCCGGAGCGGAGCGCCGGGATAGGAGTACTGGATGCCCAGAATGGGCGCGTTGCTGACCAGCTCGATGTTGTCGCCGTAATAATAGCGGAGAATGTCCATGGTGTCATAGCCCTGTTTGGCCAGATCCTGGCTGCCCCATTGGGAAAGGCCATCGCAGGTGGTGGTGGTGCCGTTGCAGAATTTTGCGGCCAGAGGTTCCACATAGCCGATCCGGCGGATGTAAGTATTGAAAATCTCGTCCACGATCTGGTCGATATTCTCATAGGTGTTGCGTCCATGGATGTATTTTTGGTCGTACGCGGTGGAAGAGGTGATGTTAAACGGATAGCCCTGGCTGGGGTAGTACTCGGTATAGACCCGGTTGAGGGCGTAAGAGATGATAGCCAGGATATTGGCCCGGAGCGCTGCGGGCTCCCAGGTGGGGTAGATCTCACTGGAGGCCACATTTTTTACATAGTCTGGAAAGGAGACCGTGACATTTTCGGCGTCTGACCCGGGAGGGCCCAGATGCACGGTAATATATTGCGGGATGTACGGGAGTACGGTGGACGGCATGGCGTTCACTCCAATCGAATCAAAGCTCTTGGGGGGTGATCTGGGCGGTGTCGGTATTTTGGTGGTTGGGCAGCGTGAGGGGGAGAGGGGTGAGTTCGATCTCCTGGATGGTCTCCGTACCGGGAAAGACCTGTACCCCCTGTATGACATGGTATTCGTATCCGGGGGCCTCCGCCCAGATATTGCACAGGGCATAGGGGGTTTCTCCGCCGGGACTGGTACCCTGGGACTGGCTGGGTGTCGTAAGGCGGACGGGGGCGGTCTGACCGTTTGCGTCGGAGACCCGGACGGCCAGCAGAGTCTGCCGCTCATTGGCGGCGCCCTGGGTAAAGGCCACGGTGGCACCCTGGATCGGGAGACGGGCCTGGGAGGCGTAAATACGGGTGATGATGGTTCCGATGGAAGCCAAAGCGCATTCCTCCTTTTTCTTTTTCAGTGTATGGAAAGGCCGCTTCCGATGTGTCAAAAATTTTTTGAAAAAAGGGCTTGCCAAAGGAGGAAAGATATGCTATATTATATAAGCCGTCTGGTGAGGCGACGAAATCCGGGTGTGGCGAAGTTTGGTATCGCGCTTGAATGGGGTTCAAGAGGCCGCTGGTTCGAATCCAGTCACTCGGACCATCGGAGTATCCTTCGGGGTACTCCGATTTTTTATTTTCCAAATTGTTCTGTGATAGTTGTACGGAAACGTGCAACTTTTTGCTTATTTCCCTCTATTTGTAAAGAATGATTTTCTTATACTTTCAAAAGGGGGAATAACTATTGTACTATAAGCAATGTTTCGGTACAATACAAAAGGGTGCCAGACTACCAAGCTGGGTCAAATGGACACATCATTCAGAAGGAAAAACTCACTGTGAAGAATGTCTGAAATTAGATGGTTGTTGGTTTCAGAAAGAAAAAGCCCCACCTTGTCCACATCATCCTTATTGTCACTGCACATTAGACCCGATTCCTTATGCTTTGGTTTTGATGAATGCAACATCATATAGCGATTACAGCAAATTTGATCCCTATCTATTTGACCCAGAAAATACATATAGGCATGGAAAAAATCGAGCATTTGAAAGTTGGGGCTATTCTGTTTCCGATTCCATGTGGCTTAAGAATGAAATTGAGAAACAGGCACTTGAAAAATACCTATCCGGTGACTATACGTTAGGAAAGTTGGATAAACGAGGCCAGCGAATTAATATCAGAGTTACGATTCCCAGAAAAGGCGAATCAGGTAGCGTGTCATTTATTACTGGATGGATGATTATGCCGAACGGAAAACTCAAATTGAATACGCCGTATGGGGGAAAATAAAATGAAGATGATGGACTGTGTAGAAGTGATTGTAGAAAAAGACAGCTATGCAAAAGAAGGCGTTCACAAAGGAATGCAAGGGGTCGTCTGGGAAGAGGAGCCAAAAGACGGTTGCTGGGTCGTTCTCTTTCCTCAATGTGGAGATAAGGAAGATATTGCAGATCTCTACATGAAAGAAGAGGATCTGAAATTGATCCCTGTTATGTCCCCAGATGTGAATGAGCAAATCAAGGCGCAGTTTGATGCACTAGAAAAAGAGAAAAAGGCAGAGGGTATTTCCAATTATATGATTTGATT
Organism: Pseudoflavonifractor gallinarum; assembly: GCF_014982855.1. GTDB lineage: Bacteria > Bacillota > Clostridia > Oscillospirales > Oscillospiraceae > Pseudoflavonifractor_A > Pseudoflavonifractor_A gallinarum. The sequence continues at coordinate 491 of NZ_JADCKF010000006.1, read as the reverse complement.
GGATAAAGCTCTTGCTTGCTGCTTGCAAACCATTGATATTACTGGATTTCCACAGATCCTTTAATGACACTCGGACCAATCGGAGTATCCTTCGGGGTACTCCGATTTTTTATTTTTTAAATTGTTCTGTGATAGTTGTACGGAAGCGTGCAACTTTTTGCTTATTCTCTCCGGTCAGGTAGAATAAGTTTCGCAAAAACAAAAAAAGACATGGTTTGCAGATCTCTGGTAGAATGAAGTTGCGACACCACCATTCGAAAGGAGACAGCAAACCATGTCCGAGAAGATTGTACAGCTAAACGAGGAAGTTATCAAGGGGCAGCTCAAGGAGTTGGTACGAGGCAGCGTAGAGGAAACCCTCAACGAGCTGCTGGAGGCCGAGGCTCAGAAACTGACCCAGGCTGCCCGGTATGAACGCAATGAGCAGCGCCAGGGCTATCGCAGCGGCCACTATAGCCGAAATCTCACCACCACTTCTGGAGATGTCACCC
>NZ_JADCKF010000005.1 GCF_014982855.1 Pseudoflavonifractor gallinarum | reverse complement strand
GCAGCTCCACCGAAGCACCCCGGGAACGCATCGACTATGCCAAGCGGGGCTTATGCGCCTGGTGCAGTGTGCCGGACAACAAAAAAGCCACGCCCCGGGAGGCGTGGCAGTTCGGCAGTGATTTTGGAAAACTCCATGGGGAGTTTCCCGGCCTTGCGGATAAAAACGGCAGCGGGTGGTTCCATAGACATGTGCATCGGGTGGTGGATTTTGTGCGGGAAAATCCCGAACGGGTATCCAGCAGCGCCCAGAAAAAGTGTGCTGCCATTGAGAAAGGCTTTGACCGGGCCTGGCGGGACAAGGTGATTCAGATGCAGATCCCCCTGTTCGCCCCCACCACTAAGGGACAGTGGGGCCTGCGGTTTGATAGTTTTCTGGCCCAGGCGCTGGAGCTGGGGCCGCTTCGGGATGAGGAGCGGTCACTGCCGCCTGAATTAGTAGAACAACTCCGCGCGCTCACGCCCAAGGGGGTTCCCGTGGAGATGGTGGAGACGATGGTGTCCTACTACCTCGCCAACAAGCCGGAGGATTCCGACTGGGTGGTGCTTCCGGTGGCCAACTTCGACGCGTACTTCGGAACCACCAGCTTTGGGCGGAAGTATCTGAAACAGATCCCGGAGATCATTCTGGAGCGCTCCGAAACTGGCTTTGGACTGTGTCGGTATCGGTTGGGCGGCACCCTTGCCATTCAGTAGGGATAGAATCAGGCATCCATCTCCGCCTTTTCTTCCGAAGATGGATGCCTGTCTATCTCAAAGTGATTCAGTTCGTATGCCATTTCCCACGCCAGACGGAATCCGCAGATAAAGCTGTCCACGGAGCGTTGCTCTATCATCAGGTTCTGGGCGTCGATGATCTGCAGCACCAGTTTACGCTCCGGCTTGTCCAACCGCTCAATGAGCTGCCGGTGGCAGGTCTCAACTTCCTGTTCGGATTCCACCATAGGCAGAGGGGTGTAGAATTTGTCGTACAGCAATCTCAAAGTTTCGTTCATGTGCCCCGCCTCCTTGTAGCAAGACACAATAGCACAGGTTAAGGAAAATAGCCAGTTCTTTGCGGATATTTTACAACCAGAAAGTTGCGCTTTTATCCAGGGTCTCTTTCCTCTGTTTCCAGTCCGGCATCAGCATCGTTAAGAACGCATAGAACTGCTTAGAATGATTTGGGTGAACGAAGTGGCAGAACTCATGCATCACGACATATTCGATACAGTTGAACAGAGCTTCTAACAGCCTCTCATCCAGTGTAACAATCCCCTTTGGGGCAAATGAGATGCCCATCGTTTCACTATATTTCGAATTCGGAACACTGAAATCAGCACGCGATATTTATCAAATACGGGATATCAATGATGTCAAAAAACAGCTTCAATCCCCTTTCCTTCTCGCAGCGATCCTCATAGTGATAGCGGAATTTCATCACAAATTGTAGCTGTTCCGGGGCTGCACAAATCCCTAATTTCTCCGACAATTCACAAATTGCCGCCTTCATCGGACCTTTACCGACAAAAACATGACCAGTTGCCGATGTATCATACTTGCCGGGATTAGAATCTTTATCCAGCTTCTTATCGAAAACCCAAGCAATTATTTACCGAGCAGCTGACAATATGAGCCGTCTCCTTCTTGTGTTTGCTATCGCCATGGCCCTGTCCTGCCGTCCCTTGGCGGCCTCCAGGTCGTCAAAATCACCCAGCGCCCGCAGATCCAAATGGGAGGCATCCACCCCGGCGCCGGGATGCTCCGCCTGCTGGGACAGGGTGATGGGATAGCGCCCCTCCAGCTGCCCCCGGATGCTCTCCCAGCGCAGGCGGCACACCTCCAGCAGGGTGTCCACCGCCAGCAGGTGGTCCTCATAGGAGCAGAAGGCGGTGGGGTCCGCCTCCACATAGGGGGCGATCATGGCCTGGGTCTGCCGGATGACCGCCTCATACCGGCCGCTCTGGAAGTACTCCGAGAGCAGCTGGCGGAAATAGGCGTGGTAGCGGGCAAAATAGTCGTCGTTTTTCATCAGGTTGTGATACAGGGGCCGCTCCAGCATGACCTCACCCCGTGCGGGGGTGTTCACCGGCCAGTTGAGGAGCACATTGGGGTCCCGGATGGGATCGGTCATCCCCAGGGCATAGGTGCCGAAGGCCAGGTTGTAGTCCCAGGGCAGGATGGAGAGCATCCCATCCTCCTCATAGAGAAAGTAGTTGTGCCCGGTGTGGCCCAGATAGCTGTCCCAGTTCATGACGAACACCTGGACGGTAAAATACCGCAGCACCTGGTCCACATTCACCGCCGTCTCCAGGTTTTCCCCCGTGGACAGTACCCGCAGGGCCTCAATGAGCCGCGCCTGGTCCGCCCCATCCACGTCAAACTTGGCGTTGTCAAAGAGGTTGGGGTAGCTCCCGGGGTCATCGCCGATATACCTCAGAGCCACGTCGGCGTTTTCCGCCCGGAGGGAGCGGTAGTCCGGCTTGTAGAGCTGGCCGTGGTCCGGCCCAAAGTTCCGCCGGGCAAAGGCCTCCTCCGGCTCCTCAATGGCCAGGAACAGCCCCCAGGGCTGGCCGTTCACCGTCACCCAGGTATAGCTGCACAGGGGCGCGGGCACCTCCATGAAGGCCATCATGTCATAGACCAGGTAGGTCTTGAGATAGCTGTTGTCCTGAAAGGAGGCGTCCAGAGAAAATTTGTCCAGGCCGTAGTAATTGCCGCCGTCCACATAGTGGTCGAATTCCAGCTTCAGGCTGTACCGGGACAGGCCGTACTCCTCCGTCAGCCGGAGGGAGTTGTTGCCCTTGGCCCGCAGACCCACCTGGTAAAATTCCTCCCCGTCGATGACTGCGGTGCAGGGGACATAGGCCTCCGCCGGTGCCTCCGCCACAAACTGCCCCCAATCCTCCACCCGGAGATCCACCGTATGGACGCGGCCGTTGTCAAAGAGCCGATAGGCGTACCCCGGCGCGGAGCTGGCAGCCGGAAGGCCCAGGGCCTCCCCGAAGCAGAGCAGGCCGGTGAGGGCCAGGGCCAGCAGAGCCACCGCGGCGCAGATAAAATTGATGTACCGGTGGCGGATCATGGCATCACCCCATGTAGTCCCCGTTGTAGGAGACCAGCACCACGTTTCCCACACCCTCCATGGTCCCCAGCTCATTGACAAACGCCGTGTCAGCCTCCCGCAGGCGCACCTCATAGTTCAGCTCGATCTGGCCGGGCGAGACACTCTTGCTCTTCAGATTCAGCCGCCGCACCCGCGCCTCCACCAGGGCCCGCACCTGTCCCTCCACATCCTGATCGGTGCAGTGGACCACCAGGATGTAGGGGGACTCCCCGTTCTTCTGCCGGGAGAACACCAGCAGCACAATGCCCACAAAGAGACTGCCTGCCACCGCCAGGGGAATGAGCCCCGCCGCCAGCACGATGCCCGCCGCGATGGACCAGAACAGGAAGGCGATGTCCATGGGCTCTTTGATGGCGGTGCGGAAGCGGACAATGGACAGGGCACCCACCATGCCCAGGGAGAGGACGATGTTGCTGGTCACCGCCAGAATCAGCAGGGTGGTAATCAGGGTGAGGGCAATGAGGGTCACTCCAAAGCTGGGGGCGTACATGACGCCGGCATAACAGGTTTTATAGACCAGGAAAATGAACAGGCCCAGGCAAAGGGCCAGCGTCAGGGCGATGGCGGAGTCCAGCAGGGAGACTGCGTCCAGCCGTTCCAAAAAGCTGGATTTGAAGATATCCTGAAAGGTGTTCATGGGCAGGCCGCTCCTTTTCTGTATTGATTTAGTCAAACCGTCGGCACAGGGCGTATTTTGAACAGGCCCCTGCCCGCCGGTCCGGCGTCTGGACCGCCAGGCGCACCAGGTCGGGAAGAAATGCGTCGTACTTGACCTCCAGCACGGTCACCCCGTCCAGCGGTTTGAGGGGAAACCCGGCGGGGGAGAGGAAGCCGGCACTGTCCCCGCAGGTACGCAGGTTTCGGTCCAGGGTCACCCGGACGTTTCCGGGGGCGTACAGGAAGGCCTCCCGGTCGTAGCACACCACCGTCCTGGGCCGCAGCAGCGTGCCCCGCAGCTTGTGGTACAGCTCAGCCAGCAGCGGCTCCCCCCGCTCCAGAAGGAAGGCGTCCTCTCCGGCCAGCAGCCGCTCCGCCTCCTGCAGGGTCAGACGGGCGGAACGCTTGCCGCACAGTCCGTTTACCTTGTACTTTTTTTCCAGCTTGAGGAATGCGGGGCTGGCTCCGTAGTACCGCAGGCGGAATTTCTCCCGCCGGTCCACCCCGTCCAGCTTTTTCCGGAGAGCGGTGTCGTAGGGCGTGTCGAAATACAGGCTGGTCACCCGGTAGGAGCCGTCCGCCCCGGCGTGACCGTCCCGGGGAAAGAGTTTCCTCAGCCGGTGGGTAAGCACCAGATCCTCCTGGGGAGCGATCTGGTGCTTGAGCTCGTGGCGCAGGCGGAGGGGCTCAGTCGTCCCAGCCGTCATCGTCGTCATCATCGTCGTCATTGTCGTCGTCCCGGTCATCGTAGTCGGTGTCCTCGTAATCGGTGACGCCGTCCGCGTTGGGACCGTAGTCCGTGTCGTCATAGTCGGTGACGCCGTCGGCGTTGGGGCCGTAATCCGTGTCGTCATAGTCGGTGATGCCGTCGGCGTTGGGGCCGTAATCCGTGTCGTCATAGTCGGTGATGCCGTCGGCGTTGGGGCCGTAGTCGGTGTCGTCATAGTCGGTGATGCCGTCGGCGTTGGGGCCGTAGTCGGTGTCGTCGTAGTCGGTGATGCCGTCGGCGTTGGGGCCGTAATCCGTGTCGTCATAGTCGGTGATGCCGTCGGCGTTGGGGCCGTAATCCGTGTCGTCATAGTCGGTGATGCCGTCGGCGTTGGGGCCGTAATCCGTGTCGTCATAGTCGGTGATGCCGTCGGCGTTGGGGCCGTAGTCGGTATCGTCGTAATCAGTCACGCCGTAATCGGTGATTCCATCGCTGCCGGGACCGTAGTCGGTGTCGTCATAGTCCTGGAACTCCGCATCCATTTCCGTGACCTTGCCGGTGTAGGCGTCTACCTCATACTCGTACTCCACGCCGTCCAGGACGAACTCCACCTCGTACTCCCCGTCGTCCAGGTCGTATTCCTTCTCCACAAACTGGAGGTCATCCCGGCCCAGCTGGGTAGAGAGGATGCTCTGGGCGGCGGAGGCGTTGATGTACCCCTTGTCGCCGTAGGCATCGTCGTAGTCGTCCTGGTCCAGGGTCACGGGCTGAGAGCCGATCTGGTCGGTCTCCACCACCAGCCGGACCGCCTCGGCCAGTTCATTGAGGAACTGGTCACTGGGATAGGCGGAGCCCCGCTCCAGCTTCAGGATGATGTTCTTCTCGTGGCCGCCCACGGTGGCGTCGAAGTAGCCCAGGGCATTGATCTCGTCCACCAGCTCTCCCACCACCTGGGTACAGGGCCGGCCCTGGTAGCCGGTGTAGGAGGCCAGCAGGGTCTGGGCCTCCTGGTTGCGGCCGGTGAGGGCCACCACGTTGCCAGCGTCGTCATAGTCCATCTCGATCTCCGGGTTCACACTGAGCAGGACAGTGCCCACGGCGCCGCCGCTCTCTTCCAGAAGGGGGGCGCTGGTGCCGGGGGCCTCGGGGAGGGACGCCGTGCCGGCGCCGTTCCCGCAGGCGGTCAGAGCGGTCAGGGCCAGGGCGGTGGTCAGGGTCAGGGCAAACAATTTGGTGTGGATGTTCTGTTTCATGTCTTTCATCTCCTTGAACATGGTGTTTGGTTTTGTGTTCTGATTTTAGATTACGGAGCTGCAGTTTAAAAACCGGGGTCACTAAACTGATTTTTTTCTTTCTTTTGTTTACACAGGGAGGATACGGCGGCCGGCCTTGAAAATCGGGGTCGCGGAGAAAAATTTTTTGCCTCAATCGTCCTCGTCCTCATCCTGGTCATCCCCGTCATCATCCCAGCCGTCATCGTCGTCATCCGGGACGTCATCCTCCGGATCGTCGTCATCATCCGGCTCCTCATTCGCCGGATCGTCGTCATCCGAATCGTCATCATCCTGCTCGTCGTCCCGGTCCTCATAATCGGTGACGCCGTCACTGTAGGCCCCGTCGTCGGGAGGCTCATAGTCGGTTATTCCGTCCGCCTCCGGGCCGTAATCGGTGTCCTGATAGCCGGTCGTCCCGTCGCTGCCGGGACCGTAGTCGGTGTCGTCCTGGTCAGCAGGGGGAACTGCCGGTCCGGGGGTTGGCTCCGGATCCGGTTTGCTGGCCGGCGGCGTCACCGGGATGACCACCTCGGTGGCCGGCGGCTGGGTTGACGGGGCGCCGATCTGAATCACGATGGTCTCCCCGTACCGCTGTTCCAGATCCTCCCGGGCCTCCTGCTCCTCCCGGGCCTGCCAATCGGTGTCGGAGCTGGTGACGGTGATGGACACCGTCTCCCCGCCGGAGAGGTAGCCCAGGTCAATGGCCCGCTCCACCAGCTCCTCGGTCACGTCCTTCCGGTCCTTGCCGTTATAGTCATAGCCCTCGATCAAAACCCGGCCGTCATCGTTGAGCCCCTCCAGCTCCAGCACCCGGTCGGTGCGGCTGAGGGTGAGCTCCACGTCGGGGTTAATTTGGATGCGCAGCGCGCCGTAGGGAGTGAAATTGGGCTGGTAATAGCCGAAGAACACCAGGCAGAGGCAGGCGGCCAGGCCCGCCAAGCCGGACAGGGGCTTCCACAGGGCGGGCCGTTTCTCCTGCGGCCTGCGCAGCTCCACAATGTTCTCCACTCTGTCCCCCACCTGATAGCGGAGGTTGGCGGCCTTCAGAAACCGGCCTTCCTCATCCAGTACCACCGCATAGGCCGGGTGCACTTCCATCACCAGATAGTTCATTTCATGCTCCCTCCCTTCGCCGGGGCGATCTGGCACAGGTGTCCCCGGATGATCTCATAGCCGTTGGTAAAGGCCAGCAGGATGGCTACCAGGTACTTCCGGTGCCGCTCCATGGTCTTTTTATCCGTACCGGAGCCCACCGCCAGTTCATTCATAGGCAGCTTGCCTGTGTCCTCCACCCGCTTCAGCAGTTCCGGGCGGGATCGGGCAAAGTCCAGCACCCGGCGGCAGGCGGCGAAGGTCCGCTCCTGCCGGGGGCAGTTGTCCGCCACATCGGAGAAGGTCAGCCCGAACCGGGCCAGCTTCTCCGAGAACTCCTGGATCTCCTGCCGGTCGGCAGTGCGCACCGCATACTCCTCCGCGTGGTCCGCCCCATCCGGGATGGTGTCCAGCAGTTCGCCGCCGTCCTCCTCCCCGCCCAGGGGGGTGTGGAGGGAAATCACATTGCCGCGGCGCTTCTCCGTCCGGTAGTGGTCGATGAGCCGGTTCTTGATTGCCCGGGCGGCGTAGGGCAGGAAGGCGCCCCGGTTCTTTTCGTAGGCCAGCACCGCCTCGTAAAAGGCCAACATGGCGATGCTCAGCTCGTCCTCGTGTCCGTTTTCCGGGGCGGTGTGGATAAACTTTACCGTCTCCGAGCGGATGAATCCCATGTACTGACGGATCAGGGCGTCCGCCGCCTCCGAATCTGTCTTGGCCGCCTGCACCTGGGCCGCGATGTCGTGCTCTGTGCGCACCATTGCTATCCCTCCATCCCCCTCCAGCAGAAGGATACGAAGCCGATGCCGGATTTTCGGGGTCATAGCAGAATTTTCAAAGGGCAGAAAAAACTATTGTAAAGTTTAGCAACTGTGTGGCGGGCGTGCGACCACCTCAGTGTCAAGTTTATGTCAAATCTATGTAAAGAGACGGCATGGGGAAGTTTGTCTGGAAGGGGGGACAGCATGCTTGGGCCGCTTCACCCGGACAGGAGGAATCTTCCGCTGGCGCACCAATCTGCGGAACTGGCCTATGATACAAAAAACCGAGGCGGAGGGATACAAGATTCCCTCCTGCCTCGGTTTTTATGCTTTTTCCTCAGCCTGCCATTTGGGACAGTACCAGCAGAGCCTGGGCAGTCTGTGCCCGGGTAGCGGTCTGGCCGGGGGCCAGGGTATCCGCAGCAGTTTCGGTGAGCACGCCAGCCTCTACCGCCCAGGTCATGGCCTCTACTGCGTAGTCAGAGATCTGGGCGAAGTCGTCAAATGCTCCAATAGCCATGCCGTTCTGGTTGGTGTCATAATCCTTGTACTGAGCGTAGCGGTAGAGCATGACAGCCAACTGCTCCCGGGTGATGGGATCGTCTGGGCCAAACAGACCGCCGCCGTAGCCGCCTGCGATTCCATCAGACACAGCCCAGCGGACGGCCTCGCCATAGCTGGCCGCCGGGTCCACATCAGAAAAGTTCATCAGATAGTTCACCGACGGACGCTCCTCCAGTTCCCACAGGGCCGCAACTGCCTGGCTCCGGGTCAGTGTTCCGTTGGGGTCGAACCGATCCCCGCTGATGCCGGACATCAGGCCGTTTTCATAGACATAGCGGACTGCCTGAGCGTCCTGTTCCTCCACGTCGGTGAAGGGCAGGACAGAGAGCGCCTCGCCGCCCACCTGGTAGACGGCCACGGTGCCGGACACCTCGCAGGCAGCCAGCAGCAGTGCCTTGCCGGTGGGGCTGGCAGAATCGCTCAGGAACAGCAGGCCTTCGGGAGCCACGTCGCCTCCGGTAACCCACTTGTCCAGCTCTCCGTCCTCGTACTCCTGGGAGCCCTCCACCACGGAGGAGAAATCACGGGTGTTGATGTAGTTCACATACTGAGCGGCAGTGGGCTCTGTCACATCATAGACCATGAGTCCGCCGGTACGCTCCAGAGCGACGAAGGCATAGGTGCGGCCATCCACCGTTCCCACGGTGACACTCTCGGCCTCCGAGCCCTTTTTACCGGAGCGGTCGTCCAGAACGGCGTTGTCGTTGGAACAGTTGTAGTAGTCAGGGAGATACTGGGCAGTGAGGGCCTCAAAGTCATCTCCGCTGGTGAAAACCTCGGTGATGCCGTCTGCGCGGACCTCGTAGATGGTGAAGGTGCGGCCGCCGAAGAGGTAGTCCTTACTGCTGTCCAGTCCGTCAAAGTCCTCGGACTTGAAGAAGACCACTTTACCGGTGAGGTCCGAGTTCTCTGCTGTGATGGCCCCAGTGGGAGAGGCGGCGCCCTCATCGCCGAAGTCCCGCTCGTCCTCATTGAGGTAGAAGGTGCCAAGATCCTCGTCGCCCCACTCCCGGGCGTCGCCTTCATTGGCGGTGACCAGGTAGGTGCGGCCGTCCGCCTGGAAGGCGGCGATGGCGTCGGGCATCCGAATACCCATCAGGCTGCCATAGGTCTTGGGTGCATAGGCGTCGTCCTTCTTGTCCACGTCGACGGGGGTGACGCTATAGTCCTCAAAGCCTGCGGAGTAGATCCCGTCAAAGGTCCGGGAGGCCAGGTCCAGTACAGCAATGGCGTTGTTCTCCTGGAGGGTAACATAGGCCTTGCTGCCGGAGACTGCGATATACTCCGGTTCCAGGTCGGTGGAGGGGGCCACGCCTTTCTTCAGCACCACACCGGAAGCGGCCAGCGTGTCCCGCTGGGCATCGAAGGTGTCAAAGCCCACCACTTCACTGGTGAGGGCGGATACGTTCACTACGGTGACCGAGCCCCTGGGGTCGGCGATCCCCTCCCCGTAGCCCTCCCGGGGCTCGCCCTCGTTGGCGGTGAGGACGGTGTTGTTGTCGGCAAAGGTCACCATATCCGGCTGCACGCCCGTCTCTACCAGCCCCTTCAGGGTCAGAGAGCCATCCCCATTGCAGGTAAAGAGAGCCACCCGGCCGGCATCGTTGTACCCCTCTGCCTGAAGGGCAGCAGCCAAGGTGGTTTTGTCCGGGGAGACAGCCACCGATGTCATGTCCCCGTAGCAGAAGGAGCTGTCTGCCGCCTCCACCAGGGCTTTGACATCGATATCCGTGCCGCTGAGCTGGACCACGCCGGTACCGGCGGTAAGGTTATTCAGGGGGATAGCTGCCAGCAGGCCGCTTTGACCGTTGATGGCGTAGGCGAAGCCGTTGGCCTGGCTATAGGCCACGATCTCCATAACACCGCCGTCCACATTGAATTGGCCGGATGTGTACCGGGCAATTTGAGTCAGGTTCAAGGGGGTGTTGCCGTTTTCATACCCGGCGGTTGGGCTGGTGCTCGCCGCGGCCGCGGGTACCACAGCGCCCAGTTGGAGTGCCAGGGCCAGGACAATGACCGCCGGCCGTCTTATTTTTCTCATATTGCTTCCTCCTGCGGATTTTATTTTGGACAGGGAACGGGGGGTTCTTCCAATTTAATTTAGTATAGTCTCACCGTTGTAAAATCCGAAAGAAGGGATATGTAAAATTCTCGCGGCAAACCCTTTTCTTCTTCGATTTCGTGATGAAATGCCGCCTGCAGCAATGGTGAGAATCTTCCCGCGAGGCTGAAAAGGACACATGGCGGTCCTGTCATCCGGCAGAACTTCATCTTACAACTGTGCGCGGAGCAGGATGCTCTGCTGAGAGTTTTCCTGCTCCAGGGTGGGGACCAGACCCTCCGCGGTATCAAGTATGAACTGAATGCGACCATATCCGCCAGACCTCCGCGGCCATTATGCACCAGGATCTCCCTTGCCCGAAAGCGGATCAGGTACACCGCTGTTGCATACAGGTCAAAACATAGTTCAGAAGCAGGGATGCCTCGTCGGAGCCTGTTGTATCTTCCAGAGAGACCTATCGGAACGATCAGAACCGGGGCGCCATTTTTATTACTGCTCGCCCAGTATTTTCATCAGACCATACACCGCAGTCCGTGGGCAGAAAACTTGCCACTTTGCGAGCGCACTACATTCGCATCCATATGAAACCTCATCCCACGGCTCGGGTTCCCTTCCAATTTAGTAGTCCGATTTTCTGGACTTACCCCTCAAAATTGAATATCTCAAAAATCCGTTTTTCATAACTTTTTTGATTGAAAAATTGTCAATATGGGCCTGTAGCGCAGTTGGGAGCGCATCACATTCGCATTGTGGGGGTCGTCGGTTCGAATCCGATCAGGTCCACCAAAACTGGAAATCGCCGCAGTGAAAACTGCGGCGATTTCTCATTTGACCACAGAAATACCACAGACGGATTTCTGCTTTGACCACTTGGCGGGCACTCCCGAGAGGGGGTGCCCGCCTTTTTTGTTTTCTACGGCGCAGAATTTGAGGGGCTTCTTCCCTCAAAACAGCTGCCCTGGCAGCTTCAATTTTTCCTTGGGTGGGAAGCTGCAATCAAATTCCTCCGCCGCGGACTCGTCCACATAGTAGCCCTTTGGCGTGTGGTAGACGCCAGTGATACCGTCCAGAAAACCGGGCTGGAGTTCTTTTAGCAGAACATAGGGGACAATCTCCTGTTCCGGTTCCCCGTGGTAGCGGATGCCTTTCGTCCCAGCCACCACAAAGCCGGACTTCCCGTAGAAGTCGATGTTGCCCTCAATGCACAGAGCCCCGGCACCCAGTTCCTCGGCCAACTCCATGGAATAGTCCAGCAGATACTTGCCCAGGCCTTGCCGCTGCAGGTCGGGCCGGATGCTTATGGGGCCAAAGGTCATCATGGGGATCTCCCGGCCGTCGTCGGCCACGATCTTAGCCCGCATATATAGCACATGGCCTATGAGCTCCCCGTCCCGTTCCATGACCAGGTCCAGCTCCGGTACAAAGTCCGGATCCTCACGCAGCACATGGACCACATAGTGCTCCAGGCAGCCAGGGCGGTACACATTCCAAAAGGCTTCCCGGGTCAAATGTTCTACGGCAGCGTGGTCTATCTGCGTTTCCCGGCGGATGATGATATTCTCTTGCTTCATACGTTTGTCCTCCTTACATCTCTCCGCCGGGGAATTTGCCATGCTTGCGCTGATTGTGTTCTTTAGCAAACCGCCGGGCCTGCTTTATGCCGCCCACTTCCCTGAACATACGCTCCGCCTTTTTGACCTCAACTTCCTTGCTGCTCAGTCCGTCATAACCGCTCTCATGCTCCAGTTTGCGATAGCTGTCCAGCCGTCTCTGATCCAACCGTCCCTGTTCCACCGCTGCCAGGACAGCACACCCCGGTTCGTTGGTATGGGTGCAGTCCCGAAACCTGCAATGTTGGGCCAAGTCCTCGATCTCCCCAAAGGCATGGGAGAGGTCCGCGCTCTCAGCCCCCATCTCCCGCATACCGGGTGTGTCGATCACCACGCCGCCTAACGGGCAGGGAAACATTTCTCGCCCGGTGGTGGTGTGCCGTCCTTTGTCTCCCTTGCCGATCTCCTGAGTGGAAATAGCCTGCGCGCCCAGCAGGCAGTTAATGAGGGTGGATTTTCCCACACCGGAGGAGCCGATAAACGTACAGGTCTGTCCTTTGGCAAAATAGGGCGCAAATTTGTCGCGGATATCCTCATCAAACATGGACAGCGTCAGAATATCCGAAAAACAGGAGATGGCCTCCACCTGAGAAACCGCCTGTGCAATGTCCTCACACAAATCCGCCTTGGTCAATACAATGACCGGCGTTGCCCCACTGTCCCACGCAATGGATAAATACCGCTCCATACGGTTCAGGCTGAAATTCTGGTTGAGGGACATGCACAAAAAGACCACATCCACATTGGATGCCACAGGCTGAGCCTGACCGGACACGCCAACTGCTCTTCGGACAAACAGGCTTCGTCTCCGCAGCACCCGGTGGATGACCGCCAGTCCACACTCCACCGTCACCATGACATAGTCGCCAACATTGGGGTATTGGGCCAGTTCCTCTGTCTCATACCGAAGTTTGCCGGATACCTCCGCCAGCAGTTCCGCCTGCTCGGTCACGATCTTATACTTTCCCCGGTATTGGGCGGTCACTCTGGCCAGTGTCTCTTTCGGATATAAAGTAGCTTCTGCTAAAAAGCGTTCGGAAACGCCATACCTTTTCAGTTGATGCAATGTAATAACCTCCATTTTGATCGTCTTCACATATCCAGACGGAAGGAGGTCTGTACCGATTACTTCGTCACACCTCCTTCCATTCTTACAATCTCCATTTTCTTTGTGTTCATCATAAAAACACAGACCAGGAGGGCGTCCGCGAGATGACCAAGCCCCTGTTCAGCATCCCGCCTCACCAGTTTCTGTTCAACGCCGGCTCCATCGACAAGCGGTCCTACATGGATATGCTCCAGCTGGAGGAGTCGGAATACAATCTCATCAAGTTCCCCCAGCGCGGCGTCTGCCTGTACAAGTGCGGCAATGAACGATACCTGCTGGAGGTTCACGCCCCGGCCTACAAGGAAAAACTCTTCGGAACGGCAGGTGGTCGCTGATGGCTGTTTCTGCTGCCGCGGTGGCCAAGGCCGCCGCCATGCTGCTTACCAACGAAAAGACCCGAAAAGGTGTGGGCTGGATTCTGGTGGCAGTTTTTTCACCGGTCATCCTTTTGATCACCCTGCTCTGCGCCATTGGCTCCGGCGGGGCGGAGCATAACAACTATTCGGTGGAGGCATGCTTCTACGGAGCGGAATTCTCCGCAGAAGTTCCGGCGGAGTTCCGATATCACATCGAGGAAATGCGCTCGGCCTTTTCTCTTCTGGATTCGGCGGTGTCCTCTGCCAACGAGCAGATGGACAGCGGCAACAGCCTTGATCCAATCAGAGTCAAGGCTGTTTTTTATGCCCTCTGCTTTGGGGACGACGCCCCGTCCACACGGGCGGTGAACAGCTTCGTGGGGTGCTTCTACACCACCGAAACCCGAACACGAACCGTGGAAGTGACTCTGGAGGACGGGACCACAAGTACAGAGGAAGAAGAATACACCGTCGCGGTGCCAGTCTCTCTGTCCCAGGCCTACGCCAACCTGGAAGCCCATCTGGGCAGAGAGATCACGGAAGATGACAAGAGCAACATCGACCATATCTATACTATGATCGCAGGGAGCGCCGGCGTCGGCAGCTATGCGGACTTCATCCGTGCCAACTGGCTGGGCGGCAGAACCACAGACTGCGTGGGCCTGATCAAAGGGTACGGATGGCTCAATCCCGACACCATGACCATTGAGTATGGGACCAACGGGATGCCGGATCTTGGTGCCAACCAGATGTACTATAACGCCTCAGTATCCGGAACCATCGACACCATGCCGGATATCCCCGGCCTCGCTGTCTGGCATGACGGCCACATCGGCGTGTACATCGGTGACGGTTATGTGATTGAAGCTATGAATACCAAAAAAGGTGTGGTGAAAACAAAGCTGGAGGGTCGGGGCTGGACCCACTGGCTGCAGATCGAATACATCAACTATGACTGAGAAAGGAAGTGCCAATGAAGCAAGTGAACCTGACCATCACCTTCGACGAGGAGAAGCTCTCTGCGCTCAAACGCTATATGGGCAAGAAGGAGCTTGACCTGGATCGTGAGATGACGGATGCGCTGGTGAAGCTCTATGAAAAATATGTGCCCGCCCCTGTGCGGGAGTATATCGATGAGAGCGATGTAAGCGCCGCCGCTCCGAGCAAGCCCCGGCGCAGCCCGAGAGCCGCCGCACCGAAGCCTGACCAGGAACCGGAGGTGATCCAGTGAACAAAGATGAGATCGCCATGGATTACAAGAAGGAGCTGAAGAAGCGGATCAGCGCCGACTATGAGCGCCGGGTCAAGCAGTGGATGGCGGCCGATCCCTCTCAGCTGATCGATGCCGCTGAGGAGATCACCGCCGCACGGTTGATCCACGACAATATCGAGGACGCCATCAATGAGGAGGACGCCAGATTTCTGCTGGGGCTGGACGAGCCGCTGGATGAGCTGGCAGACCGCTGGATTGCGGAGAATGGTCTGGATGCCTCCCATGGTGAGGAGCTGCTCCACTGCGTCTGGACGCTTCGGGAGGATCTGACTGATGACGCAGGCCCACGCACGGTTCGTGATTTCCTGGCCACCCATGTTGGCGGCGTCTTTTCCCTGATGACCCCGTGCGGCTTTGTGCCTCTGACCGCAGCCCAGGCGGAAGGACTGATGAGCGGCCAAAGTGCTGCGGCGCATCCCGGCGTGCCCGGTATCACGATGTCGCTCTCTGCCGACGATCTTCTCAGTCAGACGGTCAACAGCGCCAACTACGCAAACGGCGTGTGGCACCTCCTGACCGAGTACCCTGAGATGAAGCAGTGTGGGCCGGAAATGGGAGGAATGCAATGAGGGGCCGTGAGATCACACTCTGGCTCGACGAGCGGTGGTACGACGCTCTGAGCAAACAACTGAAGGGGGAAACGCTGGAGGAGCATCTGGAGAATATCCTTGATGAAATGTGCAACCAGCTTCCTCAGCGGGAGTACGAGCGCATCAGCCATGAGCTCTGGGCAGAGCAGCAGGCGGAGGAGGAGGCTCGGGAGGCTGCACGACGCTTCGCTGTCTTCCATGTCACGGAGAACGGCAGCTCCGATTATATTCTGGCCGAGGAAAAACTTGAGCTGCTCTCGACCGCCCGACGGCTGCGCAGCTACATCCGCAAGCCGCCCGACGAGGCGCCCCACCGCTTTGTCGAAACGCTGCTGCACACCCAGCGAATCTCTCAGGAGGAGTTCAACTCCTATGTGTCGGAGCGGCTGGACAACACCGGCCGGGTGGTGGGTGCCTACGACATCGACCTCGACAGCGGAGATATGGAAGCCGTCAGCATCATGGATGGCTGGAAGCGGTTCAGAATCCGGGATGTGAGCACCGCCGCCTACTTCGCTATGAAGAAGGGCAACGCTTCGTCGGACGAAAGGTGGCGGATCTTCCTGGACCGTCTGGAGGAGAGGGCGCTCAACCAGGAGCCGGAACCGGAATACCTCACTGGCAGTCGGCGGCTCTGCGCCGAGGACATCTCCTTCGCCGAGGACATTATTCAGAACGACAACCTGCTGGAGTTCTACATGGAAGTATCGTTCAATGCGGATCAAGTGTTCGGAACTGATGTCTGCACCTCCGAGAATGACGACTGGCTGAACATCTATGCCAACTACGATCTGGATGCCCGTCGTGTCTGTGACACGCTGGAGGTGTATCTGCAGCGTGGCAACGGCGACGAGGAGGCGTTCAAGTATCGCCTCAGCCCCGAGGAGCAGGCTCTGCTCCTCCCCAAGATGAACACCTACTGTCAGGAGCACTGGGGCCAGAGTTTGGAGGAGTGCTGTGCGGACTATCTGGCGGAACAGAGCAAGGAGCTCCCGGAGATGCAGATGTAGCGCCGTGTCGCCCCCTGTGAGCCGCTGTGTGCGGCTTTCAGCGACCAGCCGACCGTGTACCCCTCCAGAGGGAAGCGGGCGGAATTTGGGCCGCTTTCCAAGAGAGCGGGAAGCTGGCGAAAGCGAAGCAGGAGAAAGAGCCGGGGACAATGCCGCCCCCGGCTCTCCCACTTCTGCCCGCAGTGCGGGCAGTTTCCGGCTTTTCGCAGCGGGGACAATCCGGCGGGTGGAAAGAGCTGTTGGACCCTATGATGCGGAAAAGCTCCGCTGTGGCAAGGGTTCTCAGCGGGGACTTGACGAAAAAAGGAGTGGTTTTACTGAAGTCCGAAAGCAGAAAAACGAAGAAGGGGTTCTGGATCTCTGAGGATCTGGACGAGAAGGTAGACATCTACCTGCGCCTCGACAACTGCGCCAGCCGGAGCGAATTCGTGGAGAATGCGCTCCGGTTTTACATCGGCTATCTGAACACGAAGAACGCCGGCGGCTTCCTGCCCGAAGCACTCTCCGCCATGCTCACCGGCACCCTGGACAATTTTGCCGGACGCATGGGCTCGCTCCTGTTCAAGCAGGGTGTGGATCTCAATGTGCTGGGGCAGATCATCGCCTACGACACCGATATCGACGAAGGCGAGTACCAGCGTCTGCGGGGACGCGCCATTCGGGATATGAAGCGCACCAACGGGCGCATCTCGTTCAAGGATGCGCTGGACTTCCAGAAGTCGGTGTAACCCATGGCAAAGCTCGTACAGAAAAGCGGCTACATCAAATCCGAAAAGGCCGGCGGGTACATGAAATACATTGCCACCCGCGAAGGTGTGGAGAAGCTGACCGGCAACGGTCCCGTCACCAAAGGACAGCGGGAACTGATCCAAAAGCTCCTGCATGATTTCCCTGATGCCGTGGAGCTGTTCGAGTATGAGGATTACCGTAAGACGCCTACCCTTGGTACCGCATCAGCCTTCATCACCATGGCGCTGGATGCAAACCTCCACGAAATAAATTCTGAGAGCGGATACCTGTCCTACATTGCCACCCGCCCCCGTGTGGAGCGCCGCGGGGCCCATGGCCTGTCCAGCTCCGCCGCCGCAGTAGACCTCGACGCAGCCATGTCCGAGCTGGAAGCCCATGACGGAAATGTGTGGACCATCATCTACTCCCTGCGCCGTGAGGATGCTGCCCGGCTGGGGTACGACAATGCGGACGCATGGCGCGGCCTGCTCATGATGCACGCACAGGATCTGGCCAAGGCCATGAAGATACCGGCTGATCACTTCCACTGGTATGCGGCCTTCCACAATGAGGGGCATCACCCCCACATCCACATGATGGTCTGGTCAGACGATCCGAAGGAGGGCTTCCTGACCAGGGAAGGCATTGCGGCCATGCGCTCCAAGCTGACCAACACCATCTTCCGGGATGAGATGATCCAGATCTACGAGCGGAAGGATGTTGCCTATAAAGAACTGATCGAAGCGGCGCAGGATACCATGCGGGAGCTGATTCAGAAGATGGAGCATCAGCTCTGCGACAACCCTGTCATCGAGAAGCAGATGCGCCAGCTGGTGCAGGCGCTGGAAACCACCACCGGGAAAAAGCAGTATGGCTATCTGAAGAAACCGCTCAAAGCTCTGGTGGACACCATCGTGGACGAGCTGGCCCGGCAGCCGGAAGTAGCAAAGTGCTATGAAACCTGGAATCAGATCCGGGATGAGCTGAACGAGTGCTATGGCAGCCGTACACCGCGGGAGCATCTCCCGCTCTCTCAGCAGAAAGAGTTCCGCCGGATCAAAAACGATATCATCCGGGAGGCCGAGAACATCCGCCTCGGCCTCCCGACTTTTGAAGATGAGAAGATGCAAGATGAGCCGGAGCCGGAGGCGGCACATGAGGAGCAGCGATCCAGCAGCGTATATGAACAGGCTCGACGCTATCGCGCCGCCAAAACGGTCCTGCAGGATGTCTATGCGCTGGACGAGAAACACGCTGAAGCCGTCCGGGCGCTGGAACAGCTCTGGGCGGAAGGATACACGGTGGCGGCGCATCAGCTGGGAAAGTTCTACCGGGATGACCTTTCCACCATGCGGGATCATGAAAAAGCGGAGCGTTGGTTTCGCTTATCCGCAGAGGCCGGAAATGACTTTTCGGAATACGCGCTCGGGAAGCTCCTGCTCTCTCAAAAGCGCACCGATGAGGCGGTGCGCTGGCTGGACAAGGCCGCCGGGCATGGGAATCCGTTTGCCCAATACCGCCTTGGGAAGCTCTGTCTCACCGGTGAGTCCGTAAAGAAGGATGTGAGAAAAGCTCTGGAGTACCTGACTGCCGCCGCCAGACAAGGAAACCCGTTTGCTCAGTACACACTGGGCAAGCTGTATCTCCTGGGCCGGGATGTGGAACAGGATCGGGAGCAGGCCAGGGATTGGTTCACCCGCTCCGCTGCCCAGGGCAATGCGTATGCTCAATTCTTCCTTGACCGCTTTGACCAGTTCCGAGATCCGTCCGTCATGCTGGCGGCAACCAAGCTGCTCCATCACATGAGCCGGATCTTCCGGGACAATTCCATGCCGCCTCGCAATCCGGCAGGGATTCGCATTGATTCCAAACGGCGCAAGCGGCTGACGGAAAAGCGGATGGCCATGGGCCACAAGGCGGATGATCATGAGGAGCAGGTATCCTATCAGCAGACCATGTAACAGGAGGAGTCTATGTCGACCTACATTCATTTCACGGAAGAACAGAAGCAGCGAGCCGCCTCCGTTGATCTGGAGGAGTTCCTCCGCTGCCGGGGCGAAAAGCTCCTTGCCTCCGGCAGAGAGAAACGGCTGGCCCGTGACCATAGCGTCACCATCCGCGGCAACGAGTGGTACGATCATGCCGAGGAGCGGGGCGGCCACGCCGTCAGCTTCGTGCAGCGGTTTTATCACCTCAGCTATCCGGAGGCGGTGACCATGCTTCTGGGAGGCGAGCTGGGAACGGTCTATCCCTCTGCCGAAGAACGGATAGAGGAGCCGCCGAAGCCCTTTGTCCTTCCGCCGGCCAATTCCAATATGCGCCGGGTCTATGCCTATCTGGTCAAGCACCGGAATATCGACCGGAGCGTTGTGGCGCACTTTGCCAGAGAGAAGCTGCTGTATGAAGATGCCGATTACCACAACGCAGTCTTCGTGGGTACGGATGAAGATGGCGTCCCCCGCCATGCCCACAAGCGCAGCGCCAACAGCTTCGGCAAAGCCTTCCGGCTCAATGTGGAGGGCTGCGATCCCCGCCACAGCTTCCACCATATCGGCAGAGACGAAAGCCTCTATGTGTTTGAGGCTCCCATCGATATGCTTTCCTACATCACGCTCCATCCGGAGGACTGGCAGAGCCACAGCTACGTGGCCTGCTGCGGCACCTCCATTCAGCCGGTTCTGAAGCTGCTGGAGCGGCAGCCGGAGATCAATACCGTCCTGCTCTGCCTCGACAATGACGAGGCTGGCCACCTGGCCAGTCGGCGCATGGAGGAACAGCTGGCAGAGAGGTACACGGTGGAAAGGCTCATTCCCACACACAAGGATTGGAATGATGATCTGACCGCTGAGGAACCGTCCTACGCACAAGTCATGCAGTAAATAACAACAACGCACACCACTTCCTGTTCGCCCGAAGTAGGCCGTAACAAGAGTGATGTGCGCATTCAGAAGTATGGAACTGAGCAGGAAGTGGTGTGCCCTGAAAGGGGTTAACCATGCCACACCAAGTCCTGATTTTGTTGGCCGCCGGCGGGCTGATGTTTTTGGTCATCGGCTGTCTGGCGGGCCTGTCCCACTACTACACCCTGAGCGGGATCAAATCCAAAACGGTCGGCGACGGCCAGCACGGCACCGCGAGATGGGCCACAGCCAAAGAGATCCGGCAGACCTATGCCCATGTCCCCTTCGAGGTGAAGAAATGGCGCAGCGGCCAGAACCTGCCCACGGAGCAGGGGCTGGTACTGGGATGCAAGGGCAAGAAGGGCGAGCTCACCGCTCTGGTGGACAGCGACGATATCCACTGCCTGATGATCGGCGCTTCCGGTATCGGCAAGACCGCCTATTTTCTCTATCCGAATTTGGAGTACGCCTGCGCCAGCGGCATGAGCTGGCTGGCGCTGGACAGCAAGGGCGACCTGGCCCGAAACTACGGAACCATTGCCAAAGAACGCTATGGGTACCATGTATCAGTTATCGACCTGCGAAATCCCACCCGCTCAGACGGAAACAATCTGCTGACGCTGGTCAACCCGTATATGGACATTGCCCGGAATGACCCGAACAATCTTGCGTCCCGCGCCAAGGCCGAGAAATACGCCAAAATCCTGTCCAAGACCATCGTCAACCCGGACGGTGATGACAGCAACCGCGGCCAGAACGCTTTTTTCTACGATGCGGCGGAAGGTCTGCTCACCTCGGTCATCCTGATGCTGGCCGAGTTCCTGCCGCCCGATAAAGACCACCCCCAGGAGCGCCGGCATATCGTCTCCGTGTTTAAGCTGGTACAGGATCTGCTGGAACCCAGCCGGGTCAAGGGAAAGAGCCACTTCCAGCTCCTGATGGCAAAACTGCCGCCTGATCATAAGGCGCGGTGGTTTGCCGGCGCCGCCCTCAACAGCGCCGAGCAGGCAATGGCCTCCGTCATGTCCACCGTGCTGTCCCGTTTGAATGCGTTCCTGGACAGCGAGCTGGAACAGATCCTTTGCTTTGACAGCGCCATTGACGCTGAGAAGTTTGCTTCCGAGAAGTCTGCCATCTTCCTGATCCTGCCGGAAGAAGACACAACCAAGAACTTCATGGCCGGTCTCATGATCCAGAACCTGAGCCGGGAGCTGTTCGCTGTGGCCGATGAGAACGGCGGCAAGCTGAAGAACCGGGTGGTGCTTTTCTGTGACGAATTCGGCACCATGCCCCCGTTTGATATCCTGCCCCTTTTCTCCGCTGGACGCTCTCGCCGGTTAACGCTCGTGCCGATCATCCAGTCCTTAGCGCAGCTCGAAAAAAACTACGGGAAAGAGGGCTGCGAGATCATTCAGGACAACTGCCAGGACACCATCTTCGGCGGCTTTGCACCCAACAGCCAGACCGCCGAAGTGCTGTCCAAAGCCCTGGGCAGCCGCACCGTCCTCTCCGGCTCGGTGAGCCGTGGCAAGAACGATCCCAGCCAGAGCCTGCAGATGATGGAGCGAGCCCTGCTGACGCCCGACGAGCTGAAATCCATTCCCAAGGGCAGCTTCATCGTCATGAAAACCGGCACACATCCTATGCGGACCCGGCTCCAGCTTTTCCTGAATTGGGGCATTACCTTCGGAGAGCCGTATGTGGTGCCGGAGAGAGCCAACCGAGCAGTGGCCTATGCCAACCGGGTGGATCTGGAGCGGAATCTTCCGCAGCTCAGTGAACCGGAGGAGATGGATGAAAGCCGCGGCTATGCGGTATCCAGCCGGGGTGGAATCGCCCACACTCCGGCTCAGGAGAGAGCCGTAAAAAGAGGAAAACAGATGAAGACATTCGGAGAGGAGGAACGATGAGTTACTTCGGAACGATTTACGCCGACACCGAGCTACCCTCCAGAGCAATGGCGGTCTATATGTACCTGCGTGACCGCTCGGATGCCGATGGAAAGTGCTGGCCGGGCATCAAGACCATTGCCTCGGACATGAAGCTGTCCCGCTCCACGGTCAAGCGGGCGCTTCACGATCTGGAGCAGCACGGATACCTGAAAAAGGCTTCCCGCCAAAGAGCAAACGGGAGCAGCACTTCCAATCTTTATACCGTGAAATAAAAGAGAGCGTGGTTTGTACCAAAATGCAGTACAAACCACTCTCTGAGAATCAAAGGGAATTTCAAAATCTTCCGCCAAGGGAGATTTGCGCCCATTTGCTGGACCCAGGGGCGGTTCATTGTGAACCACCCAGAAGGACTCACTCTATCAGAGATTTAGGTCAGAGAAAAGACATCCATGCGAAAGAAAATAGTGGTGGAATTACGGTTCATCGACATCCAGACAGTATCCGACTTCCCGCACGGAGCGAATGTAGAACGGGGCATCTGGATTAGCCCGATACAGCTTCTCGCGCAGGTTGCAGATATGAAATCCTATCGTATTGTTTTCGTTTCCTGTAGTGAAATCGCCCCAGACCTGTTCGTAAATCTGTGCGTAGGTCAGCACACGGCCTTTGTTGGCGGCCAGCAGCAGGAGAATCCGATATTCTTTTGCGGTAAGCTGAATCTCCTGTCGATCCCGAAAAACCTTTCGTCTGCTTGGAAAGATCTCAAGACCAGGGAGCGATACCATCGGCTCCTCGTCGACCTCGATTTTTTCTATCTCAGGGTGGTTTTTGAGGACAGATAGGATCTGCTCCAAAACTTCCGTATCTCTTTCGTGCAGATCCAAAATCATGACTCGTCCGATGATATCACCGCTTTCCCACTCAGTTTACGAGTTGCTTTCAGTCGCTCAAAGGTTTCCTTGCTGACTACATGCTCAATCCGGCAGGCATCCCGTTCGGCAGTAACAGGATCGACACCAGCTGCCACAAGTATCTCTGTAAAAAAGAGATGCTTTTCGTAGGTATTCTCGGCAACCTCACGGCCGAGATCAGTCAGGTGCAGGAAGTGATCTCCATCCATGAGTAGGAAGCCGCCCTTTTTTAGTGTAGCCACCGCATGGCACACACTGGGTTTGGACACCTTCAAGTGTCGGGCCACATCCGCAGGCCTCACCATGCCCTTTTTCTTTTTGAGGACAAGGATGGCCTCCAGATAATCTTCACCCGATTTGCGCAAAGGCATAGACAGTCCCCCTTCCGTTATGTAGGCGGCTATTTCCTGGACACTTCATGGCTGCTTGTCATTTGGCAGCCAATCCGCCGTCCAAGCCCCACTCTCCCGCAGGAATTCTCCGTCATGGGTGATAACCACCACACATAGCCCCTGCTCCGCTAACTCCCGGAGGCGTCGGCTCACCTCCAGCATGTGGCCATAGTCAAGTCCGCTGGTAGGCTCATCAAAGATCAGCAGCTCCTTTCCGCTGAGATAGCCATCTGCAACGGCCAGCCTCTGCTTCTGCCCGCCGGATAGAGCCATGGGGTGAGTATCCGCATACTGAGCCAGATCCATTCGGCCCAAGGTTGTCAAAGCCTCCTGCTCTGTGGCCGTATTTCCCAGCCGGATCTCTGCCAGCACGCTGTCTCCAAAAAGCTGGAGGTTCACATCCTGCATGATTAGGAACGCCTTCCGCCTTCTTTCCGTTCGGCGCAGAGGCTTTCCATCCCAAAAAATTGTACCGCTTTGTTCCTTCATCAAACCGCACAGACACCGGGCCAGGGTGGTCTTGCCTGCCCCGTTTTGGCCGGTAATGGCGGTAATTTGTCCCCTGGGCGCACGGAAGGATACGCCCTCCCATACAGCCGCACCGTTATAGGTCGCCCGCAACTCCCGAACCATCAAACCGTCTGCTCCCGTCGTTGGGCTTGGCTCAGGCGAGGACACCGGTACCTCCGCAATGCTCCGCAGTCCCATGGAGCGGCGTTCCTTCTCGGTCAGAGTGAGGAAATTCTGCCCGGAATATTCCCGTTGCAGCTGCCCACCCCGCAGATAGAGCACCCGATCAGCAAGATCCGCAGCGTACCAAAGGCGGTGCTCTGCCATCAGCACGGTCTTCCCGGCCTTTTTCAGCTGTTTCAGGATCTCCCGGAGCTGGCGGATACCCTCCCCATCCAGATTGGAGGAAGGCTCGTCCAGTACAAACAGCTCCGGCCCCATGGCCCAGGCGCTGGCGCAGGCAATGCGCTGTTTCTCTCCACCGGACAGCGCAAAAATGCTCCGCTCCAGCAGTGGCCCCACTCCGCAGGCTTGGACGGCGGATTCCAGAGCCTGTGCCATTTCATCGTGGGACGCTCCACGACTCTCCAGCCCAAAAAGCACCTCGCTGGTGGTGTCCAGATTGAAGAACTGGGACTTGGGGTTCTGAAACACCGAGCCCACCGTCCGCGCCAGTTCCCACAGCGGGGTCTGTGCCACATCCTGGCCACCGACCATAACAGTTCCCGCCAGCGTCCCACCTCCAGTATGCTGGAGCAGACCATTGACGAGCTTGATGATCGTGGTCTTGCCGCAGCCGCTCTCACCGGTGAGCAGGATAAGTTCCCCCGGTTTCACAGAAAAGGTGCAGTCCCGAAGGCTTGGCGTCTCCTTGCCCTCATAAGCATAGGTCACATGGTCAAAGATAATCATGGCAGCACCCCCTTGCAGCAGATCCCGCCCACACAGAGAGCCAGAAACAGCAGTGTGACCACCACATCCTGAATGTGAAATCCGATAGGCCGCCAGGAGGACATCTTCCCTGGGGACTCGATGCCCCGAGCGGTGGCGGACTCGCTGAGTTCTTCTGCTGTCTGGGCTGCCCCCATAAGCATTGGTACATAAATGCACTCCAGTTTCTCCTCAAAACCACGGATATTCCGAAGGGCCATGGCATCCCGGATATGACGCAAATCTTGCCGAAGTGAAGGCAGAAAGCGCAGCGTCACCGCAAGGGTAATAGAAAAACTCCGGGGAGCGCCCATCCCCTCCAAAGCAGCTATGAACTGGCTGACGCTGGTGGTGGCAATCAGATAGGCGCCGCCGGCAATGCAGGGGAACACCAGAATGAAGTAGGTTACCGTAGCAAAGACCGTAGCCAAAGAACCGGGCAGCAACGGCAACAGCCAGTACTGTATCGCCAGGATAGCCAGATATGTCGCCAGCAGCCCTGCCAGCATGGTTCCTTTCCGCTCTACCAGAAAGAGAATCAAATAGGCTATCATAACACTGAGCTGGAAAACCGCAGGGCTCCAAGTGAACACCACCACATTGGCCAACAGCCAGATCAGAATCTTGGTTCGAGGATCAAGAAAAGAAGGGCGAATATTCTTCCTCATTGGGCCAGCCCGGCCTTGACAAAATGCTTACGCATGAGCTTCATACCCAGCAAGGAGCCCAGAACAGAGCCTACCAGAATGCTCAGTACAATGACCCCGAACACCGGCCAGGTCAGCAGGCCCTCCATGGTGGCCATATAGCCAGCGTCCATCATCTGGGCGGCATACTCCAAATAGCTTTCTTTGGTAAACCAGAGGGGCAGAAAGTCCCCGATAAAGCCCAGATTGAAGCAGAAGAAGCCCAGCATCAGCCAGCCTTTCTGCCGAAACTGTCCAGCCCGCAGGCACAGCTCACACAGAATTCCTCCCACCAGTCCCGTGATGGGGAACATCCAGGTAGCGGCCACCAGCACCACGCCGGTAATCAGGCTGGTGAGCAGGAAGGGGCCGTTTTTCTGCACCTTGGCTACCATCAGCATGAACACTGGCCCGATCAGAATGGCATCAATAAAGTGGGTAGCAAACCATACATAGGGGCTGACACCGCCCACCAGCATAAAAAGGAAGCGAATGGCAATGCACACCGCCCCCAGTGCGCCGGCGGTGATGGCATCTTTGGCAGTCAGTTTGCGTTTTCCCTGTTCCAATGATTGAGACATATTGAAATCCCTCCTGTCTATAATCGTTAGCCTTGGCTAACTAAAAAACAGAATAGCATAGCTGACTGCCTGCCGGCAACTCCATACAGGCATTTTAGCTCCAAATAGCTTGCAATTTTTGAGCAATCATTGACGACTCCTCTCCAGTCAGTTACAATCAAACCAAATCAACAACGGAGGCACTGCCCATGTCCAATATGTCGCAACTTTTTGATGCCAGCCGTTTCCCAAGCAATGTGAAGGTTCGAGCCAACGGCAAGGCTACGGTGATGACCCTCTATGGTTCAGAGAACGGAAGCCTGCGACTGTTTTCTTTGTGGGAGGGCGCAATTCTTTCCTTCAACCGGATCTATACTCAGGTCTGGCCCTTGGCACAGAATGAAGCGGCCAACATTCTGCTGCTGAACTTCTGCCGGAAGGGGCGCTGTGAAGTGGCGCTGGAGGATGGACAGTTTGCCTTCCTCTCTCAAGGACACATGGCCGTAGGAACCCAGCAGGCTCAGGAGGAGTATCGCTACCCCAGCGGTCTCTATGAGGGTGTCGAGTTGTTTTTGGATCTGGATATGTTGGCCCATCGTCCTTATCCACTGTTTCAGGAGGGGGAAGTAAGCCCAGAGGGGATCATGGAGCACCTGCATACCTCCCGCCGACTCTATTTGGGACCCACGCCTGCCTGTGTACAGACATTGCTGGATGACCTGTGGCAGCTTCGAGATTCGGAGGAAGTGGGACTGCTGAAACTTCTCTCCACCCAGCTGCTTTGGAAGGTAGAACGCCAGCCTCTTGAAACCAGTCCCACAGTCCGCTATTTTACCAGCTCCCAAGTGTCCATCGCCAGAGAGACACGGAACATCCTGTGCGCAGACCTGAGCCAGAACCACACGGCGCGGGAGTTGGCGGATCGGTTCCAGGTGGCCGAAACCAGTCTCAAGAATTACTTCCGCGGTGTGTTTGGAGAAAACCTCTCCACATTTTTGCGGGAGGCGAGGATGCACCGGGCAGCAGAATTGCTGCAGAGCAGTGAATTACGAGTGGCGGAGATCGCAGCACAGGTAGGCTACGAAAATCAGAGCAAATTTGCCGCAGTTTTTGTTCGGCACTTCGGCTGCCCGCCGCTGGAGTATCGCCGCAGGGCACACCTTTCGATTGCTGATGACAATTAACATCCATATACTTTGCCCTTTCTGAGATACCCACAGTTCTAAAACATAAGGAACTGCGGGTATCTCTTATTTTGAAAACGGAAGGCTTGAGTTCCTGTTCCCAAAATCCAGTCACCGCACACTTCCGCCCCTTGACATTTTTCCTTGATAACGCTAAAATACATACAAGTATGTATTTCATATTTGTATGTATCATGGGAGGTATACGCATGGAAACCACAAAGGGACACTATATTTTCGGAACGGTGAAGGTTGGGGAGCGTGGGCAGATCATTATCCCCAAGGAGGCTCGACAGGTCTTTGATATTAAAGCCGGAGACACTTTGATTGTGTTGGGCGACGAGAAATGGGGCATTGCCGTCACAAAGGCAGATGTGCTGGAGAAGCACGCTTATGATGTATTCAAAAAAATCTCGGAGGGACAGATGGATGCAGACCAGTAACACAGCTCTTTTCTTTTTGGAAGACGATTGCATCCGTGCCTTTGGTCAGGAAACAGGCTGTACCTTACTTCAACAGGCGGAGGAACTTTACCAGGATTTGTGCCAGCACGGGAATGACCGGGGCAATCATGTGATCGAGGAGCATCTTCAGAGCAGGCTGTTTCCTTTGATGTCATATTACAAAGCGCTTTTGAAACATGGTATTCAAGAAGATCAGGCATTGTTGTTGGTACGAGAAACAGCACACAAAGCTGCCATAGATAAAAAAGCCGAAATGCAAAAATTAGGTTCGCTTCCTTTTGCTTATCTCATTTTCCGGATGGGCGTCAAACGACACATGAAAAACCACTTTCCTCCAGAGGGATGGCAAACAGAGTGGGTGCGCTGTGACTGCCAAGAGATCCATTTCAATTTGCACCGCTGCCTCTACTGGGATGTTACGAAACAATTCGGGTGCCCGGAGCTGTGCTGTGTATTCTGCGAAAGTGATGACATCTCCTTCTCCGGACTGGCTCCCAAAATAAACTTCCTGCGCAACGGAACGCTGGGCAGCGGAGCGGACTGCTGTGACTTCCATTTCATCAAGGCGCAATGAGGAATTGGGAAAACTACCTATGAAACATACCTTTTACTCCCTTCTGCCCCTGTTTTTGCTGCTGGACCTGGTCATTCCTTTTCTGCTGGCGCCCACCTATCCGGGTTACCGCCACACCCGGCAGGTCATGAGTGTACTGGGAAACCGAAGCGCCCCCTTCCACACAGTCTATACTCTATGGCTGCTCCTCCTGGGGACAGCCATCCTGCTGGCCTCCACCCAGCTGTGTCCTCTCCTTCGGAGTCGGTCCGGCGGTCTCAGTCTGGCTCTGGCGGCAATCTTGATCATCTACGCTCTGGGCGGCTGCATTTTGTCAGGATTGTTTCCTGTGTCAGAAACCAAGGCGATGGAGACCTTGTCCGCAAAGATTCACGGTTTCGGGTCGGTGTTTGGTTTTCTGGCGCTGACCTTCGCTCCGCTGGTCGTTGCACTGTTTTATTTCAAGGGCAGGCAGACCGGCCTTGCCCTGTGTGCGCTGGCGTGCTTTCTCCTGGCGTTGGTATTCTTCGTGCTGTTCGTCATGGCGGACAAGCCCCGGTTTGCCCACACCGTGATCGCATGGGAGGGGCTGTGGCAGCGGCTGACCCTGCTGTTTATGTATCTTCCTCTGGCACTGCTCTGTGCCAGAGGTGCACAATAAGAAAGGAGTGGTTCCGATGCCGCAGATGAACAAAGGCGGAAAGTTTGTTTTTGGGAAATCCAACATTCAAGAATCCGGCAAAGTTCAGTTTCCCATCCAGGCCATGGCGGAATACCAGATCACCGCCGAAGGCAAGGTCTATCTCTTTACCGGAAGCAAGGTGACCGGTGGATTCTGCGTGACCAGAAAAGGGCTGCTCCTGCCATCCAAGCTGGGCCATATTCTGGCCGCTCTGCCCGAGCTGCGGGACTATACCGCCGAAGAAGGTGCATTTCTTCCTTATAAGGGCCGCTCCTACTGCTGGCTCTCTGTGACAGCAGACGGGCTGATCCGTCTGACGAAGCCAATGATGGATTTTCTTCGCATTACCCCAGGGATGCGGCTCTTATCCATCCGCAGCAGCGACATTGCCTTCACCATGGGCGCCAGAGGGCCGCTTCTGGAAAAGGCGGATCGCTATAATGGCGTGATTCCAGAATTCTGAATTATGACAAAAAGCGGTCGTTGACAAGGATATTCTGTCAGCGGCCGCTTCTCTGTCTGCAGCCATGAACATTCTGGCAAGGAAATCAACTGGGTAGCAATTTGCACTCCGGTTGATTTCTTTATTGGGATAGAAGGAGAAAGAATCGTTGGCAGTGCCGGGGAAGCATCTCCACTTAATTGGACAGTCTTTGCTCAGCTGCCCACATAGCGGCATATTTTCCGCCTCTGGCCAGGAGCTCCTCATGAGTGCCGGACTCTGCAATGTTCCCGTCTGCTACCACCAGAATCTGATCCGCATTTCGGACGATAGACAGGGTATGTGCAATCATGATTACTGTCTTCCGCTCTGACAAAAGCCCCAGGATCGCCCGCTTGACCGCCAGCTCGTTTTCAATGTCCAGTGAGGCAGTTGCCTCATCCAGCAGCAGGATGGGGCTGTTTTTCAAAATAGCCCGGGCGATGGACAGACGCTGACGCTCCCCGCCGGAGAGAAAGGCTCCGTTTTCCCCAATAGGGGTGTCATAGCCATGCTCCAGCTTCTGTATGAAGCCGTCACATCCAGCCGCACGGCAGGCGGCCTCCACCTCACGGTCTGTGGCCGAGGGGCGGGCATGACGGATATTCTCCCGAACGGTATCGTCAAAGAGGAACACCTGCTGATCCACCATGGAGATCTGCTCCAGCACCCGTTCTGCCGCCACGGTCTCAATGGACTGCCCTCCGATGGAAATCTCGCCGCTCTGCGGTTCGTAGTATTTGGCGATCAGATTGAGAATGGTGGATTTGCCGGAACCGGAGTCTCCTACAATGGCAGTGAGCTTTCCTGCCGGCGCCGTAAAGGACAGCTCCTTCAGCACCGGCTCTCCCGGCACATAGGAGAAGGAGACCGAGCGGAAGGTGATGTTCTGTTCAGCAGGATGGAAGGGCGCCATGGAACCTCTCTCCTCCGGTTCCGCCATCACCTGGAGGATATTGTTCTTGGAGACCATCAGGTGCTTCCATTCAAAGAGATCGATGGAAATGGCAGTGGTAAGCTTGGTCAGCAGAATGGGCAGCATGGAGACCATGAGATAATCCACATTGCTCAGCGTACCGGCTGCCCAGGGACCGGCTGCCAGCGCCATGATGGCCGGCACACTGCACCAGCTGAGAATGTTATACCCGAAGCCAATAGGGATGCCCTTTGCCTCGTACAGATAACACACCCGGCTGAACCTCCGCATCGCCTCGGTCGTGGCCTGATTCTGGACGCCACCCATATGATAGGCACGGAAGGTCTGGATGCCGTCGATGTACTCCACGATGCTGCTGACCGTCTCGGCGCTGACCTCATGCTTGGCCACGCCGTATTTGGCCACAACGCGGAAGGAGAGCCACAGATTTGGGATCAATCCCGCTACGACCAAGAAAAGAATCAACCCCGCCGGCAAATACACTTTGCATACAAAGCCTACCAGCATGGCGGCCAGCACCGCGTTTTTGGTGATGTTGCCGCTGGAGTGGGTCAGGATCTTCTCGTAGCTGCCCACATCGCTGGTCATGGTATTCACATACTCTCCCACCTGTCCCTGGGTGAAGCGGGAAAGAGGGATCTGTTTGAGTTTGTCACCCAGCCGAAGCCGCAGTCCTTTGGAAACAGCAGCTCCGCCCAGCTGAACCTGCGTGTAACCGGCGGCGTAAATGACCAGTCGAATCAGGAAGATGCCCGCAAGAAACGCAGTCAGCAGCCCGAGCCGCTGTGCGCTCAGGCTGCCCTCAGACAGCCCGGACAGAACCATATAAATGGACAAGTAGCTGCACCCGGACAGCAGCCCTTCCACTACCGTGAGGATCACACCGGAATAGAAGGCCCGATTTTTACGGAACACATTTGCCTCACGCATGCTGCACACCCCCTTCCACGGAATAGGCAATGGCACGGGCAGCCCGATAATCCGCCCAAGCCCTGCGATAGTATTCATTTTTCTCCAGCACCTCTTCATGGGTACCACAGCAGGTAATGGTGTTGTTCTCCACCACTGCCACCTTGTCGCACAACTTGATGGCGCCCAGCCGGTGGGCCACGATCACGACTGTCTTGCCCCGGCACAGGTTTTCAATGGCCCGGTCGATCTCCACCTGGTTTTCCGGATCAGCCGCTGAGGTGGCTTCATCCAGGATCAGAATGGGAGCGTTTTTCAAAATTGCTCGGGCAATGGCAATGCGCTGCCGCTCCCCACCGGAGAAACGGGAGCCGAAAGTACCCACCTTGGTTTCATAGCCCTGGGGCAGCGATTGGATGAAATCATCGATCTGCGCCAGTCTGGCAGCCTCGCGCACCTGCTCCAGTGTTGCTCCCGAGTTCATGCGAATGTTTTCCAGCACGCTTCCCCGGGTCAGAAAGGTCTTCTGGAACACCAGAGAGATATGGTCCAGCAGGTCTTCGTAGTCCAGCTCCCGCACATCTCTGCCGCCGATGCGGACCGTTCCCTGGGTCGCATCGTAAGAGCGGACCATCAGCTGGATCACGGTGCTTTTGCCTGCACCGGACACCCCCACCAGCGCAACCTTTTCCCCCTGCGCCACAGTGAGGGAGCAATCCCTGAGCACATCGGTCTTTCCATCGTAGGAAAAGGAGACATGATCCAGGGTAATGCCGCAGGTCTCCGGAAAGGCCGCGCCACTGGAAAAGGTGGGCAGATCCAGGATCTCCTCCACCTTTTTCACGCCGGAAAGCGCCTGAGCAAAGGTGGTGGCCAGTTTTTGCAGGGGCAGGATCTCGGTGAGATACATCCCGCCCACATAGGCAAAGAGCAGAAATACGCTGCCGGTAACGCTTCCCCGGAGGAAAAGCAGGCCGCCTACTGGAACCATCAGCACCATCCCGCACTCCACCAGCAGCAGAAAGGCGGCATAGGGCGGAGCCGTCTTGTGTGTGACCAGGTTCCAGATCCGGTTCTCCTCCTCAATGGCATGGGAAAATTTCTGGAAGGAGCGGCTGCCCATGTTATACGCTTTGATCAGCCGCATACCGGAGATGTACTCAATCATCACGGAATTAAAGCCTACCAGGGAGCGGTTGACATCGGACAAGACCCCCTTCATTCTTTGGAAGATGACCGCCATCACAATGCCGGCCAGGGGCAGCGGGATCAGAGAGACCAGGGCCAGAGGGGCATTGACGGAGAGCAGATACAGGAAAATCACAACCGGTCCTGTGAGATAGGCCACAAATTCCGGCAGGTTGTGGGCCAGAAACAGTTCCAACTTCTCGATGTCCTCATTGAGAACGGTCTTGACCGCGCCTGTGCTCCGCTCGTCCAAGGCTCCAAGAGACACTTTGGCAAGATGCTCCGTTACCATGCACCGCACTCGAAACAGCGCCCCATAGGCTCCCTTGTGAGACAGCACGCCCGAAGTACCCAGCAGCACCAGCCTTCCCACGGTGCCCGCCGTGACCAGCAAAGCGCAGTCGGCGATCACTGCTTTGGTACAGGCACCGGAGAGCACCGCATCCATCAGCCGGTAAATGCCGATATACGATGTGATGACCAGAATACCGCTGCCAAAGGCACACAAAACGGACAGGATCAGCCATTTCCGTTCCGGCCCGGCCCACTGCAGCAGCCGCATCACCGGTGATGGCCGTTTTTCTTTCATCGTCTGTTCCTCCTTCCCCCGGCTTGACGAGAGCGCCGGGAAGTGATATTTTAGTTAGCAGATACTAACCAACATCCATCCTACCGGCAAAACAGCGGTATCGCAAGGCTTTGGGCGCGGTTCCGGCTGATTGGGGTGGAGATGTGGCTGATCGAGGTGGTGACAGATTATGGCGGCAAATAAAGACTTAGAGCAACAATATGGCCAGGCGATGGAGGAACACGGGTTTCTTCCAGATCCGGAGAACCGGCGTTACGGCTCCATGGGGCTGTGCTGGCGGCACACCTCCCAGCAGGGCGGCGGTTTTTTCTGGACCTACGGGCAGCAGAATCTCTATACCATCAAGATCCATGATTTCTTGATTTCTTTTTCCATGAGGATCAGCTGCTGGAGTTCCATTGGCCGGAGAGTCTCAGTGTCACCTGGTATGAATCCATTTCCGGGGAGGAGTTCTCCCCCTGCCGCCGTCTTGTTCCAGGCTGTGTCAAAAGTTTTATCGGAGGTCGGGAACCATACCGGGCGCTCATCCACAGGCAGATCCCCATCGTTTCCATTGGCGTGGAAATCACCCCGGCTTACTACCGGGATTATCTGCGTCGCCAGTTTCCCCAGGAGTATCAAAGCCTGCTGGAGTCTTTTCAAACGCTGGATCAGACAGAACACTTCCCGGAAATGGTGCAGCTCTTGAAACAGGTGCGCGACTACCGGGGGGAGGGGCTTCCCGCCCGTTTGTTTTATGATGGGAAGGTGGCGGAGGCGGTGGCGCTGGTGGCAGAGCGGCACCTGAAGCGCAAGAACCGCCGTTCTGTCAGTGCGGAGGATATGGTACGGCTGGCCGATGTGGCAGCCTTCATCACGGCCCACTGTGCGGATGAACTGCCGCTGGAACGTCTCAGCCGTATTGGCTGCATGAGTATTTCCAAGCTGAAGGATGCCTTCCATGTCCGGTATGGCTGCACGATTACCCAGTACATTCAGGGGCAGCGCACGGAGCAGGCTGGGCGGCTGCTGCGGGAAACCGACCTGCCGGTGAGCCAGGTGGCGGCCATTGTTGGGTATCAGAATCCCAGCCGTTTCGCGGAGATCTTCCGGCGAAACACCGGACGCTCCCCTGCGGAATACCGCAGAGCATGCTGGAGTTCCTTCACGGAGGTAAACGATATGGAAAGGAAAGATTCTTTATGAAAATACAGTATTTTGGAGATCCATCTAATCCCAAAATCGTTGTTCTGCACCCCATGCTTCTGGACGGGAAAAGTATGCTGCCTCTGCTGGGCGAACTGCGGAACAGTCATTGTGTGATCGCGCCGGATCTGACAGGCCATGGAACAGATACTGGGATCTTTCAAAGCGCCCAACAAGAGGCAGCAACGCTGGCCGGCTGGCTGACAACGCAGGGATGGATTGATCTGAAGTTAGTGTTTGGTGCATCCATCGGTGCCGTGGTGGCGATGCAGTTGATTGCCATGCCCACATTCAAAGTTCACACCGCAGTCTTAGAGGGATGCCCCCTCCATTCCAATGCTGCTTTTCTACGGATGATGGCGACCCGTATGTTTCTGTCAAAACATCGGAAAGCACAGCAACATCCCGGTTTGTCTGCACAGCGGATGACAAAAATCTATGGGGAGACGCTCGGCCTTATCATGGGGCACACCTTTGAACAAATTCGTCCGGAAACTTTGCAAGCCATCGCTGCCGCCTGTTCGGACTGCACCTTTCCCAACTATCCAAAGGAGTTGGAAGCTCACCTGTTTTTTGAGTATGGCAGTGAGGACATCAGCGCCAAGACCGCGCGCAGGGTTGTCTCAAAGCACTATCCGTCTGCTTCCTTTACAATTCGGGAAGGCTATGTTCACTGCCAATATCCCGCCGTTCTGGGAGAGCAGTATTCCAAGGTATTGGAGGAATACCTCGCCAGGGAACTTCACTAATAGAACCCAAGAGGCCGCATGGGGAACATTCCACCATGCGGCTTTTTCAATCGTCAGCAATCGGCAGAACAGAATCGGCTTTTCCGGTGTTCTATCCGTCCCGGCCTGCTTTCTGAAATGGAGAACAATTCTCTCAATGTAGGGAGAGCGTCCATGGTAACAGGCACATCGTCGGGCATTTCTCCTTCATCAAAGTGGAGGATGCGGGAACAGGTACGACTGACAAATTCAAAATCATGAGTGACAATAAAGATGACTTTTCCCATATCAGACAGCCGCCGGATCAGACCCGCAACCTGTGTCATGCTATCAAAATCCAGCCCGCTGGTCGGCTCGTCAAACACCAGCAGGTCTTTCCCACAAATCATGCTGACCGCTACCGCCACCCGCTGCTTTTGACCTCCGGACAGGGTATTGGGGTGGCGGTCTCTGAATGGGGCCAGGGCCAACTCTTCCAGTGTTGCGTCAACGAGCGTCTGTTTCGGATTGCGGATACCGAATGTACATTCTGACTCCACACTATCCGCAAAAAGCTCGTAGTTCACATCCTGCATGACCATATAGGAATGCCGCAGGCGATCTTTGTGATCCATGGACAGACCGTTCCAAAAGAATTGACCATCACAGGCCTTGTGAAGCCCGCACAAAGCACGGGAAAAGGTCGTTTTTCCGGCCCCATTGTGGCCAACGACGCCAATTACCTCTCCCTTTGCTGCTGTAAGGTTGATGTCGTGCAAAATGGTCCTCTTCTTATAGTGAAGGGCTACATTGTTAAGTTCCAAGATAGGATCTGAAACAGGCGCAAGGGAATGATTCCGTGGTGGGAGAACACGATGCAAATCAATCGCTCGAAGGCCCATTTGTTCCCGGGTATCCTCCGACAGCTGCCGAAATGCTTCCGGCGTAAAGACCTGTGTGATTTTCCCATGTTCCAAATACACAATCCGGTCCACCAGATCCATCAAATAGTACAACCTATGTTCTGCAATCAATATGGTTTTTCCCTGCGATTTGATCATCTTGAGATGTTCTCCCAATTCTTGAATGGAACGCATATCTAAATTGGAGGACGGTTCATCCAAAAGATATATTTGAGGATTCATCGCATAGACCGAGGCAAATGCTATCTTTTGCTTTTCTCCACCGGATAACTCGAAGATGTTGCGATTACGGAGGTTTTCAATGTGCAGTTCTGCCGATGCCCGATCCACGCGTTCTCTCAGCTGGTGAGCTGGGAGTGCTTGATTTTCAATACCAAAAGCGATCTCGCTGTCTGTATCCACATTGAAAAACTGTGTCCTTGGGTTTTGAAACACCGATCCAACCTTTGCGGCAAGCTGATGCATGGGAAGATCACTGACTTCCTGACCATCCACCAGTACGCTGCCCGCCAGCTCTCCTGCGTAAAATTGTGGGATCAAGCCGTTTACAAGCCTCGTGATGGTGGTCTTTCCGCAGCCGCTCCGGCCACAGAACAGAACACATTCTCCGTCCTCTATGGTCAGGTTGATGTCATGCAGCCCGTCTCCTGTTTGTCCTTGATAAGTAAATGATACATGCTTTAACTCAATCATCCCAGCACCCCCTTTCCATAAAGCCCGACAGCCAGTGCGCCTGC
Source organism: Pseudoflavonifractor gallinarum (assembly GCF_014982855.1). GTDB lineage: Bacteria > Bacillota > Clostridia > Oscillospirales > Oscillospiraceae > Pseudoflavonifractor_A > Pseudoflavonifractor_A gallinarum. Next base: position 170,391 of record NZ_JADCKF010000005.1, on the reverse strand, counting down.
AAAGCAAAAGACTGCCGCAATATCCATCAACCCGATATGGATCTGCACCAGACAAGTTCGAGGCTTTGGGTTTTCAATGCCGCGGGTGATAGAAGCGATGGATAGTTCATCCGCCGCTTTGGATGCCGCCATCATCAACGGAACATAGATACACTCCACCGTTATTCCGGGATGCGTCAGGAACCCCTTAAGCGAAGGCGAGACGTCCCGCATCCGCATTGCGTCCTTGATAAACCGCCAATCCTCCTGAATGGTAGGGATATAACGCAGCATGACGGCCAAGGGGATTACCAGCTTTTGGGGTGCATGGATGCGATTCATCGCCGAGAGAAATTCGCTGACCTTTGTAGTGGAGATGACAATGCCGGACAGCATCCCGCAGGGGTAGACCTTATGGAACAACCCTAAAAAAGCGATAAACATGGTGCGCCAAGTTCCGGTCATGGTATCCATGATCCAGAAGGTGAGCAGAACGATCAGCGCGTAGAACAGCACTCCTTTCCAGGCATACTTCCACTTTCCAAAGCAAATGCCGAGCAGCCCGATCAGCACCACAAGACCCAGTTCATAGAATAAGGATGGAGCCATCATGGCAGAAAGGATACACAACAGGAGCAATAATATCTTCGTTCTGGGGTCCAGCCACAGTCCACGCCTGGATAACGCTCCGCCAATCATGCGGTGATCCCAGCCTTTTCAAACTGCTTTTTCAGCAGCTTCCCACCAATCCAACCACTGAACGCAGCAATCGCCAGCGTTCCGATCATGATGACAGCCAACAGCCAGGAAGGCGCAGACGCGCTCATTGTGTCAATATAGGACTGTTCCGTGCCGTTTTCCAGCATTGTACTGGCCCAGCCTTGCGGATCAATAAAAAACACCACATAGGTGTAAACGCCGCCCAACGACATCAGCATATAGGACAGCAGATTGACCGCCTTGTTGCGGTAATGTCCCGCGCCAGCTACCAGATCGGCGATCATTCCCATTCCAATATAGCCTAAAGAAAAAGCCCAGTGCATTCCGGTAACGAACCAGATGATTCCCATAATGATGCCAAGAATGGTGACGCTCCACCGCTTCTGAACCTTGGCGATCATCAGAAGATATACAGGGCCGCACAGCAATGCTGCACCCATCGGCATATAGAATGTCAAAACTGGGTTTGGTGCAAAGAAAATACCGCCAATCATGGTAAACACCAAGAAAATTGCGCTGAAAATGCCGGTTGTCACAAGATCTTTGATAGTGAGACTCTTTTTTGCGGGATTGATTTGGTTGCTCATGTTGATCCTCCTATTTTGCAATGCGTTGACTTTATGGGATAGGTATGCTATCCTTTGGTTAGAGATGGCTAACCGTTATATATAATTACACCATGCACAACCTGCTTTCAATCGTTTGGAGCGAGGTTCGTCCTATCATTTCAAAAATTCGTCTAATCATTGCAAAACAAGAGAGGCGTATCTATTGTAATGACCGGTATCATCGAGCAATACTATGCCCCATTACTGAAAAAGCACGGTTTTGTACCGGAACCAGATAATGATCAGTATGGTCCTCTGGGGCTTTGTTGGAAGCTATCTCCGGAAGTTGGCGAAGGTTCCTATTGGACCTACGGACAAAGGGATCTGTTCGACATCAAGATACACAACTTCTCTTTCAATAAGGATTTTATGCTGGAATTTGAGCTCCCGGAATGTCTCAGTATTACCCGTTACGATTCCATCTCCGGTGAAGAGTTGTCGCCGTATCGCCGGTTGTCAGCCGGATGTATCAAGACCTATGTGGGCGGATACAAGCCATATCAAGTAATCGTCCACAAAAATATACCGGTTCGATCCATAGGCATCGAGATCACCCCCGCATATTATGAGGATTATTTGAAAAAACAGTATCCGGAAGAATATCGGAATCCCATCGAGGCTTTTCGGGAAATCGACCAAACAACAGATTTCCCGGAAATGTACCGGCTTCTATCAGAACTACAGAGCTACCGTGGAACCGGAATTGCAGCTAAACTCTATTATGAGAGCAAGGTAGCCGAGGCGCTCTCTCTAGTGGTTGAATATCAAAAAAAGCGTTCAGTTTCTGATCATAAACTGGTTCCTCAGGATTTGGAACGGATTCAAACCGTCGCGGCCTATTTGAGTGATCATTATGCTGGTGAAGTCCCCATAGAACGTCTGGCACAAATCGCCTGCATGGGTACGACAAAACTCAAAAGCAGCTTCAAGAAGGTCTATGGCTGCACGATCACAGAGTATATACAGCAGCGCCGCATGAGTCAGGCAGAATATCTGCTGGCTCATACCGATCTGCAAATTGGTCAGATTGCTCAAACGATAGGATATTCTACATCCAGCCGGTTTGCGGAACTGTTTCGAAGAAGCACCGGCCTGCTCCCGCTGGAGTACAGGAAAATGGCAAATCGGAAATGATACCAATGCAAAAATTCAAAGAATCATCCCAAAATAGTATGTGGAGAGGCAAATCTGCCTCCCCACATACTGTTTTTATATCCGCCAGCCCTCGGCCCGCTGTCGGATCTCGATAAAGTTCCGGTAAGTTCCCTCTTGGCTCATCAGCTCCTGATGGGTGCCCTGCTGAGCAATGCGACCATCCTCCACCACTAAAATCCGGTCTGCGTTTTGGATCGTAGCCAGACGGTGGGCGATGGTGATGATGGTCTTCCCCCGCACCAGAGCAGAGAGCGCCGCCTGGATCTCATGCTCATTCTCCGGGTCCACGCTGGCGGTGGCCTCATCGAGAATGATGATGGGGGCGTCCTTCAGAAGACACCGGGCAATGGAAATGCGCTGCTTTTCTCCGCCGGAGAGGTTGGAGCCGCCTTCTCCCACCATGGTGTCGTACCCTTGGGGCAGCGCCATGATGAAGTCATGGCAGCGGGCCGCTTTGGCCGCGGCGATCACATCCTCCTCGGCAGCATCCGGACGGCCAAAACAGATGTTATTGCGGATGGTGTCGTGGAACAGATACACATTCTGAAATACCATAGCAATGTTGCGCAAAAGGCTGTCGCAGGTCATCTTCCGGATGTCATAGCCGCCCACGGTGATGCGTCCCTGATCCACGTCATAAAACCGGGCCAGCAGCGCGCAGAGGGTGCTCTTCCCGCTGCCGGACGGCCCTACAATGGCGGTGGCGCTGTTTTGCGGCAGCTGGAAGGAAACATCGTGGATCACCTCCCGTGTTCCGTAACCGAAGGAGACATGGTCGAAGCAGATGTCGTAATGCTCCAAAGAGATGTCTTTCCCATCCTGATCCGGCAGTTCCGTTCCCTCCAGTTCTTCCAGACGGTCCAGCACCGAGTCCGTGACAGAAAGGATGTGGGCGGCGTCGTTGATGGACTCCACACTGCCGAAGATCGTGAAGGAAAACATGGCAGCCATCAGGAGCACCGGCAGCTCCAAGGTTCCGTTCATAGTCTGCCAGCCGGCGGTGAGCACCAGGCCAACAGCTGCGGCCTTCAGAGAAAACAGGTGCAGGCAGTTCCAAGGCACAAAGCCAAACTCGTTTTTGATACGGATGTCCTTATTGGCCCGGCACGCCTCAAAAAACCGCTGGGAGGACACCCCCTCCTGGCCAAAGGATTTGACCACGGGCAGGCCGTGGATGTACTCAATGGCCGCCCCGGACAATGCCTCTTGGGCCCGATGTCCCACCGGAGCGGTGCGGGCACTCTGCCGCCCGATGCCGCGGAGGGCAAAGGCGGACAGCAGCACGCCCACCACTGCCACCAGCGCCGCCTCCGGGCAGAAGAACGCCATGCACAAAACGATGACCAGTACCTGCAGATAGCCGTTGATGACTGCATCCACCATCTTCATGCTTTGCAGCTCCAGGGTGCTCAGTTCCGTAGTCAGAGCAGCCAGAATGTCGCCCAGGTTATTCTTGGAGAAATACCCCAAGGAAACCCGTTTGAGCAGGTCACCAAGTTCCAGTCTCTGCTGCGCCGCCCGCTCTGTTCCGATACTCTCCTGGAGCCGGTTTTTCCAGTAAGCACACACGAAGCGCAAAACGATCAGCAGGATGATCCCGCCCAGGCACAGCCAGGGGAGCCTGGCGTCCAGCGCCGTCCCCTCCTGGGCACTCTCGATGACCAGCCCAAGGGCCCAGGCCGCCAGCATCACCGGCCCGGCGGCGGCCCAGGTGGCAAGAAACGAACAGAGGCTTCCGAGATACAGCCGTCTGTGGTACCCCTTTGTCCAACGCAGAATCCGATTCATACTCCGAAACATCGTCAAGCCTCCTTTCCAACCGCCCAGTTCTGGGCACCCACATGGGCCTGCCATAGCTTTTGATATAGCGGGCATCGGCTGAGCAGCTCCGGCTGTGTGCCTTTGTCCACAATACGGCCCTTCTCCAGCACCACGATCTGGTCGGCGTTCTGAATCGTGCTCAGCCGGTGGGCAATAACCAGCAGCGTTTTCCCCCGGGAGAGCGCCATCAGGGAACGCTGGATCTTGTCCTCATTCTCTGGATCGGTAAAGGCGGTGGCCTCGTCCAGAATGACAATGGGGGCGTCCTTCAGAATCGCGCGGGCGATGGCGATCCGCTGCCGCTCCCCACCGGAGAGCTGCTTGCCCGCTTCACCCGCTGGGGTATCCCATCCATGCTCCAGCCGCCCTAAAAACTCCTCACACTGAGCAGCCCGGGCAGCCGCCCAAACTTCCTCCTCCGTGGCGTCCGGCTTCCCCAATCGAATGTTTTCTTTCAGAGAGCAGTCAAATAGGAAATTGTCCTGTGTCACGAAACTGACCTGATCCGCCAGCTGCTTCAGTGTGAGATTCCGAATATCCACACCGCCTATGGCAATGCAGCCATCCGTCACATCCCAGAACCGAGCGATAAGCCGGGCTGCCGTAGATTTGCCGCCGCCGGAGGGACCCACCAGAGCGGTGAAGGTACCGGCGGGAAGTTCCAGATCAATGTGACGCAGCACAGTGTCCTCTTCTTTCCCGCTATACGAGAAGGACACATCCCGCAAAGTGATACCGCTGCCGGAGAGGCGGGCGGGCTCGGACGCCTCGGGCAGCTCCTCCAGATCCAGCAGATGCCGAGTGTCCCGGACGGCAAATTCCATGCTCTTCATGGCATTGAGGAAGGCCGCCGCCTGCACCAGCGGGGACACGATACCCAACACCAGCATCAGGCATAGAGCCAGCCGGGCCGGGTCCAGGACGCCGGTCTGATACAGGGCGATCCCAACCGGCAGGGTAGCCAGCAGCGTGGTAGGCAGGATGGACAGGCACAGGTTCATGGACTTCCAGGTACAGCGGAACCAATCCAGGGTGAAGTCACGGAAGCTGGTCACTGCTCGGACGAATTTCTCATAGGAGGCGCCGCTCTGGTTGAAAGCCTTTACCACCTCGATGCCCTCCACATACTCCACGATGATACTGTTGACCTGGGCATTGGCCTCCATGTAGGCGGCATACTTTTCGTTGTAGGTCCGCAGGCTCGCCGCCATGGGGATCAGCGCCACCGGGATCGTGGCAAGGGAGGCAAGGCCCATCCGCCAATCCATGGCAAAGAGGGCGATCACCACCACGATAGGCAGCAGCACATTGGCGCTCAGTTCTGGGATCATGTGGGCCAGCGGCGGCTCAATGTCCTCGATCCGATCCACGATGGTGCTTTTGAGGGAGCCGACGGGCTTTGACAGCACACTCCCCAAGGGAGCGTGCATCAGCTTTTGGGCCACTTGACGGCGCAGGCCCTCCAGAATGGTGTAGGCAGACACATGGGCCAGCATGGTTGAAAAGGCGTAAAAAGCTACCTTGACCGCATATCCCGCCAGACACACTCCAGCCCATCGGAGAAGCTCCGTGCCGGAGGCCGACTGATGGATAAACAGGCGGAGGATCTCATAGACCCCCAGATACGGCACAAAGCCCCCCGCCACGCTGATAATTGCGCATATAACAGATAAGACCAGCTTTCCCCGGCAGGGACCGGCAAAGGAGAGCAGGATGGCCAGCCAGCTGCGTTGTTTCACAAAACCACTCCTCTCAAAAAAATCGGCATGGTGAGATGTCTCTCACCATGCCCTATTGTATCGGTTCTTGTCCGTGCTTGCCGCTCCGCCCGGTCGGCGTCACTCCATTTCGTCAGGAAAAGAAAGAACAGGGTTCCCGCCGCCCCGCCGGTATTCCAGCGGAGTTTGGCCCTTTACCGCCCGGAAAGCCGCAGCAAATTTGCTTGCGCTGTCATAGCCCACCGCCCCGGCGATCTCCGTGACGCTGGTCTCCGGTTCTTTCCGAAGCAGCAGAGCCGCCCGATCCATCCGCAGAACCCGCACATAAGCGTTCACCGGACTGCCATATATGCTTTTGAAGCAGGCCTTCATGGTGGTCAAAGGGATCTGGTACTGTCTGGACAGAGCCTCCAATGTGATATGCTGATCCAGATGCTCCGCCAGGTAGGAGCGGATAGCCTTGACTGTCTCCACCTGAGAACGGTAAAAATATGGCTTTTCCGTTCCGCTTCCCAATTCCAGGGCGTCGAGATACAGCAGCAACTCCAGAATCTTTACCCGGAAGTAGGGCATTTTGATCCGCTCCGGTACGGCACAAAGCTCCTGGAAAATGTGATCCACTGAGGGTGCTCCGTGAATGACCTGCGGCCGGGCATCCGGGCAGAATTTCTGCTGGATAGCGGCCAGATCCAAAGGATAGTCTCCCGCCAGACGAGCCAGCTCCATTGGCGCCATGGACAGGTCAAAGCACATGGAGATGCCATGATAGTGGGACAATGGGAGAGAAAAGTATCCTTTGTGCTTCAGGCGGCGATCCACTTTCAGGTCACCTGCCTCCACATAGGAGAACGCATCGTTGCCCACAGCATATTCCATCCGGCCCTCCCGGCAATAGTCGATGCAGAGGAGATCCTGCCGGGTTTCAAAAGAGGAGTCGCAATAGGCCATGTGGAAATCGTTATACAGGATGGTAGCGCCGGGGAACACCTCGTAGACGGTCATGGTTCCCTCGCCGCTCTCATTTCGCAGCTGATAAACGCTGCACCCACCGCTCTTGGCCAAGAGACACAGATCCGGTTGGCTGTCCTGTAAAAATGCCACTGCGGCTCAGCTCCTTTCTCAAAGTTCCAGGACTCGATCACAGGCGCACTGGAGAAATTCGCGGTCATGTGTCACCACCAGAACCACCCGGCCCTCGTCCGCCAGTTCCCGTGCGCAGCGAGCCACTTCCTGCATTCTTGCATAGTCCAGACCACTGGTGGGCTCGTCGAATACCAGCAGCGGCTTTTGGGACAGCATGGCGGTAGCCACCGCCAAACGCTGCTTCTGACCGCCGGAGAGGGACATAGGGTGCTTTTCCCGGAACGCAAGCAAATGGAGCCGCTCCAACACCTCCTGGATGCGCTGGTCAGAGAGTCCTTCCATAGCCAACTGACACTCTCCCCATACGCTGTCGGAAAAGAGCTGATGGTTCACATCCTGCATGACGCAGTAGGCGATCCGCTGCCGCTGCTTCGCACCAAGGATGCGGCCGTTGAGGCGGATCGTTCCGGCACTCTCCCGCATCAGGCCGCACAAGCAGCGGGAAAGGGTGCTTTTTCCCACGCCATTGTCACCCGTGACGGCCAGCACCTCTCCCGGGCGGGCGGAGAAGGAAAGGTTTTGAAATACCGGCGGCTCTCGCTTGTACCGGCAGCACAGTCCCTCCACAGACAGTCCATCCTGTTCCCCCGCAGCGCGGGAGGGCGGCAGAGTCACCTGAGTAGGCGTGAGTGTGCGAAGACCCAGAGCGATCCGGTCTGTCTCAGCCAGCCGCCGGAATTCTGCTCCGCTCCAGATCCGCTCCACGATCCCGTCCCGCAGATAGACGGCCCGATCTATGAGATCCGCCAGAAAGTACAACCGATGCTCCGCAATGAGAATGGTGTGTCCCTGACTTTTCAGGTAAGCGATTTGATCATGGAGTCTTTCGATGGTATCCCGATCCAAATTGGCCGTAGGCTCATCCAAAATGTAGAGCTCCGGCCCCATGGCATAGACCGAGGCAAAGGCCAGCAACTGCTTTTCTCCGCCCGACATGGCGAAGATGTTCCGGCCCCTCAGCCGCTTCAGGTGCAGGCGGTCGGTGGTATCATCCAGCCGGCGGAGGATCTCACCCCGGGTCATGCCCTGATTTTCCAGGCCAAAGGCCAGCTCACTGTCGGAATCCATATTGAAAAACTGACTTTTGGGGTTCTGGAAAACAGACCCCACCTGCCGGGCCAGTTGGTAAAGAGGCTGTTCCCGCACCGGTGCGCCGTGGAGCAGGACCTGTCCGGTCAGTATGCAGTCCTCCGTAAATGCCGGGATCAAGCCGTTGACCAGCTTGGTGATGGTGGTTTTTCCGCAGCCGGAAGCGCCGCAGAGCAGTACACATTCTCCCGACCGGATGGTCAGATCCACGTGGGTGAGGGTGCCCACTTCTTTTGTATAGGAAAAGGACACATCTTGCAGCTCTACCATGGAAACACCTCCAATTTGACTGCCAGAAGGGCAACGGTAAGCCCCACACCCACAAGGAACGCGGCGTCGTCCACCGGCGAGACCCGCAGTTCCACCAGACTGGTCTTAGGCGCCGGGTCCTCGATTCCCCGGGTCACTGCCGCTGCGGACAGCTCCTCCGCAGTGCCGGTAGCGGAGACCATCAGGGGAACCATGATCCCCTCCAGCTTTGCCAATCCCCGGATGCCCCGCAATCGCATCGCATCGCGGATATAGCCTGTCTCTTCCCGAATGGCGGGAAAGTACCGCAGCGTCACCGAGACGGCTACGATCAGCCGCTGAGGGAAATGGATCTTCCGCATTCCAGCCACCAGATAAGGCATAGGCGTCCGGCGAAGCATCAGAAAGCCGATTATCAGGCAGGGCATCATCCGGCGGGCATAGTTAGCGAAAATGGAAAAGCTGGTAGCAACCCATCCCGGCGCAGCCGGCAGAATCCAGTATTGCAGGCACAGGATTCCTCCGAAGATCAAGAGGCTTTTCCCCACCATGGCAAAGCAGCGATGGAGCAGCATCAGGAGCAGGAGAAAACCGATCCATATCATTTCCATCCAAAAAGGTTGCTCACTAAAGGCTGCCAGATTGGCGAAAACCAGCAGAGCAAGACCCACCCTGGGGTCGAACACCAAACAGCGCCGTGCCTCCTCCATGTTACAGAATCCCCGCCTTCTCAAAGTGCTTGCGGAACATTCCTTTGGCCAGCAGGATACCCAGAATAGCTCCCACGATAGGCGCCCCCACCAGAACCACGATCATACCCGGGGAAGTCAATGCCGCCAAGGTGGAGACATAGGCTTCCGGCATTCCCTGCTGGCTGATCTGCGCCAGAAAACTGTCCCGCATGATCCAGACAGGCAGCGGGGAGCCGATCATCCCCAGCGAGAAAAACACGTAGGCCAGAGCATTACCACGGAAAGACCGGTAATGGCTACAGATCCGGCAAAGCTCCGCCAGGATGCAGCTCACCGCAAAAGCAATGAGAATCACCACCGTAAATTGGCCAGTAACAAAGTAGATCAAGGCCGTAATAAAGCCCATCAGGACCACTGCGCCGGTCTTTGGCACCTTAGTACACATCATCAGGAATGGGATACCCGCAAATACGGCGATCAGGCCAGGCATCAAGATCCAAAGCAGGGGATGCAGACCGCTGAGAAGCATAAAAGCAAAGTTGATGACAAAGTAGATGGCGGAGAAAATTCCCACCGTAATGATGTCCTTTCCCGTCATCCCTTTTTTCTGCGTGTTCATGATGTACCGCTCTCCTTCAACGTAGTTAGATTATGCTAACCGTTATTTCTGAGAAAAGGCGCTCAGCGCGCCCCTCCTTACTGAGTATAGCGACACATCGCCGTTCTTTCTGCTCCGATTGGACGACTTTATCCCGTTTAGTCATGGAATTTAGCGCTGTGACAGAGATGTACCATCTTCACCATACAGAATCGGTCCGAAACTGCCATGCTGATCTTGGTGGACAGCTTCAATCCGGTTCGGGGGATATGGCGGTAATAAGGCTCCTCAGCCAGCACCCTGACCCCACTGCCGATTTTTCCGGCCAGCACCGATGCGGAATCCACATAGAAAAACATCTGCGCATCTCCGTGGCCCACTTGCTTCATGTACTTTTTCCGCATCATGGCCATACCGCTTTTGCTCACGGTATCAAAGACGATTTCAATCTCTCCAAACCCCGTGAGCATCCGCAGGAGGCCCACAACCTTGCTTTCCTCAAAATAGTGGAACAGGCCGCCGGCGGTGACCAGAATAGGAGCATCCGGCACATCAGCGCGGATCTGCCTGATCCAGTCCTCGGCAAAGGCGTCTCCGGCGAGATAGGTCTCCCGCTCCGGCTCCGGCAGCAGCTCTCGCCGGTATTCCACCACATGGGGCAGATCCACGGCATACCAGTGCGACCTTCCATTGTCGCAGCGGTAATAGACCGTCTCCAGGCCACAGCCGAGCTGGACGATCACACCGTCCGGCCTGCGCTCCAGAAAGGCCCGGATGATCCGGTCCAGATTGGCAGACCGAGCGGCGGAAGCCAGCAGGGTATACTGACTCAGGCGGCCCTGCGACAGCAGCTCGGGCGGCAGCTTCTCCTTCAGCTCCAGCGCCTTCCCATCGTATAAGATCTGCGGGCAGTGCTCGCTGGCATAGAGCCTGCCCAGCATGGGGACAAACAATGTGTCCTCCACAACGCCCAACTTGGACATGGTCAGCCCTCCCGTTTTGACGAATTACTTTCTGCCGACAAGCAGCTGGGAAGATCCCAGCATCATCATGGCAGCCCGGCGGTGGGAGCCGAAGGCTTCTTCTGCGGTATCAATGAGCCGGACATCCTGATAGCCCATCTCCCGCAGCTTTTGCGCAAAGGCATCCATATCGCCGTACAGCTTGGGCTTCATATCATCGTTCAGAGCAAAGACGCCTCCTTTTTTCAGCACTCGCAGGCTCTCCAGCAGCAGCTTGTGCATATCGGCTCCCATGACATTATGGTAGACATAGTTGCTGATGACCGCATCAAAACTCTCATCGGGGAAATCCAGATGATTGGCGTCGCCATGCTGGAATACACACCGGGAGGCCACACCTTCACTTGCGGCGTTTTTCTCACAGAGGGCCTTGCTGTAATTGTAAACAGCTCCCCAGTAGTCCATGCCAGTGACCTTTGTCTCCGGCCAGGTTAGGGCCGCACGGATCGACAGGGCCCCGGAACCGCATCCGACCTCCAAGAGACTGCCCTGTCCGTCATAGTCCAGGTGAGAGAGAACGACCCGGTGAACCTGTTCCATAATCCCGCCACCGCCAAAGGCATACTGACGCCTGATCCATGTGATCCAGACCAGCAGGGCCACCAGCGCCGCCGCAACAACAGAGAACAGAACACCGAGAACCGTGATGTGGAACACCGAAAAGGAGAGTACGGCCAAAACTACGGCCAGAGCCGTGATACCGCCAATAATATAGAACACGGGATTGGACATCCAGCTTCCGTAGTCTTCGCCATGGCTACCGAGACGAATTTCTGCTTGTTGATTACGCTTTTGCTGCATTTGATTTTCCTCCTGTTGTTCAATATTTGTGTACAATTCGTTTACGGGTGTTTCTCCTTCGCCTTCCGGCAGACAAAAGAGGTTATGCCCTGAACGGTGCGAACCTTTGCCGGCCCGAATGTTTCCTCCAGACGATGCCGCAGGCTCTCCGCCGTCTCAAAGGGCGGGGTGAACCAGCCCTTTGGCACATACAGCCTGCGGATCAGCCAGTCCGTGCGGCGGTTTTGCCCCGTCACATAGAAGCAGCCGCAGAAAACTCCGCCGGGCCGCAGTACACGAAAGATCTCCCGCCAGGCGGCCTCCTTATCCGGAAACGCATGAAACCCGTTGAGCGAGAGCACGATGTCGAAACTGCCATCCCCAAAAGGCAGCGCCCCAACATCCCCCTGCTGAAAGCGCACATGGGCAAGTCCCTCGCCCCGGGATTTTGCCCGCTCCAGCATCTCCGGCGAGTAATCCAGGCAGGTGATCTCCGCCTCCGGCATTTCCCGATAGAGGGGCATGGTCAGTATGCCGGTACCCACGGGGACTTCCAGCAGTCTTCCGGAAAACCCCTCCGGTATTCCGGAAAGGGCGGCGCAAAGGTAGTCCTGGGTTTCCGCCCGGCCCATTTCCCATACCAGACGGCACACCGCCCGGCCTGACAGGGTGGAACAGGTGATCATGCCATCATAAAATGTCCGTTTGCCTCCCAATCCCCGGTAGGCGTTTTGAATCCGCTCTTCTTGTCCCATTTTTTCACCTTCACTCACTCAAGCACCCAGCGCCACATCCAGCGTCATCATGAGGGTAAAACCGACTGCAAACAGAATAGTCCCTATATTGGAGTGCTTTCCCACTGACATCTCCGGGATCAATTCCTCTACTACCACATAGACCATCGCTCCGGCGGCAAAGCTCAGGGCGTAAGGCAGTACCGGAACCAAAATCCCCGCCAGAAGAACCGTCAGGATTGTGCCCATCGGTTCTACTATTAAACGAAAATTTATTAATCTGCTTTGTTTTCTGTCAGGAGAATATATAATCCAGAAACTAAAAGGAGAAGAAACAAAATCGCAGGGATTAACATCTCGTTTTCCAAAATACTTGTTACCATTCTTCCGGGTGGTGTTTCCCACGCACTTGACGGATTTTGCATTGCGACCATCATCGTTCCTATAACTCCAATAACACCACTTAATGTCAAAAATCCACCTTTAATCAATCTTTTCATACTAATCTTCGCCTCCTTATAAACAAGACACATGCCACACCCAGCGTTGTCCCCGCAAAGGGAATCAGCAGCCCTTGCCATAGTTCAATGGGCATAATCTTCTCCAATCTAATCGTGACTGTATTCTGCAAAGTCGATCCGGACGATCTGCAGGTGCATCGGTCCGTCGGCCAGCTTCGCCAGCAGCCGGTGGACGGGCCGAACCGCCGGATCATGAAGCGATTGATAGCCCAGCATATAGCCCCGGCTGGAAACAGAAAACAGCGGCGACCATGGCTCCAGATCCCCCTTGGCATCCTTGACGGAAAAATAGGCGCCCACATCCCGGATGCCCGCCTGCTTCACCCAGGTTTTCAGCATCAGCCGAACGGCCGTTTGCCCGGCCGCGTCAAAGACCAGCCGCCCTCCTGGGAACCGTCTTGCGATGCCTGTGGCCAGAGCTTTGACCTCTTCCGTCGTGAAGTAGTAGAAGACCCCGGCGGCAAACAGCACCGTCCCATCCCCAGGATCTGCGCGGACAGCATCCATCCAGCGCGGGTCTTTCAGATCAAAGGCCAGATTTTTCTCCCGCTCTCCGGGAGGAAGTAGGCGATCCCGCAGCTCGATCACATCCGGCAGGTCGATGTTCCAGATGCTGCACCGGCCGTTGTCACAGGCCCGCCCGGTGTTGTCCAGACCGCAGCCCAGATTGATGACGGCCGCTCTGGGATGGGCATTCAGATAGTCCCGCACCTCCCAGGCGAGGTCATTCTGGCGCATGGCGACCTCCAGCGCGCCGAAGGTCTGCATCAGACCGTTTGCCTGCCGCTCCAAAGGGGAGAAGTCGTAGTCCACCTTCTCCATCAGCATGGCCGCCGTGGCATCCTGATAAAGTCCGGGGAACCGCCGCGAGCAGAGCCGCCGGCCATACAGCGGGATGATGAGCGTCTCCTGCACGGAGTCCTTCTGGACCTTGTACTTCTCCATAGGCCCTCCTCAAAAGACACGGTACTCCACGCTTGATTATAGTTAGCAATCGCTAACCAGTCAAGTGATTTTCCATTTTCAGTATCAATTGCCCCTTCAAGCGCAATCTCCCGGACACAACAAGAGTGCCGCCACCGGAATGTATCCGGTGGCGGCACTCCTCTTTTCATGATGGTTTAGGCGCTCCTCCTCTTAGAGCTTCCACTGACCGGACTCTTTACGGCCAGATACGAACGCTTGATACAAGCCCTCCTGGGCCATGAGCTGGCTGTGGGTGCCCCGCTGAACGATCTGTCCGCCGTCCAGCACCAGGATCTGGTCGGCGTTGCGGACCGTCTTCAGCCGGTGAGCGATCATCAGGATGGTCTTGTTCCGAGTCAGGGCTTCGATGGCCTTTTGCAGCCGGTCCTCATTCTCCGGGTCTACATTGGCGGTGGCTTCATCCAGAATCACGATGGGAGCATCCTTCAGGATCGCCCGGGCAATGGAGATGCGCTGCTTCTCGCCGCCGGAAAGGCTGGAACCACCCTCGCCGATGACGGTGTCGTAGCCTTGGGGCAGGGTGAGAATGAAGTCGTGGCAACAGGCCTTCTTCGCCGCGGCCACCACCTCCTCGTGGGTGGCGCCCGGGCATCCAAACTTGATGTTGTTTTCCACCGTGTCGGCAAAGAGATAGACCTTCTGGAATACCATGGAGATCTGATCCATCAGGCCCTCCAGGGTATAGTCCTTCACATTCTGACCGCCCACCAGGACGGCGCCGCTCTCCACATCCCAGAACCGGGCGATGAGATTACACAGTGTGGTTTTCCCGGAACCGCTGGGGCCCACGATGGCGGTGGTGGTCCTGTCCGGGATGGCGAAGGATACATCCCGCAGGATAGGCCGCTGGTCATAAGAGAACGAAACATGGTCGAAGGTAATGCTGTGCTCCCTGGGCGTGCCGGCCCGACCGGTCTCTGCCAGCTGGGGCATGGCGTCCGTCTCATCGGCATGGGCCATGCAGCTGCTGACGATACGCAGCAGGGACATGCCGCTGCCCGCCGAGGAGATCTGAGCAAAGACCAGGAAGGACATGATGACCACCATCAGAGCGTTGGCCAGAATCATCGTTCCGGAGAGATAGAACCATACCGCCGCAAGCATCATGGCCACGCTTCCCAGCTGGAGCGCGATCCCCTGCGCCATAATATAAGGGGTGAACATCTTTTCGATGTTCAGGTTGCTGCGGCAGTTGTATTCCAGTGCTTCCTGCAAGGTGCGGTCACCCCGTCCGGTGAGGTTGAAGGACTTCACCACGCTCATGCCCTGCACATACTCCAGCACCGCCTCCACCAACTTGGCCTCGGATTTCTGACGGTGCGGGGCGAGGGCGGCGGATTTTTGCTCCATGGCCGAGGTGATGAACAAATAAACTGCTGTGGCCGCCACCACAATGAGACCGATCCGCCAGTCAAAAATCAGGATCATCACCGTAAAGACCAGAGCGTTGAGCATCCCGCCCAGCATGGTCACCAACACCATGGGGGCCACAGTCTCCACATTGTCCAGTACAGTGGTGCAGACCCCGGTGAGCTCTCCCAGGCTGTTGTCGTTGAAGTAGCCCATGGGGACGGATTTCATCCGCTGCCCGATGGCCACGCGCTTATTGGCCGCCATGAAGTACCCGGCGTGGGTCTGCTGGAGTTGGGAGAAATACTTGGTCACGGCGCTGCCCAGAATACTGACTGCCAACAGACCCAGCGCCTGCCACGCCGTGGCATGGCCGGTTTTTCCATCCAGCAGAGCCAGGATGGTGTAGTAAATGGCGGCGATCTCAAACATATGGAACACCGCGTTGAAAAAGCAAGCGATCACCGAGCGCCGGATGTTGCGCTGTTCCTCACCGGCAAACCGCCAGATACCTCTGAATGTCTCGATCATACCGTTTCTCCCTCCTTTACACCCATGTGAGCCTGCCACAGATCGGCGTACAACGGGCAATGGCGCAACAGTTCTTCATGTCTGCCCTGTGCCTCGATGCTTCCGTCCTTCACCACCACGATCTGATCTGCGCCGGTGATGGTGGACAGGCGGTGGGCAATGACGATGACCGTCTTGCCTTCCACCAGTTTTGCCACTGCCCGCTGGACCACTGCTTCATTCTCCGGATCAATGTAGGCGGTGGCCTCGTCCAGAATCACCACGGGGGCGTTTTTCAGCATGGCCCGGGCGATAGCGATACGCTGCCGCTCTCCTCCGGAGAGATGGGCGCCTCCGCCGCCCACCCGGGTGTCATAGCCATGATCCAACTGGCGGATGAAACCGTCGCATCCGGCGGCTTTGGCGACTTGTTCTACTTCTTGATCCGTGGCATTTACCCGTCCCATACGGATATTTTCCCGGATGGTATCGTCAAAGAGGTAATTGTCCTGAGAAACAAAGGCCACTTGGTCGTAGAGTTGTTCCAGCGGGATACGGCTTTCCTCCACGCCGCCCAGGGTAATGCGGCCCTCGGTCACATCCCAGAAACCGGCGATGAGCTTGGCGATGGTGGACTTGCCCGAACCGGAGGGTCCAACCAAAGCGGTGAGGCTGCCGGCCGGAATGGTGAGGGAGATGTTGTGGAGGATCTCCTTGTCCTGGGCATACCCAAAGGAGACATGATCCAAGGCGATATCCGGTCTTCCCAGCTGTGCCGGCTGTGTTCCGTGATCCTGCTCCGGCTTCAGGAGGATCTCGTCCACCGAACCTACGATGGTACCCACCTTGGCAAGATTATCCACAAAGCCCATGGCGGCAATGAGAGGTCCCACAATGCTCATGGACAGGATGATGGTGGTGAGAAATACCTCTGCGGACAAGCTGCCGTCCGTGTAGAAGCTCCAGCCCACAGGCAGCACCGTGATAAGCGTGGTGGGAGCGATGGCATAGGCCAGCGCCATTCCGAACTGGCATTTCTTCATCCAGTTGTAGTAGTAGGCAGCATTGGCCCGTACCCGGGAGGAGAACTTCTCATAGGAGTTCTTTCCCTGATTGAAGGCCTTGATGACCTCAATGCCGCCGATGTACTCCACAATGGTCTCGTTCATAGCCTGGGTCGTCTCCACCGCACCCTGATAGTCCTTGCCATAGCTGCCCATGATGGCCATCATAAAAGCCATGCCCACAGGAATGGACACCAGACTCAGCAATGCCATACGCCAGTCCAGCGTAAATAGATACACGAGAACGCATACCGGCGCCAGCAGATTGGAGGTCATCTCCGGCAGCAGGTGAGCCAGCGTCGTCTCCATACTCTCCACCTGATCTACCACGATTTGTTTGAGCCGTCCGCTGGAGGTATCCAGAATATCTCCCAAGGGTAAGCGAGGCATTTTGGACAGAACCATCTTCCGGATGTCCCGCAGGATCTGGAAGGTGGCTTTGTGGGAGAGGGAAAGTGCCAGATTGTAAAGCAGGGTTTTGGCCAGATAGCCCCCCAGGGCCACCATACACCACAGAAGATAGAAGTTCCAGTCCCGCTGCCCGGTCAAAAGCGCCACCAGAATGTGCCCCGCTGAGAGATACGGCAGCAGCCCCAGCAGGACACCCGCCACCGCGCAGAAGATGGCGGCAATCAGGCCGCCGTGATGTTCCCTGCCCAGCTGCCACAGCCGCAGCAGCGGGCTTTGCGTTTTCTGCATAAATAAGCCTCCTTTAGTTAGTTATTGCTAACCTTTGGTTCTATGAAAAGGCCGCCGGGAAAGCGGCCTTTTGCACTACCGGAAGTTTTCAGGATGAAAGATCGTCTCAAATCCTGCCATGTGATAGCGGTTGAGCTGGCGGATATAGTGGAGCGCCCGGGCCTTATCCATGCGGTGCCGCACCGGCTCAAACATTCCGTTGAAGTAGGCGGTGGTAACGATATGGATCAAGTCCTCGGTGACCTGACCGGAGCGGACGCTCTCACAGCCGATGACCTCCATGTATTTGTAGGTGTAACTGACTTCGATCTCCACCAACTCGTCAATATAGTGGGCATATTCCGTCCCAGCGCCCCGGAGGAGCAGCAGTTCAAACTCCGGCAGGTGCTCATAGATGTAATCAAACAGTCCCTCCTGGGCATGGGCAGTGTAACGCCCCATTTCCTCCTGCTGGGTTTGGCCGTCAAACCGGTGAAAAGACTCCTGAATCTCCAAAAAACGGCGCTTCAGCTCTCCGGCAGCAGGCTCCACCAGGGCCCGGAACAATCCCGCCTTGTCGGTAAAACGGGTATAGATGGAGCCGGTGCTGGTTCCCGCCGCCTTGGCGATATCCCGCAGGGAGGCCAGAGCAAAACCTTTTTCCAAAAATTCCTGACGGGCGCAGCGAAGCACATTTTCATAGACCCCTTCGATCTGCTTTGCCATGGTATCGCCTCGCAATTCAAAACAGTGTTTCAAAACGATGTTTTGAATATACAGCCAAAAAGCGAGTTTGTCAAGAGAGGATTTCCCCTTGACAGGGATAGAAAGGGATGCTATATTGATAATCGGATTATCGGTAATCAAATTATCATTCGTTGGGAGGGATGTTATGGCAAAACCGGATACTTCCATTGACCCTCGGATCATGGACAGCGCCAAAGAGGAGTTCCGGACGCTGGGCTTTGAGAAGGCTTCCCTGAAATCCATCTGCCAGCGGGCTGGGGTGACAACCGGCGCCCTTTATAAGCGTTACGCCGGAAAAGAGGAACTGTTTCGCGCTGTGGTGGCGGATACGGTGGCGGATTTGGATGCTGTTTATGAGGAGCGGACAGCGGTACCGGCATCTGCTCTCTCCGATGAAGACCTGATCCGGGCGTGGTATATGGATGAGGAATATATGCTGTGGTGGTTCCGCTTTCTCAATGAGCGGCGGGATGGCTTTGTTCTGCTGCTTACCGGAGCGGAGGGTACTGCCTACGCCAACTTTCAGCACGACTGGGTGGAGAAAATGACGGAAGGCACCTGGACCTACTATGCTGAGGCCAGACACCGAGGGTTATGTACGGTGGATATGACGCAAGAGGAACTTCATGTAGTTCTGTCCGCTTTCTGGACCACCATTTACGAGCCCTTTATCCACGACTTCACCTGGCCGGAGATCCAGCGCCACTGTACTCTGGTCTGCCGTCTCTTTGACTGGTACGCCGCCCTGGGATTCCCCAAGGGGTGAAAAACGCCTCTCCGGAGGCTTTTTTCTCGCTAATAAGTTAGCAATAACTAACCAAAAGGAGTGATACTGTGTTTCAAAAAGTCCTGCGCTACACTGGGCGCCACCGGAAGACCACCTACGCCTCCATTCTGGTGCTGGTGGCCGGCGTGGCCATGAGCGTGCTGCCCTATTTCTTCCTCTACCGCCTGCTGCGGCCCCTGCTGACTGGGGGCAGTCTCACATTGGAGGAAACCCTGTTCAACGCCGGGGCCATGGCTCTGTGCATGGTCCTCTACGGCCTTCTCTATGTGGAGGGGCTGGCTCTGTCTCATCGCTCCGCCTATCATACTTTGGAAAACCTCCGGCTCCATCTCCAGAGCAAGCTGGAAAAGCAGCCCCTGGGCGCGATCCAGGAGAAGGGCGTTGGAGTCTGGAAGAAGATGTTCATTGACGACATTGAGAGCATGGAACTTCTGCTGGCCCACGCCCTGCCGGAAGGGCTGTCCAATCTGGCGGTGCCGGTGGTGGTATTTGCGGCCATGTTCCTCACGGACTGGAAGCTGGGTCTGCTTTCCCTCTGCTCCCTTCCGCTGGGCGTGCTGGCCATGGGCATGATGTACCGCTCCGGCATGAGCAAGATGGGAGACTACTACGCCGCCGGGCAGAAAATGAACAACACCATCGTGGAGTACATCAACGGCATGGAAGTCGTGAAAGTCTTCAACCGGGACGGAGAGTCCTATCACCGCTTTGAGACCGATGTAAAAAACTACCGTGATTTTACTCTGGATTGGTTCCGGGCCTGCTGGCTGTGGATGGCCCTCTACACCAGCATTTTGCCCTGCGTGGCGCTGGTGCTGCTGCCAGCCGGCGGCTATCTGGTACTCACCGGCGCCTCCACCTTGCCGGATTACGCGCTGGTATTGTGCATGTCTTTTTCCGTGGGACCGCCTCTGATCCGAGCCATGAACTTTATGTCGGTGCTGCCCCAGCTGAGCTACAAGATCGATCAAATGGAATCTCTGTTCAATATTCCGCCCCTGAAAGAAGGAAAAACGGATTTCAACGGAAACGATTTGCAGATCCGCTTTGAGAATGTGCGGTTTTCTTATGAAAAGGACGAAGTCCTCCACGGCATCTCCTTCTCTGTCCCACAGGGGAGCCTCACTGCTTTGGTGGGAGAATCCGGCAGCGGGAAGTCGACCCTTGCCAAGCTGCTGGTCCACTTTTACGATGTGACGGACGGACGCATCACGCTGGGGGGGCAAGACCTGCGAGAGATGTCCCTCGCCTCTCTGAATGAGCAGATCTCCTTCGTCGCGCAGGAGCAGTTCCTGTTCAACACCAGCCTGTTGGAGAACATCCGGCTGGGAAGACCCGGCGCCACCGACGAGGAGGTGCTGGCGGCGGCGGAACGGGCTCAATGCGGAGAGTTTCTGAAACGGCTGGAAAAAGGAATCTATACCATGGCCGGCGATGGCGGCAAAGGGCTTTCCGGCGGGGAGCGGCAGCGGATCGCCCTGGCCCGGGCGATTTTGAAGGACGCTCCCATCGTGGTGCTGGATGAGGCCACCGCTTTTTTGGACCCGGAGAATGAGGAGAAAATGAACGCCGCCATTGCCGAGGTGATCCGGGGCAAGACGGTCATCGTCATCGCCCACCGGCTTCAGTCCATTGCAGGTGCCGATCAGATCGTGGTGCTGGATCAGGGCAATGTGGCAGGGATTGGCCGCCACGATACCTTGCGAAAGACTTGCCCCGCCTATGAAAAACTGTGGCGGGCTGCCGAGGGAGCCGCTGCCTGGCGTGTCTCTGCGGAGAAAGGAGGCGACGAGGCATGATCGCGCTGATGAAACGAATCCTGTCCGTATCCGGCCCCTATCAGGGGCGGATCAAGCTGGCCTTTGTCTTTGCGTTCCTGAAGGCCATGCTGTCCAAGGCCCCCATCGGTCTGTCCTTCTTGGCCCTGAGCGCTTTTCTCCAGGGAACCATGACGGCACGGCTGTGCCTGTGGCTGGCGGTGGGCACGGTGGGCTGCGTTCTGCTGGAGTGCCTGTGCCAGAACATCGCCGACCGGCTCCAGGCCGCGGCGGGCTATATGGTATTCGCCGATCTGCGCATGGAGCTGGGACGGCATCTGCGCCGCCTGCCCATGGGCTATTTCACAGAGGGCAACATCGGCAAAATCAGTTCCGTTCTGTCCACCGACATGGTGTTCATTGAGGAGAACTGTATGCACGACATTGCCAACATGATGAGCTATACCTTTGCCCAAGCCATTCTTGTGCTGTGGCTGGCCTTCCTGAATCCCTGGCTGGGACTGGCCGCCTTGGTGGTGGTAGGGATCATCTGGCAGCTGGGCCGCGCTTCCCTGGGGAGCACCCTGGCTCACTCTGATGTCCGACAGGAGCAGAGCGAGGCTCTCACACGGGCGGTACTGGACTATGTGGAGGGCATCGGCATCGCAAAGACCTTCAACCTGCTGGGAGAGCGTTCCGAGCAACTCACCGAAAATTTCGCCCGGAGCCGCAAGGTCAGCATCGAGTTCGAGGAGAGTCAGGCCCCCTGGATGCGGGCCCTTTATCTGGTGTGCGGTCTGGGCTCGGTGCTGATGATCCCCCTGTCTCTCTGGCTCTATGGCCGTGGGCAGCTCTCCATCACCTTCCTGCTGGGTGTCCTGCTCTTCGTCTTTGACCTCTTCGGCCCCATGAAAGCGCTCTACAGCCAAGCCACCCGCCTGACGGTGATGAACGCCTGCATGGACCGGATCGAGGCAGTGTTGGCTCAGCCGGAACTACCTGACCGGGGCCGGGAGACCTTACCCAAAGCCGGCGGTGCCCCGGAGGTGGAGTTCCGAAATGTCACCTTCGCCTACGGGGAGAAAGAGGTACTGCATGATGTCTCTTTCACACTGGAGAAAAACCGGATGCTGGCCCTGGTGGGGCCCTCCGGCGGCGGCAAGAGTACGGTAGCCAACCTGCTCTCCCGGTTCTGGGATGTGAAACAGGGACAGATCCTGGTGCGGGGCAGGGACATCCGCGATATTCCTCTTTCTGATCTGATGGATCAGATCTCTATGGTGTTCCAGCGGGTCTACTTATTCCAGGATACCGTGTATAACAACATCGCCATGGGACGGACAGACGCCACACGGGAGGAGGTCTATGAGGCGGCCAGGAAAGCCCGATGCTATGACTTCATCATGGAACTGCCCGACGGCTTTGACACTGTCATCGGCGAAGGTGGAGCCAGCCTATCCGGCGGAGAGCGGCAGCGGATCTCCATTGCCCGCTGCATTCTGAAGGATGCTCCCATCGTCATTCTGGATGAGGCCACTGCCAGCGTGGACGCCGACAATGAGAGCTACATCCAGGAGGCCATCACCCAACTGTGCCGGGGCAAGACCCTGCTGGTCATTGCCCACCGGCTCAATACCATTCGCCACGCCGATGAGATCCTGGTTATCGACCAGGGGCGCATCGTTCAGGCCGGCGACCACGACAAACTTATGGCGGAGGAGGGCATTTACCGCCGCTTCATCACCGCCCGCTCCAATCCCACCGGCTGGTGCCGGTAAACACAGTGAGCCGAACGAAACGGAAAGAATGGCCGGGAGATGTATCCCGGTCATTCTTCGTTCTCGCTTCTTCCCTTGATTGATCCCAGAGAACATGCAAAACCAATATGGCGGCATCTTGCAATTTCGTGCGACAAAGAGTATGATGTAGTTAGCAATCGCTAACCATCATTGAGGTGACCATATTGTATGGATGACAACAAGCAGTTTTGGGAGCGGTTTTCACGGCATTACGCCGGTTTCATGCGCCGCTCCCAGGCAACCTATCAGCAGATATGCAAAGCAATGCGCCCTTTTCTGAAACGGGACATGGATGTGCTGGAGTTGGCCTGCGGAACAGGCCAGCTGTCCGTGCCGCTGTCTCCATGTGTCCGGAGCTGGGAGGCAACCGACTTTTCAGCTGAAATGATCCGTCAGGCCAAAAAGCAGGTGCACTCGTCCCGGCTCCATTTCTCCGTCCAGGACGCTACCCAGCTGCCCTACGGTCCGGAGAGCTTCGACGCAGTCGTGATCTCCAACGCCCTCCATGTCATGCCTCACCCGGAAAAAGCTCTGGCGGAAGCCTGGCGGGTTCTGAAGCCAGGGGGATGGCTGTTCGCCCCAACCTTTGTCTGGGGCAAAAGTCGAAGCGCCAGACTCCGGCTCTGGTTCATGGGGCTGTCAGGCTTTCGGGTGTACCACGTCTGGACTGCCGGGGAGCTGATGGCATACCTGTCCGAGCGGAGATATTCCATCGTTCGCCATCCGCTTCTCGGAAGTTCGTTGGCGCCGCTGTGCTGTCTGATGGCCAGGAAGATCCCGGATGAACGGACTGCGGCATGGCAGACCACCGTCCGGTCCGCGCAGCTCGATCATACAAAAGCCAAGGAGGAATGAGAAATTATGTGGAAGTACACAGTGGAAGTCAATGGAATGATGTGCGGGATGTGCGAGGCTCATGTCAATGACGCCATACGCAAAGCCTTCCCGGTCAAAAAGGTGAATTCTTCCCGCAGCAAAAACCAGACTGTGATTCTCTCTGAAACAGAGTTGGACACGGCGACTCTTATGAATGCCATTCGCAGCACGGGATATGAGGTCGGAGCGATCCAGAAGGAGCCGTACAAAAAAAGAGGATTATTTGGATGAGTTTCTTGACGGCAGCGGTCAGAAAAGAGGTGTGAACATGAACGCGGCAATGCAGTCGTTTGGATATGGATTAGCGGCTCTGCTGTTTTGCATCGCTATTCTTGGCGTGTGCCATAATATCAAAAAAGCCGCCCGAAAGGTTTTGAAAAGCCAGCAGACACATAAGGGCGATCTATCGCAAAAGTTTTGATTTATGTCACAGAATTGCTTAGTTGTGAACTTATCCCTATCAAAATAAGCGGTGGATGCGCTGTTGCATCCACCGCTTTATATGTTGCTTATCATCCTTCCCGGTGGCGTTACCCACACGCTTGCCGGATGTTGCACTGCTGCCATTATCATTCCAGTAACTCCAGCGGCACCACGCAAAGCTAAAAAGCCGCCTTTGATCAATCTGTTCTTAATAGACTCCTGATAAAAGCATGATCGGCACCGAATGTCATTTCAACGCAGGTGGGCAAGCAGCTCTTTCCACAATTCAATCGGCACAGGTTCCTCCAGCCGAATGGTTGGTATATTCTTTTTTGAGTCGCTTTAATCTCTCAAAGGATTCCGTGCTGATTGCGTGTTCAATGCGACAGGCTTCCTTTTCTGCGGTCTTCGGGTCAACACCGGCCTCCATCAGCATCGCAGAGAAGAATTGGTGCTTTTCCAGTGTGATTTCGGCGACAGAACGGCCCGCTTCGGTCAAGATCAGGAAACGACGCTCGTCCATTCGCAGAAATCCTTTCGCACGCAGAGAGGCAACCGCGTGGCATACACTTGGCTTCGATACCTCCAGATGCTGTGCTACATCCACAGACCGTACCACCCCCATTCTCCTCTGAAGGAGTAGGATCGCTTCCAGATAATCTTCCGCTGACGCACGCACTTCCAATCCCATCACTCCTTGTCCATCCGGCAACCACTATGGTTTTGAGCCAAGTCCAGACCTTCTTTTCATGGGAAGGCTATTGTCTGAATTCAATAAAGCAAAAGAATCCAAGTGGTTAGCTTTTGCTAACCACTTGGATTCTAACATACACCGATACTGTTGTCAATGTGTGTATCCCGTCCGCAACCCCTTGTCCTCTCAGCAGGTAGCGGTCTGTACCCTGAGCATTCGGATTTCCTGTCAGCGGTGTAGCTTTCTGAAGATCAGTCCTGTGCTCCTGAGGACTCTACATCAGATATTTTTGTCTGATTCAGGTGAGCCTGCATGGCGGCGAAGGATTTTTCGCTGATCACATGCTCGATCCTGCAGGCATCCTCTGCGGCTGTTTTTTCATCCACGCCAAGACCCTTGAGCATTTCTGTCAGTACTGTGTGCCGGGTGTACATGGTCTCAGCAATGGCGAGACCTTTTGGCGTCAGGGTGATCGCTCCCTCTCCGTCCACCTCCACATAGCCGTCTTTTTTTAGAATGGACAATGCACGGCTGACGCTGGGCTTGGTATAGCCCATCTGTTCTCCCACGTCAATGGCCCGCACAAAGGATTTTGTTTGCCTTAAAATATAAATGGTCTCCAAATACATCTGACCAGATTCATGGATTGCCATACAAGACCTCCATTGGATAAAGCATTTTGATTAT
Organism: Pseudoflavonifractor gallinarum; assembly: GCF_014982855.1. GTDB lineage: Bacteria > Bacillota > Clostridia > Oscillospirales > Oscillospiraceae > Pseudoflavonifractor_A > Pseudoflavonifractor_A gallinarum. The sequence goes on along the minus strand of NZ_JADCKF010000005.1, from coordinate 145,203 downwards.
TATAGCACAGTCCGGAAAAATGAACCAGCCTGTTTATCGGAAACGGAGATTTTCTTTGCTGAACATAGGTTCCCGCTTGACAATTGATTAGGCATGGTATATTATAGCAGAGGGTTAGATGTTGCTAACCTAATTTTTTCGCGGTCTGGTTTTCTATCGCTAACCAGACTGTGGAAAAATGATTGAATCAACTCTGAAAAGGTGATGGATATGACATTGTTGGATGCTCTGGACGGTCAGGAATATATCATCAAGCAAATCAATACGGACGATGAGGAGCTGAATGCGTTCCTTTTTTCTTTGGGTTGCTATGTGGGAGAGCCGGTGACCGTGGTGTCACACCTCAAAGGCGGCTGCGTGGTTTCCATCAAGGATGGCCGCTACAATATTGATAACCAGCTGGCCTCAGCCGTTGAGATATAAGATCTGGAGACTTAGTGCGCCCCGGAGCCCCATATATAAGGTATTCATTCATGTTTATTCTGCCCAACGGTTAGCGTAGGGCAACCGCTGAGTTGTGAATAAAGTACATCGCACACATAGAGAAGGAGGAAATGTCATGCGTATTGCCTTGACTGGCAACCCGAACTCCGGCAAAACCACCATGTACAACGCCCTCACCGGGCGAAATGAGAAGGTGGGCAACTGGGCCGGAGTGACGGTTGAAAAGAAGGAGCACCCCATTAAGAAAGCCTACTGCAGTGGGACGGAAGATCTGATCGCCGTGGATCTGCCCGGCGCCTACTCCATGTCCCCGTTCACATCGGAGGAAAGCATCACCAGTTCCTATGTAAAGCATGAACACCCCGATGCCATCATCAACATTGTGGATGCCACCAACCTGAGCCGCAGCCTGTTCTTCACGACTCAGCTGCTGGAATTGGGCATCCCCGTGGTGGTCGCCCTGAACAAGAGCGATATCAATGCAAAAAAGCAGACCGTCATTGATGTAGCGTCTCTCTCCGCCAAACTGGGCTGTCCCGTGGTAGAGACCGTCTCCACCGCCGCGGAAGGGCTGAAGGCCGTAGTGGATGCCGCTGTTGCACAAAGCGGTAAAATCCAAAGAGCTCCTTATGTCCAGGGCGACATTGATCTGACTGACAAGAAGGTTGTGGAGGAAGCCGACCGTAAGCGTTTCGCGTTTGTCAATTCCCTGGTCTCCCAGGTGGAGAAGCGGAAGGTCCTCACCAAGGACAAGGGCACGGGGGACGCCATTGACGCCGTGCTGACCAACAAGTTCCTGGGCATTCCCATCTTTGCCGTGGTCATGTTCCTGGTGTTTCAGATCTCGCAGGTCTGGGTGGGTCCGCTGATTGCGGACACGCTGGTGGCCTGGATCGAGACCTTCCAGGGCTACGTCGGCGAGGTGCTGCTGGCTGACGCCAATCCTCTGCTGACCGCGCTGCTGGCCGACGGCATCATCGGCGGCGTGGGCGCCGTGGTTGGTTTCCTGCCCCTGGTGATGATCATGTATTTCCTCATCGCCCTGCTGGAGGACTGCGGCTATATGTCCCGCGTGTCCGTAGTGCTGGACCCCATCTTCAAAAAGGTTGGCCTGTCCGGTAAGTCCGTAATCCCCTTCGTCATCGGCACCGGCTGTGCCATCCCCGGCGTCATGGCCAGCCGCACCATCCGCAACGAGCGGGAGCGCCGGGCCACCGCCATGCTGACCCCCTTCATGCCCTGTGGCGCCAAGATCCCCGTCATCGCCCTGTTTGCCGGTGCTTTCTTTGACGATGCCGGCTGGGTAAGCTTCCTCATGTACTTCACCGGCATCGTGCTTATTTTCCTGGGCGCCCTGCTGGTCAACAAGATCGCCGGCTACAAGAACCGCAAGTCCTTCTTTATCATCGAGCTGCCTGAGTATAAGGTACCTTCTCTCTGGTTCGCCTTCAAGGCCATGTGTGCCCGTGGCTGGGCCTACATCGTGAAGGCCGCCACCATTATTCTGCTGTGCAACACCGCCGTGCAGATCATGCAGACCTTCAACTGGAGCTTCCAGGTGGCGGAGACCGCCGACAGCTCCATTCTGGCCTCCATCGCCCATCCCTTTGCCTATCTGCTGGTGCCCATTGTGGGCGTTCTCAGTTGGCAGCTGGCCGCCGCTGCCGTCACCGGTTTCATTGCTAAGGAAAATGTGGTGGGCACGCTGGCCGTCTGCTTTGCGGGCCTTGAGAACTTCATCGACACCGATGCCCTGGAGATGATGGAGGGCGCTGGCGCCGAGGTGGCGGGCGTCATCGCCATCACCAAGGTGGCGGCTTTGGCCTACTTAATGTTCAACCTGTACACACCTCCCTGCTTCGCCGCCATCGGCGCCATGCACTCTGAGATCAAGAGCGCCAAGTGGCTGTGGGGCGGCATCGGCCTCCAGCTGGGTACTGGCTATACAGTGGGCTTCCTGGTCTACCAGATCGGCACCCTGATCACCACCGGTTCCATTGGCGCCGGCTTTGTCCCCGGTCTTATCGCTGTAATTGTGTTCGCCGCAGTTCTGGTGTGGCTGTGCCTGAAGGCGGATAAGGATCTGAAGCAGGAGTATGCGCTGAATGGAGCGAGAGCCTGATGATCGACTATATCGTAATTGGCATTCTTGTGGTAATTATCGCAGCCGCCGCGTTCTATGTCTATAAGGCAAAAAAGAGCGGCAAGAAGTGTATCGGCTGCCCGGATGGATGCTCTTGCAGTTCCAAAAAGGCAGACCAGCATCACTGCTGCTGCAGTACCCATGAGAAATAGAAAAGATGCGGGGGCCTTCCGTTTGGATGGCCCTCGCTGATCATTTCATGTATCCATGAACTTTCCTATTGACAAACACGATGTGATATATTAAAATCAGAATACGGGTTAGCTATTGCTAACTGCCGGGAGAAATCCCGATTATTTTTTGAATATAGGTTAGCGTTTGCTAACTTCCTACTTTGGAAGCGACATACCATACAAGGAGGCGTGTTATGTCAGAGGATCTGCTGATTCGTCACTGCTCTCCCACCCTGGCCGGGATCAAGACGGGAAACCTCTTTTCCTGCGCCTGCCCCAGCCGGAAGGATCTGACGCGAGACTTGTGCCGGCTGAACAAGAAACTGGTGCCCAAGGGCATCCGCGTTCTGCCGCTCCGGGTTCGCAAAGGCCGCGCTTTGATCTACGCCTACCGGCCCAATGCACTGGAGAGCGATCTGACCGATTACCGCGCCAGAGCCTTGCTTCTCAAATGCGGCTATGTGCCGGAAAACCCCAATGGCTGCGTGGTTCACCTGATCCACCGGCTCCGGAGCGAAGGGGAATTTCCCCATGAGATCGGCCTGTTTTTGAGCTATCCCCCTGAGGATGTCCTGGGCTTTATTTGCAATCGGGCGTGCAATCACAAATGCGTGGGCTGCTGGAAGGTCTACGGCGACGAACAGACCGCCAGAAACCTCTTTGAGAAATACGAGATGTGCAGCAAAATCTACTCCCGGCAGTGGCAGCAAGGGAAATCCATCGGGCAGCTCACCGTGGCTGGTTGATGTTTCTACCATAACAAATCCAGAAAGAAAGGTCGCTAAAGTCTTATGAGTAAAGTTGCAGTTGTGTATTGGAGCGGCACGGGAAACACCGAGGCCATGGCCATGGCGGTGGCCGAAGGAGCCAAGGGCAAGGGTGCCGAGGTATCTGTGATCACCGCCGCAGAGTTCTCCCCGGAGCAGGTCAGCGAGTATTCCGCCATCGCTTTCGGCTGCCCCTCCATGGGGTCGGAGCAGCTGGAGGAGAGCGAGTTCGAGCCCATGTTCACCGCCTGTGAGGGCAGGCTGAGCGGGAAGGATATCGCCCTGTTCGGCTCCTACGGCTGGGGCGATGGCGAATGGATGCGCAGCTGGGAGTCCCGCTGCAACGACGACGGCGCCAATCTGGCCTGTGACAGCGTGATCTGCAACGAAGCTCCGGACGATGACGCTCTGGCGGCTTGCCGCGAACTGGGCGCGTCGCTGGCCTGACAAAAACACCGCAGAAGGCAGGAGGCGCTCGTCTCCTGCCTTCTGCCTGTATCCCCAGTCAGCATAGGCAAAACCATTTCCGAACCCAGAGAAACAGGTCGTGAGAAATCATGCTGAAAGAATATTTATCGAGCCAGGACTCCGGCACAGGCCGTTGGAGCAGCAGTATGCCAGGGGTGCAGATCTGCCGGTTTTCCCTGCCGGAGCCGGAGCAGGAACCTCTGCGGTCTGTCCCGGTGTGCGGCACACCGCTCCAGTTTGAGGTGCTGTTCTGCATGACTGGCCGCCTTGCCGTCCGGCCATTACAGGGGACTTCCTACACGGTGGAGGCTCCGGCCATTTTCCTCCTCTCCGACAGCTCCGCTCTCCGCTCGTGTCAGTATAGCGGAAATCTGAGCGGTGTTTTGATCGCCGTGGACGCTAAAGCCGCAAAGGAAAGCCTTGTGACGGTCTGCTCCACTCTGGGGATGAAGCTGGACACCAGGATCGTCAAGAAAAAGATGACAGCAAGAAACGGCTGCACGGCCCTGCACGGCACACCTTGGACACAGGCTTTTTTTGAAACCGTTCGTCGTCTGTCAGAGCAGGAGCAGGAACGCTACTGTGTTTTCAAGTCGGTGGAACTGCTGTATCTGCTCTGCACCGAGGTATCTGAATCGGATGAATCTCTCTCCGGCTCAGGCTGCCCAGTATCCCACAGCCTGTTGGAAGTCAAGGCATACATACAGACGCATCTGTCTGATAAGCTCACCATTGCGCTCCTCTGCAAACAGTTTTCCGTTTCCCCGACCTTCTTGAAAGAAGGTTTTCGCCGCGCCTACGGCGTACCGATCCACACGTATTTGATCCAGCAGCGCCTCCGGCGAGCACAGGAGCTGATCTGCACCACCCGAATGTCCATTCAGCAAATTGCGCAGTCTGTGGGGTATGAGGGTATGAGCCAGTTCAACGCAGCGTTCAAGCGGGAGTATGGCATGACTCCCGGCCAGTACAGAAAAATGTCGGAAACCGCAACTCTGCGTCCGTTTTGACAGCGACAAGCTCCCACATTTCCTGCTATAATAACCAGACATTCCAAAGTGATCAAAGGAGTGAGAGCGATGAAACAGCATCGTTTTTGGGCCTGGGGCGCTGTGATTTGCATGATTATGGTCATGGTCACCGGCTACAAGCGGAAATAAGGGAAAGGAAGTATTGCAATGAGTGTTTATACGAAACTGGCCTGCTTTGCGGGCGGTGCGTTATTTGGCTCTTTTGGCATCAAGCTGCTGTCCAGCAAGGACGCCAAAAAGGCCTATGTCCATGTCACGGCCGCCGGCCTGCGGATGAAGGACTCGGTCATGGGAACCGTGACTACAGTGCAGGAGAACGCTGCGGACATTCTGGCATCCGCCAAGGAGCTGAACGACGACCGGACTGCAAAGGAAGCGGAGGAAGCCGCCGCTGCCAATCTGGAGAGCGAAGAAGCCTGATTGACCCAGAGGGAGCCGCCAGCGGCTCCCTCTTTTCGTGAAGGAGGAACCTATGAACGCAACCATATTGCACGAGAGCCGGGGGCGCATCCGGTTCCGGCTGCGGCAAAAACAGATGACACTCGCTCAGGCGGATCTGCTGGAGGCATGGATTCAGGGAAAGTCCTGGTGCCGGCAGGTCACCGTCCACGAGCGCACCTGCTGCGTCATCCTGTACTACGATGGGACTCGCCAAACCGTGCTGAATGAGATTCGGCATTTTTCCTGGCAGGAGGCGGAGCAGACCACCGCGCTGCCCGCCCACAGCAGCCGGGCGCTGAACCGGGAATTCGAGGAGAAACTGGTAACTAAGGTAGTGTGCAAAGCTGCCTGTACCCTGTTTCTCCCACCTCCATTGCGGATTGCCCGCATACTCTGGCACATGATCCCCTTTGTACGGCGGGGACTGCGCTGCCTGCTGCGCCGCCGCATCAAGGTGGAACTGCTGGATGCCCTGTCTATTTCCATTTCCGCCTGCAGAAGGGACTTTGGAACCGCCGGAATGGTCATGTTCCTGCTGGAGGTGGGCGAACTGCTGGAGGAGTGGACAAGAAAGAAATCTGTGGCGGATCTGGCCCGGTGCATGTCGCTGAATGTGGACCGGGTCTGGCTGCGCACAGCCCAGGGCGAAGTGCTGGTCCCCGTGTCCCAGATCCAGCCGGGGGACGCCGTGGTGGTTCGTGCCGGCGGCATCGTCCCCGTGGACGGCCTGGTGCTGGAGGGGGAGGTCACCGTCAATCAGGCGTCCCTCACCGGTGAGTCCATCCCGGTGCCCAAGCGACCCGGAGGCGCAGTCTATGCCGGCACCGTGGTGGAGGAGGGCGAGTGTGTGCTGGAGGTGAAGCAGGCCTCCGGTCAGAGCCGCTATGACCAGATCGTTCACATGATCGAGCAGTCGGAGCAGATGAAGTCGGAGGCTGAGAGCAAGGCTGCCAATCTGGCGGACAAGCTGGTGCCCTATACCTTTGTAGGGAGCCTGCTGAGTTTTGCTCTTACCCGCAATGTGGCACGGGCTTTGTCGGTGCTGATGGTGGACTTCTCCTGCGCCCTGAAACTGGCCATGCCTCTGGCCGTCCTCTCTGCCATGCGGGAGGCGGGACGGGCCCATATCACCGTCAAGGGCGGCAAGTTCCTGGAGGCGGTGGCTGCCGCCGACACCATCGTTTTCGACAAGACCGGCACCCTGACCCACGCCTGCCCCCGGGTGGCTCAGGTGGTGTCCTTCGGTGGCAAAGAGGAATCCGAAATGCTGCGGCTGGCTGCCTGTCTGGAGGAGCACTTCCCCCATTCCATGGCCAACGCCGTGGTGGAGGAGGCCAAGCGCCGGGGCCTGCGCCACGAGGAGTACCACTCCAAGGTGGAGTATCTGGTGGCTCACGGCATCGCAAGCACCGTCGATGAGGAGCGAGTCCTCATCGGCAGCGCGCACTTTATCTTTGAGGATGAGGGCTGCGTCATTCCAGAGGGCGAGCAGGAACGCTTTGATGCGCTGCCGCCGGAGTATTCCCACCTGTATCTGGCGGTGGGGGGACAGCTGGCCGCTGTGATCTGCATCTCCGACCCGCTGCGGGAGGAGGCGAAGGAAGTCCTGTCCACCCTCCGTGCTCTGGGAGTCACCAGTACCGTCATGCTCACCGGCGATAGTTACCGCACCGCCGCAGCCATCGCCGCACAGGTGGGAGTGGATGACTTCCGCGCCGGAGTCCTGCCGGCGGACAAGGCGGAGTATGTGGCACGGCTACGCCGGGAGGGGCATACCGTCCTGATGGTGGGCGACGGCATCAACGACTCACCGGCCTTGTCCGAGGCGGATGCAGGCATTGCCATCAGCGACGGCGCCGCCATCGCCCGGGAGATCGCGGACATCACCATTGCCGCCGACAGCCTCTGGGAGCTTGTAGAGCTGCGTCGGATCGCCATGGCGCTGATGGCGCGCATCCACTCCAACTATCGCTTTGTTATCGGCTTCAATGGCGCCCTGATCGCTCTGGGCGTAGCCGGAGTCCTGCCGCCAGCCACCTCCGCCACGCTGCACAATCTTTCCACCCTGGGCGTCAGCTTACGGAGTATGAATGCATTACCACTTAGCAAAAAGAATACACCATGACGAATAAGGAGAGGCAATCTACAGAGATCGCCTCTCCTTATTTTACTTCTTTCTAAATGGGTAATTATTTTCCTGATACATGCCTCTATATACCCAACGCCTGTGCATGGAAAAAACCGTGCTGCTTGTCACGCATGATCCCACAGAGCTGGATATGCTGGGTGTGCCGAATTGCTGACAGGACTGGAATAAAAAACTGGCTTTACAAATGTCAAAACGCTTCTATAGAATCCGTTCTTATTCTGTCAGCAGGACGGGATCTTCACGACCACCAGGTACATCTTGAACGCTGTCACCGCCTGTACCGCGTGAGGGATGCCGGCAGGCATGATAATGGCTTCTCCTGCGTTCAGGGTGTGGGGAACACCGTCAATGGTAATTTGTGCCGTTCCTTCCAAAATGGTCGCCATAGCGTCTCCGGGAGCGGCGTGGGTGCTGATGGCCTCACCCGCATCAAAGGCAAACAGGGTGATCCCCGCACCGGGCTGTTGGGCCAGGGTCAGGCTGACAACCTTACCCGCTTCATATTCCACTTGCCCCTTCAAGGTAAAGGGCTGCGCATGAGGGACATTCTTAATCAGGGTTTCCATGAGTTATTCCTCCTAAATCATTATGAAAGCGTGATCTGCAGCAGCTTGCAGCCATCCGGAGCAACTACTGCGTGGGGAGTATGGGCGGGAACAGCCAGGCAATCGCCCGTTTGAAGACAGCGGCTGTCCTCCCCCGCAGAGACATCAAGCGCCCCCTCCAGAATGTAGTAGAGGGTATCGCCAAAATAGCATTCCTCACTGATACTCTCCCCGTCGCCGAAGGCCAAAAGAGTCATTTGGCAGTGTTCCTGCCGGCTCATGGCCATACTGACCACGCGGCCAGGTTGAATCTGAATCAGCTGGGTGAGCTGCTGGGGCTGCTGTGTGGGCAGGTTGCGTAAAAAGTCCATTGCTCATACCTCCATGGGTCGTTTTATCCTTATGATACCCCAGGAAACGGGATCATTCCATTGCCACAGCAACAACGATCAGGCTGTGATGCGACCAATAATTTCCCGCCGGATCTCCGTCAGTTCCGGTGCCGAGGCATCCCGGCCTTCCCGGCCAGGCAGGGTGATCCATGTTTGAATGGTGGTTGGCCTGGGTGTCAGGACAGCAATCCGGGTGGCCACGGTCAACGCCTCATCAATTTCGTGGGTGACAAACAGAACGCCTGGCTTTTTGATCTTCCAGATCTCCAGAAGCATATTCACCATCTCCATGCGAATGCCGTAGTCCAGCCCCTGAAAGGGCTCATCCATCAGGAAGAACTCTCCGCCGAAATGGAAGGCCCGTGCCAGCGCACAGCGACGGGCCATGCCCCCGGAGAGCTGCGTAGGATAGTACCCCTCAAAGCCTTTCAGCCCTACATCCGAAATGAGGGTACGCACAGCCTCCGGCTCGGCATCCTCACGAACCAGACGGATGTTTTCTTCCACCGTTCGCCACGGCAGAAGGCGGGGACTTTGAAACATATAGCTCAGCCGAGTATCGGTTCCCTCGATGGTACCCGTGTCAGGTGTTGCCAGACCTGAAATCAGGTTAAGAAGCGTGGTCTTTCCGCAGCCGGAGGGACCGATCAGGGCCACGATCTCCCCCGGAGAAAGGGTCAAAGACAAATCAGACAGGACAGGTAATCCGTCATAGGACTTGGTGATCCCGCTCAGTTTCAGCATGTCACACCTTCTTTCCCACAAAAAGCCATCCTCAGCAATCTCTGTGTGAGATAGCAACCCAATACCAGCAGCAGCGACCAGGCAATGATGGCATCGGGCTCGATGTTGAGCCGGGCCGTGGTGATGGCTCCTCCGATTCCGCTGTTTGTAGTAAGAACCTCTCCCATAACTGCCAGCTTCCATCCGCCTCCGATCACGATTTCCAGCGCTGAGCGGAAATAGGGGCGGATAGAAGGAAGGGTTACATGGCGCAGCGTCTTCCAGCGGGAAAATTGGTAAAGGCGCGCCATCTCCAACAGCCGTGGATCTACGCTGCGGACGCCGTGACTAAGGTTGATCACCACAGTTGGAACTGTGGCTGTGGCTACAATGAAGACGCAGGGCTTTCCGTTAAATCCGAACCACACCAGTGCCAGAACCACCCAACATACGGGCGGAATGGCTTGGAGTACATGGATCAGTGGGGTTCCCACGTCCTCTATCTTGGGACACAGGCCAAACAACAGTCCCAGAACAGCGCCAACGCCCACACCGATGGCCAATCCGGCAATCAGCCTCAGGATCGTTGTTCCTATGGTGGCTCCGAAATCCGACTGCGTCATCAGCCGAACCAATGTAGAAAGGACCTGGGCAATGGGGGGCACCACCAGCGGCGGGAAAAAGAGAGATGCCAGCTGCCAGGCTCCCAGCAGCAGGCACACTCCCAAGGCACGGCGGAACCACAGTCCCGCCTTACCCTGCATAGAACAGCCCCTCATCGGGCAGCTTTCCACCGATCATAGAGGGCTCAAAGTTGTAAAGAAGGTTATAGAAGGTATCCAGTTCCTCTTTGGCGTCCTGGGCACTCTTAAAAGTCAAGCCCATATTGGGAATCGCTGCCTCCACAATTGCGGCTTTCATGCCCAGATACTCCTCAGCCAGCGCAGCAGCCTCAGCCGGGTGATCCAGCACCCACTGCACGCTCTCCTCATAGGCAGCCTGGAACTGGGCGGCCAGCTCAGGGTTCTCATCCAGGAAAGTCTGGGTGGTGCCGAAGCCTGCGTTAGGGATCATAGTATCCGTGCCGGTGGAGCGCTGCCACTCGGTTTCAAAGCTGAGTGCCCGGCGCACATTCTCATTCTGTGCCATGGCGGAAGTAACCTGGGGCTCGATCAAAGTGGCGTATTCCGCCTCCCCAGAGGCCAAAAGGGCGGCTACCTCTGCGGTACTGGCGTAGACCACCTGGACATTTTCACCCACCGTCAAGCCGGCCTCACTCATAAAATACTGGGTGAGCGCATCCGGAGGAGAGGACTGAAGCGGGATATATACCGTCTTACCCTCCAAATCGCTCCAGGTCGTGAAATTCGGATCGGTGGTCATGAAGTATGTAACACCCCAGGTGTTCACATTCATCAGACGTACATCTAGTCCCTTATTATAGAGGGTGGATATCACGGTCAGGGGAAATGCGTACAGGTCATGTTCTCCGCCCTGGACCATAGCCAGAAGTTCTTCCGGGGCATTCCACACATTCAGGTCAATGGTCACATTCTCCCCCAGCAGCTGCTCCTCCATCATGTGAAGAACCGGCAGAGCAGGCGGGGCGGTGGGTACGCCTACAGAAATGGTAATCGGTTCGGCGGCCTGACTGGATTCCTCTGCCGTGTCGTTTTGGTTGGTATCGTCCGCAGGCGCATTGCCCCCGGCACAACCGGCCAGGGCAAAGAGCATCATGGCAGAAGCCAGGATGGAAGCAAGGGTGCGTTTCATTTGAGATCCTCCAATCTGAATCAAGATAATCTTTCCAGCGGTTAGCAATGTCTAACCACTGGAAGGATTATTACATAAAACAACAGGACCGTCCGTTGCCATGGCAACGGATAGCCCTGATTTTTCTGTCTACGCGGTTAAAAATTCACTGTCCAGAATTTGAATGACCTGTCCCTGATAAGTAAGGATTCCCTCTTTCTGCATTCGGCCCAGTTCCCGGGAAAGGGCGCTGCGGTCTACACACAGATAGTCCGCCATCTCACCACGTCCCATCTCCAAGCGTATCTCACCATTGGGGGCGACCGGCAAACCTTGAAGATAGACCTTGATCCGATTGCGAAGCCGGTTCTGCGCCAAAATACGCATTTTCTGATTGAGAAATAAAGCTCCCCTTCCCATCTCCTGCAACAAATTGGCGGTTACCCGCATCCGGTATGGACACCCGTTCTCTTGCTGAAGCAATAAAGGGTCAAAGTCCAGATAGAGCACCTCTGTATCGTTAAGGGCATCAATTTGAATGGGGCTGTCTTGGGACATGGAGCAAACCAATGTCTCCCCAAACACGCGCCCCCGACTCAGGCGATCAATGGTCAGCAGATTTCCGTCCTCACTGTAAAGTGAGATCCTCAAGGTGCCGGACATAACAACGCCGGGGCGCCTTTGGCAATCGCCGATCCGCAGGAGGACCGTGTCCTTCAGAACTGTCCGCACCTCTCCATGCAGGCAGTTAAGAACATTCTGATATTTTTCTTCCGGAATACCGTCGAATAGTTGACAACGGCGCATTGCTGCAAAAATCGAACCCATGAGCCCCCTCCGTGTTGCTGTGGCAACCGACAAAAACAAAAAACACATTTATAGTTAGCATTAACTAACCATTATTATACTGCTTGGCCAATAAAATGTCAACGTAAGAAAAGAGGGTCACTATGAATGGAATTGGTTTAGACTGTGGAACTGCTACCGTCAAACTGGTGATGCTTTCCCAGAAGGGTGAGCTTTTATGGTTCAAATCCTCCGCACATCACGGCGCCGCAGTTCAAACCGTTCGGTTGCTTCTCGGCGAACTGCTGCAGGCGGATCGCAATGCTTGCGGCTATCCGGTAATGCTCACCGGAAGCGCAGGAGATCGACTTTCAGATGCCTGCCCCGGACTCTCGACTCTGGGCGATATTCCCGCCATCCATCGCGGTATCCGTCTGCTGGCGCCGGAAGTGAAATCTGCCATCGAAATTGGCAGTCAAAGTGCTCGTTTCCTCACAGAGCTGGATCGTGGTACTCCTCCCAGATTTGCAGTGAATGAGCACTGTGCCGGGGGCACCGGCTCCTTTTTTGAGGACCAAATGTCCCGGCTGGGCTTGCGGATCGAGGATTATTCCGAACTGGTAGCAAAGGCCCACTCCATCCCTCGCCTCTCCGGCCGCTGTGCTGTCTTTGCTAAAACGGATATCATTCACCGACAGCAGGAGGGGGTGCCTACTCCTGACATTCTGCTGGGGCTCTGCTACGCAATGGTCCGCAACTATAAAGCGGTTATCGTGCGGGGACTTCCTGTGGAGAAACCTGTGGCTTTATGTGGCGGAGTTGGCTGCAATGCAGGGGTTCTTCGGGCTATCCGGGATGTTTTTGCCCTCACGGAAGAAGAATTGATTTTACCAAAAAACTTCCTCTATGTTGGCGCCACCGGGGCTGCGCTGGCTGCTCAGGAGGCAGGCACCTGTTCCATGGGGGAACTGCTGGCCTCTCTGTGCGGGCAGGATCCAAACATGGGAGACCGGCTGCACCGTCGTCAGCCACTGGATCCTGATCCCAAGGTTTTTGTATCCGATCCGCCTGTTTCCGGCCATATCCCACCTCAGGGCTGCGCTTTGGGCATTGATGTAGGTTCTACCAGCACAGACCTGGTTCTCATGGATCCATTCGGAGAACTGGTGGACTTCCAGTATCTACGCACCGCCGGAGACCCAGAGGCTGCAGTGCGAAAGGGCCTGGAGAATATCCGCTCCCGTTTTGGGCAGATTCCCCTTCTGGCAGTTGGCGTCACCGGTTCCGGACGAGAGCGGATCGGCCGGCTCATTGGTGCGGATGCCGTACGAGATGAGATTACAGCCCAGGCAAGAGCTGCCATCCAATGTATGCCCAAAGCAGATACCGTCTTTGAGATCGGCGGTCAAGATTCTAAATACATCTCCCTTCAGAATGGACAGATTGCAGACTTTCAAATGAACAAAATCTGTGCTGCCGGAACCGGCTCCTTTGTGGAGGAGCAGGCCGCACGCATGAACATCCCTTTGAAGGACTTCGGCCGCCTGGCTCTTACTGCAAAGGCCCCTGTGGAATTGGGAGAGCGATGCACCGTGTTTATCGAGACCGCTATCCAATCTGCCCAGGCACAGGGAGCCACCCAGGCAGAGGTCGCAGCCGGTTTATGCCAGTCCATTGTCCGAAATTATCTTCACAAGGTAGTTGGGAGCAAGCCAGTAGGACACCATATTGTGCTCCAGGGCGGTGTGGCCTACAACCCCGGCATCGTGGCCGCTTTCCGCCAGGAATTTGGAGATCGGCTCACAGTCTCTCCCTACTTCTCCATCAGTGGAGCATACGGCGCCGCCCTGCTGGCACTGGAATCCACGAAAGGCCCTTCCCGCTTTCATGGGTTCGACAGACAGCCGGAAGAGGAGGTCGCCCTGTCCGCGGAGGTCCAGCGCAACATTGCCTTTTACCAGCGCGGCCCACAGCTGCTGTTGGAGGGTTATGATCCAACACCCGTCTCCGGACGGAAAACGGTGGGTGTACCTTTCGCCCTGATGATCCACAAGTTCTTTCCTATGGCCAATGCCTTCTTCCGGCAGCTAGGATTCAATGTACTGCTCTCACCGCCTACCAATGAGGAGATCATTCGCCTCTCCCAGCAGACAGCCCAGGCGGAGACCTGTTACCCGGTAAAGCTGATCCATGGTCATATGGCCTGGTTGGCAGAGCACGGTGTTGACTACATCTTTCTCCCCTCCATCCACACCATGAGGCATGAGACCTCTCAGGTTGAGCACAACTACGGCTGTGTATATATGCAGACTGCACCCCAATTAGCCGCCCGTGCCCTTCGTTTGGCAGAGCAGGGCATTGAGTTGCTCAATCCTGTGTTCGATCTGGACTTTGGGCAGGAAGCGATGGCCTCAGCTATGCTGGGCCTTGGAAAACAGCTTGGTATCCCCAAACTGCGGTGTCTCCCCGCCCTGATGGCAGGTGCCCAAGCAGTACGCCGGCATACAGCAGCAGTAGAGCGGCAGGGCCGTGAACTGCTTTCCTCTCTGAATCCTGAGGACAAAGTACTTGTACTGATCACCCGAAACTACGGTCTTTCCGATCCCGTGCTGAATATGGGAATCCCTCGTTTGCTGCTGGAACGGGGGCATAAGGTAATTACTCTCTCCCATCTGCCTGCTCACGACCTGGATCTGTCAGCGGACTACCCTAATCTGTACTGGCCCTTCGGACAACACATCCTCTCCGGGGCGAAACTCGTGGCCCATCACCCCAATCTATACGCCGTCTATCTGACCAATCACGGCTGTGGACCGGACACGATGCTCTCCTATCTGTTCCGAAAGGAGATGGGCAAAAAACCCTATCTGCACATCGAAGTAGATGAGCACTTCTCACCAGTGGGCGTTATTACTCGCATCGAGGCATTTCTCCAAAGTCTGGAAAGCCGTCCCTCTCAGCCACTGCCGGAGCACTTTCAGCTCACAGCTGTGGAACACTGCTCCACCAAAGTCGTTGATACCCCGGAACCAAGCTGCGGCCCTCTATATGTTTTGGATCTGCCCCCGTTTACTACATATCTTAGGAAATATGCGGAAATGGTATGGAATGTGGAAACCCGTCCCATGCCTCTGGGCGACACTTCCCTGGTTTTGGGCCGGGCGGAGACCAGTTCCAAAGAGTACCTTCCCTTCCCCGCCTTGCTGGGTGGTATTCTGAACGCAGCGGAGAAGGAATCCGATTCCTTTCAGATGCTGATTCCCTCCACCCAAGGCGCGGAGGCCGACGGCCAGTACCCGTGGGCGGTGGAGGCAGTGCTTGCCAACCAAGGACTGGAGCGGGTGACCCTGGTTTCCCCGGAACTGGAAACCTTGCCGGAACATGTTCCAGATCCCGACCTGTTGTTCCGGGCTGTACTGACAGGAGATCTCATACTGTGCGCCCCGCCTGATCAGCGCAGCGCACTAAGTCCACACGATATTCCAGATTGGGACAGTCTGAATGCACTGGCGTCGCAAATCGGAAGCATCCCCGTCAAGAGCCAGCCTCTAGCCGCAGTGGGTGAACCCCTTACGCTGTTTGCTCTGAACGACGGGGTGCTGGAAACGCTGGAGCAGCAGGGCCGATCTCTGTATCGTGCTCCCCTGAGCGAGTACCTCTGGTTTCTCTGGCGGGATTCCGGAAGTGTCATCGCTGCTTCCTGGACAAATCAAATGACAGAACTGGGGCGCCTATTGGGGGCGAGAAGCAGCTTCTCCAAAGATCCAGAGGGGATGCGTACTGCAGCGGATCAGCTGCTGCCGAGATTTGCCGGAGCCAACGGTCGGTACCGTTTGGCCAAGGCACGGGAACTTGGCCGAACATCGGCTGGTGTGCTGACGCTGGCTCCCCGGTATGAAAACACAGCAACACTGTTGGATATGACTGGTGAAATGGGTGGAATCCCCCACTTACATCTTGCCATGGACAGTGATTGGGACGAGAGCGCCTGGTCCCGCCTAAACTCCTTCCTCTATTACCTGAAATAAACCCCAGAATCATACCCTTTGTCCGTGCAGGCAGTTTATAGAAGCCTCTTTTGTTTTTATCGACCGAGGCTGTAGAAAAAGCACCGGAGGAGTGGTGAAGGAAAAAACCTGTTGTTGATTTGACCCGATGTATGTCCCTGAATATGGATTGTGTCTGGTGGAGCACAGCTCAGGATGGGTGCTGCTCCCCATGCCCCAATCCAGCCGGTAGATGCCATGGTGGTCCGGGGAAGCGGCATTAGTTGCGGCGTAGCCAAGGAGCGGATGGACAACCAGAGCGAGAATCAGTATTGCCTGGACTGGTTCATGTGCTTCCGCAAAGAGTCGAAGTAATATAAGTTAATTCCACAATAACAGAAAACCGGTCGAGATCTCATGAGCAATATCTCGACCGGTTTTTCATGTTATCTGCAGTTTGCAACGGTGCACAAAGGCAACATAATAAAAAACTTAATAATGGCTGCCAATCTTACACAAAGTATTACCCAAACGAGACTACGGGCTGTATTTTTGTATCTTGGCAGAGAAATTAATCACTACAGAACAGCACTGTTGGTACAGTTACAGGGACTATTTTTCTCATACCTGCCCATATAATACCTTTAGTACAGGGACAGGGACGGTGAGAGGAATTGAAGCTGAATCAAGCAGTCAGCGAACGCCTTTTGCAGTTACTGGCAGAGCGCAACATGACACAGTATCAACTGTATATGAAAAGCGGTGTCCCTAAGTCTACAGTAAGCAATATTATCAACTGCTCCTATGATTCGGTTAAGCTACGAATTATTCACGAAATATGTCAGGGCATGGAGATCGGTTTAGACACTTTTTTTGTTTCACCTCTTTTTCAGGAAGACAATTTAGATCCCTAAAACCTCCGACATTCGCCGGAGGTTTTCTATTATGTCTCAAGATTGGAACAGCACCAGCCAGTGCGGCATAGAATTGGGAATCAGGCGCACCAATGTAGAAAACTGCATTGGTGCCTTTGTCTTTTTTAGAGGAGTCTGCTCCCATAACGTTAAGATAAAAGCCTATGTAATACCGGCCAAGGGCAATTGACAGTAGCCGATTCAATGAAACGAGATCATTTCATCTTGCTCTGGAATGCAATCATCTGCATTTGAATTCTTTTAATTTCTTCTTAAATCCGGTGATTGCTCAAAATATTAGTCATTTGCTCTTTTTCAAATGCAGAGTTTTGTGCTGGGTCAAAGTATAATTATATGCATAGGGGCGGCAGGTGATGCACATGAGCAAAGAAATTGATTTTAAGAATAGAGACAGGTATGTCCAGTTGGGTATTGTCATTGCTGCCCTACGAAAGATGCGAGGCTTCTCACAGGAACAGCTCGCCGAAAAGGCAAATGTCAGCCGCTCACATATCAGTTCTATTGAAGCACCAGGTATTGCCCGTCCATTTTCCCTGGAAATTTTCTTTAATATTGCAGATGCCTTAGAGATTGCGCCTGCCGATCTTTTGAATGCTTCCATTTTTCCTGACAAGATAATACATAGCAGGAAGGGCTGAGTATCTGTTTTAACTTTACATAAACTGCCGAGCAATCGGCGGAAAGAATGAACAGCGCAAGACTGCTACGCACCTGTACAGCAGCTTTGCGCTGTTTTTATTTATCGCAAAGGAGAAAGCACATGGGGAAATTCTTAGACACGCTATTAGGAAAATCCGACCAGTCCATTACGCATTCGCCATCGTCTGTAAAAGATAGCCGACTGCACAAAAGTGATGATTCGTATGTCTGCTATTGTACGGAATTGGAACAGGCACTTAGTTCTTTGGAAACCTGTTTGCTCACCAGCAGTAATCCGGAAGGAATCGCTATGCAGGCATTGAGGACAGCGTGTACCTTCTACGGCGGCGACTGGGCTGGCATACTGGAAGTGGACTTGGATTTTGATATATAGGCGCCCGTATGGTGGTACAATTCCTATATTCCGGATCGCACGACACAGCTGATTCTGGAATTCGAATCCCTTGACTTCATGCCCCGATGGATTGAAGCTATGCAGCATGGTAAAAATATTGTAATTCCTGATGTAGATATCATCAAGGATCAGAATCCAAAGGAATACGCAGTCTATAAACGTCTGTTGGCGCAGTCGCTGATTGCGGTTCCTTTCATGCCGAAGCCAACGGGCTTCCTGGTCATCCGAAATCCATCTCGTTATCTTGAGAGGTCCAGTATGCTCAGCGCACTTGCCTATGTGCTGCAACGTGCTATGGCTCAGCAGAAAATGATTGAAAGTGCGAAGTTGGCACCGATGCCTGATTTGGTACAGAGCAATAAAGATGTAGCCATTAACTTCTTCGGTGATATGGAGATATGCACCAGAAAGGGCGTTCTGAGTGAGCGTTTTTTCAATTCGCCTAAGAGCAGCCGAGTTGTCACCTACATTATTCTCAACCCCAAAACCGCCCACCCCCCACTGGAGATCTATCATGCACTGTGGCCGGAGGAGTGTGTCGAACCAGAGGTGGCCAGCAGGAATATTCGCGGGTATATTTATCGATTCAGGCAGACATTTTCCTTGATCTGTGATTTCCCCCTCATTGAGTCAACGCCCAGTGGCTACCGCCTTAATCCAAACCTGAATATCATCACCGATGTACAGCAGTTCGACCGTCTAATTGACGGGGCCAGGCAGGCAACCTCTGTGGTGCAAAAAATTAATCTCATGAAGAAAGCTGTAATGTTATATCGTGGTCCCATATTTCGTGGCGCGGAGGATGAACATTGGATCATCAGCCAGGTCAGTCTATACCGCCTTCGATATGTTTCTCTGATAAATGAACTGCTGAGCAGTCTTTCTGAGATACGGGACTATAGTTGCGTTCAGCGGTACGCGCTACACGCCATAGAATTTATGCCAGCAAATTTGAGAGCACATTATTGGCTCATTGTGTCTACTTACCAGTTGGGCTCTCTTGATTTAGCCAAGCATCAGCTTTGCCACGCTAAGGACATACTCACTTCAGAAGAATTTAGTATCTTGGAAGACTATCTAAGAAAAGAAGATGGAGTTCCTCTGGAAAAGCTGATCAGATAGTGCATTTTCAGATGCATAACACTATTCATGACGCAATTCTTGGAAATAATGGATTTGACTAACGCACTATCTAATGCAATGGTATTGATTTTTCCCCTATATAACGCCCTAAATGACGCCCTCTCAACGGGCTGAATGACCCCCGTAGTTTAGATTGATCGAGCAAGAGCTCGACATCCGAATTACGGGGGTTGTTACTTTGAGACCAGGATTTTCTCCGACAGGGGTGCTTTTGCATTTACTTGCATAAGCACCCCTTCTTTTTTTACCCGTAAGTACGTCTGCCGCTGCCGCGGACCTCCGCTCTGAACTTTGGCTCACACCCAAATTTCAGAAAACGGAGGAAATTGCTGTGCATTTTAATACAGATGACTACGGCTTACGAATCAGGAGTTTGCGGAAAAATCGTGGGCTCACACAGGAGCAGCTGGCAGAGAAGATGAATGTCAGCACTCCCTACATAGCAAAAATTGAAAATGGAAAACAAACCGGCCTAGTCGAACTGGCCTTAGAATTTGCAGCATTCTTTGAGGTTTCTCTGGATTATCTCCTAGTGGGAAAAGGAGATTTTGCAGAGGAACAGAAGCGCGGACTGCGGATGGCCATCTCTCTGCTGTCCGAATTGGAGGCATCCCTCTAAAAACTTTCCATTTTGGGTTGGTAAACTTTCCATTCTGTTTCTGTTGGAAGAATACGCGCAGAGTTACAATCTTCGTGAGATCAAAACATCTCAGCGAATCTTGAAAAACACCGCCCCAGGCGGTCATATCCGGCAACTTGAATACCTTAGCTGATCGGGAGAGCGTCAGACCGAGTGCGCGAAGACCACCTGTGCGGAGCAGATCCGCATCAAAGGACGGCCAAATAAGGTGCAGAGCGACACCCACTCAGGACAAGGCAGCCTTGGCAAGCTGTCCCCGCCATGACCCCGTCAGCCTACAATGATACTTCTGCTTACGCGGCTCGGAGAGATCCTCGGAGGGGTGAGAGTCCCATGATGTGCGCCAGCGCAGTTCAAGTTGCCGCCCTGCCTGGGGAAGTAGTGTCGAATACAGGCGACTAAGCAGCATCAAGAAACAAAGGGCCGCTCCAGACTCGGAGCCTACACTCGCTCACCTGACCTTTGGGAGCGGCCCTCTGTTTTTCTTTTGATAGCAGAAATATGGGATCTGATCACAGTACATCCTCTTCTTCTCAACCTCCGTTTCTCTGAGTTTTTCATCTTTCCCCCTCTACACTCCTCTTCCTTTTCTCCTCAAACTCCCTGATCGGGTCCCATATTTCTGTTATCAAAAACAAATCCACGAAAGCGAGGAAACGAGATGACAAATATCGATTTGTGCGGCATTGCCCAACTGCTCCGCACGCTGATAGAGCAGAAGAAAACCACAGAAAGAGAGGCCCGCAAAATTTTGGCCAGAATTGCCGCGCAGACCGGTGCGGACATTATCCTTTCTTTCTGAAATCGCATTCTTTTCAATAGCTATTTCAAAGGTGTTGTGGTATTGTTTGTGTTGCAAAAAAGGAGGTGGACTGACATGGCGGAAAAGCTGATGACCGACGGCAGCATGGCACTTCGAGAAAAGCAATACCGGGTCATCACCATCGAGGCAACCGAAAAGCCCCAAAACGCCAAATTGCGGGTTGCGGCATACGCCCGTGTCAGCTCCGCCTCTGATGACCAGCTCAACTCCTTTGCTGCCCAGAACCGTCACTACAGCGACCTGATCTCCAGCAAGGAAAACTGGAGAATGGTAGACATATATGCGGACGAGGGCATCACGGGGACATCGGCTGAAAAGCGTGAGGACTTCCAGCGGCTCTTGGCAGATTGCCGCAGAGGGCTGATCGACAGGGTGCTGGTAAAATCCATCTCCCGCTTTGCCCGCAATACCAAGGAATGCCTGGAAACCATCAGAGAGCTGAAATCACTCGGTATCGGTGTCTACTTCGAGAAAGAGAACATTGACACCGCAACCATGTCCGGCGAAATGATGACTGCGCTCTTCGCATCCTTCGCCCAGGCCGAGAGCGAATCAATCTCCAGCAATATGCGTTGGAGCTATCAGAGGAGAATGCAGAATGGAACGTTCATTACATGCAAAGCACCATTCGGCTACCGCCTCCGAAATGGGGCCCTTGAAATTGAGGAGTCTGAAGCAGAGATCATCCGTATGATCTTTGCCCGATACCTATCTGGACAGAGTACAGCGGACATAGCGGCAGAAATCACAAAGCTTGGAATCCCAACTCTAGATGGAACTCCATATTGGCAATATACCACCATCTGCTATATCCTTCAAAACGAGAGATATGCAGGGAATTCCCTCCTTCAAAAGTACTATGCAACTGACACCTTGCCTATTAAGAAAAAAAGAAATCTGGGGAGCAAGGATCAGTACTATATATCTGAAAGCCATCCTCCCATCATAGATCAAAATACATTTGACAAGGCTCAGATACTATTTCGCGCAAAGGGAGATAAGATTTCGAAGCGGTCCCGCGATAAGCACATTTTTACTCACAAAATTGTATGTGGAAATTGTGGCACCTACTTTGGCAGAAAAGTATGCAGAGCTACTCCGTATTGGATATGCCGCAAGCACAATCAAAGTAATCACGAATGCAGTATGGTGCAAATTCAAGAGGCCAAAATCATGGAGGCTTTTCTCCAGCTATATTATAATCTTAAGCACCATGGCGAACCAATCCTTACGAAGATGACCACCTCGCTCCAAGCCATCCGCAACCGCCGGATGCTCTGGAGCCTGGATGTCATTGAACTCAACAAGCAAATATCCGATCTTACCAGTCAGAATCAAATGTTGGCCATGCTGAAACAACAGGGCCTCATTGATCCTGACATTTTTATATCCCAGAGCAATGAGTTGACCGAGCAGCTCCGCAGTGTAAAGCTGAAAAAGGAGCGTCTTCTGGCCGTCGATGGCGACAACACCATCGCCCAAACAAGAGAGCTGATGGAAATCCTGGATGATGGCCCGGACTTCCTTGACAGCTTTGACGCAGAACTGTTCGGTGAGCTCGTTGAAACGATCATCGTGGAAAGCAACGAGCGAATCCGCTTCCGCCTGAAAAACGGGCTGGAGCTGGCCGAAACCATAGAAAGGACGGTGCGCTGATGGGCAATCGGAAGCAGCCGTTTGGCTACAGGGTGGTTATGGGCGAAATTGCCCTCCATCCGCAGGAATCAAAACTGGTAGAGTACATCTTCCAACAATACCTTGCGGGTGCCACCTACAACACCTTGGTAGAGGAGCTTCGAGAACAGTCAATTCCCTATGACGAGGGAAAACTATGGAACAAAAACATGGTTGCCCGAATTCTGGAAGACAGCCGCTATACGGGAGAGCGCGGCTATCCGCCGGTCATTGATCGAGAAGCCCTGGAGAAAGCGCTGGAAAAGCGAAGCGCAAAACAGACGGCAGCTCCCAAAACGGACACGCAGAAGCTCCTCCGCCGCTTCAGCGGGCGGCCATCGACAGCGCGCATGGAGCGGCAGGTGCTGGATCTGCTCAACAGCCTGATCATATCGCCGGAACAGCTCCGGTTTCCGGCAACAGCGCCGCCTGATCGATCCACTGAACGGAGTCTGCAGCGTGAGCTTGACAGGGTGATGGAATGCCAGCCAATCGACGAGGATGCCGCAAAGGAATTGATCCTGACCATCGCTGCGGCACAGTATAGTGCCGTCGACTCCCGCGAATACGAAACGGTTCGTCTGCGCAGAGTGTTTTCCGGGCGTCAGTCCACGACTGCGTTGGATGCAGAACTGCTTCAACGCTCCGTATCCGCCATCCATTGTCATAACGATGGAAGCCTGAATATCCAGTTAAAAAACGGTCAAGTAATTGGGAAGGAGTGAAACAGCATGAGAGAAAGCCCGCCCAAAGTCATCACCATACCCGCAAAGCCGGAGGTCGCAAGCCGGCAGGCGGTCCAGCGCCAGCTTCGCGTGGCTGCCTACTGCCGGGTATCCACCGATGACGAGGAACAGCTTACCAGCTATGAGGCCCAGCAGAACTACTACACCGACAAGATCATGACCAACCGGGAGTGGACCATGGCCGGGATCTTCGCAGATGAGGGCATCACAGGGACATCGGCTCGGAAGCGGCCCGAATTCCTGAAGATGATCCGGCTGTGCAAGCAGAAGAAGATCGACATCGTCCTGACCAAATCCATCTCCCGCTTCGCCAGAAATACGGTGGACTGCCTGAATTACATCCGTGCCCTGCGGGAATTGGGCATTGCGGTCATCTTCGAAAAGGAGAACATCAACACACTGGAAGCCGACAGTGAGATCCTCATCACCATGCTTGGAGCCTTCGCTCAGGCGGAAAGCGAGAGCATCAGCGCCAATGTCCGCTGGGGCAAGCGGCAGGCAATGCGCGAGGGAAAAACAATCATACAGTATAACCGGCTGTACGCCTATGAAAAAGGCGAGAACGGCAAACCGAAAATCATCCAGGAGCAAGCAGATGTGGTTCGCTCGATCTATGACCAGTATTTGAGCGGAGCCAGCCTTCGGATGATCAAAGACAGGCTGGAAGCGGAGCAGATCCCAAATGTGACCGGAGGCTCCCAATGGACGATCACGGCGATCCGAAGCATCCTGACCAACGAGAAGTATTGCGGAGATGTCCTTCTCCAGAAGACCTACATCAGCGACTGCATCAGCCGCAAGGTCATCCGCAACACGGGGCAGCTCCCCATGTATCTGGTCCAGAATCATCATAAGGGCATTGTGGAACGCAAAACCTTTGACGCGGTACAGGCAGAGATGGCGAGGCGCAGCGCCGGGAAAAGCCCTTCCAAAAAGAATGCCCCCACAGGGATGACATCCTATGCCAGCAAATACGCCTTGTCGGAGCGCCTTGTCTGCGGCGAATGCGGCACCCTGTACCGCCGCTGCACCTGGTCCAAACAAGGCAGGAAGCGCATCGTGTGGCGCTGTGTCAGCCGGCTGGATTACGGCACCAAGTACTGTCACAACTCACCAACACTGGACGAGGAACTGCTCCAGAGGGCAATCCTCGCCGCCATCAACTCCGTCATGAGTCAAAAGAGCACGCTGATCCGGCAGATCACCTCTGCCATGGAAATGGAGTTGGCTCCGGTTCCGGGCGAGAGCATGAGCCTTGCCGATATTGAGCGGCGGCTGGACGAGCTGAATGACCAGACCCGTGAGTTGGTGGCAGAAGCCGCTCGAGCGGAGGAAGCCTCCGCCTGCACCGCCCAGCTGAGGGCCATTATGAATGAAGCTGCCGCACTGAAAGAAAAGCGAGCCTTTATCGAGGAACAGCGCCAGAGCAACGCACAGGCCCTGCGGCGCATTGAGGATGCCGCTGCTGCAATGGCTCAGGCATCCACCCACATCAGCGAATGGGATGAAGCTCTCATCCGACAGCTGGTGGATACGGTCAAAGTCAACTCAGCGGAGAAAATCACGGTGTTCCTCCGCGGTGGCGTCCAGGTGGAGCAGGATATGATATAATAGGCAAAAGAAGGTGAACCGAAATGATCTACGCAACCGGCGATACCCATGGCAACTTCCAGCGGTTTGCGCCCGAACACTTCCCCGAGCAGGCTGGAATGACCAAGGAAGACTATATGATCATCTGCGGAGATTTTGGCGGCGTATGGGACGGGGGCAAGAAGGAGGGGCGCAATCTGGACTGGCTGGAGGATCTGCCCTTTACCACGCTGTTCATCAGCGGCAACCATGAAAACTTCGACCTGCTGAGAAAATATCCGACAGAGGAATGGAACGGCGGAAAGATCCAGCGAATCCGGCCTCATGTGATCCATCTGATGCGAGGGCAGGTCTTTGACCTGCAAGGATACTCCTTCTTCACCATGGGAGGCGCCAGGAGTCATGACATCGAGGACGGCGTTCTGAATCCCAAAGCGCCTGATTTTGAAGAACAATACTGGGCTCTTCGCAGAATGGACGCCCGCTTCCGGGTCAACCACCGATCCTGGTGGAAGCAGGAGCTTCCCAGCAAGACGGAGTATGAGGAAGCCCAGCACAGTCTGGAGCGCATTCAATATGAGGTGGACTATGTAATCACCCACTGTGCCCCAACCAGCATCGTGGACATATTGGGAAACGGTGGATATGTTCACGACCACCTGACCGACTTCTTGGAGGAAGTCAAAGAACGAGCCAAGTTCCACTACTGGCTGTTCGGACATTACCACGACAACAAAATCATCGACGACCGCTTCGTCCTGCTCTGGGAGCAGATGGTACAAGTGGTGTAACAGGCCAAAGAGAAACGCAGGAGGAACCTCCTGTGCTTCTCTTTGGCCTGTTTCTGAATAAGGCAGATTCTGCCGGAAAGGAGAAGCTATGAACATCCGCAAAAACATCGATTATTCCGCCATGTTTGCGGCTCTGGAGGCTGCGCTGAGCGCCGAGATGCCCCAGATGCAACTCTGCTGCGAACTGGGCCGTATCGTCTTTTCCCGGCCGGAGAAAGGCGCGGCAGTGGCCGCAGCCGAATATCTGCACAGCCGTTTCCCCGATGCTTCCGGCTTCTCCCCGCGCAACCTTCGCCGGATGCGGGAGTTCTATCGGATGTATAAGGACACCCCTGAATTACTGACGCTGGCCATGGAGATCAGTTGGACACTGAATGTAGTCATCCTGGAAGCAGACATGGAGCCGGAGGATCGGCGCTGGTATCTTCGTGCTGCTGGTCGTTTCGGCTGGTCAAAGGCAGAACTCCAGAGAAAAATCGATTCTGACGCCCATCTGGAAATCCAACTCGACGAATCTGATGTTCCGTGCTATACTGAATTGGAAAACAGCAATTTGGAGTGTTCATCGCATGATCAAGATACTTTTCCTCTGCCACGGCAACATTTGCAGAAGCCCGATGGCCGAGTTCATTATGAAGGATCTGGTGAAGAAAGCCGGTCTGGAGCCGAGCATTCAAATCGAGTCGGCAGCTACCAGCACCGAGGAGATCGGCAATCCGGTATATCCGCCAGCCCGCCGCAAACTGTCCGAGCATGGCATCGATTGCTCCGGCAAGAGAGCCCGTCAGCTCCTGAACAGCGATTACGAGAAGTACGATCTTCTGATTGGCATGGATCGAGCCAACCTGCGGAGTATGTACCGGATCTGCGGCGGCGATTTTGCCGACAAGATGCACCTGCTGATGGACTTTACCGACCGTCCCGGCGAGGTAGCCGATCCGTGGTACGCCGACGATTTCGACACGACCTGGCGGGATGTGGAGGAAGGCTGCCGGGGATTGCTCCAAAAAATAATCAGCAAAGAGGTTCGGACGAGTGGACAAGCTGGTTGTCAAGGGAGCGGAAATTAGTGTACAATAAAACTTCGAGCGAGATGACTTTATCAGCTTGACTGACAGCGCCAAGCTGAAGGACAGTGACAATCCTCGCTACATTATCCAAAACTGGCTGTGGAACCGGAATACGATTGAGTTCCTGGGTGTTTGGAAATCTCTATACAACCCGTCTTTTAACTGTGTCGAATTCGATGCGTTTAGGAGTCAGGCCGAGCGGCTGGCAAATCCCAACGCCATCGCCATCAGCCAGATGGAAATCTTGATACAGGATCACCGCATCGAAGCTCTGGAGGCTCATAGCGGAGAACTGTCTCCCAGGGATTAAAAAAATTATATACCGGACGCTTGCGAATGGACGAAGGCTATGGCATCTATAGTGTTGCGATGTTCCATATATGGAAATCGCCGCAGTTTTCACTGCGGCGATTTTTTATTGTCTAACTAATAAGGCGCGGACAGCCAGCTGGCTGTCCGCGCCTTGTTTTCGCAGGTAACGGGATCGGATCCCTCCGTGTTACCAGGTCACGTATTTCTCACAGAACTGCTTAAGCATCACCGCGACCTGGGCGCGGGTCGCGCTGCCCCGGGGACTGAGCATCGCTTTCCCGGTCCCGTTGATGATGCCGGAACCAACCGCCCACTGCATCGCGGGAACGGCATACTCACCCAGCTCCGCAACGTCCGCATAGGAGAGGAGATTAGTGCTCTCTCCCACGCTCACATCATAGCCCTTATACTGCGCGTAGCGATACAGCATAGCGGCCATCTGCTCGCGGGTGATCGGATCGTCCGGACCAAATTTGTTGTCTCCGTATCCGGCGACGATCCCCTCGCTGGCGGCCCATCGGACCGCCTCGCCATACCAGGAGCCCTGGTCCACATCATCGAATGTCATGGCATAATTCACCACAGGACTGCCTTCCACTCTCCACAGAATGGCGGCAATCATGCTGCGCGAGGTGGTTACCTCGGGGCTGAAGGTGGTGGCACTGGTGCCCGCCATCAGGCCATGCTCGTAGACATAGCGTACCCCCTCTTCATACCAGGACCCTGCGGGCACATCCACAAAGGGCAGTCCGTCCGAGGTCATCTCCGCAAAAGAGGCCTTCACGGTAACGGCACCGGCCGGCATGGTAAAGGTGTACGTGCCATCCCCCTTGCCGTTGAGAGGGATCGTCTTTCCGGTCGGATCGGTGGCGGTCAGACTGGCGAGCCGGTAGCCTTCCTCCGGCGCGGGGGTCAGTGTGACCACAGTGCCCGCGGTGGCCATGCTCCGGCTGGCGGTCACGGTTCCGTGGTCGCCGGATTCCACCGTGATCTTATAGCTGGGGTTTCCCCCACCCCCGCCGCTGGTGTGTGTGCTGGTGATGTGCAGGGCGTAGGCGGTGCTGCCGATATGCACGGTGATGACCGTTTCTCCTGCGCCAATGGGGATGTACTGGCTGCCGCTGCCGGTGAATTCCGTACCATTGATAGTGACCTTCTCCCCGCTGCCGGAGATGGCGGTGACCAGGGTACCGTAGTCGGAGATACCGGAGATGGCATAGGTGAGAACCCCGTTTTCGTCCGGTTTGAAATCATCCCGGGTCACAGGCAGCCCCTCAAAGGTGAGACTGTCCTCGCCCGCCGCCGCGGCGTGGACCACCACGCGGCTGCCCAGACGGGTGAACGGGATGGTGCTGGTCTGCACGGTCTCGCCAAGCAGCGTTCCGCGGATGTCGGTGGTCTTGGTCTCCAGCACCTGGCCGTCCTCGTCCAGCAGGGAGGCCACCAGAGTCGCGGTGGTCTGATCCTGGAGCGAATTGTTCTTCAGCTCCACCACAGCGGTGGTGACGTCGGTATTGGTCTGCGTCACGTTCCGCGTGGTCTTTTCCCCGGTGCGGGCATATGCGCCGGTGAGCAGAACCGCGGAGGTGTTATTGCCGGTGGCATACTCCGCCATGGTCTGGCTGTTTTCCTTCACTTCCGCCTTGGCGTAGAGGTACACGCCGCTGGCGGGGACCTCCTCCTGCTGCAAGGTGTTGCACACATAATCCTTCAGATCATAGGTGAACTGGAAGGTCATGCTGCCCTGGTCCATGCGCCGCAGGGCGTCGCCGCGGAGGGTGACCGTGTTGCCGGATACGGATACGCCGTCCTGGCTGCCCTCCAGGGTGACCGCAGCGGCGCTGGTGTACTCGGAATCGGTGTAGAGGCTCAGCTCCACCGTGCGCCCCGTGTTCTCCAGCAGAGCCGCGGAATCGTTGTACAGGGTCACCTGGACGGTGCGCTTGCCCTCATGCTCGCGGACCACCTCCATAGAGGAGATCCCCACGTCGTTGTAGTCCAGGTGGAGGGTGTCGCCGGCAAGCGGTCCGCTGCCGTCGGCGGTGATGGTATAGGTGGGATTGGCGATGGCGGCGCCCGTCTTGTACAGCACCGTCACGCTGGCGCTCTCACCGGGGTTCAGGGCGACGGCATCGGAGGCATATCCGCCCACCTCCGCCGTCAGGCCGGTAAGCGGGGTGGTGCCGGTGTTGCGAAGGGTGAACCCGACCGGAGTGAAGGCGTTTACCTGCAGATTTGCATAGTCCACCGAGATGGCGTCCACCGACACGGCCTCCGCCGTCAGGCTGCCGCCGCCGGTGAGCAGCTGATCGGTGTCGGCGGGCACCGCATATCCGGCCACGTTTTCCGTTGCCGACTCACTGTACTGAGTGCCGAAGATGTAGGCGCTGATCTTGCCGTCGCTGTCCTTCCAGGCGCTGAAGGAGTTGGACAGGGTACGGCTGGGCAGGGTGACCAGAGGCTGAGGACTGGAGAGATACACCTCTCCCCCGCTCTTGCACAGCTGGGTGCCATAGAGGACGCTGTGGTCGGCCTCGCCCTTGGCGTTGGATGCCGTCTCGGCCCACACCAGGGTCAGGCCGTGGACACTCTGGCCGCTCTCTTTTGCAAACTGGAAATTGGAGTTGATGTTCAGATTCTCCTCCTGGGAGATGGCCTTGACGCTGGCCGGGATGGCGTTTTCACTGCTGCCGTTGTAGAGCTGCCCATCGGCGCCCACAGCCTGCAGACGGATGTCGCCGCCGTCCTGCGTGCTGTACCAACCCAGGACAAAGGAGCCATCCGCCGCCGCCACCTGGGGATTGGCGTCGGTCTCCTTATCGTTGGTGAGCACCACCAGATCGCCCAGGGTGCCGTCCTTCTCCACCACACGGTAGGCCAGCTCGTAGCCCTCCATGGGTTGATTCTCCGGGTCACTGGACCCGCGATCCAGGGTAAAGACCACGATGGAGGTCCCGTTCTCCAGCATGGCGGTTTTCAGGCCGACCACGCCGCCCTGGGACCCGTTGTAGGCCATCTTGGCGTCGCTCCAGCCGTTTCCGTCATAGATGCTGAAGCAGATGCTGTCTCTGGTGTCGAAAGAAGTCAGATCATTTGCATCCGAGGCATAGACGCTCCGCCAGAAGACCACAGCATGGCTGCCGCCCACCGCCGTCACCGGCGCCAGGTCGGGGGAGGCGTTGTCGGTGAGCTGCTTGGTGGTCCAGCTGCTTCCGCCGTCGGAGGTAGCAGCCACCATAATCTCGGTGCTGTTGAGCAGCTGCTTCTGCTCATCGGGGGAAATGGGATCGCCGGCGTTTTTGTCCAGATTGGTGCTCAGACGGGACCAGGCGGCCACGGTAAAGCCGCTGGTGCCGGAGAGCGAGGGGGACAGGTCGCCGAAGCCGTTGTTGGTGTCGTCCCCGTCGTCGTCGATGACCGCGCCCTCATCGCCCACCTTGCCGGCCCGGATGCGGCTGGCATAGAAGTCCTCGCTGTTGCCGTCGCTGATGTAGGCCGAGAGGCTGCCGTCGTCATTCACCACCGGCTCGGAGCCGGGGTTGGCGTCGCTCTGCACCACGGTAGCATCGCTGTCAAAGCCGGGGGTATTCCAGGCGCGCTCCCCATTGGCGTAGGCCTCCAGATAGCTGCGGCTGAGCAGGGTGGGCGTACCCGCCAGAGACGTGGTGCTGGTGCCGTTTCCGCTCCAGTAGTCGTTGATGTACTGATAGTCGCCGAATTTTTCGTTGTAATTGACCTTGCCGGAGACCAGCGCTCCGTCATAGGAGATGAAGAGCAGCTTGACCACCACTTTGAGGCCCACCTCGCCTTCCACGCCGAGGGCCTGTCCGTTGCGCTGCTGGCCGCTGGTCAGATAGGTCCGGGAGAGGAACTGGTTGGTGGAGTCGCCGGTGAGCTTGCCGAACAGGCCGATCTTCAGCGCCACGATGCTGTAATCAAAGCCCACGCCGCCAAAGGCGCTGATATAGCCGTTGATGCGCAGGGTGGTGAGGAAATCGTTGACGGAGTCGGAGGCCTTGGCCTCTTCGCTCCAGCCGGAGGTATCCTTCACCTGGTCGGTGTAGACCGTGGCGGCCTTGTAGTCCAGCTGGAGGGACAGACCCGCGCCGAAGGAGGCGGTGATGGGGATCGGACCGGCAAAGAAGTTCACGTTGGCCTCAAAGCCCACGCCCGCACCGGCGGTAAAGCCGCCGCTTACCACACGGAAAGCCCACGCGTGCTGGTCGGTGTCGTAGTAGAACTGGCCCTCGTAGCAGCCGGTCAGCTGCGCGCCGAAGTCCAGGCCGGAGTTGGTGGTCTTCAGATAGTTCTGTCTCAGGTCCTGTCTAGGGTGGTA
Organism: Pseudoflavonifractor gallinarum; assembly: GCF_014982855.1. Lineage (GTDB taxonomy): Bacteria > Bacillota > Clostridia > Oscillospirales > Oscillospiraceae > Pseudoflavonifractor_A > Pseudoflavonifractor_A gallinarum. The sequence continues at coordinate 114,289 of NZ_JADCKF010000005.1, read as the reverse complement.
GTTGCCCTGGGCCATATCGCTGAGGTCGCCCACGCTGGGCACACCCACCTGCCGCTCGGTGTCCAGCAGCTCATAGTTCATGGACAGGCCGTCCTGGTCGTAGTCGAAGTCCTCCAGTTCCAGGCTGTCATAGCCGCCCCAGATGAGCACATTGAAGACCGTGCTGTCCTCCGTAGGGGTGATGAGTACTTTGAACAGGGGGTTGCTGGAATTGGCCACAGAGCGCAGCATCGAGGCGATATCCCCGTTAAAGGCGCTGCTGATGGAGCTGTTGCCAAAGGTGAAGCGGCTGCTGTTGCTGTTCAGGCCGTTCTGGAAGCTGCCCTGCATATCCAGCACCACCGCCTTGGCGTCCTCGTTGACCAGCTTCACATCGGTCAGGTCAATGACCTGGAAGGGCATGGACACGTCCTTGAGCAGCTGGTCATTCTGGTACACACAGGCCCGGAGCTTAGCGGCCGTCTCGGGCTTGAGCCAGCCGGACTCCGTCATGGTCTTCTTGGTCAGGACCATGGTGTTGGTGACGATGGGGATGGAGGAGAAGGGGAAGGTGCTGTCCTCCACGGTCTGTCCCTCGGGTACAAATCCGTTTTCCCCGGTCATGGAGACCGTGGCCTTGCCATTTTCCGCCTCCACGCCCCAGAGCATAAAGCGGCTGGTGAGCTCGGCATACTTGTAGGTACTGTTGGGACCCACTCGGCCGGTGGAGCCCATGACATCCCGGATTTGCAGGTCGGTTCCGCTCTCCTTGCCGTAGGCCATGGTCTGGGCGGTGAGGAAGGGCTGTTCCTCCTGGCCCTGGGGAACCTCCTCCAGGGTGACCACCGCACTGCCGGTGCGCAGGATGCGGTCGGCGGACATGCTGCCCTGGATGTTCACCAGAGTGGGATAATATTTGTTATTGTCCAGGTCACTGAGCTCGAACCAGTAGTCCAGCGCAGCGTTGGTCAGCTGTCCGGTATAGCCATCGGCCGCAAACTGGGTGGCGTCCATGTACACCGTCAGCTTGCCGTCTTGATCGGTGGTGTACTTGCCGTCGGTGGCCCCGGAGATCAGGCTGCCGGAGGTGGGTCCCATCTGGGCGCTTTCACAGTAGTAGCCGCCCAGGTACACGCCGCCCCGGAGGGTGACGGTCTCGTTGGCAAAGGGTGTGCCGTCAGGGTTCACCAGGTACAGCTCCGCCTTGGCGGCGGGACGGAGGGTGACGGTGTTCAGGGGATAGAGCTGCAGCTTGGCCGCGTCCCGCTCCCCGCTGGAGAGGGCGCTGTTGAGAATGGTGCCCAGATTGGGCTCCTTCTCGCTGCCTGAGCGGAAATACACGTCGCTCTGGATGCCGCTGGGCTCATAGAGGGCCAGAAGGCCGTCCGCATTGGTTTGGACCGTCTTGCTCTCGCCCGCGCCGTTGGTGTAGGTGACCTCCGTGGTCACCGCGGGCGTGACCTGGAAGAGGTAGAACTTGTCCCGCAGGGTGTTCACATTCACGGTCACACTGTCGCTCATGCCGGTGGCCGCATGGGTGGCCGTGATGGTGGCGGAGCCGTCCGTGGTGGCGGAGAGCGCCATCTGCGTCCGGGGCAGATAGGTCTCGTAGCTCAGATCCGCAATGTTGTCCCACAGACCGCCCTGGCGGTAGTAGATGCCCACGGCCTCCGGGTGGTCCGAGACCCACCGGATGCCGTCCCGGAAGCTGCTCCAGTTGTAGGCATCCGCGTTGATGCTCACGTACTCGATGAGGCCCAGCTCCTGGCGCAGCTCCAGAATGCTTTTGCTGTCCGTGGGAAGGCTGCCGCTCACCTTGGAGGTGTTATCCATGGTGATCGGGCCTTCCGGCTGGATCTCCAGCGCGCCGGAGCGGTAGACCCGCAGCACGATGGAGTCGGAGCTGGGGGCAAAGTTCGGGCTGCCGGTCTCATTTTCGGTAAAGGTGATGGTGTAGGTGTCGTAGAGGCCGCTGCCTACCGCTGCCGGTGTAAAACGCACCGTACCGCTGCCCCCGTCTACCGATGTGGCGGACAGGCACTGGCTGGTGACCTCTTCCGCCGTCGACGCACCGTCCGCCATACGGGCGGCGGACAGGGTGCCCTTTGCATCCGGATTGCCCGAGATGGTGCAGGTGAGCGTGGCGGTCTCCGCATCGGTGAGGTCGGTCTTGTCCGAGGTGATGCGCAGCTGGGTGGGCGGGGAGAGCACCGTAATGGACGAGGTGGCCGCGCGTTTCTCGGGGCTCTCCATCCCGACCTCCACGGTGTACTGGCTCTGGGGATAGGTCACCGGCAGGTCTGTGGCCGGGATGGTACAGGAGGTGATCCGCTCCCCCCCGGCCGTACTCTTCACTTCATAGCTCTTGCTGGGCTCGCCGGTGGCCTGCGTGCCCGCAAAGAGCTTGACGGTGAAGGTGATATCCTGTCCCGGATAGAGGTCAAAGACATTGGTGTTCCACTTCACCGTGGCGCTGCTGCCGCTCTGGAGCAGGGACTCCTGGGCATACTGGGGGATGCCCAGATACAGCTTGTCGCCGGCGGTGATGGTAAACTCCAAATGATTGGATTCCTTATCATCCTTTGTATCCTCCGGCGTACCGTTGTCGGCCACGTAGTAGAAGCTCACTTTGCCGGTTTTGGACTGGAGCTCGATCTGGCCCTCCTTGGTAATGGTGGCAACGGTTTCGTCTGTGCTGTGCCAGGTGCCGCTGGTGGCCGCCCCCTCCGGGCTGGTCTGCGCCTGGAGCTTGGGGATGGCTTCGTCGCTGAGGGCAATCGTGTAGTTGTAGTCCGGCCCAGCGCCGACCACACTGATGACCACATCGGCCACATCCACACGCCTGGCGATGGTGACCGATTTTGTCTCCCAGGGCACGGTCTCCCAGCTCTCTCCGTTCTTTACCTGGAGCTGGACGGTGACGTTCTGCTCCACCGTTGTGGGCGTGAGGGGGTACGGCTTTGCGGTGAAGGTGTAGGAGTCATTGGCCCCCTCCTCCATGGTAACCGTATGCTCCTGATCCGGGGCGCCGTTCACGCTGACGAGCAGCCGCATCAGGCCGGTGGGATCGGTCAGATATTCGCTGTACATCTGCTGATATTCGCCCTGCTTGGCCGAGATGGCGAAATTCAGCGCCTTGCCGCTCTCATCATAGGTGACATCCAGGTTCTCCACGGCATTCTTCAGAATGGGGGTATCCAAGGTCACGCCGGAGACGGTAACGTTATTCACCTCTTTGGCCTCGTTGCCCCAGTAGTCTGTGATGCCGGAGTTAGAGGCCACGCCCACGGTAAGGACACCATCATCCATTTCCTTGACCTCATAGAAGAAGGTGATGTACTTGCCGCTGGTGGAGCCGTGGAGCTCTTCCAGTGTGTACGGAGTATTGTTGATGGTGATTTGGGTATCATTCGTGGCCTGAATGAACTCATCGGCAGTAATGGTAATGGGAATCACATCGCCGCTCCGGTAGGTACCCTGCGGTGCGGAGACGGTGAGGATGGGGTCCTCGCCGTCATTTACCAGTTCAAAACTGGACTTGGTAGTAGTGGCGGTATAGCCATTTACATAGTAAACGTAGGTTTCGTCAAAGTCGCCGTCGCTGATCTGATCCCATTGTACCGTGTCATCCTTGCAGATACTTAATTTCAGAAGAAAATTCAGGGGATAGACCGCGGGGTAAGAGGACATCGTTGTGGAGATGATGTTGTAGGAGATGTCCGCCGTCCCCCTGCCGGAGGGGAGGCTGAGCGGAAAACCGTTGACACTGTTTGCGTCGATGTAGGGGTTCGCGCCGAGAAGGACGCTCTGCGGCACAATCAGCGTGCGGTGCTGTTCCCCGGTGATATTTTGGTAATCATCGGTGTTCTCCTGCTTGATGGTGGCGGTGACGTGGGTGCGTATCGCGCTGTCGGAGTCGAGCGTGTCAAGGCACTGCTGGAGATAAGTCAGCGTCTGCTCCAGTGCCTCGAGATCGGTGCTCAACGCCAGTGAAAACCCTATTTGGCTAACGAGCTCGTAATCGATCTTGTTAGAAGAGGTCATCTCTTGGGAGGCGCTTGCAGAGCCTGGCATGGCCGGCAACGGATTGGAGATGGAAAAGTAGCCGTTCCAGCAGTCGCTCAGGCCGCTCCCGTCCTGGAAGAAGAAGCCCTGGGCGTCATAGAAGGACACATTCTGCCAGATATCCCCGAAGGAAATCTCACCAAATGAAAGATAATTTTTCCATGTTGTCGCATAATCCGAGATCCCAGGCGCACTAATGCAGAGATACAGCGGCCCGGTGTAATCATTCCTGAACGCATCTGTCGTCAGTGTGTACTCTGTTCCGTCCACCTGTGACATTTCCTCTGGGGTAAAAAAGTAAATGATTTCACCGCTGTTGTTCCCCAGAGAATAACGGTTGCTGGTCTGATCGGACAGGTAGACGGCAAGCCCACGGTTAAACATATTGCTCACAGACTCTTCGCCCCAGAATCCCATGGCCTTGAGCACATTGGAAAAATCCACCTTGAATTTGATCGAGAGGGTGGTGCCCCGCGGGATGGTCACGTCGGGGGTGCTGATGTAATAGGTGTCGTCCTTCACCTGCACGTTGCTGGTGTCAAAGACGACCTGATCGCGGTTGGCCGTCAGGGTCATGCCCTCGCCCTGGAGCTGCTCCAGCAGGCTGTTGAGATTCTCCAGGGTCTCCCCCTCGAAGGTGGCCCCAGTAAAATACTTCTCCTGCAGATACTGCAGCTGCCGCTCGATGGCGATGATGGTCTTGAGGTCCTTCAGGGCGATGGGCACCCCGTCCACCTCGGCCACCTGGGTGAGATCGGTGGCCGGATCGCTGAGCAGGGCCTCCATCTCCTCCAGGGTATAGGTCTCCCCGTCCAGGTCGATGGTCCGGTCAGTGACCAGATTGCCGTCCTCGTCCAGGAGACCCAGGGTGTCGAGCAGGTCATAGACCTCCTCATAGCTCTCGCCGGTGAACTGCTCCAGCTGCTGGAGCAGGCTTTCATTCCGTTCCGGCGGATTGCCCAACAAGCCGCCTACGGCGGCATAAGCCGTGGCCGGCAGCAATGACAGGGTCATGCAGACTGCCAGCAGCAGGCTCAACACTCTCTTTTTCACACACATTCCTCCTTCTATCCGTCCATCTGCATGGAATCCAGCAGCTCATTGATGGATGCACGCACGCAGTAGGCCCCATTGTCCCAGACCACCTCGCTGTCCACCAGCCGGGCGGTTTTAAACAGCTCCGGCGACGACAGCCTTCCAAACCGGATGGCGTGGACCCGCTGCTTCATGTCAATGACCGCCTCGCTGCCGTTGGGAAAACTCAGCTTGAGCTGATAGTTGGGAAGTACCTGTAAAGTGATGCCGGAGGCGTCCATAAGCTCTCCTCCTTTCGCGCAAAAATAACAGCATAGGAACTCTGTATTTATCATACCGAGTTCCTATGCTGCGCACATCCCCCGAAAGGGGGATTTTGGGGGGAGTTATTTCAAAAGATCCACCAGTTTGCTCCGGCGGTCGATGTTGGTCTTGTTGAAGATACTGCGGATATGGCTCTTCACGGTCTCCTCCGAGATGAAGAGGCGCTGGGCGATCTCCTTGTTGCGCAGGCCCTCCGCCGCCAGCCGGGCCACTTCCCGCTCCCGCTCGCTGAGTTCGGTCATCTGATCCGGGTACTTCTCCAGCATGGCAAAGATCCGGCTCTCCTCCGCCCTGGTATAGTGGATCTCCATGGCTTTGATCTCCGCGATGGCGGTCTCATGCTTCTTTTTGATGGAGGGAAGCAGAAACAAAACCGAGAGATACTTTCGGAAGCAGGCCAGGAAGGTATAGTTCTTGTCCTGCTCCGCCAGGGACAGGGACTGCTCCAGCCACTCCACCGCCCGGGGGATCGCCCCCATGGACAGGTAGCACAGGGATAGGCCCACACACATGAAATTGCGCGTGGACAGGGAGATGAGACGGCTGTCCAGCTGGAGGGAGGCCTCTACGCTGGCAATGGCCCGCTTGTACTCCTTCTTCAAAATCAGGTCGGTGATGCGGTTGGTCTTGGCCATGAAATTCGTAAAGGTGAGGTCCCCCAGCATGTCCGCCGCCCCTCTGGCCCAGGCCGCGGAGCGGTCCGGCTCCATCATGAGGCCCAGCAGATAGGTACGGACGGTCTCCGCCATCTGGGTGTTGATGGCGGTGTGCTGCAAAAAGGGATAGGCCAGGGCCTTGGTCTCCAGATATTCGATGGCCTTCTGCAGGGAGATCATGTCCGACTGGTAGATGGCGTTGATGCCCAGCAGCAGGGCCGCGCCGTAGGTCACCGTGGCGTTCTGCCACTGCTCCGACAGCAGCGCCGCCCGGTGGGCGTAGATGTCCGACTCGTCAAACCGCCCCTGGACGCTGAGGGCCTCGCCCAGGTAGAGCTCATAGGCCCCGGCCCCGTGATTGCCGGTGAGGGGATTGTAGACCTCCAGCATGTCCCGCAGCGCCTCTGCCGTCTCCATCATCTTCCCCGGTGTGCGGTAAAAGAGATACCACATGGAGGTGGTGCCGAACAGATAAGGCTCCCGCCGGTTGAAGAGCCGGGAGGGCTCGCTCATCCAGGCGGCAGCCTCCTGGTAACATGCCTTCATGCGGGGGATGTCGGGAAACTCCCGGAAGGCGGAGAGGAGATACCACTCCCACATGAGCTGCCGGCTGCCGTTTTCCGCCAGGATCTCCCGGCTCTCCTCCAGCGCGGCTTCAAAGCCCCGGAAATCCGTGCCTGCAAACAGGGCCAGGCACAGCCGCAGCATGGAGAGGGGGTATTGGGCCAATGTCTCCCGGGGACAGCGCTGCAGCACCCTGCGGGCCAGGGCGGTGTAGGGGATCGAGCCGAAGGTCTCCCCCAGAAGCCCCACCAGCTCGCAGGAAAGCAGCTGTTCGTCGTTGCCCGCCTGGAAAAAGCACTCCACGGCCTTTTTGTTGTTCCCGGTCCGGCGGTAGATGGTGCCCGCGGCCTCATAGACCTGACAGCGGAAGTCCGGGGGCATGGATTCCAGCATCTCCAGCAGGAAATGCCGCAGCAGCTCGTGGGGATAGCTGGTTCTGGCCCGGATGTCGTGGTGCATGAGAGGCGTGCGCACCAGGAGGTTCTGCAAAGCCGCCTCCTGGCCGGGGGCAATGTCCGGCAGCCGTTCCTCCTGGATGCAGTCATACACCGCCACCCGCAGCAGCATCTCCTGCTCCTTACAGGAGACTTTCCGCCAGAAAAATTCGTGGAGCAGCCCGTCCATATCGTGAAATTCCGGCAGCTTGTCGGGATTGTCCTGTAAGCTCTTCAAATACAGGGCCACCGCGGCGGCCCAGCCCTCGGTATTGCGGTAGACCATGTCGGCCTGCTGCCGGGTCAGGTTCAGGCCCAGCTGCTGGGCATATTGCAGGATGTCCTTCTTGCCCAGCAGAAAATCCCGGGAATTCAGCCGGGAGACGCCGGAGCTGCTTTCAAAGACGGCCCGCAGCTTTTTAAAGTTCTGGGAGATCAGCACCACATGCAGGCCATCCCGGGGCCGGTCCGCTATCGCCTGCAGAAGGGGCAACGGCCAGTTGTCGCCGATCAGCTGAAAATTGTCCAAAATGAGATAGCAGGGTGAGGAGACCGAAAGGCGGGCCAGGATGTCCGCAGCGGCGCTGACATTGCTGCGGTTCAGAAAGCCAAGCCCCCGCAGTGCGGCGCCTGCGTCCGCGTCCAGGGTGCCGATCTGCCGGATAAACCAGTCCAGACTGGTGTCCTGCAAAAAGCTCACCGCTGTGAACCAGTGGACCTGCTCGTGAGGAATCTCCCGCATGGCCCAGCGGACCGCCGTGCTTTTCCCATAGCCCGCAGGCGCTTCGATCATGGTCAGACTGCTTTGATAGATGTGAGAAAGTTTCTGTTGGATATCTTGCGAAAAATAGAGCGTATCCATTTGCTCACCCCGTTCCTATCTTTTATTATAGGAAAAAAGGGGGGCCTTGTCACTCCCTCGAAAGGGGGATTTTGGGGAAGCGGGCAGCGCGGTGCGGCTGCGGCAGAGGCGCCTTCCGTCTTCGGAATCGTTCCTTTCCATGCACTCCGATCCGCCCTATATGAAACATCGGCCGCAGTTTTTCCTGCGGCCGATCTTCACATGCGCCCGGATCAAAACAGCTGTCCCGGCAGCCTTAATTTTTCCTTGGGCGGGAAGTTCCGGTCAAATTCCTCCGCCGCGGCCTCATCCACATAGTAGCCCTTCGGCGTGTGGTAGACCCCGGTGATGCCCTTCAAAAAGTCCGGCTGGAGCTCCCTGAGCAGGACATAGGGGACGATCTCCTGCTCCGGCTCCCCGTGGTAGTGGACGCCCCGGGTCCCGGCCACTACAAAGCCGGACTTGCCGTAGAAGTCGATGTTGCCCTCGATGCACAGGGCCCCCGCCCCCAACTCCCTGGCCCGCTCCATGGACTCGTCCAGCAGATATTTGCCCAATCCCTGCCGCTGGAGGTCCGGGCGGATGCTGATGGGCCCGAAGGTCATCATGGGGATCTCCCGGCCGTCATCGGCCACAATTTTGGCGCGCATATACAGCACATGGCCGATGAGCGCTCCGTCCCGCTCCATGACCAGGTCCAGCTCGGGCACAAAGTCCGGGTCCCGGCGCAGCACATGGACCACATAGTGCTCCAGACAGCCGGGGCGGTATACGTTCCAGAAGGCCTCCCGGGTGAGATGTTCTACGGCAGCGTAGTCCGCCGGTGTTTCCCGGCGGATGATGATATTGTCCTGTCTCATAGTTCCTCCTCGATATGGTGCGGTCGAAGTTATGCTCTCTTTCCCTGCCTGCAAAAGCAGGTCTCCTCATGGGAGTCGATCACGCCCACCGCCTGCAGATAGGAGTAGATGATGACGCTCCCCACGAACTTCATGCCCCGCCGCTTCAGATCCTCAGACACCGCGTCGGACAGTTCGGAGCGGACCTGTCCGGTCTCATGGATGCGCTTCCCCTCCGTCCAGTGCCAGAGGTAGCGATCAAAGCTCCCCCACTCCCGCTGCATGTCCCGAAAAATCCTGGCGTTCTTTACCGCGGCGCGGATCTTCAGCCTGTTCCGGACAATGCCGGGATCCTGCCTCAGTGCCTCCAGCTTTTCCGCGTCGTACTCACAGACCTTCTCCAGATCAAAGCCGTCAAAGGCCCGGCGGAATGCCTCCCGCTTATTGAGGATACACTCCCAGGAGAGGCCCGCCTGAAAGCCCTCCAGAACCAGCATCTCAAACAGCCTCCGGTCGTCGTGGACGGGAATGCCCCACTCCTCATCGTGGTAGCGGATATAGAGAGGATTCTTGGGATTGGCCCAGCTGCATCTGATTTTTTCCGTCATATGACCACGCTCCATTTCTTTCTCCATTCCGTCCGTCTGACTACAGGGTGGAAGCTCTTCAGAGCATCTCCCGCAGCGCAGCGATGAACCGGCAGACGTGGAAGCCGTCGCAGACCGCGTGATTTACCTGAATGGACAGCGGCAGCCACACGCCGCGCTCGTCTCGCTGGTATTTCCCCATGGTAAAAATGGGGGGCAGGTAGCGGTAGCCGTTTTGCAGGTTCAGGTTGAATCCCTCAAAGCTCTCCCACGGGACCATGGAGACCGGGAAGGTGTTGACCGGCACGTCCGGCTTTGCCATCATGTCCTTACAGCTTCCGAACTGCTCCAGATCTTGCTGATAGGCCCGGCAGAAGGCCTCGTAATCGTCGGTGTATTCGGTCCACAGATTGGAGAAAGTCTCGCTGTCCCGGTGGAAAATCGTGTAGCAGGGATGCATTTCCGTATAAAATCCCAGCGTCCCGTCGGGCCCCAGGTCCATGCGAAACTCCTGATACTGATTGACCGCCTTTGCGATCCGGTAGAGCATGGCCGGATAAAGCCGCTCCTTTGCCTCGATGAGCGGCGTGATGTCCAGCTTTGTCGTCATGCTATATGTGCAGGGCACCTGGTGAAAGTAGTGCTCAAAGTGCTCCTTTCGGGCCCAGGTGTCCAGATCGACCGGTATAAACTCCATGTTGCTCCCGCCTCCAGTTCCTTCTCTTGTCTCTGATCTATTATTATAGCATACAAACCGGGTCATACCAGTCCAGACGACGGATATGACCCGGTTTTTCGGCCTGACCGCCAGGGACTCAGCCGTCCATGGCCTGCTCCAGGCGGGCGTTCAGGGTGTCCTCCTGGGCTTTTACGTTCCCGATGATGGACGCGCCGACGATGTTGCCCTCGCTGTCGATCACGTATGTGGTGGGGTATCCCGCCAGCTGGGAGATGAAGTCCGTATAGAGCGCCTGGTCTGGGTCCGGGGAGAGATTGGTGTAGGTGACCCCTTTTTCCTTCAAAATCTTCCGGGCGGTCTCCAGCTGCTCTTCACTCTCGCCGGAATCGGACGCCACGCCGATGAGATTGATGTTCTTCTCCTGAAAATCCTGGAAATACTCCTCCAGCTCCGGCATCTCCTCGATGCAGGTGCCGCAGCCGTTGTTCCAGAAGTTGACGATGGTGGCGTCGTACTCGGAAAAGATGTCGTTCGTCACCTCATTTCCCTCCATGTCCACCTCGGAGAAGGTGGGAAACGGCGTCTTGGAGACCAGTTCGTCGGAAGAGGAACAGGCGCTCAGCCCCAGAACCAGGGCCGTGGTCAGAAGGGTAGCAATTCTTTTATCCATGGTTTGTGCTCCTTTTTTCGTTCATGATCCAGGGGGCCTGTCTCTGGATGGCCTGGTGGGGGCAGGCCCGGATGCAGTCCCCGCACCGAATGCATTCGGCGTGGTTGGGATGGCGGAACACGTCCACATCCATGCCGCACACGCGGCTGCACACGCCGCAGGCAGTACACTTCTCCCCATCCACCGACAGGCGGTAGAGGGAGACCTTGTGAAACAGGCCGTAAAAGGCCCCCAGAGGACAGATCCACTTGCAGAAGGGCCGGTAGAAAAAGACGGCCAGCAGGATGACACCCAGGAGGATACAGCTCTTCCAGGTGAACAGCGCCCCCAGGCTGGCCCGGATGCTCTCGTTGGCCAGCGCCAGGGGAATGCCCCCCTCCAGAATCCCGGCGGGGCAGATGTACTTGCAGAAAAACGGGTCAGCCAGTCCCACCTCATTGACCACCGTCATGGGCAGCACGATCACAAAGAGGACCAGGATACCGTATTTCAGATAGGTCAGCCAGCGCAGCCGGCGGGTCCCAAACTTTTTCGTGGGGATCTTATGGAGCAGCTCTTGAAACCACCCGAAGGGGCACAGAAAGCCGCACATCGCCCGCCCCAGCAGGACGCCGAAGAAGAGCAGGATTCCCATGATATAGTAGGACACCTGATATTTCGGCGCGCCGATGACCGCCTGCAGCGATCCAATGGGGCAGGAGCCCGCCGCCGCCGGGCAGGAGTAGCAGTTGAGTCCGGGCACACAGAGGCTTTTCAGCCGCCCCCGGTATAATTTCCCGCTGAAAAAATGGAGCAGAAAGGGGTTGGAAGCCAGGGCTGCCGCCGCCTGGATCTTCCACCGTCCGCTTGTTTTCCGTTGTTTAGCCAATGCCCACACACTCCAGACACAGATTGATGCCCTTGTTCCAGACGGTGGCCGTTTCCCCGCGCAGGATGCCCGCGGCGATCAGGACGCCCGCAGCCAGCAGAAGGCAGACCGGGATCTTTTTCATCGTCCCGCTCCTCTCATCCCATCGCAGCGGCGGCCATCCCATCCTCCCCGGAGGGGTCGTCCTCCTGGGCCATGGCGACAAAGCTGGGCGCGGAGGCCGCCAGATCCTCCGCCTCCACCTGGGAAGTCCAGGCGGAGATCAGGGAGCCGTTCACATACCACACGCCCACACAGGGGATCTCCGAGGCCATCTCGTCATTCTGGGCCAGCGCCTCCTGCATGGACTCGTTGTAGGCCACCACCGGGAAGGGCGCGCCCTGGAACAGCTCATGGTCCATGTCCCCCTTGCTGCACACCACGATGTCCGCCCCCGCGGCGCGGACATCCTCCACCGCATCCACCAGTCCGGTTTAGAAATCCGCGGCTCCGGGGTCCTCCGGGTCCAGAAAGACCAGAAAGGCAGTGTCCGGAAGATCCGCCCCGGTGTAGGTCTCTCCGGTCAGGGTCTCCGTCTCAAATGCGCCCACCTTGTTCACGGCCATTTTGTCCGCCGCAGGGACCGAGCGCTCTTCCAGATAGCTGTCCGCCCACTCCTGGGTGATCCACCCCTTGTCCAGGGCGTCCTCGATGGTCACCGAGCCGTCGCGGATGGCCGCCTCCACTTCCTCCGGGCTGGGGGCCTTGCTCCCGCAGGCGGAGAGGGTCAGGCACAGCGCCAGCGCGCCGGCCAGAATCGCGTTTTGTTTCATGGGGATTCCTCCTGTGTTTTCATTTGACGCCGGACATGATACCATAGAGCGTGTCAAGTCCCTGTCAAGTTCTTGACACAGATTTGACCGGGACTGTGTTACCATAGGAGAAAAACAGCAGGCGTTTTGTGATGAAGATTTTCGTGGTAGAGGACGAGCGCCAGCTGTGCGACGACATCGCCGAGGACCTGGAGCTGGAGCGCTACACCGTGGAGCGCTGCTATAACGGGCTGGAGGCCTGGGAGCGCATTCTGGTGGAGTCCTACGATCTGGTGATTTTGGATCTGAACTTGCCCGGCATGGACGGGCTGGATATCCTGCGGGCGGTCCGCAGGGAAAAGCCCGAGCTGCGGGTGCTCATCCTGTCCGCCCGGAGCACCCTGGCCGACCGGGTGGCCGGACTGGACCTGGGGGCGGACGACTACCTCACCAAGCCCTTTGCCCTGGAGGAACTGGAAGCCCGGGTGCGCGCCCTGCTGCGCCGGGATTTTGCCTCCCGGGATACGGCCCTCGTGGTGGGGCCACTCACGCTGGATACCCAGCGGAGGGAGATCTCCGCCGAGGGTCTCCCCCTCTCCCTGACCCGCAAGGAATTTGGGATCCTGGAGTATCTCATGCTCCGGGCGGGGCAGGCGGTCAGCCAGGAGGAGCTCCTGGAGCACATCTGGGAGGCCGACTCCAACCCCTTCAGCCACGCGGTGCGGATGCACATCTCCTCCCTGCGGAAAAAGCTGCGCACCGCCCTGGGCTATGACCCCATCGTGACCAAGATCGGACAGGGATACCGTCTGGAGGTGAGGACTTGAGCCGGAAGATCTCTCTGCGTCTGCGGGTGACGCTGGTCTGCGGCGTGCTGCTGGCCGTGTGCTGCCTGCTGCTGACCGTCAGCCATACTTACTCCGCCTATGAGATGGCTGACGCCATTGAGGCCACCCCCCTTCAGCCGGCCCAGGCGATCGGCGCATGCGAGACGGGAGCGCTCTCCCAGCTCCCCATGGCGGCGGTCAGCCGCCCCGCCCGGGAGACCTTCCGGATGCAGAGCGTGGCCGCCATGGGGATCATCGTGGTGAGCGGCTGCCTGATGGTCTACTGGCTCACTGGGAAGGCACTCGCCCCCCTGCGCCGGCTGGACGAACAGATCCGCAGCCGGACCGCCTCCGACCTGGACCCCCCTCTTCCCGTGCCCGCCAGCGGGGACGAGGTGGCCGGACTGACGGTTTCCTTCAACCAGATGTCCCAAAACCTCAGCCGGGCTTTCCAGCAGCAAAAGCAGTTTGCCCAGTGTGCCGCCCATGAGCTGCGCACGCCCCTGGCTGTGCTCAAGACCCGCATGGCCCTCTTCCGGAAGAAGGGGCTGTGCACCACGCCCGAGACAGCCGCGCTGCTGGACGTACTGGAGGAGCAGACGGAGCGGCTCTCCGCTCTGGTGAACGACCTTCTCTCCCTCACCAACCTGGACGATCTGGAGCGCAGCGCGCGCGTGGATCTCTCCCCGCTGCTCACCCAGGTGGCCGGGACCCTGGAGGGGGCGGCCCGGGCGCAGAACATTGCCATCCAACTGGAGTGCAAACCTGTAACGGTATTGGGAAATGCCATCCTGCTGGAGCGCGCCCTCTTCAATCTCATGGAAAACGCCGTCAAATACAACCGTCCCGGCGGGACCGTGACCGTCCGGGCCACGCGCGCGGGAGCATATGCCCATGTGGAGGTCTGCGACGAGGGGGTGGGGATCCCTCCGGAGTTCCGGGAGCAGATCTTTGAGCCCTTTTTCCGGGTGGACAAATCCCGCTCCCGGCAGCTGGGCGGGGCCGGGCTGGGCCTCTCCCTGGTGCGGGCCATTGCGGAGCTCCACGGCGGCAGCGTGCGGGCGGAGGCGGTCCAGGGCGGTGGAAGCCGTTTTCTCCTGGTGCTGCCCTGCCCGGAGGAGGCGCAGTGTAAAATTTGATGATGCAAAAGTCCGCTCCCATATGGTAAAATAATGGGACCGATCCGGGGTGCCTCGGATCGGTCCGGAATCACGAAGGTCTGAAGCACTCCATCTGCGCATGAGAAACCGCCGCACAAGCCGGCCCCGCCCCCTCACCTCTCCCACGAGGTGGGGATGTTTCATGTTCTGTGACACTGTCCTCTTACCTTCTCTGCCGCATTCCATTGACCGATGATAGATAGAAGGAAGGTTCCCTATGAACGAAAAAGAAGTTGCTGAAATTCGCCGCCGCTTTCGCAAGGACAAGAGCAATATCACCCATATCCGCGGCTGCTATGTGAATGAAAATCAGGAGATCGTCGCCCGCTTCGACCAGTCTCTCGCCATGATGTCCGAGGAGGAGACCGACACCTTTCTCTCCATCCTCAAGCGCACCCTCAGCGGAAGCCTGGGCAAAAATCTGATCGACCTGGCCTTTGACACCCAGCAGGTGGTCAACAGTGAGGAGCACCGTCTGCTCATGGCTCTGCGTGACTCCTCCCTGAAGGATGAGGAGGCGGTGGACACCTTCTTCCAGAAGGTCATTCAGTCCGCCGCGCTGGAGGGAAATTATCTCATCCTGCTGGCCCACGACACCTACGATGTCCCCTACCGCTCCAAGGACGGGGATACCCAGGCCGACGCCTCCTCCGAGGTCTTTTCCTACATTCTGTGCAGCGTCTGCCCCATCAAGCTGACCAAGCCCGCCCTGAGCTACTATGTGGCGGAGAATGCCTTCCACAACCGCACCTCCGACTGGCTGGTCTCGACCCCGGAGCTGGGCTTCATCTTCCCCTCCTTTGACGACCGGAGCACCAACCTCTATAACACCCTCTACTACACCCGCAACAGCGCCGAGAACCACGCCTCGTTCGTGGAGGCCGTGTTCTCCCGCACCCTCCCCATGCCTGCCGACGAGCAGAAGGAGGCCTTCCAGAGCATTCTGGAGGAGACCCTGGAGGACGATTGCAGCTTTGATGCGGTCCAGGCCGTCCATGAGCAGATCCGGGACCTCATCGAGGCCCACAAGCTCAACAAGGAGGAGGAGCCTCTGGTCATGACCAAGGACATGGTCAGGCAGATACTCGGCTCCTGCGGCGTCAACGAGACCCAGATGGCCCTCTTCGACACCAAGTTCGACACCCATTTCGGCTCGGACACCCAGCTGCCCCCCCAGAACCTGGTGGACCCCAAGCGCTTTGAGGTGCGCACCCCCAACGTCACCATCCGGGTCAACCCGGAGCGGGGCGATCTGGTGGAGACCCGGGTCATCAACGGCGTCAAGTACATCCTCATCCGCGCCGACGAGGGCGTGGAGGTCAACGGCGTGAATATCCACATTCCCTGATATGAAGTGCAAAAAAGGGCCGGAATGCAGATCGCATTCCGGTCCTCCAGCATGTCGAAAAACTTCGACATGCTTCTCAAAAATGCAAGCATTTTTTCGAGGGGGTGCAGGCCGCTGCGCGCACTCGCTTTCGCTCGCACACTTGTGGCCTGAGAAGTGTGTTTTCCGACGTACATGCCGCCGGAAAACACGATTTGACACTCTTCCGCCGTCTGCGGACGGCGAAACTCTGCGAGGCTCTTGCTGCACAAATCGCAGAAATACACTTTATCGACAGCCTGAGGGCCGGAATGCAGATCGCATTCCGGCCCTCTTGATTGTGTATTTCGGTCTGATTTGTCTTACAGCAGGCTGTAATCCATGATGGCGCCCTTCGCGCCGGAGGCCGCCAGCTTGCAGTACAGGCCCAGATAGCCCTTCTTGAACTTGGGCTCGGGACGCTTCCAGCGCTTGAGGCGCTCGGCGATCTCCTCCTCGCTGACCAGCAGGTTCAGGCTGCTGTTGTCCACGTCGATCTCGATCTTGTCGCCGTCCTGCACGATGGCGATGGGGCCGCCCTCAGCCGCCTCGGGAGAGATGTGTCCCACGAAGCAGCCGTTGTTGGTGCCCGAGAACCGGCCGTCGGTGATCAGCGCGGTGGTCAGAGCCAGGCCGCGGCCATAGAGGTACTTCATGGCCTTGAACATCTCGCGCATGCCGGGGCCGCCCTTGGGGCCCTCGTAGCGGATGACCACCACGTGGCCCTCCCGCACCTTGCCGGCGATGATGGCCTCCTCGGCCTCCTCCTCGGAGTCGAAGCAGATGGCCTCGCCCACAAAGTGATGCAGGCTCTTGTCAAAGGCGCCGGGCTTGGTGATGCCGGTGTCGGGGGCCAGGTTGCCCCGCAGCACGGCCACGCCGCCGGTGTAGCCGAAGGGATCGTCCAGAGTGCGGATGACCCGGCGGTCCACCGGATAGAGGTAGCGGTGGCCGGCGATGTTCTCGGCCACGGTCTTGCCGCTGACCGTCATCTGGTCGGTGTCCAGGATGGAGGACATCTCGCTCATCAGGCGCACCACGCCGCCGGCCCGGTAGAAGTCCACCATGTTGTACTTGGAGGCGGGGTTGATCTTGGCCACCTGGGGCGTGGTCTTGGACAGGGTGCCGAACTCCTCCAGCACGTCGATGTCCAGCTCAGCCTCGTGGGCAATGGCGGTCAGGTGCATCACCGCGTTGGTGGAGCCGCTCATGGCCAGGCACACCTTGATGGCGTTGCGGATGCTCTCATTGGTGATGATCTTCCGGGAGGTGATGCCCTTCTCCAGCAGCTCCATGATCTTGATGCCGGTCTCCTCCGCCACGGCCAGACGGGCGGCCGAGGAGGCGGGGACGATGCCGCCGTCGGGCAGGGTCATGCCCAGAGCCTCGGAGAGGGAGCACATGGTGTTGGCGGTGCCCAGGTAGGAGCAGGAGCCGCAGGTGGGGCAGGAGCACTCCTCCAGCACCTTATACTCCTCCTCGGTGATCTTGTTGGCCGAGAGCATGCCGTAGGCCTCGGCGCTGGAGGTCTGGTCGGACTGACGGCCGTCGAACACGATGCCGCCCTCCATGGGTCCGCCGGGCAGCAGGATGCAGGGGATGTCCAGACGGGCGGCCGCCATCAGCAGGCCGGGCACGATCTTGTCGCAGGAGCCCAGCAGCACGATGGCGTCAAAGAGGTTGATCTGGGCCATGGACTCCACCGAGTTGGCAATGATCTCACGGGAGGGCAGGATATAGTGCATGCCGTCGTGTCCCTGGGCCATACCGTCACAGCCGCCGATCACGCCGAACTCCACCGGCGTACCGCCGGCCCGGTAAATGCCGTCCTTGACCCGCTGGGCCACCTGCCGGAGATTGAAGTGTCCGGGCACGCACTCGCTCCAGGCATTGGCGATACCGATGATGGGCCGCTTCAGATCTTCGGTCGTAAAGCCCATGGACTTGTAAGTCGCTCTGTAGTACTGGTTGTCGATTCCGCGCAGAATTTTCTCACTGCGATGCATTATACATTCTCCTCTCTGCATCCGTTTATCTCTCACAAAATTCCGATATACGAATCGTTTTTATATATGCGAATTTGACATTTGATATAGTAACATTCTCGCCCCGCCGCGTCAACCGCTCTTTTTCCCTTTCTCATAAAATTTTTGGGGGTACTTGACACATTATATATGGTTATGTCTACTCCCCCTGTTTTGGGGCGTGTGTCAACCCTCTTTTTCACTTCCGTCGATTTGCTGTTTTTCCATCCATGGGCCTATCTCTTTTCCGGTCCACCGGCGGGTCATTTCCCCGGTCATAAGACCGCAACCCCTTCCTGCGGCATGGGTTTTCTCCCCTTCATGCAAATTGACTGCGCCTCGCCCCTCGATTCTTTCCCAACGCTAAATATGGGTTGCTTTTTCAAAACAGGCACTATATAATGTACACAGTTTTCCAGTTCGAGGGCATTCTCCCCCCAAGATCTTGTGTGTGGGAGATTGCCTCTTTTCATGGGCCGCTATGTCCGCCGCTGAGGCGGCGGGCGGTCCAAATAGATACGTAAGAGGAGCGAGCGCAAATATGAAGATCATGAAGCGAAGCGGCGCCGAGGCCCTGTTTGACCGGGAGAAAATCGTCGCCGCTGTCACCAAGGCCAGCCGGGCCGCCTCTACCATTCCGGAACTCACCGAGGAGCAGATCGAGGCCATTGCGCAAAAAATCGAGGCCGACTGCCTCCGGATGGGCCGAGCTCCCTCTGTGGAAGAGGTCCAGGAGATGGTGGAGACCGAGCTCATGAAGGACGGCGCTTACGAGACGGCCAAGCACTACATCCGTTACCGCTATGACCACAACCTCCGCCGGTCGGCAAACACCACCGACGATCAGATCCTCTCCCTCATCGAGTGCAACAACGAGGAGGCCAAGCAGGAGAACTCCAACAAGAACCCCACCGTCAACTCGGTCCAGCGGGACTACATGGCCGGCGAGGTATCCAAGGATATCACCAAGCGCCACCTCCTCCCCCGGGAGATCGTGGAGGCCCATGAGGCCGGCATCATCCACTTCCACGACATGGACTACTACGCCCAGCACATGCACAACTGCGATCTGGTCAACCTGGAGGACATGCTCCAGAACGGCACCGTCATCACCGGCACCATGATCGAAAAGCCCCACAGCTTCTCCACCGCCTGCAACATCGCCACCCAGATCATCGCCCAGGTGGCCTCCAACCAGTACGGCGGACAGTCCATCTCCCTGGCCCACCTGGCCCCCTTCGTGGATGTCTCCCGCAAGAAGATCCTGGCCGAAGTGCTGGCCGATCTGGCCATCTGCGGTGGCTCCACCGAACCCGACGTGGTCCACAAGATCGTGGAGAAGCGCCTGCGGGAAGAGATCCGCCGGGGTGTGCAGACCATCCAGTACCAGGTGGTCACCCTGATGACCACCAATGGACAGGCCCCCTTCATCACCGTGTTCATGTACCTGGGCGAGGCCAAGAACGAGCAGGAGAAAAAGGACCTGGCCCTCATCATCGAGGAGACCCTCAATCAGCGCTACCAGGGCGTGAAGAACGAGGTGGGCGTCTGGGTCACCCCCGCCTTCCCCAAGCTCATCTATGTGCTGGAGGAGGACAACGTCCGTCCCGGCACCCCCTACTACTACCTGACCAAGCTGGCCGCCAAGTGCACCGCCAAGCGCCTGGTGCCCGACTATATCTCGGAAAAGATCATGCTCCAGAACAAGGTGGACCAGAACGGCGAGGGCCACTGCTACACCTGCATGGGCTGCCGCTCCTTCCTCACCCCCTATGTGGACCCCGAGACCGGCAAGCCCAAGTACTACGGCCGCTTCAACCAGGGCGTGGTCACCATCAACCTGGTGGACGTGGCCCTCTCCTCCGGCGGGGACATGGACGCCTTCTGGAAGGTCTTTGACGAGCGCCTGGACCTGTGCTACCGGGCCCTCATGTGCCGCCACAACCGCCTCAAGGGCACCCTCTCGGACGCCGCCCCCATCCTGTGGCAGTACGGCGCCATCGCCCGCCTGCAGAAGGGCGAGCCCATCGACAAGCTCCTCTACAACGGCTACTCCACCATCTCTCTGGGCTACGCCGGCCTCTACGAGTGCGTCAAGTACATGACCGGCAAGTCCCACACCGATCCCGAGGCCACCCCCTTCGCTCTGGCGGTCATGGAGCACATGAACCAGGCCACCGCCCGCTGGAAGGCCAAGGAGCATATAGACTTCTCCCTCTATGGCACCCCCATGGAGTCCACCACCTACCGCTTTGCCAAGTGCCTCCAGAAGCGCTTCGGCATCATCCCCGGCGTGACCGACAAGGCCTATATCACCAACAGCTACCATGTCCACGTCACGGAGGAGATCGACGCCTTCCAGAAGCTCTCCTTTGAGGCCCAGTTCCAGACCCTCTCCCCCGGCGGCGCCATCAGCTATGTGGAAGTGCCCAACATGCAGAACAACCTGGAGGCCGTGCTCCAGCTCATGCAGTTCATCTACGACAACATCATGTATGCCGAGCTCAACACCAAGAGCGACTACTGCCAGGTCTGCGGCTATGACGGCGAGATCAGCATCGTCACCGACGAGGACGGCAAGCTGGTCTGGGAGTGCCCCCACTGCCACAACCGCAACCAGGACAAGATGAACGTGGCCCGCCGCACCTGCGGCTACATCGGCACTCAGTACTGGAATCAGGGCCGCACCCAGGAGATCAAGGAGCGGGTGCTCCACCTGTAAGGCACCGGAAAGGACGGATCGCTATGAACTACGCCGCTATCAAACGGCGGGACATCGCCAACGGCATCGGCGTGCGGGTCTCCCTCTTTGTCTCCGGCTGTACCCACCACTGCAAGGGCTGCTTCAATGAGGAGGCCCAGGACTTCCACTACGGCCAGCCCTTCACCCCCGCGGTGGAGGACGCCATTCTGGAGGACCTCTCCCCTTCCTATATGAACGGACTCACCCTCCTGGGCGGAGAGCCCTTTGAGCCGGACAATCAGCGTGCCCTCCTCCCCTTCCTGCGCCGGGTCAAGGCGCGCTTCCCGGACAAGGATATCTGGGCCTTCTCCGGATACGTCTATGATACCGAGCTTTTGGGCGAGAGCCGGGCCCGGTGCGAGGTCACCGACGAGATGCTCTCTCTCATCGACGTACTGGTGGACGGGGAATTTGTGGAGGAGAAGAAGGACATTACCCTGCGTTTCCGCGGCTCCTCCAACCAGCGTCTCATCGATCTCAATCGCTCCCGCGCAGCCGGGACCGTGGTCCTGTGGAGCGACGACAACTGAATGTTCAACCTCTGCAAAGGGTCCGCCGGGACAGATCACTGTCCCCGGCGGACCCTTTTTTCCTATACTCTCCTAATGCATTGCCCCTGTTCTCCATGGTATCATGCTCTCTGTGGTATCTTCCACACGCAATCTTGAGAAAGGCAGGAATTTTATCATGCACCGACGAACAACATGCGCCCTCTCCTTTCTGGCGCTGCTGCTCGCCTTGTTCACCGCGTTCTCCCTGGTCTCCCCCGGGCTGGAGGCCGCCGGCGGCACCTCTTCCCAGAAAAAAGTGGTGGGCTATGTCCCCTATTGGCGCAGCGGCTATTTCTCCCAGATCCCCTATGACCAGGTGACCCATCTCAACTACGCCTTTGCCATCCCCACCGCGGAGGGCGGTCTGCGCCCCCTGGAAAACGCCCAGGCGGCCCGGCAGCTCATCCAGACCGCCCACCAGAAGGGGGTCAAGGTCCTCCTGGCCGTGGGCGGCTGGAGCTACAACGGCGTGGTCCTGGAGCCCACTTTTGCCGCCGCCACCGCCACCGAGGCCAAGCGGAAGGCCTTTGCCGATGCCATCATCGCCATGTGCGATCAGTACGGCTTTGACGGCGTGGACATGGACTGGGAGCACCCCCGCCTTAAGGACGGTACATACCGGCAGTACGAGGCCCTCATGCTGGACTTGGCCCAGCGCCTCCACGCCAAGGGGAAGCTCCTCACCAGCGCCGTGCTCTGCGGGGTGTCTCCGGAGGGCGCGGTCTACTCCGACTCGGCCGCCCACACCGACGCGGTCCTCCAGGCCGTGGACTGGATCAATGTCATGGCCTATGACGGGGACGAGGGCGCCCGCCACTCCACCTACCAGTTCGCCCGCTATTCCGGGGACTACTGGCACAAGACCCGGGGGGTGCCCGCCGAAAAGGTGGTCCTGGGCCTCCCCTTCTATGCCCGCCCCGGCGGGACGGCCTACCGGGACATCCTCTCCGCCGTCCCCAACGCCCACCTGAGCGACTCGGTGACCTACCAGGGCCGCACGGTCTGGTACAACGGCCTGTCCACCATCCAGGCCAAGACCCGGTATGCCCGGGATGAGCTGGGGGGTGTCATGATCTGGGAGATCACCCAGGACACCTCCGCCCCCGCCAAGAGCCTCCTCGCCGCCATTACCCGCACCCTGCGGGAGGATGCCTCCCACCCCTTCACCGACCTGGTGCCGGGCAGCTGGTACTATGAGGACGTATGCGCGGCCTATGAGGCCGGACTCATGAAGGGGACGGGCGGCACCTCCTTCTCCCCCCTGCGCACCCTCACCCGGGCCGAGGGCATCGCCCTGGCCAGCCGCATCCACGACCGCCATCACAACGGCCGGGAGACCATCTCCCCAGGCTCTCCCTGGTATCAGCCCTATGTGGACTATGCCCGTACCCAGGGCATCCTGACCCAGGATCTCTCCGCCGCGGAGCTGAGCGCCCCCCTCACCCGGGCGGAATTTGCCACCTTCCTGGCCCGCTCTCTGCCGGGGAGTGCCCTGCCCCCCATCAACACGGTGGAGCGCATTCCCGATCTGGCTGAGAGCGACCTCCACGGCCCCGCCGTCTATCAGCTCTACCGGGCCGGTATTTTTGCCGGGTCGGATGCCAGCGGCTCCTTCCGCCCCAACAGCGTCATCACCCGGGCCGAGACCGCTGCGCTGGTGGTCCGCATGACCGATCCCGACCGCCGGGTGTCCTTTTCCCTGACCGGTTAGTTTGTTTGAACCGACCCGTTCATTCCCGTCACATCTTTTCCCCTTAGATTCTTCTCATTTCCGTCTTTTTTGCCATCTATTTTTCTTTTTTCTTGTTTATATGTTGTAAATTTTTGCAAAACTGCTCAGTCTCCGTTGCCAATCCACTGGTTTCCGGCTATACTTAAAACTGAACTTGAATTGAGACAGCTGCAAGGCAAGCAGTGAAAGGTGGACTTTTTGGATATGCGTGGAATTTACACCTCCATTACCGACATCCGTCGCAGTATTTTTACCGAGATCGCCCGTATGGCTTACGAGGACGGGGACTACGCCCGGAAGCTGGAGGAGCTTCCCTATGAGATCCTCCCCGGCGAGCAGGCCCAGTACCGGGAGAGCATCTTCCTGGAGCGCGCCATCGTAGGCGAGCGTCTGCGTCTGGCCATGGGACTGCCCGTGCGCTCCGCGGCGGAGTCGGCCCCCATCTCCAAGGGCATTGAGGACAGCACCCGGCCCGAGACCTACTATGAGCCTCCCCTCATCAACATCATCAAATTCGCCTGCCATGCCTGCCCGGAAAAGCAGGTCATCTCCACGGAGGGGTGCCAGGGCTGTCTGGCCCACCCCTGTACTCTGGTCTGTCCCAAGGACGCCATCCACATCGTGGGCGGCAAGTCGGTGGTGGACCAGGACAAGTGCATCAAGTGCGGCCGCTGTGTGGACGCCTGCCCCTACAACGCCATCATCAAGCAGGAGCGCCCCTGTGCCGCCGCCTGCGGTGTGAAGGCCATCGGCTCCGACGAGTACGGCCGGGCCGAGATCGACTATGACAAGTGCGTCTCCTGCGGCATGTGCCTGGTCAACTGCCCCTTCGGCGCCATCGCCGACAAGAGCCAGATCTTCCAGCTCATCACCGCTATGAAGGGCGGCTCCCATGTCTATGCCGCCGTGGCCCCCGCTTTCGTGGACCAGTTCGGCCCCAACGTCACCCCGGAGAAGCTCCGCGCCGCCATGAAGCAGCTGGGCTTTACCGACGTCATCGAGGTGGCCGTGGGCGCCGACCTGTGCGCCGCCGAGGAGGCCGAGGACTTCATCAAGAACGTGCCTGAGAATCTCCCCTTCATGGCCACCTCCTGCTGCCCCGCCTGGTCCGTCATGGCCAAGAAGCAGTTCCCGGAGCTTGCCCACTGCGTCTCCATGGCCCTCACGCCCATGGTGCTCACCGGCCGCCTCATCAAGATGAAGCACCCCAACGCCCAGGTGGCCTTCATCGGTCCCTGTGCCGCCAAGAAGCTGGAGGCCATGCGCAAGAGCATCCGCAGCGACATCGATTTCGTCCTCACCTTTGAGGAGATGATGGGCCTCTTCAACGCCCGGAACATCGACATCCAGAACATCGAGGAGGAGGAGTTCCTCTCCGAGTCCAGCGCCGACGGCCGTAACTTTGCCGTCAGCGGCGGCGTGGCCCAGGCCGTGGTCAACTGCATCAAGAAGATGTACCCCGAGCACGGCGAGATCAAGGTGGCCAGCGCCCAGGGTCTGGAGGACTGCCGCAAGATGATGGTCATGGCCAAGGCCGGTAAGTACAACGGCTACCTGCTGGAGGGCATGGCCTGCCCCGGCGGCTGTGTGGCGGGTGCGGGCTCCATGCAGCCCATCGACAAGTCGGCCGCCGCCGTGAAGAAGTATGCCAAGAAGGCCGAAAAGCAGTTCTGCTGTGAGACCGACTACCTGAAGGATCTGGAGCGTCTGGAGGAGTAATTTCCCCTCCGCATCCGCAAATGTTTTCCCCCCTGCCTACGGGCAGGGGGGATTTTTTGCATCTTTTGCGGTTTTTGCCCGCTTTTTTAAAAAATCGTAAGAAAAGACTCATTGACTCTTCATACAAAGCTGGTACACTTTCCTTAGCAAAAGATCCCAATGAGAGGACGATGCCTATGAAGCCCCGCGCCAAAGCGCCTCAGCGCACGCCGGTCCCCCGGCTGGACCCCGCCCCTGCCCAGGGCCTCACCACCCGGGAGGCCGCTGTGCGCGCCGCCGCCGGATGGTCCAACCGGGACCCCAATCAGCTGCCCAAGCCGGTCAGCCAGATCATCCGGGACAACCTGTGCACCTTTTTCAACGCGCTCTTTGTGGCCCTGGCCCTGTGCCTCTTCGCGGTGGGGGCCTACCGGGACATGCTCTTTCTGGGCATTGTGGTGTGCAACGTCCTCATCGGCATCGTGCAGGAGCTGCGGGTCAAGCGCACCCTGGACCGCATCGCCCTGCTCTCCGCCCCCACGGCCACCGTGGTGCGGGACGGAAAGCGCCTTACCCTCCCCACGGAGGAGCTGGTGCTGGACGACATCATCCTGCTCTCCGCCGGAGACCAGATCTGCGCCGACGCCGTTTTGAAGGAGGGCTGCGCCGAGGTCAACGAGTCCCTCCTCACCGGCGAGTCCGACCCCGTTCTCAAGCGCCCGGGCGATCCCCTACTCTCGGGCAGCTTTCTGGCCTCAGGCCGGTGTTCCGCCCGTCTGGAGAAGGTGGGCGGCGACTCCTATGCCGCCGGGATCGCCCGGGCCGCCAAGGGCCGGCGTACCAGCCGCTCGGAAATGATGCGCTCCCTGGACCGGCTGCTCCGCTTCATCGGGGTGGCCATCGTCCCCCTGGGCACCGTGCTCTTCTACAAGCAGTATGTGCTCCTCCACACCTCCCTCCCCTACGCGGTCAGCTCCACGGTGGCCGCCATGGTGGGGATGATCCCCGAGGGGCTCTATCTCCTGGTCAGCGTGGCCCTGGCGGTAAGCGTGGCCAATCTGGCCCGCCGCCGCACCCTGGTCCATGAGCTCTCCTGCATCGAGCATCTGGCCCGGGTGGACGTTCTCTGTCTGGATAAGACGGGGACCCTGACCCAGGGGAAGATGGAGGTCTCCCGGCTCCTCCCCCTCTCCATCCCGGCCCACCGGGCTGAAGAACTGCTGGGGGCCTTTGTCCATGCTTCGGCCAGTGACAACGCCACGGCCCAGGCCCTCAAGGCCCGCTTTGCCCCGCCGGAGGTCCCCTGGTCCCCGGTGCGGGAGGTCTTCTTCTCCTCCGAGCGCAAGTGGAGCGCCCTCGTCCTCCCGGAGGAAGAGAGCTATCTGCTGGGCGCCCCGGAGGGCCTGCTGGGGCCCGACTGGGCCCGGTACGCCCCCGGTCTGGAGGAGGCGGCCGCCGCCGGGCAGCGTGTGCTCCTGCTGGCCCGGGGACGCCAGGTCCTGGCGGGGGACAAGCTCACCGCCCGACCGGAGCCGCTGGCCTTCCTCTTCCTCTCCGACCAGCTCCGCCCGGACGCCTCCGAGACCCTGGCCTATTTCCGGGAGCAGGGGGTGACCGTCAAGGTCATCTCGGGGGATCACGCCGCCTCGGTGGCCCACATCGCCCAGCGGGCCGGAGTAAGCGGCGCCGAGCGCTGGCTGGACCTCTCCGCCCTGCCCCCCGACGCCGATCTGGAACTCCTGGCGGAGCAGTACACCGTCTTCGGCCGGGTCACCCCCCAGCAGAAGCAGCAGCTCCTCCACGCCCTCCAGCGGCGGGGCCACGCGGTGGCCATGCTGGGGGACGGGGTCAACGATGTGCTGGCCCTCAAGGACGCCGATTGCAGCATCGCCATGGCGGCGGGCAGCGACGCGGCCCAGCAGGTCTCCCATCTGGTGCTGCTGGACTCCAACTTCTCCGCTCTGCCCCAGGTGGTGCGGGAGGGCCGCCGGGTCATCAACAACATCGCCCGCTCGGCCTCCCTCTTTCTGGTCAAGAACATCTTCTCCTTCCTGGCCTCGGCTATCCTGCTGGTTCTCCCGCTGCTCTATCCCCTCCGCCCGGCCCAGGTCAGCCTGGTGAGCGGCCTGCTCATCGGTGTGCCCTCCTTCCTGCTGACCTTTGAGCCCTCCTACGAGCGCATCCGGGGCCACTTCTTGCGCAGCGTCTTTGTCAACGCCCTGCCCGGCGGACTGGCCGATGTGTGCGCCATCTTCGCCTGCGTCTGGGCGGGCAGCGCCATGGCGCTGCCCATGGAGCAGATCTCCACGGTCTGCACCCTGCTCCTCAGTCTGAACGGATTTCTGGTCCTGGTGCTCCTGTGCCGGCCCTTCACCCCCTACCGGGGGCTGGTACTGGGCCTGATCCTGGCCGCCTTTGCAGGGGCCGTCCTCCTCTTCTTCCCCTGGTTCCAGCTCACGCCCCTCACCCGGGACGGCTGGAACCTCCTGGGCCTGCTGGCCCCGCCCACCGCACTGGTCCTGCTGGGGCTCACCTTTCTGTGCCGGCGCTTCCGCCCCTGGCTCCTGCGCCTCTTCCGCAGCGCCGCCCACTGCTCCGCGCCCCGGCCGGAAAACACACTCTGAGTACAAAAAACTGCGCCGGCCTCGCTCTGAGACCGGCGCAGCAGCGCAGTATGGAAAACAATCAGGACTTCCCGTCCTTGCGGACCTGGAGATACCGGGTGCGCATCTCGCCCGCCATCTCCCGCAGGCACTCCATGAGCTCGGGGTTGAAGACCCCGCACTCCCCGTTCAAAATCATATCCACGGCCTTTTCGTGGGAGAAGGCCTTCTTATAGACCCGCTCGCTCACCAGCGCGTCATAGACGTCGGCCAGAGCCACCACCTGGGCCCAGATGCTGATCTCATCCCCGGCCAGACCGTCCGGATACCCGCGGCCGTTCCACCGCTCATGGTGGTGCCGGCAGATGTCGTAGGCGTAGTCGTACACCGGGTTGGAGCGGACCTGGGGCACACTGTCCAGCAGGATGCACCCCTGGGTGGTGTGGGTCTTCATGATGGCAAACTCCTCCGGTGTCAGCTTGCCCGGCTTATTGAGGATCTGATCCGGTATGGCGATCTTGCCCAGATCGTGCATGACCGCCGCGTCTCCGATCAGGCGCAGCTCCTCCTCGTCAAATTGATAGCGCTGGGGATCGCGCTCCATCATCCCGTGCAGCAGCAGCATGGTCAGCTCCCGGATGCGCAGGACGTGCTCCCCCGACTCCTGGTCCCGGAACTCGATGGCGGTGGCCAGGGTCTCCAGAATGGAGCTGTTGAGCGAGCGGATCTCCTCCGCCTGCTCCCGGAGCATCTCATCCTGGGTGCGCACCAGATTGTTGAGCTGGATCACATTTCCGATGCGCCGCTTGATGAAGTAGGGGGTAATGGGCTTCTCGATGATATCCACCGCCCCCAGGTCATACCCCCGCTTGAGTACATTGGGATCGTTCTCCGCCGTGATGAGAAAGACCGGCAGCTGCTCCAGCAGTCCCCGCTTCCCCAGCTCTTCCAGAACCTGAAACCCGTCCATGACCGGCATGACCACATCCAGCAGCACGGCCGCCAGGCCGCTGGGATGCGCGTCGATGGCAGAGAGGGCTTCCGCACCGTTCTCCGCCTCCAGGATCTCAAATTCCTCTTCAAAGACCATATGGAGAATGGCGCGGTTGAGTTCCACGTCATCGACGATCAATATGGTCTGTCGTTCCTCCTGCATATCACGGCTTCCTCCTCGTTTTGGCTCAACTTTACAGCTTCTCCAGTGCGGACAGGATGGCCGCATGGTCCTCCCGCACCTGGGAGAAGAGGGCGGGGACGCCCTCTGTCTCACCCTTGCGCACCGCCGCCACAAGGGCGTCACTGTGCTCCTTCAGCCGCTCCAGGCCCAGATTGGCCGCGACTCCCTTCAGGGTGTGAGCGGCGTGCTCCACCCCCTGCATGTCCCCCTGCTCCACCGCGGCGCAGAGGGCCGCAAAGCTTCCGTCCTGGGGAAATTTCTTTAAAAACCGCACCAGCAGCGCCTCGCTTCCGCCAAAGCGCGCCAGTGTTCCCGTCAAATCCAGGCCCAGTGTCTGTGCCATTGTGTTCAGATCCATCTCTGTTCCTCCCACGCTCTGTCGGGGTCTTCCTGTTTCCATGTCCTCCATACAGAGCCTTTTACACCTAGCATACCCTTTTTCCCCCGGACTGTCAACGTTTTTCCCTTCTCGCAGCGCTTTCCGTTACATTTTAAGCCCCGTTTCGCCGGAATCCGGCGAAACGGGGCCTTTCTTTGTAACTTTACAAACTTACATCTTGGATTTGATGTACTCGATGCGCTTCTGGCACTCGTCGATCAGGGCGATCTCGTCGATCTTGGTGGACTTCTTGTTGCGCACCACGATCTCGCCGTTGACCATGACGGTGTCCACGTCGTTGCCGTTGGCATTGTTCACCAGGGCGGACTCGGGATGGTGGACCGGGGCGATGTGGGGCTTCTTCCAGTCCACCAGGATGATGTCGGCCTTCATGCCCGGGACGATCTGGCCCATCTGGCCGTCCATGCCCATGGCCACAGCGCCGTTGCGGGTGGCCATGGTGAGCACGTCCTTGTTCGAGATGATGTGGGCATTCAGGTTGTGGTTCTTGTGCATCAGCGCGGTGTACTTCAGGGTGCCCAGCATATCCTGGGCGTTGTTGCTGCCCGGTCCGTCGGTGCCCAGGGCCACGGGCAGACCCATCTTCAGCATCTCGGGCACCCGGGCCACACCGTCGGCCAGATATGCGTTGGCCACGGGGCAGTGGATGGGCTGGCAGCGGCGCTTCTCCAGAATCTCCATCTCGTGGTCGTCCAGCCAGATGGCGTGGGCCAGCTGGGTGTCCTCATCCAGGATGCCCAGGGAGTCGAAGAATTCCAGGTTGCGCATGCCGTCGTACATGGCGGCCGTCTTGGTCACCACGTCCTGGTCCTCCGCCGTGTGGACCTGGAACTTGACGCCCAGGTCCTTGGAGAGCTGCTTGCTCTTCTGGAACAGGTCGGGGGAGACGCCCCAGGGATTCAGGGGGCCTACGCTCAGGGAGAGGCGGCCATTCTCGGTGCCCGCCCACTGGCTGTGCAGGCGCTTGATGTCGTCCAGGATGCGGTCCTGGTCCTCTTCCCGGAACTTCTCATAGTAGACGATGTTGGCGAAGCACCGGCACATATTGCCGCGGATACCGGAGTCCCGCATGGCCTCAAAGATGTGGTCCCCGTTGTTCAGGGAGGTGAAGATATAGTGCTGGTCGATGCAGCTGGTGGCGCCCGTCTTCAGGTTCTCCAGACAGCCGATGAGGCCCGCGTAGTAGAAGTCCTCCTCAGTCATCAGCTCCGAGAAGGGCCACACCTGGGTGGACAGCCAGGGATAGAGCTCCAGGTCGTCGGCCAGGCCCCGCATGAAGGTCTGGAAGAGATGGGTGTGGGCGCTCACCATACCGGGCATCAGGATCTTGTCGGCCGCGTCGATGACCGAATCGGCCTCCAGGCTCAGCTGCGCCATGCGCATCGGGTCGGAGCCCACCTCGCTGATCTTATCCTCCACGACGTAGACGTATCCGTTGCGGATCATCTCAAAGTCGTCGTTCATCGTCACGATCCAGGGATTGCGGAAGAGGGTGTTCATACCGATCATTTCCTTTCCATTTGTTTCACTTCACGGCGTCGCTTATTTGCTCATGGAATGACCCAGGACAATGCGCTCCAGATTGGCAGGCAGTTCCCGAATCCGCTTTCCGCAGGCGTCGTCGATGGCATTGATGATGGCGGGGGCCACGTTGCAGGTGGCCGGCTCGCCCAGGCCCTTGGCCCCCAGGGGGCCGATCTCGCTGGGGATCTCCAGGGCGATGGCGTGGATCTGGTCCGGCACATCCAGCGCCGTGGGCACGATGTAGTTCTCCAGGTTCAGGTTCCGGATGCGGCCCTCCTTGAGGTCCACCTCTTCGGTGAGGGCATAGCCGATGCCCATGGCCACGCCGCCCCGGATCTGTCCCTTGACTTCCTCCATGTCCAGCGCATGGCCCACGTCGTGGACGGCAAAGTAGTCGTCCACCGACACGGCGCCCGTCTTCAGGTCCACCGTGACCTCGGCCGCCGCCGCGCCGTAGACCCAGGACCAATAGGCGTCGCCCACGCCGGTGCTCCGGTCGTAGTTGAAGGGAGGGGCGGCAAAGTAGCCCAGGGAGTTGAGGTGATCGGAGTTATTGAAGGCATCCCCGATGACCTCCAGAAGGGCCACCGAGTTGGCCGGATTTTTGGCGTCGGTGATCTTTTCCTCGGCAAAGACCACATCCCGGGTGCCCAGGCGCTTCTCGGCGTAGCCGGTCAGCTTCTCCCGCACGCTGAGGCAGGCCTTCCACACCGCACCGCCGGAGAACACGGTGCCGCGGGTGGCCACCGTGGGACCGGCGTCGGTGAGGTAGCCGGTATCCACCGGGGTGACGTGGATCTTCTCCCGGGCCACGCCCAGGGTCTCATGGACCACGCTCACCAGCATGTTGGGGCCGCCCTGGCCCACCTCGGCGATGGAGGAGGCCACGGTGACGCTCCCGTCGGGCTGGAGGGCGATCATGCCGCTGGCGGTGTCGATGCCCTGACCGGCCGCGCCGAAGGACTCGCCCCGGTGCAGGAAGGCGATCCCCAGGCCCTTTTTCGTGCCGGTGTGGCTGGCATTGTAGGCGGCGATGCGCGCCCGCCGCTCCTGGATCTGAGCCGCTTTGTCCAGGGCCTCATAGCACTGGTCCAGGGTCACGTTGGTCATGTGCTGGCCGGTGGTGGAGGTGCATCCCTCATAGAGCATGTTCTTCTTGCGCAGCTCCACCGGGTCCATGTGCAGCTCCTTGGCGATCTCGTCCATGAGGGACTCGGAGCAGAAGTCCACCTGGGGCGAACCGAAGCCACGCAGGGCGTCGGAGTAGACGTTGTTGGTGTAGACGCTGGTGGAGATCGTGTCGATGTTGGGCACGATATAGGGACCCGCCGCCTCGATGGCCATGCGGGTGGTGACCGGGAAGGTCTTGCTCTTGTAGGCTCCGCCGTCCAGCACCAGCCGGACCTGCATGGCCTGGAGCTTGCCGTCGTCATTGAAGCCCACCTTGTAATGGGCGTGGATGGGATGGCGCTTGGTCCCCTCCAGGATGGACTCCTCCCGGGTGAGCCACACCTTACAGGGCCGGCCCAGCAGGGTGCTCACCAGCGCCGCCCGGCTGGAGGCCATGGCGATGTCGTAGTTCTTGCCGCCGAAGGAGGCGCCGATGGTGGCCAGGATCACCCGCACCTGGGTGTAGGGCACGCCCAGGGTCTCGGCCACCGTCTTGCGGATGACAAAGGGGCTGTTGACCGGGCAGCGGACGATGACCTCGTTGGTCACCGGATCGGTGTAGGCCACGGCCGCCTCGGTCTCAATGCAGACATGCTGGACCCGGGAGGTCACATAGTCCCGCTCCAGAATGTGGTCGCAGTGCTGGAAGGCCTCCTCCACATCGCCCCGCTGGGTCTTCCAGCGGCAGATGGTGTTTCCGCCCTCGTGGATCAGAGGGGCGTCCTCGTCCAGGGCGCGGAGGGGATCGAAATTGGCGGGGAGCTCCTCATACTCCACCTGCACCAGGGCGGCGGCCTCCTCGGCCTGCTCCCGGGTCTCGGCGGCGATGAGGGCCACCGCGTCGCCGATATAGCGCACCCGGTCGCCGCAGATGACGGGCCGGTCACAGGGCTGGTTGGGGATGCCGGGGATGTCCTTGGCGGTGAACACCCGGAGCACGCCGGGGACCTGCTCGGCCCGGGCCGTGTCGATGGAGCGAATGCGCCCGCTGGCGATGGTGGAGCGCACGACCTTACAGAAGACCATACCCGGCATCTGGATATCATTGGCATAGATGGCCTTGCCGGTGACCTTGGCCAGGACATCCCTGCGGTTGTTGCTCATAAACGATCCCCCTTCTCAGTTCTCTTCCCAATCCCGGTAGGGAGAGCTGTAAATTTCCTTCCCCAGGGCGTCGCACACCGCGTTGAGCACCGCCGGATTGGAGGGCACCACGGCAGCCTCGCCGATGCTCTTGGCACCATAGGGGCCGTTGGGCTCATGGGCCTCAATGAAGTCCACCTGGATGCTGGGCATCTGGTCGGCGGTGAACATCTTGTACTTGCGGAAATTGTTGTACACGTTGCGACCGTTCTCGTCATACTTGAGTCCCTCGCACAGGGCGTAGCCCAGGCCCATCTGGATGCCGCCGTGGAGCTGGCCCTCAATGCCCATGCGGTTGATGACCTTGCCCACGTCGTGGACGGCCACGTAGTCGGTGACGGTCACCTTGCCCGTGGCCTTCTCCACCTTGACCCGGGCGAAGTGGGCGCCGTAGGCGGTGGGACCGTTGGGCATGGGATAGGTCTCGGAGCAGATGATCTCCCGCTTGGACTTATCCTGGGCATAGACCACCACGTCGCTGAGAGAGACCGTCTTGTCCGTGGCCTTGGAGTGGATTCCGCCGGGGACCAGCTCCAGGTCCTCCTCCTTCTCCTCCAGGAGAAGGGCGGCCTCCTTCACCAGCTCACGGCCCACCGACTCGGCGCACTTCTTGGCGGCGCTGGCCACCACGAAGATGCCGTGGCTGGAGTAGTCGCCCAGCTGCCAGGGACAGGCATCGGTATCGGCCTCCATGGTGGTGATGGACTCCAGGGGGATCTGGAGGGTGTTGGAGACCACCTGGGTCTGGGCCGTGACCGAGCCGTTGCCCATGTCGTGAGTGCCGGTGAAGTAGGTGCAGGTCCCGTCCTCGTTCATCTTGAGCATGACGCAGGCCTGATCCCGGTGTGCGCCGAAGCAGCCGCAGCCGTGGGCGCCCACCGCCATGCCGACGCCGATGGAGTATTTTCCGTCCTCATCGGAGAGAGGCTTCCAGTTGGCCATCAGTTCCACGCCCCGACGGACGCAGTCCTTGGGATGGGGGTTGCCCAGCTTGAAGCCCATGGGATCGCTGTCCTCCGGGTTGACCAGGTTCTTCATCTGGAAGTCCACCAGGGACATGCCCAGGGCCTTGGCGATCTTCTGGAACTGGCGCTGCTGGCCGAAGAAGGCCTGGGGAGAACCATAGCCGCGCATGGCGCCGGCGATGGGGGTGTTGGTGTACACCGGGATGCCGGTAAAGCGCATGTTGGGGATCTTGTAGACCTTGAATACCTTATGGCTCAGGGCGCCCAGCACGTTGAGGGCGCTGGTGGCATAGGCGCCGGTATTCGTGATGATGCGGATATCCTGGGCCACGATGGTGCCGTCGTTCTTCACGCCGGTCTTGAGGTAGACCACCGAGGCGTGGCGGGTGCGGGTGGAGTCGATGCAGGCCTGACGGGAGTAGGTCACCTTCACCGGACGGCCGGCCTTCATGGAGAGGAGGGCGGCCACCGGCTCCAGAGTCATCTCCAGCTTGCCGCCGAAGGCGCCGCCGATGGCGGGGGTCACCACCCGGATGCGGCTCATAGGCAGCTTGAAGATGCGGTGGAGGGCGATGCGGTAACCGAAGGTATTCTGGCAGGAGGTGTAGACCGTCAGCTTGCCGGAATAGTCGTAGTCGGCGATGGACACATGGGGCTCAATGGCGCAGTGGTGCACCGCCTGCGTGGTATACCGGTCCTCAAAGATGCGGTCGGCCTGGGCAAAGCCCTGCTCCAGATCACCGGCGTTGTGGACCATAGTGGTGATGGCGTTCTTGTCGCCGTGGATGGGGTAGGCCCCCTCCTGCACGGCCTCCTCCGGGTCCAGATAGACCGGCAGGGGCTCATATTCCACCTTGATGAGTCCCACGGCCTTCTTGGCGATGGCCTGGGTATCGGCGGCTACCGCCGCCACACGGTCGCCCACAAAGCGGACCGTGTCGTCAAAGACCCGCTCGGTGTCGGGGATCTGGTGCTCATAGAAGCGCACGGCGCTGTTGTACAGGGTATCGGGGGAATTCTTGTAGCACACCACGGCGCGCACGCCGGGCAGGGCCTCGGCCTCACTGGTATCAATGGACTTGATCTTGGCATGGGCCACCTTGCTGAACAGGACCTCGCCGTACAGCATCCCGTGGAGCTTCATGTCACCAACATACATCTTTCGGCCGGTCACCTTCAGCGCCGCGTCCCGAATGGGGGTACTCTCACCAATCCGGCTATAATCCTCCATATGTATTCATCTCCTCATCCGATTTACGGCCATCTGAGCTGCCCACGGCATCCTTTGACGTAGCCCGTACACGATTCACATAGCCTGGAGCCCGGTGCCGATGCCGCCGGTGCTCTCTGCACCGCCCGGTGGTTCCGACACTCAGGTATGCCCGGCGTACAGTAGCCGTTTTGTTTGCCTTGTGATTGAAAAATGCGTATAAAAAAGCAGGCGCTCCATCTTTTTTTGGATGGAGGCGCCTGCTTCCCTGTATTCTTCGTGCCAAACAAAGCTGCAGTTCCGCCTCCATCCAAACGGAGTGGTTCACATGCACGTCTTCATACACCCGCACCTTACCCTCACGGGCTCTCCCGGCGGCCAGGGTAGCAAGCACAATAGCTCTACCGCGCATAAGAGAGGGTCATACCTCGGTGTTCAGGTCACTTTGTCGGGACTTTGCGCTGCTCCTGGATGCTTAGTGCTCCAGCAGCTTGGGGGACTGCTCCTTCACCAGGGCGTCGAACTCCTTGGAAGCGGCGGCCCGCTTGGCGTTCTCGGCGGACTGCTCCTCCACGAAGCTGGTGAGCGCGTGGGTGGGGCAGACGTCGGCGCACAGGCCGCAGGAGCGGCACAGGGTGCGGTCCAGCTTCATCTCGGGGAACTCCACCTTGCGGGCGTTGTAGCAGCAGACGGTCTCGCAGCGGCCGCACTTGGTGCACTTGCCGGGCTCGTAGTGGAAGCCCATGTCGGTGATGTTCTCGGTGCTGGGGAAGTTGGGCAGGGCCACGCCCATGGCCTCCTGGATGGAGGAGAAGCCCAGCTGAGCCAGACGGTCGGAGAGCTGATAGCACATCTTCTCCACATAGTCCAGGCCCTTCAGGATGCCCACGGAGCAGATGCCCACGGCGTTACAGCCGATCATCAGGTACTCGATGGCGTCGTCCGCCTTCATCACGCCGCCGGTGCCGTACAGGTTCTTGTAGCCGGGGATGTTGCGGGTGATCTGGCTGTTGATGCGCATGGAGATGGGCTTGATGGGGGCGCCGGTCATCCAGCCGTAGCCGTCGTTGCTCATCATGACAGGGGCGCGCTTCTCCACATCGATCATCAGGGTGGGGCCGATGGAGTCGATGGCGCAGATGCCGTCGGCGCCGTGCTCATAGCACTTCTTGGCGGTAGCCGCCGCGTCGGGCCAGTTGCCGGAGAGCTTGCAGATCACGGGGATGTTCACGTGAGCCTTGGCGTAGTCCAGCATGGGCAGCAGGGTGTCCTCGGTGTAGGAGACCAGCTCGATGATGTGCGCGCCGGCCTTCTCCACGTCCTCCACGATGGCCTGAGCCTCCATGGGGGTGTGGCCCACGGAGCCGATGACGATGGCGCCCGCCTTGACGGCCTCGGGGATCTCCTTCTCATACCACTGGAAGCGGTCGGAGTCGGCCCACTTCTCGCAGTTCAGAATGGCCTCGTTGTTGATCTTGGCCATGTGGTGGGCGGGGTTGATGGCGGCGCCCAGGCGGATGGTCTTGGTGACCACAGCGCCCACGCCGGCCTGATAGGCACGGATCATGCCCTCGGAGCCATAGGTGAGGGGGCCGGAGCCTACGATAAAGGGACTCTGGAGGTCATAACCACAGAACTTGACGCCAATGGAGGCGCCTTTCACCTTTTCCTTATCAAACATCTATTTCTCCTCTTTTCTCCGTCAGATTAGCCTTTCTGATACTCTTTGGCCGCGTCCTCAAAGGCCTCCACCAGCTGCTGATATCCGGTGCAGCGGCACAGGTTGCCGGCAATGGCCATCTTGATCTCGTCGCGGGTGGGGTTGGGCTTCTTGTCCAGCAGCGCCTTGGCGCTCATCAGGAAGCCGGGGGTGCAGAATCCGCACTGGAGGGCGTGGTGGTCCAGCACAGCCTGCTGCACCGGGTCCAGCTTGCCGTTCTTGGCCAGCCCCTCCACGGTGGTGACATGCTTGCCCTCCACCGAGGCGGCCAGGACGATGCAGGAGTCCACAGCCTCCCCTTCCAGGATGACGGTGCAGGCACCGCACTCGCCCACGCCGCAGCCTTCCTTGGTGCCGGTGAGGCCGGCCACGTCGCGGATGACGTCCAGCAGGCGGGCGTTCTCGTCGATCTCCAGGGAGACCGGCTCCTCATTGAGGATAAAATTCAAAGTGATCTTCTTCATATCCATTTACCCCCTCAGTCCTCGGGCAGCCCGGCGGCACGGCACAGCGCGCGCTGGATGAGGGCCTCGATGACAGGCTTCTTGTACTCGGTGGACCAGCGGATGCCGGTACGGGCGATCATCTCCTCGGAGACGGCCTTGCCGGCCTCCTCGAAGAGAGCGGCGGAGGGAGCCTTGCCCACGATGAGGGCCTCGGCCTTCTCCACCCGGTCGGGGGTGGAGAACACACAGCCGGGAGCGATGCGGGCGGCGGCGATGACGCCGTTTTCCATCTTCAGAGCCACGGCAGCGTTCATACGGGAGATGGCCAGAGCCTTGCGGCGGCCCAGCTTGATGAACGCGGTGGAGTAGTCGTCGATCCGGTCGATGAGAATGCTGGTGACCATCTCATGGGGAGCCAGCTTGAGCTTGCCGGCCTTCTCCATGGCGTCCTTCACCATCACTTCCCGCTCTCCGTCCACGCTGACCACCACCAGGCGGGCGTTCAGCGCCACAAAGGGAGAGAGGGTGTCGGCCGCAGGGGAGGCGTTGCAGATGTTGCCGCCCACGGTGCCCTTGTTGCGGATCTGGGTGGAACCCACGGTGGAAGAGGCGATGGAGAGGAAGGGCACATGCTTGCGCAGGACCTCCGACTCGTTGACCTCGGTGTGGCTGGTCATGGCGCCGATGCGGATGGAGTCCTCCCGGACCTCAATGCCGCGCAGCTCGGGCAGCGCCTGCACATCCATCAGGTATTCCACGTCCTTCAGGCGGGAGGAACCCTCCCGCAGCTGCACCATCAGATCGGTGCCGCCGGCGTAAGGCTTAACCTTCTCGCCGTATTCCTTCAGATAGCCCAGAGCTTCCTTCAGGGTCTGGGGCTTCAGATAACTCAGCTTCTGCATGGTATCCCCCTTATCTCAGCTTCTTGCCCAGCAGCACCCGCTCCAGGTTGGCGGGATTCTCACGGATGCGCTTTCCGGTGGCGTTGTAGATGGCGTTGGCGATGGCGGCGCCCACCACCTCGGTGGCCGGCTCGCCGATGCTCTTGGCGCCAAAGGTGCCGCGGGGGTCGTCGCACTCGAAGATGTTCACGTCCATCTCGGGCATATCGGCCGCGGTGGGCACGATGTAGTTCTCAAAGTTCTGGTTGCGGACCTTGCCGTTGCTCACTTCCACTTCCTCGGTGGTGGCGTAGCCCTGGCCCATCAGGATGCCGCCGTAGATCTGGCCCATGACCAGAGCGGGGTTGACGGCGGTGCCCACGTCGTGGCTGGCGGTGACCTTCTGCACGTCCACGTAGCCGGTCTCCATATCCACTTCGATCTCAGCCACCACGCAGCCGTAGGCGTAGTTGGGGAAGGCGACGCCCTGTCCGGTGTGGTGATCCTGGATGCAGGCGGGGGGCATATACCACTCATAGGCGGCCATCTGGCGGCCGGTCCACAGAGAGGCGTTGCACACGTCCTTGAAGGCGACCTTCACGTCGGGCTTCTCAGTGGTGTGGAAGAAGCCGTCCTCCAGCACGATCTGCTCGATGCTCTTCACGTTCTCCTGGTCCTTGAAGAAGCCCAGAGCCAGGGCGTTGGCGCGCATGATCTCGTTGAGCTTGTAGCCCACCTTGCGGGTGGACTGGGAGCCCATCACGGTGCCGCGGGAGGCCACGGTCATGCCGGAGTCGGCGATGGCCTGGGTATCGGTGCCGTAGAAGCGGATGGCCTCGTAGGGCACGCCGATGGCCTCGGCAGCGATCTGGGCAAAGGCGGTCTTCAGGCCCTGGCCGTTCTCGGCAAGGCCGGTGTTGATGAGCACGGTGCCGTCCTCATTGGCGATAGCCATGGCGCCGGAGGCGTCGGGCGACTCGGCGCCCAGGCCGCAGCCGCGGTGGCCGATGGCGATGCCGATGCCCTTGCGCTTCTTGGTGGAGGTCTGGTGCTTATACTCCTCGTGCTTGCGCTGGTAGTCGGTCTTCTCTGCGGTGTAGTCCATGACTTCCTGCATGTTCACGTGGTCCAGCACAGTGCCGGTGGCATTGGTGGTGCCGTCCTTGAGGCAGTTGATGCGGCGGAACTCCAGGGGGTCCATGCCCAGCTCCTCGGCAATCTCCTCAATGAGCTGCTCCTGGCCCCAGATCAGCTGGGGAGAGCTGTAACCGCGCATGGCTCCGCCGTGGATGTTGTTGGTGAACACGCCGTAAGTATCAGTCTTGACGTTGGGGATGGTGTAGGCGCCGCAGCTGTGGATGCTGGCGCGGGAGTTCATGAACTGGGTCTGGTTGTTGTAGGCGCCGCAGTTGTCGATCTGGGTGCCCTCCCAGGCCACGATATGTCCGTCCTTCTTCACGCCCACCTTGTAGCGCAGCAGGAAGGGATGGCGCTTGGCGCTCTCCAGGAAGGACTCCTCCCGGGAGAAGGTCATCTTGACGGGGCGGCCCACCAGGCGGCACAGATAGGCGCAGCGGGCGGCCAGCATGCCGACGCCCTCCTCCTTACCGCCGAAGCTTCCGCCCAGGGTCTCCTGGAACACGCGCACGTCGTGCATGCCCACCCCCAGGATGTCGGCCACATAGCGGCGGGTAAAGAAGGGGTTCTGGCTGGAGGAGTGGACGGTCATCACGCCGTCAGCGGGATTCTGGATGCAGACCACGGCCTCGGGCTCGATGTAGGAGTGCTCGATGTACTGGGTCTCGTACTCCCGCTCGATGATGAGGTCGGCCTCGGCAAAGCCCTTCTCCACGTCGCCCTTGCGGATGGGGTAGATGGAGTCGGTAAAGACGTTGTCGGGATACTGCTCGTGCACCGCGGGGGCGCCGGGCTTGATGGCGTCGCGGATGGTGTAGACGCCGGGCAGATCCTCATACTCCACCTCGATGGCCTTGAGGGCCTCGTCCACCAGGGCCTTGGTCTCGGCACACACGATGGCCACCACGTCGCCGGCATATTTGACCTCTTTGGTCAGGTACATGTAGGGGGCGTTGCCCGCGCAGCTCTTGGGCTTGGGCATATCGTCCGCCGTCACCACGGCCAGCACGCCGGGAATGGCCTTGGCCTTCTCGGTGTCGATCCGGGTCACCTTGGCGTGGGAGCGGCCGCTGCGCAGGCAGCCGCCGTACACCATATCGACAAATTTCAGGTCCGCGGCGTAGTGCGCGCGTCCGGTCACCTTGTCGATACCGTCGATGCGGGGGACCGAGTGGTTGACAATTTTATAATTCTTCTTCAGCTCGCCTAACAGGGGCATGAAATCACCTTCCTCTTGCATGGAAATCCCATCCGGAACGGGACCTTTTCTCCGGTGTTAAAGGTACAGTCGGGTCGAAAAAGTCCGGATTACTTGAACTTCCAGAACTCCGCACAGGCCTGCCGCATGTCGGCGCGGGCCTTCTCAACGTCCAGCGTCGTGATAACGCCGTCCTTCTTGAGCTGCTTTCCGCCGACAAAGACGTTTTTCACGTCGGCGGGGTTCCGGTACAGGATCAGTTGGTCGTAAATATTCTTTTCGTTGATGGGCGTGGGCGTATCGTTCATGCTGACCGTGATCACGTCCGCCAGCATTCCCGGGGCAATACACCCCGTATTTTCCATGCCGAGGGCTTTGGCCCCCATATCCGTGGCCATCTGGTAGACCTGCCGGGCGCCCATCGCCTGTGGGTCCTGCCGATGTGCCTTGTGGATAAGAAATGCGCCGCGCATAACCTCGAAGAAATTATTGATGTAGCCGTCGGTGCCAATCCCAACCTTGACCCCGGCCTCCAGAAGCTCGGTGACCGGTGCGACTCCGCCGCCCACCTCGCAGTTGGACAGGGGCATGGTCACGGCACTGGCGCCGCTGCGGCCCAGGATGTCGATCTCCTCCTGGTTGACCTGTACGACCTGGGAGGCCAGGACATCGCTGTCCAGACAGCCCAGCTCATCATAGATGCACACAGGCTGCTTGCCGTAGTGCTCCTGGGTCCAGTTGGGTTCAAACACGCTCTCAGAGAGGTGCATATGGAATTTGGAGCCCAGCTCCTTTGCCATGGCGCGGGCCTTCTGCACATATTCCTTGGAGCAGGTAAAGAGGGTATGGATGCTCATCGCGCCCTTTACCAGAGGATCGTCGGCGTGATTCCGGATGAAATCCGCGTTCTCCTTCAGTCCAAGCTCTGCATTCTCGCTGCTCATCCGCTCGCAGGCCTCGAAGGTGAGGATGCCGCGCAGACCGGCCTCACGGATGACCTGAGCCTCCCGCTCCAGCGCGCCCGGAATGGCATTGGGCGCCTCCAGAATATCAAAGAAGGTGGTCACGCCGCTGTCGATCATCTCGACACTGGCCCAGCGGGTGGTGATCTCCGCCAGCTCCGGAGTGATCCGGTTCTCGATGTAGGGCCACCAGAAGTCGTCCAGGAAGCTGGAGAACTCGGTCACCACCGCATCGGTGCTGATGCCGCGGGAGAATACATTATACATATGGTTGTGCCCGTTGATGAAACCGGGCAGGATGACCTGGTCGGTAGCCTCGATCACCGTATCCTGCGCCTGAGCGCTCAGGGTCTCGTTGGGCCCCACTTCTGCAATGAGACCGTCCCTGAGCTTGACGCCCCATCCGGTCTTGAGACCTTCCTTCAGGAGCACTGCTCCGCCACGGATGATAGTTGCCGCTTCCATACATACACCCTTCCCGGCAGTCCCGGCGCCGAAACGTGTTCCGTTCTCTGGTAAACTCCCTGGTTTTCCCCAGACCGGTGAAAAAATGGCGACACATCTTGTCGCATGTGCCGCCATGTTTCGTTTCAGCGCACAGGCGCCTGTTTTTGAGTTCCTGCATCGCAGGGGAATGTTCCCCCCGCCCGCCGGCGCTGGGCCGGCGGGCGGAATGGGTCAATTGTGATTTGCCGAGGCTTAGCGGCGGCTGGCCACGTTGCCCATGGTCAGAGCCATCAGAGCCTTGATGGTGTGCATGCGGTTCTCGGCCTCGTCGTAGATGACGGACTGAGCGCTGTCGGCGACCTCGTCGGTGACCTCGATGCCGCGGTCAGCGGGCATGCAGTGCATGTAGATAGCGGTGTTCTTGGCCAGGCTCATGCGGCGGCTGTCGACGCACCAACCGGGATTGGCGTTGATCATCTCGACGCCGGTCTTCTCGTCGTCGCCCACGGCCATGATGGGGCCCCAGCCCTTGGCGTAGACCACGTCGGCGCCCTCGCAGGCAGCGTCCATGTCGTTGCAGACCTCGAACTTGGAGCCGTAGAACTCAGCGTTCTTGCGGGCGGTCTCCATGGCCTCGGGCATCAGCTCGAAGTCCTTGTTGGGCACAGCCAGGGTCACGTCCATGCCGAAGCGGGGCATCAGGGTGATCAGGGACTGAGCCATGGACAGGGGACGCATGTAGTTGCCGGCGGAGGTCCAGGAGATGACGAACTTGCGGCCCTTCAGCTCATTGTGGAACTTCTCCTTGATGGTGAACAGGTCGGCAATGGACTGAGTGGGGTGCCACAGGTCGCACTGCATGTTGTAGATGGGAATCTTGGAGTACTTAGCCAGCTTCTGCATGTAAGCATGGCCGCCCACCAGGGTGTTGCGCACGCCGATGCCGTGGCCCATGCGGGAGAGAACCTCGATGGTGTCCTGGGGGGTCTCGCCGTGGTCGATCTGAGTGGCCTTGGGGGTCAGGTAGTTGCCGTGGCCGCCCAGCTGGGTGATGCCGCACTCGAAAGCGTTACGGGTACGGGTGGACTCCTCGAAGAACAGCATGAACAGAGACTTGTTCTTCAGCAGCTCATCATACTTGTGGGTGTCCAGCAGGTTGTCCATCTTCAGAGCGGACGCCACGTCCATGAGGGTCTCCAGCTCCTCGTTCGTCCAATCCTGCTCACAGAGAAAATGCTTACCTTTGAGACCTGTCTGCATGATAAAAACCTCCCAAAAAATTTTTTCAAAAGTCTCTATATCTCTAGAATACTTTATGGTATAATCATACCAGCATCTCTCGAAAAAATCAAGGAGGAATTCACATGATTACAAAAAAAGAAGCGCTGGAAAAAATCAAGGAGTACGTGGCCTCTCAGGAAGAGGAAGTCATTCAGTTCCTGAAGGACTTCATCGCCATCGAGAGCGTCACCTACAACGAGGGAAAGGCCGTTGAATTTCTCGCCAATAAGATGAAGGAGTTCGGCTTCGACGAGGTCCGCATCGACAAGGTCGGCAACGTGGTTGGCCGCGTTGGCTCCGGCAAGACCGTCCTCCTCTACGATGCCCACATCGACACCGTGGAGCTGGGCGAGCCCGCCGACTGGGGCGGCATGAACCCCCTGGAGGCCCAGATGGAGGAGGGCAAGGTCCTCCGCGGCCGCGGCGCCGTGGACGACAAGGGCTGCCTGACCGGCATCACCTTCGCCGGCAAGGCCCTCAAGGCCCTGGGTCTGGATCAGGACTTCACCCTGTGGGTGTCCGGCTCCCTGTCCGAGGAGGACGTGGAGGGCTCCTGCGTGAAGGCTATGACCGAGGAGAACCCCGACATTAAGCCCGACTTCGTGCTGGTGGCCGAGGCCTCCGAGGGCCGCGTGATCCGTGGTCACAAGGGCCGCGCCCTCATCAAGATCACCGTTCCCGGCAAGTGCGCCCACGCCTCCACCGCTTGGCGCGGCGACAACGCCCTGATCAAGGCTCTGCCCATCATGGAGCGCGTGGACAAGTTCCAGGACTTCGTGGAGGATCCCTTCCTGGGTAAGGGCTCCATCGAGGTGACCAAGGTCGACTGTAAGACCCCCTCCCTGAACACCATCCCCGGTGAGGCCGTCATCACCTGCGACCGCCGCATCTCCTGCGGTGAGTCCATCGACGACCTGCTGGCCGAGGTCTCCCAGTTCTATAAGGATATCCCCGGCGTCACCGCTGCCATCGACACCGAGAAGGTCCAGACCTACACGGGCTATGACATCACCTGCGTGGACTACTTCCCCTCCTGGGTGCTGCCCGAGGATCATCCCCTGATCCAGTCCGGCGTGGATGCCTACACTGAGCTGTGGGGCGAGAAGCCCGTGGTCGGCTCCTGGGAGTTCTGCACCAACGCCACCCACCTGTGCGGCCGCATGGGCGTGCCCGCCATCGGCTACGGCCCCGGCGACGGCTCCCTGTGCCACTCCACTCAGGACAAGATGCCCATCGATGAGCTGATGAAGGCCATTTCCTTCTACGCTTCCCTGCCCCTGTTCGTTCCCAAGAAGGGCTAATTTACATCCCCTGTCCGGGGGGCGCGGTCCAAGCGGCCGCGCCCCCCGGCTTTTTGCTGTGCAGAAGCACGGCAGCATTGCCATGTGCCGCCTCTGGCAGCACGGCACGAAGTTTCTTTCTCTTGCCGGCCGGTATCCTTTCTTTTATAATAGAGTGAACTTTGACCGGGCGCTCCAGCCGCCGGATCGGGAGGTAATGCCATGCTCACACCTGTCCTGGACCCAAATGCTTCTCAGCCCCTGTATGAACAGATCTACCGCCATATCCGCCGGGAGATCGAAGGGGGCGCTCTCCGCCCCGGGGAGCGCCTCCCCTCCAAGCGCGCCCTGGCCGCCCACCTGAA
Organism: Pseudoflavonifractor gallinarum; assembly: GCF_014982855.1. Classification (GTDB taxonomy): domain Bacteria; phylum Bacillota; class Clostridia; order Oscillospirales; family Oscillospiraceae; genus Pseudoflavonifractor_A; species Pseudoflavonifractor_A gallinarum. The sequence goes on along the minus strand of NZ_JADCKF010000005.1, from coordinate 69,947 downwards.
GGTGGGGGTCATCACGGTGGAAAACGCCTATGAACAGCTGCTGGCCGAGGGCTACGTGTACACCCAGGCCAAGCGGGGCTTCTTTGTCCAGTCCCAGGAGACCGAGCGTCCCCTTTCCCCGGCCGCTCCCTCTGCGCCCGCCCCACCCGCGCCTGCGGAGGTGTCCCCTCTTCCCTATGACTTTTCCACCAACGCCGTGGACACGGAGCACTTCCCCTTCTCCACCTGGGCCCGTCTGATGCGGGAGGTCCTCAGCGAGGAGGACAGCGCCCTCCTCTCCTCCCCCCACCCCCAGGGCGTGCCGGCGCTGCGCGCGGCCATCGTGCGCTACCTCCACGACTTCCGGGGCATCGACGTCCACCCGGACCAGATCGTGGTGGGGGCCGGCGCGGAATATCTCACCACCCTGCTCTTCCAGCTCCTGGGCCGGGGCGGAGGATGGGCGGTGGAGGACCCCGGCTACCGGAAGGTCCAGCGCATCCTCTCCCACACCGGCGCGCTGGTCTGCCCCATTCCGCTGGATCGGGAGGGCCTGCGCACCGACGCCCTGCGCTGGTCGGGCGCCCGGGTGGTCCACGTCACCCCCTCCCACCATTTTCCCCTGGGCACCGTTATGTCCATGCCCCGGCGGGAGGCCCTCCTCCGCTGGGCCGGAGAGCAGCCCGACCGGTATATCATCGAGGACGACTACGACAGCGAGTTCCGCTTTGACGGCCGCCCCGTCCCCGCCCTCCAGAGCCTGGACAAGAATGAACGGGTCATCTACCTCAACACCTTTGCCAAGAGTTTGGCCCCCTCTCTCCGTATCGGATATATGGTCCTTCCGCCCCATCTGATCCGGCGCTATCGGGAGGAATTCCGGCTCTACTCCTCCACGGTCCCCTCCTTTGAACAGTACACCCTGGCCCGTTTTCTGGAGCGGGGCCACTTCGAGCGCCACATCCGCCGCATGCGGACCATCTACTGCCAGCGCCGGGATGCCCTGCTGGCGGCGGCGAAGGGGGCCGGGCTCCTGGCGTGGGGCTCCTTCGCCGGCATGGAGGCCGGGCTCCACCTGCTCTTTCGGGTGTCCTCCCCCGTTCCGGAGGGTGCTCTGGTAGAGGCCGCGGCGGAGGCCGGGGTGGGGGTCTCCCCGCTCAGCGCCTACTCCATTACGCCCCCGGATACACCCGGCCCCGTCCTGGTCCTGGGCTATGGACGGCTGGACCCCGCCGACATGGTCCCCGCCATGGAGCGGCTGGCCGCGGCCTGGCGGCCCTTCTTTTCTCCCGGCAGCCCCTCCGGGCGCCGCACCTCTTCGTCCTCCCTCCCATAGTATGGTGCAGGCGGGTCCTTCCCGCCGTACTCTGATATGGGGGAATCTCGTTATGTGCTGCTATCGAAACAACGCGCTTCGTTCCTGTTCCCGCTGCTCCTGCTGCTCGGGCTGCTGTGGCTGCTCCTGCGGCGGCGGCTCCGCCCGTTCCAATGGCTGCGGCTGCTCCAGCTCCACCAGCTCGGCCTCCTGCTCCGGCTGGAACCGCAGTTCCGGCTCCGGCTACGCCTCTTCCTACTGGGTGTCGGTCCCCTCGTTCCTCTGCGGCAGCGGATGCGCCCAGGCCGAGGAAGCCCGCAGCTGTGGGTGGGCCCTGGCCGAGGCGGCCCGCAGCTGCGGATGGGAGCTGGCAGAGGAAATCCGAAGCTGCTGTGACTGATCCTGGTCTTGATCCACCGATATGCCGTCCTTATGGACGGCATACTTACCCCATATCAAAGAGAGAGCGCCGCAGGGAGGAATCCCTGCGGCGCTTCTATTATTTATGATACGCCGCCCTTCCCGCTCTCCATGGCAGCCTCCAGCTTTTTGAGGGCCTTCTTTTCGATGCGGGATACATAGGAGCGGCTGATGCCGCACTGCGCGGCCACCTCCCGCTGGGTCAGGGGGTGGCTGCGGGCCAGCCCATAGCGCATCCGGATGACCATTGCCTCCCGCTCGTCCAGGCACTGCTCCACGCAGGCGCGGACCTTTGCGCAGGCATCCCGGGTGTCCAGCTCCTCCAGCATATTGTCATCCACCCGGATGGTGTCCAAAATGGAGAGGGAATTGCTGTCGCCGTCCCCATCCAGCGTGTCCGACAGGGAGACCTCCCCCTGCAGCTTGCGCTGGGAGCGAAAATACATCAGGATCTCATTTTCAATGCATCGGCTGGCATAGGTGGCAAGGCGCACCTTCTTGTCCGGCTTGAAGGTGGTGATGCCCTTGATGAGTCCGATCGTTCCGATGGAGATCAGGTCGTCCTGATCCCCGTTGGGGGTATAGTACTTTTTCACGATGTGGGCCACCAGGCGCAGGTTGTGCTCGATCAGCCGGTTGCGGGCCTCCAGATCTCCCGCCGCCATCCGCTCCAGACATTCCTGCTCCTCCTCCGCCTTCAGAGGTCTGGGAAAGGACCCTCCCTCTCCTCCCGAAAGCCGAAGCGTGAGAAACAGCCCGTTGAGTATCAGGGCAATCCATGCCGGGATCATGCTTCATTCCTCCCTTTCCGTCACAATGCGTATGGGCTCCATCCCATCCTATTCCCCCGGTGCAAGTCCCTATGTATCGCCCTGATATGCAAGAACTAATTTTGACAAAATATCTCTTTCCCTTTTATTCGAAACAGAAATTTTTTCTTCCCACCCCCCTCCGAGCATTTACGCTGTGCAAAAAGACGTATATAATAAAAAAAGACACGCTGAATTTTGTTTTGATTTGGAGAATTGAGGGGGCCACCGCAAATGGGGATCACAGACATCATTACCATGCTGGGCGCCATTGCCACATTCCTGTTCGGAATGTCCACGATGACCGACGGTCTGGAAAAACTGTCCAGCGGACGTTTGGAGTCCATTCTGGAGCGTCTGACCAGCAACGTCTGGAAGGGCGTTCTTCTGGGGGCGCTGGTCACCGGACTCATCCAGAGCTCGGCCGCCACCACCGTCATGTGCGTGGGCTTCGTCAACGCCGGCATCATGAAGCTCCGGCAGACCGTGGGCATCATCATGGGCGCGAATATCGGCACCACAGTCACCGCCCAGCTGCTCCGTCTGGGTGATCTCTCCTCCGATCAGCCCCTCCTGCTCCTGCTGAAGCCGGCCACCCTGGGTCCCATCCTGGCGGTGATCGGCATTCTCTTCTACATGTTCCTCCGGGGCGGACGGAAAAAGATCATCGGGCAGATCATTCTGGGTCTGGGCCTCCTCTTTATTGGAATGAAAACCCTGGAGGGCGCAGTGGCTCCCCTTCAGGACCTGCCGGAATTCCAGGAGCTCTTCGTGGCCTTCTCCAATCCCTTCCTGGGCGTCCTGGTAGGCGCGCTGGTCACCGCCCTGATCCAGAGCTCCTCCGCCTCCATGGGCATTTTGCAGGCCATGACCTCCACCGGTGTGGTGACCTTTCACATCGCCATCCCCCTCATCATGGGACAGAACATCGGCACCTGCGTCACCGCCCTGCTCTCCGGCATCGGCGCCAGCAAAAATGCCAAGCGCACCGCCTGCATCCACCTGCTCTTCAATGTGATCGGCACCCTCTTCTTCCTCATCCTGCTGTACGGCTGCAACGCCCTGTTCCACTTCTCCTTCTGGACCGCCCAGATGGACCGGGGCAGCATCGCCAACCTCCACCTGGCCTTCAATGTGGGCTGTACCCTCCTCCTCCTGCCCTTCAACGGCCTGCTGGTCACCCTGGTGGAGCGGCTCATCCCCGGCGATACCGACCAGAAGGAGGTCTCCGTGCTGGATGAGCGCTTCCTCTCCACCCCCTCCCTGGCCCTGGAAAAGTCCCACGATACCGTGGTGCAGATGGGCCATTTCGCCCTGGAAAACTACCGCTTGTCGGTGGAGCTCCTCAACCATTTTGACTCCAAAAAGTTAGAGCGCCTCCAGGAGACCGAGGCCGCTCTGGACAAGCTGGAGGGCCTGCTGGACAACTACCTGGTCCGCCTGAGCGACCGCTCCTCCCTCTCCCCGGAGGACAGCGCCAAGGTCTCGGAGCTGCTCCACACCCTGTCCGATTTTGAGCGCATCGGCGACTATGCGGTCAATCTCTCCGACTGCGCCGTCCTCCTCCACGACCGTGGGATCGTCTTTTCGCCCTCGGCCAAGCAGGAGCTGCGCCTCATGACCTCCGCGGTGGAGGAGACCATCGTCCGCGCGCTGGAGTGCTACACCAAGCGCTCCCACGATCTGGCCATGGAGGTGGAGCCCATCGAAGAGGTGGTGGACCTCCTGCGGGACGAGCTGCGCAGCCGCCACATCGAGCGCCTGAAAAACGGCGAGTGCACCGTGGAGCTGGGCAGCCAGTTCCTGGAGCTGCTCATCAGCCTGGAGCGCATCTCCGACCACTGCTCCAACATCGCCCTCTACATCGTCCGGGAGACCTCCCCCGCCGACGCGCTCATCCGGACCGACTCCCACGCCTATATGCACGCCCTGCACCACGGTGAGGACCAGGAGTTTGACGCCATGTTCCAGGAGTACCGCCAGAAATACTACGCGCCCCTGGAGGCCGCGCCCCTCACCTCGCGCTGAGTCAACCAGACAAAAAGAGCCGGGATCGCAATCGATCCCGGCTCTTTTCATACATATTCGATTTTACATCAGCTTTACGGTGTAGTAGACCGCCATGGCCAGGAGCCACACGATGAGCACCCCGTACAGGAGCATCATCGGCCCCATCACCAGGCCGATCACCTGGATGAGGGCCACCACCAGGCAGGTGGCGTAAAGCATGGTGTAGTTGGCGTCCTTGGGCAGGAGCACCATGCGCTTGTCGCCCCGCTGGAACACGCCGTTACGCTCCTGAAGCAGATGAGACGTGACCGCCACGGCTACCAGGAAGAGGATCTCCACCGCCAGATACCCGTAGACCTCCATCGGATGGGCCAGACGGCGGTTGAGCAGCCACAGGCCCAGCAGCCCGGCACCGCTCATCAGGGACATGACGAAAAATTCCCGCTGATAGAGGTAGTAGATCAGGGCCAGCACCGCCAGACAGGGCACACCCACATACAGGGCCTTGACACCCGTCTTGTCGTAAAAATGCACGATCAGGGCGCAGGCCGCCAGAACTCCGGCTATGGTGGTCAGCACCTGGGGCATCACCCGACGGGACCCCTTCTTCCAGGAAGTCACCCACCAGGCCAGACAGCCCAGGAAACAGACCGGAAGGACCACCGCCAGCACGCTGAACACGTTCCGCAGCGCCATGGCGATCTCGATATCTTTTACCTGATAATTGACATAATAGCGATTGAGGAGCAAAAGCAGAGCCTCCAGCACGACCGAACCGCCGATCCAGATGAGGACCCGGTTCATGGCCGCTTCCTCCTGCTTGGCCCGCTCCGCTCGTTCTCTCTTATCCATGTATTCATCTCCTGTGCTATGCAGCATTCGTCTCGCATTCGTATATTTTAGCAGATTACAGCCCCTTTTGCAACAAGAAAAACCCCCGGATTCCCAAGTGCGCTCTTTACCCATCCTGTTTTTCTGTGCTAAAATAGAGCCGGTTCTCTTCTTCTGTTTTCCAGAATCTATCCCATAGGAGTTTATTTTTTATGTCAAGTCGTGCCATCCCCACCTTTTTCCTGCTCTCCGCGCTTCTGCTCTCCTCCTGCGCCCTCCCCGGCGGAGAGACCTCCGCCGCAGAGCCGGCCCAGCGGCAATTTTTTGCCATGAACACCCTGATGACCCTCCAGATCACCGGCGAGGAGGCCGAGGACGCCCTCTCTGCCGCGGTGGAAGAGGTCAACCGGCTGGACCGGCTCTTCTCCCGCAGTCAGTCCGAGAGCGACATCGCCCGCCTCAACGCCCACGCCGGGGACGGAACCGACGTCCCCCTCTCTCCCGAGACCACGGAGCTGCTCTCCCTGGCGCTGGAGGAGACGTCGGCCACCGCCGGCGCCTTTGACGTGACCGTGGCTCCGGTGATCGACGCCTGGGGCTTCGGCACCGGGGACGCCGGGCAGTACCGCCTCCCCTCGGAAGGGGAGCTGGAGGCCCTCCTGCCCCTGGTGGACAGCGCCGCTCTCCACGTGGATACCGCCGGGAACACCGCCCGGCTGGACCGCTCCGGCATGGAGGTGGATCTGGGCGGCATCGCCAAGGGGTATACCGCCGACCGGCTGGTGGAGCTGCTGGGGGAGTACGACGTCTCCTCCGCCCTGCTGAATCTGGGCTCCAGCACCATCACCCTGGTGGGGAACAATCCCTCCGGCCAGCCCTGGCGGGTGGCCCTCAAGGACCCCCAGGACGAGGAGCAGCAGATCCTGCTTCTCTCCCTGTCCGACCAGGCCCTGTCCACCTCGGGGGCCTATGAGCAGCACTTTGAGGAGAACGGCGTCACCTACCACCACATTCTGGACCCCCGGACCGGCTATCCCGCCCAGACCGGCATCCTCTCGGTCACGGTGGTCTCCGACAACGGCGCCCGGGCCGACGCCCTCTCCACCGCTCTGTTCGTGGCCGGGCCGGAGCAGGCGCTGGAGCTCTGGCGGGCGGACAACTCCTTTGAGTGCGTGCTCTGCCTGGAGGACGGACGCATCCTGATCACCCAGGGACTGGAGGACCAGTTCCTGTACAATGAGGAGGACTCCCATGGCTACACCTGCGAGATCGTCCGCCGCTGACCGCCTCCGCCCCGCTCCGGGGGACGCTCTGGTGGTCCTGCTGGTCCTGTGCGCTGCGCTGGCGCTGCTCTGGCTGCTCCGTCCCGCCCCGGCCGGGGAGCTGACGGTGGAGGTCCGGCTGGACGGCACCCTGATCGGCTCCTATCCTCTGGAGGAGGCCGACGCCCCCGTCTATGTGGACGTGAACGCCCCCTGGCCCCTTACGCTGGAACTGGACGGCCGCCGGGTCCGTATCTCCCACAGCGACTGTCCCAGCCAGGACTGTGTCCACACCGGCTGGATCGACGAGGCCGGAGAGCAGATCATCTGTCTTCCCAACAAGCTCATTATCTCCCTGGTAGGAGAACAAGATACGCAGTCAAAAGACTTTGACGTGATCGTTGGGTAAAAAGTTCCATCAACACGCCATTTTTCCCCGCCGCCCCACGCACAACCATATGCACTCAGGAGGGAATCTTATGCCGACCTATCTGCTGGCCCTGGATCAGGGCACTACCAGCTCCCGCGCCATCCTCTTCGACCGGGAGCAGCGCATCGTGGGCACCGCCCAGAAGGAGTTCACCCAGCACTATCCCCGGGAGGGCTGGGTGGAGCACGACGCCATGGAGATCTGGTCCTCCCAGTACAGCGTCATGATGGAGGTGCTGGCCCAGTCCGGCGTGGACCCGGCCGACATCGCCGCCATCGGCATCACCAACCAGCGGGAGACCACCATCCTCTGGGACAAGGAGACCGGACGCCCCATCCACAACGCCATCGTCTGGCAGTGCCGCCGCACCGCCCCCATGGTGGACGCCCTGCTGGAGCAGGGCCTGGGGGAGCACATCCGGCGGACCACCGGACTGGTCCCCGACGCCTACTTCTCGGCCACCAAGATCAAGTGGCTGCTGGACCATGTGGAGGGGGCCCGGGCTCTGGCCGACCAGGGCCGCCTCCTCTTCGGCACGGTGGACACCTGGCTGCTCTGGAAACTCACCGGCGGCGCCGTCCACGTCACCGACTACACCAACGCCTCCCGCACCATGCTCTATGACATCCGCCGCCTGTGCTGGGATGAGACCCTCCTCCAGGCCCTGGACATCCCCCGCTCCATCCTCCCGGAGGTGCGGGACTCCAGCGCCATCTACGGCTATACCGACCTCCAGGGGGTAAGGGTGCCCATCGCCGGGATCGCCGGGGATCAGCAGGCCGCCCTCTTCGGCCAGGGCTGCTTCTCCCCGGGTGAGGCGAAAAATACCTACGGCACCGGCTGCTTCCTCCTCATGAACACCGGTGAGACCCCCTGTGAGAGCAGCAACGGCCTCATCACCACCATCGCCGTGGGCCTGGACGGCGCGGTCCAGTACGCCCTGGAGGGGTCGGTCTTTGTGGGGGGCGCCGTCATCCAGTGGCTGCGGGACGAGCTGCGCCTGCTCACCGAGAGCCGGGATGCCGAGTACTATGCCCAGAAAGTCCCCGACACCGGGGGCGTCTATCTGGTCCCCGCCTTCACCGGTCTGGGCGCCCCCTACTGGGACATGTACGCCCGGGGCTGTCTGGTGGGCCTCACCCGGGGCACCCGGCGGGAGCACATCATCCGGGCCGCCCAGGAGTCCATCGCCTATCAGGTGGCCGACCTGGTGGCTGCCATGGAGAAGGACACCGGCCTTCCCCTCTCGGCTCTGCGGGCCGACGGCGGGGCCAGCCGGGACGCCTTCCTCCTTCAGTTCCAGGCCGACATACTGGACCGGCCCGTCCTGCGCCCCGTCATCCGGGAGACCACCGCTCTGGGCGCGGCCTGCCTGGCCGGACTGGCCGTGGGCGTGTGGAAAGACCGGGAGGAGATCCGCGCCCTGTGGAAGGAGGACGCCCGCTTCTCCCCCGCCCTCCCCGCACCCCGCCGGGAGGAGCTCCTCCGGGGCTGGCACAAGGCAGTGGGCCGCAGCCTGGACTGGGCCGAGCACTGATTCTCCTGCTCCCGTTCCTGTTTCTTCCTTTTTCTCTTGCAGGGCCCGGTCAAACGCAGTACAATAGACTTGTATGTCAGACAGGAGGCCCTAATCATGGAACAACGTGATTCCTTTTCCTATCAGTGCGGCGTGGTGGACGCCTTCAACGAGATGGTGGCAGCCGAGGTCAAGGCCCTGGCCCTGAGCCACCCCATGGATACCCGGGAGGAGATGGAGGCCCTCATCGCCTATGCCCACGAGAGCTGCCGCCGGCACGGCACCAAGCTCTATCCCGAGTGCGATCCCCTCATCACCGATCTCTTTCCCGCCTCCCTCAACCGCGGGAAGTACAATATCCTCTTCTACAAGGCCGATCATGTGATCGAAGAGTACATCCGGCTCAAGGACCGCAAGGCCGCCACGGTGGAGGCCGGCGCCTATTTCGGCGGCAACCGCAGCCGCATCGCCCGGGACTACGGCCGCCTCCTCTCCTATCCGGAGGAGACCATCCGCCGCCTGCTCTCCGAGAACACCGACCGGGAGTGAGGGACGTCCCGGGGTTGACAAACCGGCACGTCCACGCTATAATGTGGCAAAGCGATGAAGGGAAAAAAGACAGGTTTCCTCCGTTCAGAGAGCCGGTGGCTGGTGTGAACCGGTACGTGCAGGGCCTGTGTATTCTGGTCCCCGAGCGGTCCGCCTGAACCTCAGTAGGGCGGGACGGCTGGCCCCGTTAGCGGCCGTGGCCTTGTTGGAGGCCGTGAGCGTCCGCCGGTGACGGCGGACGGAACCAGGGTGGTACCGCGTATGAAATGACGCCCCTGACCTTAACCGGTCAGGGGCTTTTTGTTTTGTCTTCTGACCAATCGCTCAAGTTCGGAGGTATGCATCATGAGCAAGTCGTTTGAGAAGTATATTCCCTTTGTCCCCCTCAAGATGGAGCACCGCTCCTGGCCCGACAAGCAGATCACCAAGGCCCCCATCTGGTGCTCTGTGGACCTGCGGGACGGCAATCAAGCCCTGGTGGACCCCATGAATCTCCAGGAAAAGCTGGAGTATTTCCACACCCTGCTGGACATCGGCATCAAGGAGATCGAGATCGGCTTCCCCTCCGCCTCGGAGACCGAGTTTGAGATCTGCCGGGAGCTCATCGAGGGCGGCCACATCCCCGACGACGTGACCATCCAGGTGCTGGTCCAGGCCCGGCCCCATCTGATCCAGCGGACCTTTGAGGCCATCCGGGGCGCCAAGCACGTGATCCTGCACTTCTATAATTCCACCTCTACCCTCCAGCGCAAGGTGGTCTTCCACATGGATATGCCCGGCATCACCAAGATCGCCACCGACGCGGCCAAGCTCATCTACGAGCTCTCCCAGAGCGTCATCGCCGAGGGCATGGACCTGCGGTATGAGTACTCCCCCGAGTCCTTCATGGGCACCGAGATGGACTACGCGGTGGAGATCTGCCAGGCCGTGCTGGAGGAGCTCCATGCCACGCCGGAGAAGCGGGTCATCCTCAATCTCCCCACTACGGTGGAAAACTGCATGCCCAACTACTTTGCCGACGAGCTGGAGTACTTCATCTCCAAGCTGCCCAGCCGGGACTGCGCCATCATCTCCCTCCATCCCCACAACGACCGGGGCTGCGGCGTGGCCACCGCCGAGATGGGCCTGCTGGCCGGGGCCGAGCGCATCGAGGCCACCCTCTTCGGCAACGGCGAGCGCACCGGCAACGTGGACATCGTCACCCTGGCCCTCAACATGCACACCCAGGGCGTGGACCCGGAGCTGGACTTCTCCCACATCAACCGCATCAAGGAGATGTACGAGCGCTGCACCAAGATGAAGGTGGGCGAGCGGCAGCCCTACGCCGGCGAGCTGGTCTTTACCGCCTTCTCCGGCTCCCACCAGGACGCCATCAACAAGGGCACCCAGTACATGCGCGACAGCGGCAGCGGCAAGTGGGAGATCCCCTATCTCCCCATCGACCCGGCCGACGTGGGCCGGGAGTACGAGCCCATCATCCGCATCAACTCCCAGTCGGGCAAGGGCGGCGCGGCCTTCGTCATGCAGCACTCCTTCGGCTTCGACCTGCCCAAGGCCATGCACCCGGAGTTCGGCCACATCGTCCAGGTGGAGACCGACCGGGTGGGCACCGAGCTCAAGCCCGAGCGCATCTATGAGCTCTTCCGGGAGAACTACATCGACGCCGTCAAGCCCTATGAGCTGGTGCGCCACTCCTTCGCCGAGTTCACCGACGAGGAGGGCCACTCCCACGTCACCTTCGCCGGCACTCTCCGCCATGCCGACACCACCTTCCAGGTCCAGGGCTCGGGCAACGGCCCCATCGACGCCTTCTTCAACGCCATCCACGGCCAGAAGATGGACCACTTCACCTTCGTGGACTACAAGGAGCACGCCATCAAGCAGGGCTCTGACTCCCAGGCCGTGGCCTATATCCACCTCCGGGACGAGAACGGAGCGGACTGGTTCGGCGTGGGCATGAGCCACAACATCAACCTGGCTCCCCTCAAGGGCATCCTCTCGGCCATCAACCGGGCGGCCCTTCACCGGGACTGATTTGTCTCTTCCGACGAAATTCGCCAGGCATCGGGCACTCGCCCGGTGCCTGGCTTGCTTTTTGTATGGGATTCGGGTATTCTGTTAATCGTAATCATTGAAATCTGAACCATGAATGAGGCGAATCACCATGAAATATCTCCTGGACAGCCATACTCATACCATCGCTAGCGGACATGCCTACTGCACCGTGCTGGAGATGGCCCGCGCCGCCGCCGACCGGGGGCTGGAGCTGCTGTGCATCACCGACCACGCCCCCGCCATGGAGGGCACCACCTGCCGGGACTACTTTGCCAATCTGGGGGTCATCGACCGGGAGCTCTTCGGCGTGCAGATCCGGATGGGCGTGGAGCTCAATCTGCTGGACACCGAGGGCACCGTGGACCTGGACGAGCCCCTCCTGCGCCGCACCGATATGGCCATCGTCAGCCTGCACACCAAGTGCATCCCCACCGGCGGCACCGCCGAGGGCTATACCAACGGCCTCTTGCAGGCCATGAAGAACCCCTATGTGAACATCATCGGCCATCCCGACGACGGCCGCTATCCCCTGGACTATCCCACCCTGGTCCGCGCCGCCGCCGACGCGGGGGTGCTGCTGGAGGTCAACAACAGCTCCCTCACCCCCGGCGGCTTCCGGGTCAACGGCCCGCTCCACTGCGCCGAGATGCTCCGGGAGTGCAAAAAGCAGGGGGTCCCCGTGGTGGTGGGGAGCGACGCCCACTTTGTCTCCTACGTGGGCAATCACCAGTACGCCGACGCCCTCTTCCAGGAGCTGAACTTCCCCGAGGAGCTGGTCATGAACCGGGACAGCGCCGCTTTCCTCGCCTTCCTGAAGGCCCGCCGCGCCCGCTGAGATGGAAGCCTATTATTTCCGCCAGCTGGACAAGTACGGCCAGAGCGTCTACCACGCCATCCAGGAGGGGCTCACCGACCTGAGTCCCTCCTTTCCGGTCCCCCGGATGGAGGGGAAGGAGCTCAGTGAGGTCCTCTTCCGCCTGCGGCTGGACCGCCCGGAGCTCTTCTATGTCACCGGCTTTTCCTACCGGGTGCACCCCCAGGCCGCCAGTGTGGAGTTCATTCCCCAGTACCTCTTTGACAAGGGGAAGATCCGGGAGCACCAGCGGGCACTGTCCGCCCGGGTGACCAAGCTGGCCCGTCCGGCCCAGTCCATGACCGACTGGGAGAAGGAGCGCTATGTCCACGACTTCATCTGCCAGAACGTGCGCTATGACAAGCTGAAAAAGCCCTATTCCCACGAGATCCTGGGCCCTCTGGGCCAGGGGGTGGGGGTGTGCGAGGGGATGGCCAAGTCGGTCAAGGCCCTGTGCGACGCCCTGGGGCTCTGGTGCATCGTGGTGGTCTCCCACGCCGCCCCCGAGCAGGGAATCCGCTACCGCCACGCCTGGAACATCCTGCGTCTGGGGGGAAGCTATTACCACCTGGACGCCACCTTTGACCGCACCCTGAGCGGGGAGGGGCCCATCCGCTACGACTATTTCAATCTGGATGACCGGCGCATCTTCCGGGACCACCAGCCCCTGGTCTACCCCGCGCCCGCCTGCACCGACGGAGACGCCTTCTACTACCGGGTGCAGAAGCGCTCCTTCACCCGCGTGGAGGAGGTGGTCCGGCGGGGGGAGCAGGCCCTGCGCAAGAAGCAGCCCCTCCTCTTCCACTGGCGGGGCGGGGCACTCACCCGGGGCGTGCTGGAGGAGCTCCTCCCCCCGCTGGAGGAGGCCGCCCGGGCCCGGAGCCGCTATGTCCAGGTCCGGGTCAACTGGCCCCAGGCCGTGCTCCACATCACCTTTCCCGACCAGCCCCCCGAGCAGACCTGTACCACCGAGGAGGCCAACGAGGGGGAGGCCCTTGCCGCGTCCGAGCCTTCTGAGGCGTAACGCGGGGGGACCTCCCCCTGCGTTCTATTCCAAAAAATAACACTTGCATCTGGGATTTGGCTATGCTATAATGGCGCAGAAATGAGCAGAGGAGGAATTTCTTCCCTACCCATTCTTTTTTACGCCATTAGTTAGCATTTGCTAACCGCTTCGTGATGGCACGATACCCACCCGGCCTTCTGTCCGGTGGATACCGTGCTTTTTCATGCCCAGCCGTTAGCTATCGCTAACCATCAGGAGGAATGTACCATCAAAGCAAAGCACATCACCCTTTTTCTGGCCCTCGCCCTGGCGCTGCTCTCCGTCGTGTCCCTCTTCGTGGGGGTCATCGACCTGGACGCCGCCGCCCTGCTGCGGGGCGACCTGGAGCATCTCCAGCTCTTTCTCATCTCCCGCCTTCCCCGGCTCATGGCCATCCTGTGCACCGGCGTGGGGATGAGCGTGGCGGGACTCATCATGCAGAATCTCTGCCGGAACAAGTTTGTCTCCCCCACCACCGGGGCCACCATCTCTTCCGCCCAGTTCGGCATCCTGCTGGCCCTGCTCTTCCTGCCCAACTCCACCCTCTGGAGCCGGGCCCTCTTCGCCTTCTGCACCGCCACCCTGGGCACCTGGATCTTCGTGTGGTTCATCCAGCGGGTCCAGTTCAAGGACGTGGTCATGGTCCCGCTGGTGGGCATCATGTTCGGCAACATCATCGGCGGCGTCACCAGCTATCTGGCCTACCAGTATGAGCTGACCCAGGCCCTCTCCTCCTGGCTGGTGGGGCACTTCTCCCTGGTGCTCCGGGGGAGGTATGAGCTGGTCTACCTGACCCTCCCCCTGGTGGCCCTGGCCTTTCTCTTCGCCAACCACTTCAACATCGTTGGAATGGGCCGGGACATGTCCCACAACCTGGGAGTCCCCTACCGCCTGGTGCTCTTTCTGGGGCTGACCCTGTCCGCCCTCATCACGGCCAGCGTGGTGGTGGTCGTGGGGTCCATCTCCTACATCGGTCTCATCGTCCCCAACGTGGTGGCCATGTTCAAGGGGGACAAGATCCAGGGCACCCTGGTGGACACCGCCCTGTTCGGCGCCCTCTTCGTGCTGGTCTGCGACCTCATCGGACGGGTGATCCTCTTCCCCTATGAGCTCCCCATCGAGCTGATCTCGGGCATCCTGGGCAGCCTCCTCTTTGTGCTTCTGCTCTTCTACCGCCTACGCCACGGGCAGAAGGCCATCCGCCTGGGCGGGAATCCCGGCAGCGGATGCTGCTCTCCCCTCCCGGAAGGAGGTGAGGGCTGATGCACACTGCCGCCTACCGCGCCAATGTGCGCAAGCTGGTCCTGCTGGCCGGTCTGGCCGCTCTGGCGGCCCTGGCCTACCTGCTGGTGGAGGTCTCTCTGGAGCACACCCGTCTCTTCCAGTACGCCATGAAGCTCCGCCTCCCCAAGCTGGCGGCCATGGTGGTCACCGCCTTTGCCATCGGCGGAGCCTCCATCGTCTTTCAGTCCATCATCCAGAATACCATCGTCACCCCCTGCCTGCTGGGCATGAACGCCCTGTATACCCTCATCCACACCGCGGTGGTCTTTTTTGCCGGTTCGGGCAGCCTGCTGGCCCGGAATGCCAACCTGTCCTTTGCCGCAGACCTGCTCATCATGGGGGTGGTGGCCACTCTGATCTACAGCGTGCTCTTCCAGAAGACCAACCACAACATTCTCTATGTCCTGCTCATCGGCACCGTGCTCAGCTCCTTCTTCTCCAGCATCCAGACCACCCTCACCCGTGTGATGGACCCCAATGAGTACGACAGCCTCCTCACCACCCTGGTGGCCAGCTTCAGCAACATCAACGGGAGCATTCTGGCCTTCTCGGTGCTCCTGCTGGCCCTGCTGGTCCTGGTCCTGCGCCGGGAGCTTTCCCTGCTGGATGTGCTCACCCTGGGAAAGGACCAGGCCATCAACCTGGGGGTGGACTATGACAAGTGCGTCCGGCGGCTGCTGCTGGGCGTGACCCTCTCCATCGCCGTGGCCACCGCCCTGGTAGGCCCCATCTCCTTCCTGGGCCTCATCATCGCCAACCTCTCCCGCCAGCTTCTCAAGACCTACCGCCATGCCCACCTGATCCTGGGTGCCGCCCTTCTGGGCACGGCCGTGCTGGTGGGAGGACAGCTCCTGGTGGAGCATGTCTACACCTACGCCATCCCCGTCAGCGTGTTCATCACCGTGGGGGGCGGCGTGTACTTCCTCTATCTTCTGCTGACCGACAGGAGGGTCTGAAACCATGTTGATCAAAGAACTGACCAAGCGATACGGGGAGAAGACCGTGGTGGATTCCATCAGCTTCTCCCTGCCCAAGGGGACGGTCATCTCCCTCATCGGCCCCAACGGCGCGGGAAAATCCACCGTGCTCAATATGCTCTCCCGCCTCATCGCCCGGGACAGCGGCCTGGTGGAGCTGGGCGGCCGGGACATCACCAGCTGGAAAAACAAGGAGCTGGCCAAGCACCTGGCCATCCTGACCCAGAGCAACAACGTACAGATGAAGCTCACCGTGCGGGAGCTGGTCTCCTTCGGCCGCTTCCCCTACTCGGGCAGCCGCCTCACCGGGGAGGACCAGGCCATCGTAGACCGGGCCATCGCCTACATGGAGCTGGAGGAGTTCCAGGACCGCTTCATCGACGAGCTCTCGGGCGGCCAGCGCCAGCGGGCCTACATCGCCATGGTGATCGCCCAGGACACCGAGTACATCCTCCTGGATGAGCCCACCAACAACCTGGACATCTACCACGCCACCAACCTTATGAAGATCGTCCGCCGCCTGTGCGACGAGCTGGGCAAGACCGTGATCCTCGTGCTCCACGAGATCAACTATGCCGCCTTCTACTCCGACTACATCTGTGCCTTCAAGGACGGCAGGATCGCCAAGTTCGGCACCGTCGCCGAGGTCATGACCAAGGAGACCCTCTCCGACATCTACCGGGTCCAATTTGAGATCATGGAGGTGGAGGGGCGTCCCCTGTCCATCTACTACTAAATTTCCATATTGAAACACTGCAAAGGAGCGTATATCCCATGAAGATTCTTCCCACCCTCGCCCTCACCCTTCTCCTCGGCCTGGGCCTCACCGCCTGCGGCACCGCCGCCGCCCCCACCTCCACGCCCTCCGCCCAGCCCGAGGGCGAGCCCTCCACCGTGACCATCCAGACCCTGAACGGCGACAAGGAGACCGTGGAGCTGGAGGTCCCCTACGATCCCCAGCGCCTGGCCGTGCTGGACATGGCCTCCCTGGACATTCTGGACGCCCTTGGCGTGGGCGACCGGGTGGTGGGCAGCGCCGACACCACCCTGGAATACCTCCAGTCCTACATCAACAGCGACTCCGTGGCCCCTCTGGGCACCATCAAGGAGGCCGATCTGGAGGCGGTCATGGCCTGTGAGCCCGACCTCATCTTCATCGGCGGCCGTCTGGCCAGCAGCTACCAGGCTCTGAGTGAGATCGCCCCCGTGGTCTACCTGTCCACCGACACCCAGCTGGGCGTGGTGGAGAGCGTGCGCCGCAACGCCTCCACCGTCGCCTCCCTCTTCGGTCTGGAGGCACGGGCCGAGGAGCTCCTGTCCGGCTTTGAGGCGCGCATCCAGACCCTGTCCGAGTTCGCCGCCGGAAAGACCGCCATCATCGGCATGTGCACCAGCGGCAGCTTCAACGTGCTGGGAGACGACGGCCGCTGCTCCCTCATCGGCCGGGAGGTGGGCTTCACCAACGTCGGCGTAGACGAGGCCGCCGCCACCTCCACCCACGGCAATGAGGCCTCCTTTGAGTTCGTGCTCCAGCAGAATCCGGAGTATCTCTTCGTCCTGGACAAGGACGCCGCCATCGCCGCCGAGGGCGCAAAGCTGGCCCAGGACATTGTGGAGAACGAGCTGGTCATGGGCACCCAGGCCTATCAGGACGGCCACATCGTCTACCTGGCCCACCCCGCCGTGTGGTACACCGCCGAGGGCGGCATCACCGCGCTGGACTGGATGCTTCAGGACCTGGAGTCCCTCCTGCCCGCGCAGACCGCCGCGTAATTTTCCCCTTCCCCATACGCTCCGGCCCGGCCGCACAATGCGCCGGGCCGGAGTTTCATTTTCAACTGGAAAAATGACTCTTGTATATGTTATAATATGAAAATATCCATTTATACAGGAGGACCCCATGCGATATTATGTAGCGCCGCTGGAGGGATTGACGGGCACGATCTTCCGCCGCATCCACCACCGCTATTTTCCCGGCGCGGACAAGTACTACACCCCCTTTCTCTCCCCCAGCCATGACCATGTCTTTACCAAGCGGGAGAAACGGGAGATCCTGCCGGAATATAATGAGGGCCTGCCCGTGGTGCCCCAGCTTCTGACCCGCCGGGCGGAGGACTTTCTCTGGGCCGCCAACCGCCTTTTCGAGATGGGCTATCCGGAGGTCAACCTCAACCTGGGCTGTCCCTCGGGCACCGTCACCGCCAAGGGGAAGGGTTCGGGCTTTCTGGCCTTTCCCGAGGAGCTGGACGCCTTTCTGGCAGAAATCTTTGCCGGGGCACAGGGCCCGGTCTCCATCAAGACCCGGCTGGGCATCCGGGACCCTGAGGAGTTCTGGCCCATTCTGGAGTGCTACAACCGCTATCCGGTGTACGAGCTCACCGTCCATCTCCGGGTGCAGAAGGATATGTACCGCCACCCCGTCCGGGGGGAGTATCTGGCCCCCATCCTGGCACAAAGCCGCAATCCGGTCTGCTATAACGGGGATCTGATCCGTCCGGGAGACCTCTCGGCTCTGACCAACTCCTTCCCCGGGCTGGAGGCCGTGATGATCGGCCGGGGCCTGATGGCCGACCCCGCCCTCATCTCGGTGCTCCAGGGCGGCAAGCCTCTGGAGCGCACGACCCTGCGCGCCTTCCACGACGCCCTCTACGAGACGTATGCCCAGGCCTTTGACAGCCGCCGCAACGCCATGCTGCGCATGAAGGAGCTCTGGTTCTATCTGATCCACCGCTTCGAGGGGGCCGAGCGCTATGGCAAACAGCTCCGGAAGGCCTCCGATCCCCGGGATTTTGAGGCCGCTGTGGAGCGCATCTTCACCGAGCTCCCCCTCCGGCCGGAGACCGTGCCGGGATGGTAGGAGCGGAAAAGAGCTGGTGGGTCTACATCCTTCTCTGTGCCGACGGGACACTGTACACCGGCATGACCGACGACATCCCCCGCCGCCTGCGCGCCCATAATACGGGCCGGGGCGCCAAATACACCCGGGGCCGCCGCCCCGTCCTTCTGGTCTATCGGGAGCGCTGTGCCAGCCGCTCCCAGGCCCTCCGGCGGGAGGCCGCCCTCAAGCGGCTCAGCCGGAGCCAAAAATGGGATCTCATTCAGACGAATCGGAATGAATTGGAGGGTATGCATACCATGGAAGAAAAACAGGTACGCTTTTTCCCGGCGGATGTGCGCTGCTCCGTCCCCCTGGGAAGCACGCTGATGGAGGCCTGCCGCGCGGCCGGTCTCTGGCTGGACAGCCCCTGCGGCGGAAATGGAACCTGCGGCAAGTGCCGTGTGGAGCTCCGCCGGGGCACCGAATGGGTCTCGGTCCTGGCCTGTCAGACCCCGGTCACCGAGGATCTGGAAGTCCGCCTGCCCCAGGAATCCGGAGGGCTGCACATCCTCACCGACGGAGCCGGGCGGCGCATCGCAGCCGACCCCCTGGTCCGCTGGTATCCGGTCTCCCTTGCGGACTGCCGCCGCAGCCGCAGCCTGTGGGAGGGCTTCTCCCAGGCCCTCCATACCGCCTTTGGGATCGCCCCCGCCGTCCCCTCCCCCGCGGTGCTGGGGGAGCTGGCCCGGTATCTGGCGGAGGAGACCGCCCAGGTCTGGGCCCTTCTGTCCGGGGAGACCCTTTTGGCGCTGCGCGCCGATCCCCCCGCCCCCCTGCTGCTGGCCTTTGACCTGGGCACCACCACCCTGGCCGGCTACCTGCTGGACGGTGTGACCGGGGAGACGCTGGCGGTGGGCAGCGACCGCAATCCCCAGGCCTCCTTCGGCGCCGACGTGATCGCCCGCATCGACGCGGCCCGGGAGCTGGGCCCCGCTCCCCTGCGGGAGGCCCTGCTCCAGACCCTCTCCCGTATGACCGCGGAGATGGCCGCCCGGGCCGGCCGCCCGGCGGAGGAGATCGTCCTCACCGTCCTGGCCGGAAACACCTGTATGCACCATTTGGCCCTGGGCCTCTCCCCCGCCTCCCTGGGCCTGGCCCCCTACCTGCCCGTCCTGCGGGAGCCCCTTCTCCTCCCCGCCGCCGGGTGGAATCTCCCCGTCCACCCCGCCGGACAGGTGGCCATGCTTCCCAACCTGGCGGGCTTCGTGGGGGCGGACACCGCCGCCTGCCTCCTCGCCGGGGATTTTGTCCGCCGGGAGGAGCTCACCCTGCTCCTGGACATCGGCACCAACGGCGAGCTGGTACTGGGCAACCGGGAACGGCGGATCACCTGCTCCACGGCGGCCGGTCCCGCCTTTGAGGGGGCCAAGATCCGCTGCGGCATGCGGGGCGCCGAGGGGGCCATCGACCACGTCCATCTGGAGGACGGACGCCTGGTCTGTCATGTCATCGGAGAGGGAGCGGCCCGGGGCATCTGCGGCTCCGGCCTGCTGGACGCCGTGGCCGCCCTGCTGGACGGCGGGGTCCTGGACGAGTCGGGCTGCCTGCTGGAGCCTGAGGAGCTCTCCGATCCCCGTTTGGCCGCCTGCCTCACCGAGGTGGACGGGGCCTCCGCTGTTCTCCTGGCTCCGGCCCCGGAGCCGGGCGGGGATCCGGTGGTCCTCACTCAGAAGGACATCCGGGAGCTCCAGCTGGCCAAGGGGGCCATTGCCGCCGGCATCCATCTGCTGGCCCAGGCCTACGGCGCCGAGCTGGAGGACATCCAGACGGTACTCATCGCCGGGGCCTTCGGCAATTTCATGCGCCCGGAGAGCGCCTGCCGCATCGGCCTCATCCCGCCCCAGCTGCTGGGGAAGATCCGCCCCGTGGGCAACGCCGCGGGAGAGGGGGCCTGTCTGGCCGCCCTCAGCTGGGCGGAGTATGCCCGGTGCGCCTCCCTGGCCTCCGGGACAGAGTATCTGGAGCTGGCCCAGCACCCCGGCTTCTCCACCTGTTACATGGAAGAGATGGCTTTCCCGGAAGGTTAGGCTTACCTCTGGTAAATGTGCAACGTTTTTTAATATAAAATAAAAAATTTTTATTCAATATTGATATTTGCTAAAATATGCGTTATGATACTTAACGGGAGCCATCCCAATTTGATATAGTGATATGAAGAATTCGTATCATCCCGCCCTGACGGACCGGTACGAGAGAGGAAGACGGCATGTCCAGAACGAATTACAGTGCCTACATGGCCATAAAAAACAAGATCATGGAGATTTTCCGTACGGAAACCTTCGAAAAAAACAAGCTGCCTTCGGAAGCCGCACTGGCCAGCCGACTGGGAATCAGTCTTGTGACATTGCGGGAGTCGCTGATGATGCTGGCTCTGGAGGGCTATATCACCAAGCGGCACGGCTCGGGCAACTATGTCCACCCCAGTACGCTGGACTATGAGAACCGCAGCTATTACTTCACCGAATATCTGAAAAAAGAGGGCTATCAGACCGCCATCAAGCTGCTCTCTCAGGAGTGGCGTCCCGCCGACGAGGAGGCCCGCAAGATGCTCCGCCTGGAGGAGGGCGAGCGGGTGCTGGTCAACCGTCTGGTCTATCTGGCCGACGATCACCCGGCGGTCTACACCATGGGCATGATGCCGGAAAAGCTTCTCATCCGCACTGATGTGGAGGAGATGTCCTTTGCCTATATCCATGTGCTCATCCGGGATTATATGGGCCGGGATGTGGCCCACGCCCTCAACGAGTATGTGCCCATGGGCGTGCCCGACGAGCTGGTGGACATTTTCAAGGTCCCCAAGGGTACCCCCATCGACAGCAGCCACCAGGTCTTCTATGACATCGGGGATGAGCCGGTGGTCTACAACACCCACTACTTCAACCCCGACTACTACCGTCTGCGCACCCTGCAGAACTGGGATCTGGGCCGGTGATCCCCCCTCTTGCCAACCGCCGTCAAATGCGCTAGAATGGAGTCATTCATACTGGTATGACAGGAGGAACTTCCCATGAAAGCGTACGACACCATTCACAAGGAAGAGCTGGAGGTAGACCGCCAGGGTCTCATCGACCTGATGCTCAACAACCGTCAGGTGGACCTCTATCTCCCCGAGAAAAAGACCGATGAGGACGGCTACCTCACCTGGGACGTGGAGCACTGGAGCACGGTGGACGGCCGGCGCTTCATCCGCTGCTATTCCCTGGAAGGCCGGGTCCTGCGGGACTCCACCGCCCACAACAAGTACGATCTGGACAACTCCTTCTTCCCTGAGCAGGCCAAGGAAGTCAAGATCAGCTGATTCACCCAAAAAGGCCCCGGCGCTGACGCGCCGGGGCCTTTCGTTGTCTCGGGTTTCCGGATTGCTGCCAGATCACAGCACGATGGCGTTGACCGCTTCGATCAGATCCACCACCGCAGAGCGGGGGATGAGAGAGACCGGCTCCCCGTCGATGACCGCCAGACAGTTCTCCCCGTCATAGCGGTAGAGCTGGATCTGCACGCTGGGATGGACCTCACTGTCCAGGTAGACCGTCAGGGCGATCTCCTCCTTCTGGGTGGGCTCCTCCTGGGTGAAGCTGTCGGCAGTCAGTCCCTCCAGGGCCGATTGCAGGTCTGCCACGTCCACTTCCTCCTCGCCGAAGCGGAAGGTCTTGTCCTCTCCGTTTCCCTCGGAAGTCAGGTTGTAGACCGTGCCCTCCAGGGTGATGTCCAGACCGGTCACCTGGGTAAAGTCCGCCGTCAGCGCCTCTTTGTGCCGCAGGTCATCATATCCGGCCGCGATCAGCTTCTCATAGCTCTCGCCGGTGATCTGATAGACGATCTCAGAGTCTCCCACCCGGGCATAGGCGGTGATCTCCTCTTCCTCGTCCTCCTCCGACGCGGTGTCGTTCTCGGCCGCAGCCCGCTCTTCGGGAGACGGCTGATGTGGAGGGTAAAGGTCTGGCTCTCGCCCTCCTCATCCTCCTCCGGCGTGTACGTGACGGTGACCGTCAGCTCCGGTGCATCCAGTCCGTACTGAGACAGATCCTCCGTCCCGGCCTGATAGGTCATATAGTTATCCAGGGTCAGATTCTCGATCCCGCTGAGATAGCTCTCCACCAGGTTGGTGTCCAGGGGCTTGAGGTCCTCCCCCTCCTGCCGGAAGTAGACGTCCTCGCTGCAATAGGTGTAGGGGCTCTCCTCCGAGTACTCCTGATAGACCACCTGGTAGGAGTCCGCGCCCTCAAACTGAATGCCCGTGACCTGGCCGAACGAGGGGGTCTCATCGTTGGCGATCATGTCGCGGATGGTAATTTCGTAGTCTTCCATGGGATCGTCCTCTACCAGGTAGACGTTGCCGTCCCCGGTGGAGAGATAGCGCTGGGAGTCCATGGTGCTGTAATTGCCCAGCTTGATCTCATAGTCCTCCTCCCCGGCGGAGAGGTGGATGGTGCAGACCGGATTGTCCAGCCCATACTGGCTGTAATCGGTGACTTCCTCGATGATGAAGGCCGCCTCCAGCGCCTGGAAGGGCTCCAGCAGCTCCTGGATCTTCTCCTCACTCACCGGGAAGGCCGCATCCTCGTCGTACTGCCAGGTCTCATCCTTGTGGAAGGCCAGGCTCTCCGATTCGTATTCCCAGGAGAGGGCATCCACCGTCTCGGGGTCGATCTCCAGGATGATCTCGCCGCTGTTGCGGATCTCCTCCTGCCGCTCCTCGTGCTTCACCACGGCGAAGGCGGCAATGCAGACCACCACCAGAACGCCCAGCAGCACATAGAGCCGTTTAGCCCGCTTCATGTTGCTCCCTCCTTCTCTTCACAATGACGCAGACGCCAATGCCCAGGTAGCCCAGGGGGAATACGCCGATCATCAGGGTCTTGAGCAGCGACGCGGTGGAGTCGCTGATGGACAGATAGTTATAGTTCAGGGATTTGCTGCGGATAGCCATGGCCTCGCTCTCTCCGATCAGGGAGGACAGGGCGTTCATGGCCAGATCCGAGTTGGACCCGGAGGAGAGGGCGTTGTACATATCGTCCAGGAAGGCCGCCGAGGAGAACCAGACGATCTGTCCCTCATTGGAGCAGTCGATGGAGAGGCCCACGGCAATGGGACCGTCCACGTCGCCCTCCTCCTTCTCATAGCTGGTGAGCTGATAGCCCGCGCTCTTGCTGAAGGCCTCCTCCGAGGTGGAGAGCAGCACCGTGACCGCGCTGCCCGCCGTCTCATCCACCGTCATGCCCTGCGAGATGGGCATGTTGGGATAGTAGTGCTCCTCCATGAGGGGGTCGGTGATGGCATGGCTGGACATCTCGGGGAGAAGGACGTAGGGATAGCCGGTATAGTGCTCCCGGTCTCCCTCCACCACGATGCCCTCGGTGGTGCTCACTCCGTAGTCGGAGAGCAGG
Organism: Pseudoflavonifractor gallinarum; assembly: GCF_014982855.1. Lineage (GTDB taxonomy): Bacteria > Bacillota > Clostridia > Oscillospirales > Oscillospiraceae > Pseudoflavonifractor_A > Pseudoflavonifractor_A gallinarum. The sequence continues at coordinate 46,347 of NZ_JADCKF010000005.1, read as the reverse complement.
CTGTACAGATTGCTCAGGGAACCCTCTTCGGTGGGGCCGGCCATGACCAGCAGCTTTCCGCCCGCTTCCGCGTAGCTGGAGAGCATCTCCACCTCCTGCTCGGAGAGGTCGGAGGAGGGCTCATAGATCAGGACACAGTCGGCCTCTTCCGGGATGGCGTCCACGGTAAGGAGGGAGAGGGTGTTGATCTCGATGTTCTCCTTCTCGATCTGCTCCTGGAAATTGTCGGGCAGAGCCTGCTCGCCATGTCCCTCCACCACATACAGCTGGGGGAGATCCTCGGTGACCACATAGTCGATGGCGGAGGTAATGGCACCCTCGCCGTCAAAGGAGGTGTTGTAGGAGTAGGAGTAGATATCGGGCTCCTGGACGTAGATGTCGTCGTACCCGATGAAGCGGCTGCGCTCCCCGCACTCCACCACGAGGCTGTTGTTCTGCACCGTCTCGCTGGTGTACTGCTCGGCAAAGGTGGGATAGACGTCGGGATTCTTCTTGACCACCGTGATGTGGTCGGAGAGGCTGTCATATTTGTTCAGGAGGGTCTCGATCACATCGTCCTCCTCGCCGGACTGGACGATCCAGTAGATGGTCACGTCCTCCTCCAGCGCATTGACCACCACCTTGGTGTTGCTGGTGATGGAGTAGAGCTTGCTGGCGCTGATGTCATATTTCGTCAGATTGGCCGGCAGAGCCGAGACCAGGATATTCAGTGCGATCAGGATGGCCAGCACCACCGCGGTGGCGATGAGCGAATACGAGCCTCCCTGGAAGGCGATGCGGTTTCTCTCCGCCCGTCCCCCGTCAGAAAGGAGTTTCCAGCGTTTCATCAATGATACCTCCTTTTCTCCAGGGACTGGACCGACAGGAACAGGAAAAAGACGATGACCGACAGGTAATAGACGATGGCGGTCAGGTCAAAGACGCCGCTGACAAAGGTATTGAACCGCTCAAAGAGGGACAGCTGCCGCATGATGTTTGGCAGGAGTCCTTCAAAGGCCTCCGGGTCCACAAAGCCCGTGATGCAGATGGCGGCCAGCAGCACAAAGGCGACGGCGTAGGCCAGATACTCGTTCCGGGTCAGATACCGGATCAGCGCACCCAGGGCCAGCACCAGGACGCCCAGGGCGATCACCGTGCCGGCGGCCGTGGAGGAGACATACTCCGAGAGGCTCACGCTGTAATAGTTGAACAGGATCACGGCGATCCCGATTCCGGCCGCCAGGCCCTGGTTATCGGTCAGGGAGGAGATGAATACCCCCAGCGCCACCAGGGCCGCGCCCATGATGAAGATGGCCACCAGGGACCCGTAGGAGGTGGGCAGGTATACATCGCCAAACTGGGCGAAGATGAGCGGATAGATGGAAATGACGGCCAGGGGGATCAGATAGACCGCCAGCAGGGCCAGATACTTCCCCAAAATCACCTGGGTGGTGGTGATGGGGAGGGAGTAGAGGAGCTGATCGGTCTTCTGCTTGCGCTCCTCGGCAATGACCCGCATGGTCAGGATGGGCACGATGACCACAAAGACGATGCTGCCGAAGCTGAGCACATATTCGAAATTGCTCACCGCCGCCTGCAAATTGTACAGCATGGCGCCGAAGCCCACGATGGCCAGCAGAAACGCGCCGAACACATAGGCGGTGAAGGAGTGGAAATAGCTTCTCAATTCATGCTTTAAAACGGCTGTCATGCGCCTTCTCCCTCCTGTTCCTCCGTGGTCTCTCCGGCCGGTGTCTGGTCGGCCGGGTCTCCGTTTTCGGTCAGCTCCAGGAAGATGTCCTCCAGGCTGGCCCGTTTCAGTGTCAGCTCCAGCAGGGCCTGGGCGATCCCGACCCGCTGCTTGTAGCCCTTGGACAGGGCGGAGATGCGCCGGTTCTTGACCTCAGCGATCCGGACCTGCTCGATCACCGCCTGGATCTGGCGCTCCAGCTCGGCGCCCCGGAGCCCCTTGGCCTCTCCCACGAAGCGCAGGTACTCCGCCGGCGTCTCGTTCATGTAGAGGGGGGGCTGTTCGGGCAGATAGCCGATCAGCTTCTTGGCCTGATCGGCGTCCTCGAACAGATCAAATCCGCCCACTTCCACACGGCCGGAAGTGGCCGACAGACAGCCTGTCATCATATTCATCGTGGTACTCTTTCCCGCGCCGTTGGGCCCCAGGAATCCATACACATGGCCCTCGTCGATCTCAAAAGACAGATCGTCCACCGCCAGGAAATCGCCGTAGTACTTTGTCAAGTGCTCGACCTTGATCATGGAGGAACCTCCTCGCTTGTTATTCTCGGCCTGCGGACGGCCCCCGTCCGCGGGCCTGTCTAGTATACTCCGCCGTCCTAAAGTGAACCTAAAGAAACCGGGATGGCCCCAAAAAATACGCCCCCTTCCCGGATCAGACCCGGAAAGGGGGGTAAAACAAAAAAAGCGGACCAGCAAAAAGCTGGTCCGCTCCGTCTAGCAATAAAGTGCATTCCTGCGATACTAGGTACAAAAGCCTCGCAGAGTTCTGCCATCCGCAGACGGCAGAAAAACATCCAAATCCGTTTTTTCGAGGACATGTGCCTCGAAAAAACACTTCTCAGGACGCAAGTGTGCGAACCGGGAACCCAAACAAAGCCCAGCGAAGTGGGTTTGTTTGGGAGAGGAGGGGCAAGGGAGCGGAGTGAACCCTGGCCGTTAGGCCGGGGCGAACGGTGCGGACTTTGACCCGACGAAGTGCGCGCGGCGTCCTGCATCCCCTCTCAAAAATGCAAGCATTTTTGAGAAGCGTGTCGAAAAACTTCGACACGCAAAAAAGAGCGGACCAGCAAAAGGCTGGTCCGCTCTCAAATCGTTCCGATTAGTCGGTCACGAAGGGCAGCAGGGCGATCTGACGGGCGCGCTTGATGGCCTCGGTCAGCTGGCGCTGATGCATCGCGCAGGTGCCGGTGGTACGGCGGGGCAGGATCTTGGAACGCTCAGACAGGAAACGGCGCAGCTTGGCCGCGTCCTTGTAGTCGATGTGCTCCACCTTGTCCACACAGAAGGTGCAGACCTTGCGGCGCTTGCGGCCGCGGGGACGCTCTCTATCCATAGCCATGGTACAGTACTCCTTTCAACGATGCTTCCGCAAGAGCCGGAGCGCTTTCGCGGAGCGGAATGGCGCTTAACGCCAAGCCGGAAGAACCGGCTGAACTGCAAAACAGTCGCTCCTCAGAAGGGGAGCTCGCCGTCGTCGTCGGACAGGTCGGCGAACTGGTCGCCGCCGCTGAGCGGCGCGGCATAAGCGGGCGCGGACGGCGCCGGGGCGCTGTATCCGCCATAAGCCGGCGGCGGGGGCGCATAGCCGCCGCCCTCGGCATCCCGCTTGGAGTCGCCAAAGTAGACATTGTCGGCCACGACCTCGGCGCTGCGGCGCTTGTTCCCGTCTTTGTCGGTCCAGTCGCGCAGCTGGAGGCGGCCCTCCACCACGGCCAGGCGGCCCTTGGTGAAGAAGCGGGAGACGAACTCAGCCGTCTGCCGCCAGGCCACGATATCGATGAAATCGGTGGCCTTTTCGCCGGTGGTCTTGTCTTTGAAATCCCGGTCCACCGCCAGGGAGAAGGAGGCCACAGGGGTCCCCGTCTGGGTGTGGCGGAGCTCAGGATCCCGGGTCAGGCGACCCATGAGGATAATGCGATTCAGCATGGAAGCGCCTCCTTACTCATCCTTGCAGATGATCATGGAGCGCATCACGCCGTCAGTAATGCGGAAGATTCGGTCCAGCTCCTGGGGGAAGGCGGGAGCGGAGCTAAAGGTCATCAGGACATAGTAGCCCTCGTTCAGGTCGTTGATGGGATAGGCCAGATGGCGCTTGCCCCACTCGTCAACCTCGGCCAGAGTGCCGTTGTTCTCGACCAGAGTCTTGAACTTCGCCACCAGAGCGGCGGTAGCCTCCTCGCCCAGGTTGGGATCGAGGATGTAGACGGCCTCGTAGTTCGCATTCAGCTTTGCCATTTTCGTTGCACCTCCTTATGGACATATGGCCCCCGTATCATGCGGGGGCAAGGATGTGCTTGTTTTCTAAACAAGCCTTTTTATTATATCGGATTTTCCGGGAAAGTCAAGCCCCTTTCCCCATTTTCTGCAAAGATTTCTTTCCGGCTTTATTGCGGTTCCAGGTACTCGGACGGGACCTCTCCGATCACATGGTCATCATTGAATACCAGGATATCGCCGGATTGATACGCCTCCCCATAGACGGTCTCCCCTTTTTCCAGCTTCTGGGGGAACAGCATCCGGATCAGATCGTCCCCGCCTTGGACCGTCAGCGTGCTTCCGCGATAGCTTTCATTTACATACCGTTTTACGGCCACCGTTTCTTTGACGGTGTACACCTGCTCATAGGACGTGCTGTTTTGCTCATAGTACGCATGCTCCGCATATCCGTGCACGGCAAATACCGGAACGATCAAAATCAGGCAGGAGAGCAGGCTGAAGAGCACACTGCTTCCCGTTTTGGGGGTCTGATACGACTTGCGGAAGAACACCGCGAACAGCAGGGACAGCACAACTGCAGCCAGGATCGACCACAGAAAAACGGCGTTTTTATGGATCGTCAGGGTACCCAGGGTTTCCAAGCTGACACTCTCGAGCCATCGCTGCGACAGACAGAGGCTCTGCTTGAACACGCTGGTGGCGAACGCCCCAAACACCAGGAAGAGCACGCCGGGGAGCAGAAGATAGACTCTCTTGGTAGAGACGGCTTTCGAGATGGACACAAAGAAGGTATAGATCCCCCCGATGACTGTCAGAAACGTGGTGATCGTAAAGAGGAGCACATACATCTCCGTGACGATATGATAGATTCCGCCGATGGCAATGAGAATGGCCGCCAAGATGACATATACAGGGATGATATAGACAAAAATCATACTCTCTCCCCCTTTTTGTACCTTACATGCATTTTAGCACATCAAAGCGTGAATGACAAGCAGAGAACCCCTCCCGTAGTTTGCTGCTACTATATCGGATATCTGGAGGAAGGCCGCACCTCTTTCCCATTTTTTTGCAAAATTTTTCTCTCGCCCGTCCTCCCCCCTTTTGCAGGCGGCCCTTTCATGTTATAGTAGTACAGAATCTGTGCTTTTGAGAGGAGGACGGATATGTCCGGCGATCTGACCCGCGGCCCCATCACCGCCACCATGCTGCTCTTTGCGCTGCCCATGATGCTGGGAAATCTGCTCCAGCAGTGCTATAACGTGGCCGACACCCTCATCGTGGGCCGCTTTCTCGGCGCCTCCGCCCTGGCGGCGGTGGGGTCGTCCTACACTCTGATGACCTTCCTCACCTCCATCCTGCTGGGACTGTGCATGGGGAGCGGGGCCGTCTTTTCCATCTGCCATGGCGCCGGGGACAAAGACCGGCTCCAGCGCAGCCTGGCCGCCTCCTTCCTGCTCATCGGCGGGGTGACTTTGGTCCTCAACCTGGCAGTCTTTCTCCTGCTGGACCCCATTCTCACCCTCCTTCAGGTACCACCGGATACCCGCCCTCTGATGCGGGAGTACCTATGGGTGATCTTCTGGGGCATTGCGGCCACCTTCCTCTACAATTATTTTGCCTCTCTTCTGCGGGCAGTGGGCAACTCCCTGGTGCCCCTGCTCTTTCTGGCGGTGTGCGCCCTGCTCAACATCGCCCTGGACCTGGTCTTTGTCCTGGTGTTCCACTGGGGAGTGGCGGGAGCGGCCGGGGCCACGGTGCTGTCCCAGTATGTCTCAGGCCTGGGCATCGGCCTTTACACCTGGGTGCGCTGTCCCCAGTTCCGCCCCGATCGGAGCAGCTTCCGTATCCGGATGGAGCAGCTGCGGGAGATCGCCCAGTTCTCCTTCCTCACCTCCCTCCAGCAGTCGGTGATGAACTTCGGCATTCTCATGGTACAGGGGCTCATCAACAGCTTCGGTACCACCGTCATGGCCGCCTTTGCCGCGGCGGTCAAGATCGACTCCTTCGCCTATATGCCGGTGCAGGACTTCGGCAACGCCTTTTCCACCTTTGTGGCCCAGAATTACGGCGCCCGGAAGGCCGGGCGCATCCGCTCCGGCATCCGCAGCGCCGTGGCGGCCGCCCTGCTCTTCTGCGTGGTGATTTCGGCGGCGGTCTGTCTCTTCGCCCGCCCCCTGATGCTCCTCTTTGTCCAGCCCGAGGAGGTGGAGATCCTCGCCATCGGCGTGCAGTACCTCCGGGTGGAGGGTGCCTTCTACTGCGGCATCGGGTGTCTCTTCCTCCTCTACGGCCTGTACCGGGCAGTGGGCCGTCCCGGGATGTCCCTGGTCCTCACCGTAATCTCCCTGGGGACCCGGGTGCTGCTGGCCTACACCCTCTCCGCCATCCCCGCCGTGGGCGTGCTGGGCATCTGGTGGTCGGTGCCCATCGGCTGGCTCCTGGCCGATCTGGCCGGCTTCCTCTACTACCGCCGCCGGCGGGCCGTCCTCTTCGCCGGGCTGGAGGAATCGGCGGTCTGATCCCTCTCCTTTGTACCTTTTGTTGCGCTTTCTCTCCACATTCGGTATACTGTATGTGCAATCATCCAGCAAGATCGTGAATCGGAGGTGCGCGCCATGAAGAGAAACATCGCGTTGCTGCTGCTTGGTATCCTCCCCCTGCCGCTGGGGTATGCCCTGAATTTCGTCATACTCTCTCTGCCCAGTTCCAGCATTTTGCTATATGCCGTATCGATCGGTTTTCTGCTCCTCTGGGTCCTGCTGGCCCGCCGCGTCTCCGCCCGGGAGGGGCGGCCCATCGTCCAGGCCCTTCTCCTCAGTGCCTTTGGTCTTTTGATGCTCCTCCTGGTGTTCTATCAGGAATTGGTGATGGGACGATACTGGGTCAACCTGTTGGGCGCTGCCCCGCAGCTCTACTTTCTCCCCCTTCTGTCCCTGGGCTTTACCCTCTCCAATGTTTTGATCCAGCCCTTCCTGCCCACTTTGGAGATGTGGCTTGTCTACCTTCTGGCCTGGCTCCTTCTCTTTGCCGCCGGGTGCGCGGGCTGCTTTTGGAAGGCCAGAGGCAAATGATGGAAACAAAAAAACATCCTCCCCACGGCCGTTCCGACCACAGGGAGGATGTTTTCTTTTATTTGGAAGTAACTCTTACAGCACCCGGGCCTTCTCCTTGATGAAGTGGCGCAGCCAGTCCCCGGTGGCGGGGTGGTCCAGGGCGAAGTCCAGGGTGGCCTCCAGGAAGCCCTGGAGGTTGCCGGTGTCGTAGCGGCGGCCCTCAAAGTCCACCGCCACCATCCGGTCCCGGCGGCACAGCTCCTTCAGGCCGTCGGTGAGCTGGATCTCTCCGCCATAGCCCGGCTGGAGGTTCTCCAGGATGTCAAAGATATCCGACTTGAGCACATAGCGGCCCAGGATGGCATAGTTGGAGAACATCTGCTCAGGCCGGGGCTTCTCATTCATGTCGGAGACCGAGAAGATCCGCTCCTCCAGGGGGGAGATCTTGACGGAGGAGTACTTGGAGATGGCCTGGGTGGAGACCTTCTGCACGCCCACCACCGACGCGTCGTACTTCTCGGCCGCCTCGATGAGCTGCCGGGTGACCGGCTTGCGGGCCCGCATGATGTCGTCGCCCAGGAGCACGGCAAAGGGCTCGTCTCCCACGAAGCGCTTGGCCCGCCAGATGGCGTGGCCCAGGCCCTTGGTCTCCTTCTGGCGCACATAGAAGATGTTGGCCAGATCGGCGGCCCGGCGCACCTCGGTGAGCTCCTTCTCCTTGCCCGCCTGATTGAGCCGGGTCTCCAGCTCGGGATAGTAGTCAAAATAGTCGTCCATGGCCGACTTGGCCCGGTTGGTGACGATCAGGATATCCTCGATGCCGGCCTCCACGGCCTCCTCGATGATATACTGGATGACCGGCTTGTCCACCATGGGAAGCATTTCCTTCGGTACCGTCTTGGTGGCCGGAAGCATCCGGGTGCCCAGCCCCGCGGCGGGGATGACAGCTTTACGCACTTTCACAGTGAAAGACCTCCTCAGTAATCAAATTCAAAGGATTGTCCCCAGTGTACCACAGTTTGGGGAAAAAGGCCAGAAAAACCGCCGCTCCCGTTACCGGGAGCGGCGGGGCATCCAAGGAAACTCAGTTTTTCTCGGTACGCAGGCGTCCGGCCGGGATCTGGGCACGGAGGACACCCACACGGGGCAGAACGGTCAGCAGGATGGATCCCAGCACATAGCAGGCCAGCAGCTCACCCAGGGCAACCGTCACGCCATTGAAAGCGAACATCCCCCAGAAACCAGGGCCAAAGCCCACCTCATACCAGGTGATCATGGCGCCCACGATCACGCCGTTGCACAGCACCGGCGGCAGCGGAGCCAGCCAGCGGTTGGGCATCCGGGCCGTCCAGAGGGCGGCCAGCAGCGTGGCCAGGGAACCCAGCACGATATCCAGCGGGCCCACGGTGCTCATCAGGTTGGTCACCAGGCAGCCCACAAAGAGCCCCGGCGCCGTGGCCGGAAAGAGGAAGGGGAGCACGCACAGTGCCTCGGCAAACCGGCACTGGATGGGCCCATAGGTCAGGCCGAAGAAGTTGCCGAAGTAGCTGAGTACGGCGTAGAGGGCGGCCACCATGGCGGCCATGGTCAGCTCCCGGGTGCGGGTACGGGTGTTCTGGGGTTGATTGACTTTCATATTGAATTTTCCTCCCATTTTTTGTTTAGAGAACGGATCGGGGGACCTGCCCCGCCGAACGAACACGGCTGCGCCGTGCTTGGACTGGGTTGGAAACCAGTCGGGAGGTATTCTAGCATGTTTCCCGCGCCTTGTAAAGGGGGAGCGCTTACCCCTGCTCCTGGCTGGCCAGGAACTGCCGGAGCTTCTCGGCCGCCTCCCCGCCCAGGGCAAAGCTGTGCTCCTCCTTGGGGCGCATGGCCTGCATGACCACGCCGGCCTGCTGGGCCAGGCGGCCCTCCTTCACCAGGATCAGGAGGGAGGCCGAGTTTTCCGCGTCCTGCACCGCCCGGTGGGCCTCCCCCGCAAAGCGGTACTCCGCCGCGCCAAGGGCATTCTGCAGGGAGAGCGGATTGGAGCGGGAGAGCCCGATGAGCCGGGTATACACCGCCTGGAAGTCGATCCACCGCTGGTTGAGCTGCCAGGGGAGCTCAGCCTCCTTGAGCCAGCTCTCATCGTAGAGCTGGTACTGGTCGCTGCGGCTCCAGGAGTAGATGCGCCCTCTCCCCTCTCCGATCCAGGCGGCAAAATCCTCCATGGCCGGGGCAAAGGGCTTGGCCCCCGCCACGTCGGCGTCGGTGATGCCGGTGAGCTGGGTGATCCGCTTGTGGATGGGGCCGTACTCCGGCTTCACATAGCAGGAATAGCGGTCCACCAGGCGGTATTCCCGGTCCAGCTTGACCGCCCCGATCTCTACGATCTCGCTCCGGGCGATCTCCCGGGCCTCCCGGTACTCCCGGGGAATGGGATTCATCTCAAAATCCAGAAAAATATGCGTATCGTACATGTGCGCCCCTTCTTTCTCCTCCCGCTCCGGGACCTGGGTCGGGCGGTTGTTCTCAGATGTGCAAAGACCATTATAGCATCCCCGTCCGCTCTGGCAAGTATCGCTCAGATACTTTGTCCCTCTGGGGCCTTTTTGCCGAAAATACACAATCCGCCCCTTGACAAGCGGCCCGGCCTTCGCTATTATATCAGCAGAACCGGTTTTTTCCGGCTCCGGTCTGAGTTTGAACTCAGGACCGGCTCTTTTTTCTTTCGTATTATGGAACTTGATTCCGCAATATGAAATGCAAAGAGGGCAATCGCTGTGATTGATTGTTCTGCCCCCGGTGCGGCCTTCCCACCGCACCCCGACAGAATGCAGGGAGGAATAAATCATGTTTACCAACAAACTCAAACACGACCTCTACGCCGGTAAGACCTGTTTCGGCACCTTCATGTGCCTGAACTCCACCGACGTGGTGGAAATCGGCGGCCTGGCCGGCTTCGACTTTGTCATTCTGGACTGCGAGCACGGCTATCTGTCCCCCGAGGCCACCATGCATCTGGTGCGCGCCGCTCAGGCGGGCGGCACCACCCCCATCACCCGGGTCACCTTCAACGGTGAGACCGAGATCCTCCGCGCCCTGGACGTGGGTACCCACGGCGTGCAGGTCCCCCAGATCAACACCCGGGAGGACGCCGAGCTGGCCGTCCGCCGCGCCAAGTACTACCCCATGGGTATCCGCGGCTCGGCTATGACCCGCTCCTGCGACTACGGCAAGACCCCCTTTACGGACTACATCGAGCACGAGAACGCTGAGACGCTGGTCTCCGTCCACATTGAGAACATCATCGGCCTGCAGAACATTGAGGAGATCGCCGCCGTGGATGGCGTGGACGTCCTCTTCCTCGGGCCCTACGACATGTCTCAGTCCATGGGCATCCCCGGCCAGACCGATCACCCCCGCATCCAGGAGGCCGCCGACATCGTGCTGGCCGCCTGTAAGAAGTACGGCAAGATCCCCGGTGTGTACGCCGAGTACCCCGAGATCGCCAAGATGCGTGCGGAGCAGGGCTTCCAGTACATCCCCATCGGCATGGCCACCACCCTCATCACCCGCGCCTTCACCGACCTTCTGCACAAGGTGAAGGGTGAATAAGTTTTTCCTTTCCCATTTTCCCAAAACTCTTTGACTCAAGCAAAGACGCCGCGTCCCTTCCGGGCGCGGCGTTTTTGCGTGCCGCTCCCTCCGGCCAGGGGTTGCGGCACGTCCCCCGGGGCGGTATAATAGGAAGGCAGGCCGCGCCCCGCCGGGGAATGGCCCCCACCCTGCTGCGGCAGAGGAAAAAGGAGTGTTTTACGATGCAGAAACCCGTTCTCGTGGTCATGGCCGCCGGCATGGGCAGCCGGTATGGCGGACTCAAGCAGGTGGACCCTGTGGGCAGTCACGGCCAGCTCATCATCGACTATTCCATCTACGACGCCCACCGGGCCGGATTTGATACCGTCGTCTTTGTCATCAAGCGGGAGCTGGAGGAGACCTTCCGCTCCTCCATCGGCGACCGGCTCTCCCAGGTCATGGAGGTCCGCTATGCCTACCAGGAGCTCACCGATCTGCCCGAGGGCTACGCCGTGCCCGAGGGGCGTGTCAAGCCCTGGGGTACCTGCCACGCGGTGCTGGCCGCCCGGCATGTGGTGGACGGCCCCTTCGCCGTCATCAACTCGGACGACTACTACGGCCCCGAGGCCTTCCGGACCATTTACGACTATCTCCTCTCCCATCCCGACGGGGACTACTATGAGTACGCCATGGTGGGCTACCTGCTGGGCAACACGGTCACCGAGCACGGACACGTGGCCCGGGGCGTATGTGTGGAGGATGAAAACCACTACCTCCGCCAGGTCACCGAGCACACCCACATTGAAAAGGACGGGGACCACGCCCGCTTCACTGAGGACGGCGGCGCCACCTGGTCCGCCCTGCCCGGGGACACCATCGTTTCCATGAACCTGTGGGGCTTCACCCCCAGCTTCCTGCGGGAGGCCCAGTCCCGCTTCCCCGCTTTCCTGGACCGGGCCCTCACCGAGCAGCCGGAAAAGGGGGAGTACTTCCTCCCCAGCGTGGTCAGCCAGCTCATCGACGAGGGCAAAGCCCGGGTGCAGGTCCTGCGCAGCCACGACCGCTGGTACGGCGTCACCTACAAGGAGGATAAGCCCACCGTGGTCCAGGCCATTGCCGACATGACCCAGCGTGGCCTCTATCCCGAACAGCTCTGGAAATAATCAGTCCCTTGGCCGGATCTCCGCTCCCCGGAGGTCCGGTCTTTTTTTCTGCGCTTTCAGCAGAACTTCCCCCTTGACATCCGGCCCAGGCGGCATTATTATATAAGCACAAGATTACTTACTTTATTTTTGTTTAGGAGTGAGCGCCATGACCCAGCGGGAACGGCAGCTGCTCCGATGGATCGAGGAGAATCCCCTCATCTCCCAGCAGGAGCTGGCAGACAAGGCGGGCATCACTCGGTCCTCGGTGGCCGTGCATATCTCCAATCTGATGAAAAAAGGATACATCGTGGGCAAGGGCTACATCGTCCACACCGCCCCCTACGCCGTGGTCATCGGCGGGGTGAATATGGACATCGGCGGCCGCCCCGCCCACAAGCTGGTGGCCCAGGACTCCAATCCCGGTCAGGTGCGCATCAGCCTGGGCGGCGTGGGGCGCAACATCGCCCACAACATGAGCCTTCTGGGGGTGGACGTCCGGCTCCTCACCGCCTTTGGGGACGACCTGTACGCCCAGAAGATCGCCGCCTCCTGCGGAGAGCTGGGCATCGACATCTCCCAGTCTCTCCAGGTGAAGGGGGCCGCCACCTCCACCTATCTCTTCATTGCCGACGAGCGGGGGGACATGGCCCTGGCCGTGTCCGATATGGAGATCTACTCCCACGTGACTCCCGCCTATCTCCAGTCCCGGCAGGCCCTGCTGGACAATGCCCAGCTCATCGTCTTCGACACCAACCTGCCCGCTGAGGCCATCGCCTGGCTGGCCCATCACGCCAAGGTCCCCCTCTTCTCCGACCCGGTGTCCACCGCCAAGGCCGAGAAGCTCCGCCCCGTGCTGGGCAAGCTCCACACCCTCAAGCCCAACCGCATCGAGGCCGAGCTCCTCTCCGGGGTATCCATCACCGATGAGGCGAGCCTCAACCGGGCCGCCGACGTGCTGCTGGATACCGGACTGCGCCGGGTGCTCATCTCCCTGGGCGGGGACGGCATCTTCGCCGCCGACCACCACGAGCGCGTCCACGTCCCCTGCTTCCCGGGGGAGATGGTCAACACCACCGGCTGCGGGGACGCCGCCATGGCCGCCGTGGCCTGGGCCTATCTGGAGGGCACCGACCTGCTGGGCACCACCCGGGCCGCCCTGGCCGCCGGTTCCATCGCCATGGAGAGCGCCGAGACCATCAACCCCGCCCTGAACGCCGAGACCCTGAACGCCAGAATGAACGCCTGACCCGCGGGCGCACACGGTGCGCCCCTGCTGCAAATTAGAAATGCCACTACGATCTATGGAGGTATCTCAAATGAATCTGAACAAGTATCTGGACGTCGCCCCTGAAGTTGCCGCCGCGGTTGCCGCCGGAAAGCCCGTTGTGGCCCTGGAGTCCACCATCATCTCCCACGGCATGCCCTATCCCCAGAATGTGGAGACCGCCCTCAAGGTGGAGGAGATCATCCGGGAGAACGGCGCCGTGCCCGCCACCATCGCCATCATCGGCGGCCGCCTGAAGGCCGGCCTCACCCATGAAGAGATCGAGTACCTGGGCAAGGAGGGCACCAAGGTCAACAAGGCCAGCCGCCGTGACCTGGCCGTGCTGGTCTCCAAGGGAGCCGACGGCGCCACCACCGTCACCACCACCATGATCATCGCCCACATGGCGGGCATCCAGATCTTCGCCACCGGCGGCATCGGCGGCGTGCACCGGGGCGCTGAGACCACCATGGACATCTCTGCCGACCTGGAGGAGCTGGCCAACACCCCCGTGATGGTGGTCTGCGCCGGCGCCAAGTCCATCCTGGACCTGGGCCTCACCCTGGAGTACCTGGAGACCCACGGCGTGCCCGTCATCGGCTACGGCACCAAGGAGCTGCCCGCCTTCTACACCCGCAAGAGCGGCTTCGGCGTGGACTACCAGCTGGACACCCCCGAGGAGCTGGCCTCCGCCTTCCGCACCAGCCTGGACCTGGGCTTCCGCAGCGGCATGCTGGTGACCAACCCCATCCCCGAGGAGTACTCCATGGATCCCGCCGTCATCAACAAGGCCATTGAGGACGCCGTGGCCGAGGCCAAGGCCCAGGGCATCCACGGCAAGGCCACCACTCCCTTCCTGCTGGCCAAGATCAAGGAGATCACCGGCGGCAGCAGCCTGGACTCCAACATCCAGCTGGTCTTCAACAACGCCCGCCTGGCCGCCCGGACCGCCTGCGCCCTCTCCGCTCTGAACTGACGGTTCTGCACAAAAATCCACTTGCTTTTTCCCCTTCTTCTGGTATACTATTTAGTAGTATAGTACCACTAAATAGAGAGACGGACATATCCGTCCGCAGAAAGGGGCAGCGCACATGGAACTCAAGCACATCAACAAGCTGGAAAAGCCCATCGCCGTTGAGGAGATCCGCGTTATGGTCTCCCCCGATTGGGTCGACCGCTGGGTCGAGCTGGACGACGAGGTCTGGACCAGCCGCCTGAAGGTCTCCGAGGGCTTCCTGGGCAAGGAGATCTGGATCAGCCGGGACGTGCCCGGTGAGATCAATGTGGTCATCTACTGGGCCGACTACGACATCTGGCAGAGCCATGACAAGTCCGGCTGGTGCATCGAGCTGGACCAGCAGATGGAGCAGCGCATGGAGGGCCACCTGCTGAGCATGGAGTTCAAGTTCAAGAAGAACCAGAACTTCAAGTGCTACGAGATGTCCAATGTCTAATCTCTGATTCTCTTTTCGATCCGGTGTGTTCTGCACAAGAACACACCGGATTTTTGTCTGTCAAAGTGTATTCCTGCGATCTGTGCTGCAAGAGCCTCGCAGAGTTCCGCCGTTTCGTAGACGGCGGAAGGAAGTAAAATCGTGTTTTCCGGCGGCGTGTACGTCGGAAAACACTCCTCTCAGGCCGCAAGTGTGCGCGCGTCAGCGAGTGCGCGCAGCGGACTGCATTCCCTCTCAAAAATGCTTGCATTTTTGAGAAGCGTGTCGAACTTGTTCGACGCGCGGAAGGTCCGGTGTGTTCTGCACAAGAACACACCGGATCTTTTCTTTGCATTTGTCATTTCTGACGGGTTATGGTATACTGTGGCCAGCAGACCCCCATGAGTCCACCAAACAGGAAAGGAGCATTGTCATGAAAGGAACCTCTCGCACCGCCCGGCGTCTGACCGCCTGTGTGCTCACCGGAGCACTGGCGGCCGGCTTTGCCGCCGTCCCCGCCCTGGCCGCCGAACCGGCCTCCCTGGAAATCGGCATTTACTCCACCACCGACATGCACGGCAAGTGCTACGACCTCAACCCCATCGACGGCAAAGAGGTCAAGAACAGCTACCTCAAGGTGGCCACCGCCATGGAGGAGGAGCGCGCCGCCATGGACGGCACCATCCTCATCGACAACGGCGACATCATCCAGGGCAGCTCCATCATCAGCTACAACATGAACATGGAGGGCGGCAAGGACAACCCCATGGCCATCTGCCTGCGCTACATCGGCTATGACGCCTTTGTCCCCGGCAACCACGAGTTCAACTTTGACATGGAGACCCAGCAGATCTTCTACGATATGCTCTCCGACACCAGCTCCAAGTACCCCGGCAAGCCGGTGGACGCCCTGTGCGCCAACTACATCAATGTAGCCACTCAGGAGCCCAACCTCACCCCCTACAAGGTCATGACCTTCGATGTGGGCGGCTCTGAGTTCAAGGTGGGTATCTTGGGCTTTGAGAACGTGAACGTCCCCAACTGGGACCTGCCCACCCACTATGAGGGCTCCGACTTCGTCCACAAGGACAACACCGAGCGCACCTATGCCTACGAGTGGGTCAACTACTGGCAGAAGGAGCTGCGGGAGAAGGAGGACTGCGACTTCGTCATCGTGGCCAGCCACTCCGGCGAGGACAGCGGTCTGGTGGGCGCCGGTGACGGCGACGCCGTGGAGACCGGCAAGACCGATTTCTCCCCCGAGAACCAGGTCCGCCACCTGGTGGAGAACACCACCGGCATCGACATGGTCATCGCCGGCCACAACCACAAGGTGGGCGTCACCGAGATGAAGAATGCCGACGGCCAGACCGTCCCCTGCGTCAACGGCGGCACCTCCACCCTCACCAAGACGCCGGTCACCATCCGCTCCGACGGCACCTTCACCATCGGTGAGAGCGAGAACCTGGACCTCACCACCTATGAGAACGACGCCGGCCTCAAGGCCCTCATGCAGCCCTACTACGACCGGACCCTGCCCTTCATCACTGAGCAGATCGGCACCCTCTCCGGCGACTGGGACGACGAGACCGACCTCTTCCACGTCCAGAGCGACACCATGAACCTGGTCCACGAGGCCCAGCTGTGGGCCACCGGCGCGGACCTGTCCCTGGCCTCTCCCGTGGCCAACAAGGACTTCTGCATCGGCCAGCTCCTGGATGGGAAGGACTCCGCCCCCATCAGCCTGAAGGACTGCTACTCCTTCTATAAGTACGACAACAACCTCATCTACATGATCCAGATGACCGGCAAGCAGATCAAGGACTGGCTGGAGGACTGCACCAAAGACTTCACCGTGGAGGCCGACGGCACCATCACCGGAGGCGGCTTCGGCACCGACCAGCTCTACGGCATGGACTATGACATCTACATGGGCAACCCCGAGGGCAGCCGCGTGGTCAACCTCACCTATCAGGGCAAGCCCGTCACCGACGACCAGACCTTCAAGGTGGCCCTCAACTCCTACCGCCTGTCGGCCAACGCCGCCGGCGATGAGTTCGGCTGGTACGCCACCACCGGCATCACCATGGGCACAGACGCGGTGCTGTGGGACGGCTCGGTCTCTGAGGAGTTCGGCTCCATCGGCGGCTCGGTCACCCTGGTCATCGCGGAGTACATCAAGGCCATGACCGCCGAGGGCAAGGAGATCACCCCGCCCGTGGCCAAGAGCCACTGGACCCTGAACGCCGGTACTTCTCCCGCCGCCGACACTGTGACCCGTCTCCAGTTCGCCGAGAGCCTCTATCAGGCCATGACCGCCGACGCTGAGACCCTCGCCGCCCCCGCCGACGAGCCCTTCACCGACATCGCGGACAACACCGCCATCCTCTGGCTCTCCGGTCAGAAGGTCATCTCCGGTGACGGCACCGGCAAGTTCAACCCCAACGCCCCCATCACCCGGGAGCAGGCCGCGGTCATGCTGATGAACGCCGCCGCCGCGCTGGACAAGGGTCCCCAGGGCACCTGGGCCGTTCAGATCCCCTACGCAGACGCTTCCTCCATCTCCCCCTGGGCCAGCGAGGGCGTCATGTGGAACGTGATCCAGAAGTACCTCCCCGTGGGTGCGGACAACCAGTTCGCCCCCCAGGGCACCCTCACCCAGGCGGACGCCGATGCCGCCATCGCCGCCCTGATGGCACAGAAATAATCACAAATCCCATCCCGTTAAAAAAGCTCCCCGCGCCTTTTCGGCGCGGGGAGCTCTTCGCTTATTTACAAACTTATTTCACCGACTGCGCCGCGGCCAGGATGGCCTCGGCGGTCATGCCCTGCTGGCTCTGGAGGGAAAAGGCAAGGCCGTCCCGCACCCAGACCGCCAGAAAGACCGCCGTGCCGTCCCCCTTCAGGGTGACCGGTCCGTCCCCGGTCTCCACGGTATCGGTCCAGGCCCAGGTCTGGAAGTCGCCGCTCACGTCCTCTCCTTCGCCCATGCGGTAGACCAGCACGGTCTCCCCGCTTCCATCCGTATAGCGCACCTCGGCCAGCACGCCGCCGATGGCGGTATAGGCCGACGGGGTCCATCCCTCGGGTAGCTCCTCCGGCAGCTGGATCTGGAAGGACACCGCCTTCTGGAGGGCATCCAGATTCTCTGCCGGCTGGACCGGGTTTCCCACGCTCACCCCGGTGGTGGGAGTGGGCGCGGGCGCGGGGGAGGAAATCCCCTGGGTGATCCCCCAGCCGCCCAGGGCCACCGCCACGGCCAGACAGGCCGCCGCCGCGCTCCAGCGGGGGAGGCGGCTGCGCTGGGGGGCGCGTCTCCCCTCCCGGACCCGCCGGGCCATGTCCTCGGGGACCTGTATGCCGTCAAAGGCCCGCTTATAGCGTTCCATCCGCACCCTCCTTCCAGATCTGACGCAGTTTTTCCCGCCCCCGGTTCAGGAGGGAGCGCACCGTCCCCTCCCGCTTGCCCAGCACCTGGGCGATCTGGGCGGTGGTGTAGTCCTCGTAGTAAAAGAGATGGATGACCTCCCGGTACTTGACCGGCAGGGAACACACCGCCTGGAAGAGGGCCACGCTCTCCTCCGGGATGCCCTGGGCGGGATAGTCCTCCGGCAGGGCCTCATGCCGCCGCCAGGGGGCCTTCAGGCGGTTCTTGCACAGGTTGGCCGCCACCCGCAGGAGCCAGGCCCGCTCGTGGTCTCCGCTTTCAAAGGCGGGGGCCCGGCTGAGCAGCTGCACCAGGGTGTCCTGGAGCACGTCCTCCGCCTCGCTCCGGTCGTGGAGATAGGCGTAGGCCAGATGGAGGATGGCCGCGCCGTGGGCCTCCAGCGCCTGTTCCACTGCCGTATCTTCCATCTTCCTTCCTCCTTTCCAAGGGTTCTTTCCCGGCGGAGCTCTGCTCAGGCCAGGAAGCCTTCCAGGGTCTCCGGGGCAACCCCCTCCGCCCAGGAGAGGGACCAGGTATAGGTGCCGTCATTCCACACGGCCAGAGAGACCCTTCCATCCTTGCCCTTGAGGGTCACCTCCCGGCCGTCCACCGTGCGGGTGGTCTCTTCCGCATAGACCTGATAGTCCCCGCTCACATCCTGTGTGCCCCGGGCCATGCGGCAGGTGAGGCCGTCCTCATAGCGGACCTCCAGAAGCTCCCCGCCGATCACAAAGACCTCCTGGATTTCGCGCCCCTCCAGGCCCTTCCAGTCGGGCAGGGCAAAGCCCACGGCCTCCTCGGCCTCCTCCAGCGTGTCCCAGGCCACCATGGGGTTGGGGAGCTGGGCCTGCTCCTGGGTGAAGGCCAGGG
This sequence comes from Pseudoflavonifractor gallinarum, assembly GCF_014982855.1. Taxonomy (GTDB): domain Bacteria; phylum Bacillota; class Clostridia; order Oscillospirales; family Oscillospiraceae; genus Pseudoflavonifractor_A; species Pseudoflavonifractor_A gallinarum. Next base: position 27,640 of record NZ_JADCKF010000005.1, on the reverse strand, counting down.
TATCCTCCCCCTCCTCCACGGTATAGCCCAGCAGGGAGAACATCCCGGCCGGCACATAGGTCACGCCCGCCCAGGCCTCCGGACCGGCGCCGTAGGACTGGGGCGCAGTCATGCCCAGCGCGGTCTGCGAGGCCCGGGCATAGCTGTCCACCCCGTAGGTGAGGTTCATCTTCACCGCCTCGTCCGCCACCAGCACGCCGTTGTCCTCCGGGCACCATGTGACCTCATAGCCCATGGGACCGGCCACCGCCCGGAGGGGGACCATCCACACGCCGTTCTCCTGATAGGGGGCGGCTCCCCCCAGATCCACCGCCGTCCCCTCCACGGTCACGGCAGGGGCGGAGACGGGCGCGGGCGCAATGGGAGCGGCTGCCAGCGCCGCGGGCATCATACTGACCGCACAGGCGGCGGTGAGCATCATCTGATGGTATTTCATATTGACTGCACATCCTTTCCGGCCCATTGGCCGTTCTGTCTGATATACAATCCAGCCGCCCCTTTTGTTGCACGGAAACGGCAATTTCTTTGCTTGCACCCTCCGGGCCCCTGGGGTACAATGGGGCTGTGTCCTCCCATTTTAATGAAAATTTCAGAAAATCTAAATCCCTTTTCTCCCCTGGTACCGTATACTATGAGAGAAGGACAGGGGCGAAAGGAGTGCTGCGGCATGGAGATCACACTGGAACAGGTAGAGCGCCTGCGGGAGAAGAGCGGTCTCTCCTATGAGGAGGCCCGGGACCTGCTGGAGCGCTGCCACGGCGATCTGCTGGACGCCCTCATCGAACTGGAGCGGCAGGGCCGGCTCCGGCCCGGCGGCGGGGGGACCTACTCCACCCGCCCCGGCGCCCATCCCGCCGCCACTCCCACCGCTTCCTCCGACCGGGGCCGGACGCGGGAGGAGCGGAACGGCGCCCACAGCGGCGACGCCTTCTGGGAGCAGATCCGGGAGGGACTGCGGGCGGTGGGCGACGTGCTCCGCCCCAGCTCCGTGCTGGAGATCTGGCAGGACGGCCGGCAGCTCACCGCCGTGCCCCTTCTCATCCTGCTTCTGGCGGTGATGTTCGCCTTTTGGATCACCCTGCCCCTGCTGCTCATCGGCCTGGTGGCAGGCTGCCGCTACCGGCTCGCCAGCCCCCATGTGAACCTGGAGGTCCTCAACGGGGCTCTGGGCGCCGTCTCTGACACGGTGGAGGACTGGAAGGAGTCCTTCCGCCGCCGTCCCCCCAAAGACTGATCACCGGTCCGGCCCCGTCCGGACCGAGAAGGAGAATCCATTATGTCCGAACACATCCTGCTGGTGGAAGACGAGGAAAAGCTGGCCCGCATGGTGGAGCTGGAGCTGCGCTATGAGGGGTACGAGGTGGAAAAGGCCTTTGACGGCCGCACCGGCCTGGAGCGGGCCCTCTCCGGCGCCTTTGATCTGATCCTGCTGGACATCATGCTCCCCGCCCTCTCGGGCATGGAGGTCCTGCGCCGCCTGCGCCGGGAGAGCCAGGTCCCCGTCATCATGCTCACCGCCCGGGATACCGTGGTGGATAAGGTCTCCGGGCTGGACTCGGGGGCCGACGACTATATTACCAAGCCCTTTGCCATTGAAGAGCTATTGGCCCGCATCCGCTCCGCCCTGCGCAAGCGCGCCCCCATGCCCACCCGCACCCTGCGCGCGGGCAGTCTGGTGATGGACACCGACCGCCACGCCGTCACCATGCAGGGCACCGCCGTGGAGCTCACCCGGCGGGAGTTTGATCTCCTGCGCTATCTGCTGGAAAACAAGGAGAAGGTGGTCACCCGGGAGTCCCTCCTGGACCACGTGTGGGGCTTTGACTATGTGGGCGAGACCAACGCCGTGGATGTGTACATCCGCTTCCTCCGGGCCAAGCTGGAGGAGCCTTTTGGCGAAAAGCTGATCCACACCGTCCGGGGTGTGGGCTATGTGATCCGGGAGACCGGAGGAGGTACCAAATGAAAAAACTCACTGCCATTGTCTATACCAGCCACACTGGCTTTACCAAGCGCTACGCCGGGATGCTGGCCCGGGCCTCGGGCATCCCCGCCTATGACCTGTCCCAGCGGAAGGAGCTCCCCGCCCCCGGCTCGGGCGTGCTCTATCTGGGCTGGCTGTGCGCCGGGCGCATCCAGGGCCTGGCCCAGGCCCGCAAGCGCTGGGAGGTCCAGGCCGTCTGCGCCGTGGGCCTTGCCCCCATGCCCCCTGAGGGTGTGAAGGGACTGGCCGCCGCCCACCGTCTGGGCAGCACCCCTCTCTTCTACCTCCGGGGCGGATACGCCCCCGACCGGGTGCGGGGGATGTATCGGCTCATGATGCAGCCCATGCTCCGCATGACCGCCAAGTCCCAGGAGCCGGAACAGCGGGTCATGCACACCGTTCTGGTCCAGGGGGGCGATTTCACCTCGGAAAAGCTCCTCTCCCCCGTGCTGACCTGGCTGGAGTTTCACACATGATCCGTCGAGAGAGGTGATGGTATGCCCCGATCTCCCCGTGAGACAGCCGCGCCCCTCCAGCGCATCAAGTCCTCCATCGTGCTGCGGCTCAACACCAAACTCTTTTTCCGCCTGCTGGGCATCTATCTGGTCATGGACCTGCTGCTGGCCGCCCTGTGCCTGGGGGGCATGCTCTTCTGGGCCGAGCACCAGTGCGCCGACATCGCCGCCTTGGTCGAGGAACGGGGCGTCCCCTCCGCCGAGGCCGCCGTGTGGATGTCGGCGGGAGACTACACCGTGACCGCCCTGGACCGGCCGCCCCAGGGCCTCTCCTATCCTCTGGTCTCCCCCCTCCCGGGGCTGGAGAATGCCCTCCACACCATTGACCTCCAGGGGACGTCCACCGGCCAGGGGCTCCCCCAGCTCACCCGGGCCACTTACACTGTGGAGCTGCGCAGCAGCCAGGGACAGCCCTACGACATCCGGCTGGACATCCAGGGCCCGGTGACCGTGATGGAGGTGGCTCTGCGCCTGCTGCTCCTCTTCCAGCTCCTCTCTCTGCTGAGCAATCTCTTCCGCAACGCGGGCACCATCCGCCGCACCCTCAAGCCCATCCAGGAGCTGGCCGCCGCCGCCAACCGGCTGGGCCATCCCGGGGCCATGTCCCCGGAGGAGCTGCGCTCCCTGGCCGGCAAGCTGGATCAGATCAACGCCACCCATCTGGACACCCGCATCTCGGTGCCGGGCACCCAGAAGGAGCTCCAGATCCTGGCCGGGGCCATCAACGCCATGCTGGACCGGATCGATGAGGCCTACCGCTCCCAGATGCGCTTTGTCTCGGACGCCAGCCATGAGCTGCGCACCCCCATCGCGGTCATCCAGGGGTATGCCAACCTCCTCAACCGCTGGGGCAAGGACGACCCCACCACCCGGCAGGAGGCCATCGACGCCATCAAAAGCGAGGCCGACTCCATGAAGGAGCTGGTGGAACAGCTCCTCTTCCTGGCCCGGGGGGACAACGACTCCATGCACATCGAGATGGAGTCCTTTGACCTGACCGAGATCGCCGCCGAGGTCTTCAAGGAGACCGGCATGATCGACCGCAGCCACCGCTTCCAGTCCCGGTGGGGCGGCCCGGTGCCCGTGGTGGCCGACGTGGGCCTCATCAAGCAGGCCCTGCGCATCCTGGTGGACAACGCCATCAAGTATACCCCCGCCGGCGGGGCCATCACCCTGTCGGTCTCCTGCGAGGGGGGCGAGGCCCGCCTCTCCGTGCAGGACGAGGGACAGGGCATCGACGCCGCCTCCCTCCCCCACATCTTCGACCGCTTCTACCGCACCGATGAGTCCCGCACCCGCCAGACCGGCGGCACCGGCCTGGGCCTGGCCATCGCCAAGTGGATCGTGGAGCGCCACGGCGGCTGGTTCGAGGTGGTCTCCTGGGAGGGGGTGGGCACCCGCATGACGGTGGTCCTCCCCGCGCCGGCCGCCCAGACCGGGGAGCCGGTCCAGTCCAAGAGCGCGTGAGCCGAACCGCACACAAATGCGGCCCGGAATCTCTCCTCCGAGATTCCGGGCCGCGTTTTCTTATTCTATGGGCATCTGCTCTGCCGGGGCGCTCCCCGCCCAGTCCTCCAGCTGGTGGAACCGCCCCCGGGGAAAGACCAGGGTGACCTCAGTCCCCTGCCCCGGCTGGGAGTCCAGCCGGATGGACAGGCCCAGCCGGGCGCACAGCTTCCGGCACAGGTAGAGCCCCAGACCGGTGGAGCGCTGGGCGGCCCGCCGCCCGTTGGCTCCGGTAAAGCCCTTGTCAAAGACCCGGGGGAGGTCCTCCGCCGGGATGCCGATGCCGTTGTCCGCCACGGTGAGGAGCACCGCGTCCCGCTCACACCGGCAGGCAAAGCGCAGCACCGGCTGCTCCGAGCGGTACTGCACCGCGTTGGCCAGAAGCTGGCCCAGGATGAACTCCACCCACTTGGGGTCGGTGTACACGGTGGCCTTCCACTCCCCCAGCTCCAGCCGGAAGCCCGCCCTTATGAGGGGCCGGGCATACTGGCGCACCGCCGCCCGGACCGACTCCTCCAGCGCCATGGTGCGCACCCGGTAATCCCGCTCGGCGGTGCCGCTGCGGGCGTAGAAGAGGGCCTGCTCCACATAGCGGTCGATCTGAAAGAGCTCCTCCTCCAATGCGTCGGCCAGGGTCCCCGGGTGGTTCTCCAGCAGCAGACGGGCCGAGGCGATGGGGGTCTTGACCTCGTGGATCCAGGTCTCCACATACTCCCGGTATTCCCGGCTCTCCCGCCGGGCCTGGCCCAGCCGGTCATTGCCCGCCCGGCCCAGCTCTCCCAGGCGGCGGCACAGGAGCTCCCCCTCCCAGAAGTCGGGTTCGGGCAGCGCATCGGGCAGAAAGAGCCCGTCCGGCCCATCTCCGGTCTCCTCCACCGCCCGGTAAAAGCGCCGCCGGCGCAGCCAATCGGCCAGCAGCGGCAGAAGAAGGCACACGGCCAGCACCAGCTCCAGAAGGCCGATGGCCCGGCCGTCCACCCCCAGGGCCATCAGCAGTGCCCCGGCAAAGGCCATGGACACCGCGCCCCCGGCCAGCACCCCCGCCCGGTCCCGGACATATTCCATCAGAGACACAGCTGATACCCCTGTCCCCGCCGGGTGGCTAGGACCTCTGAGAGCCCCAGCTCCTCCAGCCGCCGGCGCAGCCGTGCCACGTTCACCGTGAGGGTGTTGTCGTCCACGAAGGCGTCCGACTTCCACAGCGCCTCCATCAGGGCATTGCGGGAGACGATGCGCCCCTCGGCCGCCAGCAGGGTCTGGAGGATGCGGCTCTCATTGCGGGTGAGCTCCACCTCCACCCCGTTCCGGGCGGCCACGCCCCGGCCCAGGTCCAGCGTGAGCCCGCCCCGGCTCACGGCGGGGGACACGCCGGGACAGGCCCGCTGGAGAAGGCGGGCCATCCGGGCCAGCAAGATCTGTGTATTGTATGGCTTTGTGAGAAAATCGTCCGCCCCCAGGTTCATGCTCATGAGCTCGTCCAGCTCGGTGGCCCGGCTGGTGACCACGATGATGGGCATCTGGGAGCGGCGGCGTACCTCCCGGCAGACGTGGTAGCCGTCATACCGGGGCAGGTTCAGGTCCAGCAGCAGCAGGTCGGCCCCCGAGGCGCAGACCTGCCCGGCCACGTCCTCAAAGTCGGCGGTGGTCACACACCGGTAGCCGTACCGGCTCAGGAGGGCGGATAGCTCCTGCCGGATGCCCGCCTCGTCCTCCACCAGAAAAATGGTGTGTCCCATGGTCAGTCCCGGCTGCTCAGGAGCAGCTCCTCCACCGAGCAGCCCACATAGTCGGCCTCCTCAAAGGTGGTGAAGGGCCCCACCGAGAAGCGCACCGTCCCCTGGGGATAGGTGCCCAGGGTCTGGTGGGCGGTGGGGGCGCAGTGGAGGCCGCAGCGGGTGGAGATGCCGTACTCCTGCTCCAGGCGGAAGGCCATCTCCCCGTTGTCCCCGGTGGTGAAGTCCACCGAGACCACCCCGGTGCGCGCCGTCAGATCGTCGGTGCCCACCACGCGCAGGCCCTCCTCTTCCAGCTCCTTGAGGCGGGCCCAGAGATGACAGGCCACCTTGTGCTCCCGCTTCCGGAGCTCCTCCCCCTGCTCCTCCAGATAGGTGAGGGCGGCGTGGAGGCCGTAGATCCCCGGCAGGTTCAACGTGCCCGCCTCAAAGCGGTCGGGCAGGAAGGAGGGCATGGTGAGCTCGTGGGAGACGCTCCCCGTTCCCCCGGCCACCAGGGGGGTGAGCTCCCCGGCCAGGGCGTCGGTCACCACCATGAGGCCGATGCCCTGGGGGCCCAGCAGGGCCTTGTGGCCCGGGAAGGCCAGGCCGTCAATGCCCATCTCCTCCATGTCGATGGGCACCGCCCCCGCGGTCTGGGAGGCGTCCACCAGAAAGCGGATCCCCCGCTCCCGGCAGAGCTTGCCCACCGCCCCGATGGGGAGGATGGTGCCGCAGACATTGGAGGCGTGGGTGAGGACCACCGCCCGGGTCCCCGGGGTCAGATGGGCCGGGACCTCTTCCAGCAGCAGCTCGCCCTTGTCATTGCAGGGGAGGAAGTCCACCTCCACCCCCTCCGCCTGGAGCTGGGTGAGGGGGCGCAGCACCCCGTTGTGCTCCATGGGGGAGGTCACCACCCGGTCCCCGGGCCGCAGCAGGCCCTTGATGAGATAGTTCAGGGAGTGGGTGGAGCCGGGGGTGAAGATCACGTTCCGGGCCCCGGGGCCGTTGACCAGGCGCTTGACCTGCTCCCGGGTCTCTAGGGCCAGGGAGGCCGCGTCGTAGGCGGCGGCATAGTCCCCCCGCCCGATGTTGCACCCCACATTCAGGATATAGTCGGCCATGGCCTCTCCCACGCCGGGGGCCTTGGGGTAAGAAGTGGCTCCGTTGTCCATGTATACACGTCTCATCGCGCTTGTCCCTCCGTTGTTCTCTCAGCCCAGCTCGGTCTCCAGCACCGGGCGCAGGCGGTAATCGTTCTGTTCCATCTGTAACAGCAGCCGCTCCAGCGAGGCAGAGGTGGCGGCGCTGCCGGTCAGCTCCATGCGCACGGTGCTCCGCCGCTTTTCCAGCCGGGAGAGGATGCCCGACACATTCATGGCGCTCGTTCCATCATAGGGCGAGGCGTCCAGGTTGGCGCTCCACAGGTGCCAGCCCGCCTCCTCCACTGCCCGGCGGGTGGTCTCGTTCCCGTTCTCCAGGCAGACGATGTGGCTGCGGCTCCAGACCAGATCGGCCAGCAGGGCGTTGCCCTCCTCCAGGGCGGCGAGGGTGGTCTCGGCATCGCTGCCGTCCACCAGCAGTCCCACGGCGTGGCCCGCGCCCACCACCCGGCGCACCTGCTCGTCCAATTCAGCCAGCTCCTCCGGCCGGAAGAGGAAGAGGGCCTGCTCCCCCCTGCGCTTCAGGGCCGTAAGAGCCCCGTCCAGCCGGGTATCCTCCCCCTCGCAGCGCACCGCCAGATAGACCCACAGCCCCGACGTCTCCTCGGGCACCTCCGGCGTGGGATCGGGGAGGATGGGGGTCGCGGACGGGGTGGGCGTGGGCGTGGCGGTGGGCACCGCGTTCAGGCTCTGGATGTACCGGTCATACCGGTCCTGCCGGTAGGACTCCGAGGAGTTGAGCAGCCGCTCGTCGCTGAGGGTGGCATAGCTGTTCTTGATGCGGATGAGGGTCCCCGCCGTCTCGGTGGGGCGGTAGCTGTACTGGAGTCCGAAGAACTGGCACACCCCGTTGGCGGGCACAAAGGTCTTTCCATTGCGGACAATAGCCCGCATCTCCACATACTCGTCATTGGCCAGACAGGTCTGGGCGTTGATGTCGAAGATGAGCGTCCCTTTGAGGCTGAACATGGTCAGGGCGTGGGACTCGGCGTCCTTGTACTCCAGACAGGAGATCCCCAGGTCCACGCCGGTGTTGTTCTTGTTCTTGTCAAAGACGGTGTAGGGCACATAGATGGTCCCCCCCACCGCCACGGGCATATTGGCGGTGGTGAGGCCGTCCTTGTCCAGAAAGCTCTCGTTCACCGCCAGCTGGTAGACCTCAGGCTCCCCGGCGGCGCTGCCCCAGGGCAGGACCAGGAGAATGGCCAGGACCAGCGCGCACAGCGTCATCCGCCGCAGAAGGTTCTTCCGCAAGGGCCGCGCCCCCTTTCTCTGTGGATTCAATCCTTTATATTATAGCATGCCCCCTTTCCCCGGTAAAGGGAAACCGCCCCGCCTGCATCACCTCTTGCATCCCATTCCCCCGCCGTAGTATAATGGGGATACTGCAAGGCGCGGTCCGCTGCGGCGTGCCGCCGTCCGTCCTGGACGGACAACTTTGACTCTCCCATGAAAAGAGGAATGACCCATGGATTACGCAAAGGAATCCCTGAAGCTCCACGCCCAGTGGAAGGGCAAGCTGGAGACCGTCCCCAAGATGGCGGTCGACTCCAAGGAGGCCCTCTCTCTGGCCTACACCCCCGGCGTGGCCCAGCCCTGCCTGGAGATCCAGAAGGACCCCGCCAAGAGCTATGAGCTCACCGGCCGGTGGAACACCGTGGCCGTGGTCACCGACGGCTCCGCCGTACTGGGCCTGGGGGACATCGGCCCCGAGGCCGGTATGCCCGTCATGGAGGGCAAGTGCGTGCTCTTCAAGGCCTTCGGCGATGTGGACGCCATCCCCCTGTGCGTGCGCAGCCAGAATGTGGACGACATCGTGAACACGGTGCGCCTGCTGGCCGGCTCCTTTGGCGGGGTGAACCTGGAGGACATCGCCGCTCCCCGCTGCTTTGAGATCGAGCGCCGTCTGAAGGAGTGCTGCGACATTCCCATCTTCCACGACGACCAGCACGGCACCGCTGTCATCACCCTGGCCGGACTGGTCAACGCCCTCAAGGTGGTGGGCAAGAAGATGGAGGAAGTCCGCATCGTGGTCAACGGCGCGGGCGCCGCCGCCATCGCCATCACCAAGCTTCTCCTCTCCGCCGGGGCCAAGAACATCATCCTGTGCGACCGCACCGGCGCGGTCTACGCCGGCCGGGAGAAGGGCATGAACTGGGTCAAGGAGGAGATCGCCCAGGTCACCAACCTGGAGAAGAAGAGCGGCTCCCTGGCCGACGTGCTGGCCGGTGCCGACGTGTTCATCGGCGTCTCCGCCCCCGGCGTCCTCACCGGCGACATGGTGCGCACCATGGCCAAGGACCCCATCCTCTTCGCCTGCGCCAACCCCACCCCCGAGATTTTCCCGGAGGAGGCCAAGGCCGCCGGCGCCGCCGTCATGGCCACCGGCCGGAGCGACTACCCCAACCAGATCAACAACGTCCTGGCCTTCCCCGGCATCTTCCGGGGCGCCTTCGACGTGCGGGCCAGCGACATCAACGATGCCATGAAGGTGGCCGCCGCCAAGGCCCTTGCCTCCCTCATCAGCGAGGACGAGCTTTCCCCCGAGTATATCATCCCCGCCGCCTTTGACCCCCGCGTGAAGGACGCGGTGGCCAAGGCTGTGGCCGAGGCCGCCCGTCAGTCCGGCGTGGCCCGGATCTGATCGCTCCTCCGACACCACAGCGCAAAATCCCTCCGGTGCCAACGCGCCGGAGGGATTTTTTTGCCCCCTTGAAACTTTGTCCTTTTTTGCGGGAACTTTTTCTCCCGCCCTCTCGTCCAATTTCATGCAGCCGGGATTCCGGCGCAAATCTGATTTCATCTTGTATTTTTAAAAGGAGTTATGACACATATGAATCACCGCTTTTCCTCTCTGGCCCTGGCCGGCCTCCTCACCGCCGGTCTTCTGACCGGCTGCGGCGCCTCCACGCCCCCCTCCACGCCCTCGCCCGATCCCTCCGCGCCGGTGGTCTCCGAGACCCCCGCGCCCCTTCCCAGCGAGAGCCTCCTCCCCTCGGAGACCCCCGCGCCCGAGGCCACTCCCTCCGCCGCGCCGGAGAGCTCCTCCGCCCCCAGCACCGCACCTTCTTCCAAGCCCAGCGCGCAGCCCACGGCCAAACCCACCGCCAAGCCCACGGCGAAGCCGACGGCCAAGCCCACCCCCACTCCGGCCCCCACGCCCACGCCCGCTCCCGCCACCTCCGCGGTGGACTCTGTGTGGAATGAGATCGCCAAGAGCTCCGATCTCCCCTCCCTCAGCGACGTGGATGCCGCCACGCTGGAGGCGGTCTACGGCATCTCCTCCGACGATCTGGTGGACTATGTCTGTAAGATCCCCCTCATCAATGTGACGGCCACCGAGTACTTCATCGCCGAGGTCAAGGATGGCAAGATGGACAGCGTGAAGGCCTCTCTGGAGGCCCGCCAGGATGCCCTGGACCAGCAGTGGAGCCAGTACCTCCCCGAGCAGTATGAGCTGGTGAAGAACTACCAGCTGGTGACCAATGGCAACTACGTCCTCTTCGTGGTGAGCGAGTACGCCGACGAGGCGGTTTCTGCCTTCAACACCTATACAAAGTAAGAAATATCGGGTATACTAAGCAGGCGTCCGGCGGCGGCCGTGCCCCGGACGTCTGCTATTTTTCCTTTGGAAGGTGATTGTGATTGGTCTTTTCCAGCCTGTATTTTCTCTTTTTGTACCTGCCAGTGGTCCTTCTGGCCTATTATGTGACGCCTCTGAAATGGCGCAACGCCGTACTCCTCCTCTTCAACCTGATCTTCTACGGCTGGGGGGAGCCCAAGTACATCCTCATCATGTTTGCCTCCATCGCCATCGACTACACCCATGGCATGCTGGTCACCCGGTGCAAGGCCAAGGGCAATGACCGGGGCGCCCGGATGGCGGTGGCCTCCTCGGTGATCTTCAATCTGGCCCTGCTCTTCTTCTTCAAGTACTGGGACTTCCTGGCCCAGTCCCTGGCGGCCGTGGGCCTGCCCTTCATGCCGGTGCTGAACATCCGCCTGCCCATCGGCATCTCCTTCTATACCTTCCAGACCATGAGCTACACCATCGACGTCTACCGGGGGGATGCCCGGTGCCAGCGCAACGTCATCACCTTCAGCACCTTCGTCACCCTCTTCCCCCAGCTCATCGCCGGTCCCATCATCAAGTACAAGGACCTGGACGACCAGCTGGAGCACCGCACTCACTCCCCGGAGCAGTTTGCCTCCGGCGTGCAGGTCTTCGTGGTGGGTCTGGCCAAGAAGGTGCTGCTGGCCAACAACCTGGGCATGCTCTGGGACGCCTACAAGGCCATGCCCGTGAGCGAGCTGACCACGGCGGGGGCCTGGCTGGGCATCGTGGCCTTCTCCCTCCAGCTCTACTTTGACTTCTCGGGCTACTCCGACATGGCCATCGGCCTGGGCCGGATGCTGGGCTTTGAGTTTATCCCCAACTTCAACTACCCCTATATCTCCAAGTCCATCACCGAGTTCTGGCGGCGGTGGCACATGTCTCTGGGCACCTGGTTCCGGGAGTACCTCTACATCCCCCTGGGCGGCAACCGGGTGAGCAAGCCCCGGCTCCTCTTCAACCTCCTGGTGGTGTGGGCCGCCACCGGCATCTGGCATGGAGCCAGCTGGAACTTCCTGATCTGGGGCCTCTACTTCGCCGTGCTGCTGATCGTGGAGAAATTCTTCCTGCTCCAGTATCTCAAGCGCCTGCCCGCCGCCCTTCAGCACCTTTACGCCCTCTTCTTCGTACTGGTGAGCTGGGCCATCTTCGCTGTGGAGGACTTCTCCCACATGGGGGCCTACCTGGGCGCCATGTTCGGCATGGCCCAGGGCGGTCTGGCCGACCCCGCCTTCGGCTACTACCTGCGCTCCTACGGCCTGACCCTGCTGGTGGGGTGCGTGGCCTCCCTGCCCCTGGGGGCGGGTCTGTGGCGCCGCCTCCGGGAGCGGCCCCGGCTGGTCCTCCTCCCCATTCTGGTGCTGGCCGGCCTCCTCTTCTCCACCGCCTATCTGGTGGATGCCACCTATAACCCCTTCCTCTATTTCCGTTTCTAATAGGAGGTATGTTTGTATGAGCAAGCGTTACTGTATCTTCCTCTCGGCTCTGTTCTGCGCCTTCCTGGCGGTCTTTCTGGTGGCGGGCGCGGTGAGCCCCGACCAGTCCTTCTCCCAGCTGGAGAACCGCACCCTTCAGCAGCTCCCCACCCCCACGGTGGAGACCGTGCTCAACGGCAAGTTCATGTCCGACTTTGAGACCTACACCACCGACCAGTTCCCCGGCCGGGACGCCTGGGTGGACCTGAAGGCCCGCACCGAGAAAGCCATGGGCAAGCAGGAGAACAACAGCGTGTACTTCTGCAAGGAGGACACCCTCATCACCCGCTTTGACACCCCGGACGCCCAGAACGTGGCCAACAACCTGAGCTATGTGGACCAGTTTGCCCAGAAGGCGGGCGTGCCCGTCTACTTCTCCCTCATTCCCGGCGCGGCGGAGATCTGGTCCGACCGCCTGCCCGAGGGCGCGCCCAACGCCAGTCAGAAGGCCGTCATCGACCAGGCCGCCTCCACGCTGAAGAACGCCCTGGTCTATGACACCTACTCTGTTATGGACGCCCACAGCGACGAGGACATCTACTACCGCACCGACCACCACTGGACGAGCCTGGGCGCCTACTACGGCTACACCGCCCTCATGGACGCCCTGGGGATGGAGGCCGTGCCCCTCTCCAACTACACCAAGACCACCGTGTCCGACTCCTTCTACGGCACCATCTTCTCCTCCTCCGGCGTGCGCTGGGTCCGCCCCGACTGCATCGACACCTATGTGCCCGCCGACGGCATCACCGTCACCTCCCACACCTATGACAACAAGGGCAACCCGGTGGAGGAGGAGCGTCCCCTCTACGACACCTCCTTCCTGAGCGTCAAGGACAAGTACTCCATGTTCCTGGGCGGCAACCAGCCCCTGGCCGTGGTGCGCACCCCCCACACCGACGCCCCCAAGCTCCTCATCGTGCGGGATTCCTACACCGACAGCCTGGTCCCCTTCCTGACCGCCCACTTCTCGGAGATCCATCTGGTGGACCCCCGCTACTACAAGCTCTCGGTGGCCGACTACATCCAGGAGAACGGCATCGACGAGGCCCTGGTCCTCTACAGCGTCTCCAACTTCGTCACCGACAAGAACCTGGTCTGGCTGGCCAAATAAACACCCAATCAAAAAGCGCATGTCCCTACCGGGACATGCGCTTTTTCTTACAATCAGGCCAGTTCGGCCAGTTTGGCGGCATAGGCCTCATAGTCGGCCTGCCAGTCGGCGTCCTCCGACTCGGCGAAGAGGTCCGGATAGCGCCGGTTCATCAGGTAGGCGAAATAGTCGGTGAACTTCACCGCGCCCCCGCCGTTCAGATGGCGCTGGTCATAGAAGTCGTCCAGCGTCAGCCCCATCTCCTGGTAGCTGTTGTTGAAGTCGTCAAAGGGCACCCCCCGCTCGGCGGCGATGCGCGCCACCTCCTCCATGCGCAAGCGCTGGGTCTCCTCCAGCGCGGTGTTGGAGGGGGCCTTGATGAGCCACAGGTCGATCCCCCGGGACTGGCACAGGTCGATGATCCGGTTGAGCCAGTAGACATTCTTCTCGCTCAAGGCCCCGCTCTCCCCCTCCTCGGGCGGGATGGTCTCGGGCCGGACGGCCTGTCCGGGGAGGAGCACATAGCCCTTGTAGGGGTCGTGGAGGTCCTCCTTCCGGGTGTGGTAGTCCTCCTCCTCCAGCTCATCCCAGCGGCCGTGGTACATCATGAAGTTCCACAGCAGAGGGGCCCGCTCCCCCTTGGGGGCGGATACCTTGGCCAGGGCCACCTTGTCCAGGGAGAAGCGCAGGTCGTCCATATAGGAGAAGTTCACCCCGTTGTCGTGGTACTCCGTGTTGTTGCCCATCATGTTGCACTCCACCACCACCAGCTGGGGGGACTGGTACTTGAGGGCCTCCTTCAGATAGGTATAGGTGGCCCACATGGGCTGGAGCTGGGTGGCAAAGACATAGCTCTTCACCCCGGTCTCATGCCACAGCTCCAGGGGCGAGAGGGAGGCGTAGATGTGGGAGGAGCCGAAGAACATGGCAGTGAACTCCCCCCGGGGCTCGTTGTAGAACCCGCCGATCTTGTTGGTCATGTCCCAGGGGCCCTCCAGGGACTTGCGGGCAAAGATCCAGGTGATCGGCCCCGCCGTCAGCACCAGCAGCAGGAAGAGGGCCAGGCCGCTGAGCAGGAATTTTTTCGTGGATGACAAGGCGCACTCCTCCTTAGAACTGGAAGTAGATGAACTGGGACGCGGAGAAGCCCGGCCCATAGATGCCGAAGATCAGGATCACATACACCGCCAGCAGGTAGCACACCCACCGCACAGGCAGGGGCAGGCGCACCAGCCCGCGCCGCAGCTCCACCCCCGCGTTGTTGCACAGGTCCACCGCCATGAGGACCAGGATGGAGAGGAACATGAGGCGCAGCTCGGCCCCCTCCAGTCCCAGGGTGAAGCCCTCGCCCACCGCGGCGCCGCCCGCCAGAAGGACGCGGAGCATGTCCACCGCCGTGGAGAAGGAGGGCGCCCGGAAAAAGAGCCAGGCAAAGTCGATGAGCACAAAGGTGATCCCCACCCGGAGGACCTGCCAGAGCCGTCCGGAGCGGTCGATCTTCAATGCGGCGCACAGCCGCTCCCGGGCGGGACGGAGGATCTCCCCCACCACCTGGTAGACTCCGTTGAGGCCGCCCCACACCACATAGTTCCAGCTGGCCCCGTGCCACAGGCCGGAGGCCAGGAAGGTGACCAGGTTGTTGAAATACTTGCGTCTCTTTCCCTTCCGGTTGCCCCCCAGGGGGATGTAGAGGTAGTCCCGGAACCAGGTGGACAGGGAGATGTGCCACCGCCGCCAGAACTCCCCGCAGGATTTGGAGAGATAGGGCTGGCGGAAGTTCTCCATCAGGGAGAAGCCCATCACCTTGGCCGCGCCGATGGCAATATTGGAGTACCCCCCGAAGTCACAGTAGATCTGGAAGGCGAAGAGCACGGTGCCCAGCACGATGGCCCAGGCCGGCATCTCCTGGTAGTGGTCAAAGATCTGGTCCACCACGATGGAGACCCGGTCGGCCACCACCATCTTCTCAAAGAGGCCCCACAGCATGAGGAGGAGCCCGTCCCGGGCCCGGAGGGGGTCAAAGGTGTGCTCCTCATGGACCTGGTGGAGCAGGTTCTTGGAGCGCTCGATGGGTCCGGCCACCAGCTGGGGGAAGAAGGAGACGAAGAGGGCGTAGCGGAAGAAATTCTTCTCGGCCTCCACCTCGCCCCGGTACACGTCCATGGTGTAGCTCAGGGCCTGGAAGGTATAGAAGGAGATGCCCACGGGCAGGATCACATCAAAGACCGGCTTGTGCAGGGCGATCCCGCCCAGGGCGAAGAGGGCCTCCACATTGTCCCAGAAGAAGCCCCAGTATTTGAAGAAGAAGAGGATGGCCAGGTTGGAGAGAAAGCTCAGGGTCACCCACAGCCGGCGCAATCGCCGGCGCTTTTCCCCGTCCTCCACCTGCCCCGCCCGCTGGAGGAGCAGTCCGCTCACAAAGGTGATGCCGGTGGACAGGGCCATGAGCAGGGCGTACCGGGGGTTCCAGCACATATAGAAATAGTAGCTGGTCGCCAGAAGCCACACCCAGCGCACCCGGTGGGGCAGCAGGAAGTAGGCCAGGGTGACTATGGGGAAAAAGATGAGGAAATCCAGGGAGTTGAAAAGCATGGGTTCCTTCCTCCAGTCGCGCTTGGTGGGGTCGAAAGACCCGCAGTTTTTTTATTATATCACAGCTCCCCGCATAAATCATCTCCTTTCTGGGGTGCCGCCCCTTCTGCCCCCTTGCCTCCCCATGGGAAAGATGCTAAAATGAATTGTTATCCCAGATTTCAGCTTTGTGAGGTGATTCCGCCATGACCCGCGCGGAAGCTTTTGAATTTCTCGACCGGACCGCAAGAGGCATCGCGGAAATGTTCGGCTCTTCCTGTGAGACCCTGGTCCACGATATGGGAGACCCCAAGCATCCCATCCTCTCCATCTACAACGGCCATGTGTCGGGGCGCACGGTGGGCTCCACCATGGACATCCTGGGCACCGCCAAGGAGCTGGACATGACCGCCCTGACCACCGACTTCGTCAACCTCTACGCCACCACCCCCTCGGGCCAGCAGATCAAGAGCAGTACCTTCCACATCATCCAGGAGGGGAAGGACGGCTACAACCTGGCCCTGGGCATCAACTTTGACTACACCTCCCTGGTGTACGCCAACCGCATCCTGGTGGACCTGATGAATGCCGAGGCCGATCTCCAGAGCGCCATGTGGCAGGGCGGGGACAGCCGCCTGGCCGACATCTTTGATGAGTGCATTGCCGCCGTTGGGAAGCCGGTCTCTTCCCTGACCAAAAAGGACCGCATGAAGGTCATCGCCCTGCTGGATCAGAAGAACGCCTTCTCCTTCCGCAAGTCGGTGCCCTTCGTATCCAAGCGGCTCCAGGTCTCCCGCTATACTGTGTACAAATACCTGGGAGAGCTGGCCGAGCAGGGCGGCGGCGACGCCGACGAGCCCGGTGAGCTCTGACCCATCTGCAAGGAGGAATTTACCATGTACGAGGAACAGATCCACGCCTATTTTGACGACCCCAAGGCCCGTGAGACCCTCATCGCGGCCATCTCCCGCCTGGTGGCGGTCAAGAGCGTCCGGGGCGAGGCCCAGCCCGGCATGCCCTACGGCCCCGGCCCCGCCGCCGCTCTGGCCGAGGGCCTGAAGCTGGCCGGCGAGTGGGGTTTTCACACCGAGAACCATGAGAACCAGGTGGGCACCGCCGACCTGAACGACAAGGAGACCCGCCTGCACATCCTGGGCCACCTGGACGTGGTGGGCGAGGGCAAGGGCTGGTCCACCGACCCCTACACCTGTGTGGAAAAGGACGGCATGCTCTACGGCCGCGGCGTCTCCGACGACAAGGGCCCCGTGGTCTGCGCTCTGATGGCCATGAAGGCCATCCGGGAGCTGGGCCTTCCCCTCTCGGCCAACGTGCGCCTGCTCATGGGCACCGATGAGGAGAGCGGCTCGGGCGACATCGCCTACTACTACTCCAAGCACCCCTTCGCCCCCTACGCCTTCACCCCTGACGCCGACTTCCCGGTCATCCACATCGAGAAGGGCCACTACCACCCCTCCTTCGGCAAGCGCTGGGCTGCGGAGACCGCTCTGCCCCGGGTGACCGGCCTGAAGGGCGGCTTCCGCACCAACGTGGTGCCCCCCGAGGCCGAGTGCGTGGTCTCCGGTCTCACCCCCGCCCAGGTGGAGGAGGCGGCCGGAGCGGTGGCCGCTGCCACCCACACCCCCTTCACCGTCACCGCCGAGGGAGAGTCCGTGCGCATCCACTGCGCCGGTCAGAACGCCCACGCCGCCTCCCCCGATGACGGGCGCAACGCCATCTCGGGCCTCCTGGAGCTGCTGGCGCGCCTCCCCCTGGCCGAGTGCGAGAGCACCCAGGCCCTCCGGTCCATGCACACCCTCTTCCCCTTCGGCGACACCCGCGGCAAGGCCCTGGGCATCGCCAAGGAGGACGCCGAGTCCGGCCCCCTCACCCTGAATCTGGCCCTCATGGAGCTGGACGGGGAGGGCTTCTCCGCCAAGTTCGACGTGCGCTACCCGGTCTCCTCCAACGAGGACAACTGCAAGAAGGCCTGTGAGGAAAGCCTGGCCCGCCACGGCATCGCGGTCACCGCCGACCCGGACATGACCAGCGTCCACTGCGTCCCCGCCGACTCCAAGCTGGTGACCACCCTGATGGAGAGCTATCAGACCTTCTCCGGGGACACCCAGTCCAAGCCCCTGGCCATCGGCGGCGGCACCTATGTCCACGACATCCCCGGCGGCGTGGCCTTCGGCTGTGTCTTCCCCGGCTTTGATCCCAAGATGCATGCCCCCGACGAGCAGGCCAATGTGGAGCAGCTCCTGTGCGCCTGCAAGATCTTTACCCACGCCATCGTGGAGCTATGTAAGTAAATAGCTCCCTTCTCCGCGCCCTGTCCGCTCTCGGATGGGGCGCGGTTTTTTTGCCGGGAGCCGCGCCTGTTCGGCGGGAACGCCCCTTTCTTCGCGAAGAAAGGGGCGGAAAGAAGGCCCGGGGGAAGACTCCCCCGGCCCCCTCCCATTTTTCCTGGCAAAGACCAGAACACCGGGTGGCCGGGGGGCATGGCCTGACGGTATCCACACCTGGGAGGTCCCGGTTGCGTGGGGCCCCGAGTCACCCCCACGCCTCAATTCCGGGCAGCTGCCGCGCCGGTTTTGGGTATGGTGTCTCGCACAGCCAAAGATAAACCCCCCATCCGAACGGATGGGGGGCAGTGCATTTTTGAGAAACTTTTTATCTGTGGTAGAGCTTGTTGGTCTCGTACTGGGGCTCGGTGGTCAGGTGCATGCCCAGCTTGGAGTAGGTAGAGTTGTCCACCTGGGAGAGGATCACGGTGGAATGTGCCTCGCAGCCCCGCAGCTTGGAGAGCTGGGCCAGGGCCTTGGCGGCCACCGGGTCGGCGGCGGCCGAGATGGCCAGGGCGATGAGGGTCTCGTCGCTGTGGATGCGGGGGTTGTTGGAGCCCAGGTGCTTGACCTTTACGGTCTGGATGGGGGTGAGGGCCTCGGGGGAGATCAGATGGTACTCGTGCTCGATGCCGGCCAGCACCTTGAGGGCGTTGAGCAGGGCGGCGGAGCAGGCACCCAGGAGTTCGGTGGTCTTGCCGGTGACCACCTGGCCGTCGGGCAGCTCGATGGCGAAGGCCGGGTTTCCGGTCTCCTCGGCCACCTGGAGGGAGGCGGCGATGACCGGGCGCTGGGCAGCGCTGGCCTTGGCCTGCTGCATGAGCAGCTCCAGCTTGTACACCAGGGAATCGTCGGCCTTGCCCTGGCGGCGGTCGCTCAGGCCGTTGTAGTAGCGGCGGATGATCTCCTGCCGGGCGGCGTCCTGGACGGCCTCGTCGTCAAAGATGCAGTTGCCCGCCATGTTCACGCCCATGTCGGTGGGGGACTTGTAGGGGCACTCCCCCATGATCTTCTCAAACATGGCCGAGAGCACCGGGAAGATCTCCACGTCCCGGTTGTAGTTGACGGTGGTCTTGCCGTAGGCCTGGAGGTGGAAGGGGTCGATGACGTTCACATCCCCCAGGTCGGCGGTGGCGGCCTCATAGGCCAGGTTCACCGGGTGCTGGAGGGGCAGGTTCCAGATGGGGAAGGTCTCGAACTTGGCGTAGCCGGCCTTGACGCCCCGCTTGTACTCATGGTAGAGCTGGGACAGGCACACCGCCATTTTGCCGCTGCCCGGGCCGGGGGCGGTGACCACCGCGAGGGGACGGGTGGTCTCCACATACTCGTTTTTGCCATAGCCCTCGTCGCTGACGATGAGGGGGATGTTGTGGGGGTAGCCGGCGATGGGATAGTGCAGGTACACCCGCAGGCCCAGGTGCTCCATCCGGCGCTTGAAGGCGTCGGCGGCGGGCTGTCCGGCGTACTGAGTGATGACCACGCTGCCCACGAACAGGCCCTGTCCACGGAAGGCGTCGATGAGGCGGAGCACATCCACGTCGTAGGTGATGCCCAGATCGCCCCGCACCTTGTTCTTCTCGATGTCGGAGGCACAGATGGCGATGATGACCTCCACGCTGTCCTTGAGCTGGGTGAGCATACGGATTTTACTGTCGGGCGCAAAGCCGGGCAGCACCCGGGAGGCGTGGTAGTCGTCAAAGAGCTTGCCGCCAAACTCCAGGTAGAGCTTGTTGTCAAACTGGGAGATCCGCTCCTTGATGTGGGCCGACTGCATCTCCAGGTATTTGTCGTTGTCAAAGCCGATCCGGTTCATAATCAGACATTCCCCTCTCTATTCTGATTTTTTCAAATTCAAGTGCGTATTATACCACACCCATACCGCCCTGTATAGGGTGTGCCTCCAATTTCGGCGTATTTCTCCCTTCTCTCCGGGCAATGGTGCTTGTTCCGCCATACAGCGGGGCGCCGGTACCCGTGTACCGGCGCCCCAGGGGTGTAGATCCGATGAAATTCTGCCCAAAAAACCGCGGATCGATCCCCGCTCAGTCCTGCTCCACGTGGCTGCGGATGCGCTCGATGATCATGTCCAGGGCCACGATGTTGTGGCCGCCCTCCAGCACGATGATGTCGGCGCAGCGCTTGGAGGGCTCCACAAACTGCTCGTGCATGGGCTTGACCGTGGTCAGATACTGCTCCACCACCGAGTCCAGGGAGCGGCCCCGCTCCTTCACGTCCCGCAGGATGCGCCGGAGGATGCGCACGTCCGCATCGGTGTCCACAAAGATCTTGATGTCCATCAGGTCCCGCAGCTCTTTGTTCTCGAAGATGAGGATGCCCTCGATGAGGATGACCTTGGTGGGATGCACCTCCACCGTCTCGGCGGAGCGGTTGTGGACGGTATAGTCATAGGTGGGGCAGTGGACGGTCTCTCCCCGGCGCAGGGCCTGGATATCCTGGATCATCCGGTCGGTGTCAAAGGCGTCCGGGTGGTCGTAGTTGAGCTTGCAGCGCTCCTCAAAGGGCATGTCGTCGTGCTGTTTGTAGTAGTTGTCGTGATAGAGCACGCTCACGTGCCCTCCGAAGCGCTCCTTGAGCCGCCGGGTCAGGGTGGTCTTACCGGAACCGGTCCCCCCGGCGATGCCGATGATCATGGTGTCCATAGCTGCTCCTCCGTTCCGTTTTATCCCCGAGATTATATCAAATTTCGCCCCGTGGCGCAAGGCTCGGACACACGCAAAAGCGGCCGGGACCCAAAAGGTCCCGGCCGCTCCGGATACAGAGAATGGATTACTTGGCGTCCAGCTCGGCGCGCTCCTTGGCCTCTTCCTCCACGGTCTTGTTGGGAGCGATGAGGTTGAGGACAAAGGACATGACGCCGGCCACCACCACGGGCTTGGTCAGCAGGGTCTGGACCAGGCTGGGGAAGTTCTCCAGAGCCTGAGTACCCTCCAGGGTGGACAGGCCCATGGCCAGGGCGATGGACACACCCACGATGGTGCTGTTGCGGGCGGTGAGGGGCTCGCTGGTCACCAGCTTGAGGCCGGTGAGGGTGATCATGCCGAACACGATCAGGGTGCCGCCGCCGATGACGGGGGCGGGCAGGGTGGACACCAGGGCACTGAACTTGGGCACCACGCCCAGGGCCAGCATGATGACGGAGGCCACGGTGATGACCCGGCGGCTGACCACCTTGTTCATGGAGACGATGCCCACGTTCTGGCTGTAAGAGGACACGGCGGGCACGCCGAACACGGCGCCCAGCAGGGTTGCAAGGCCGGAGGCCAGCACGCCGCCGGTCAGCTCCTTGCTGGTGGGCTCCCGGTCAAAGCCGCCCACGGTGGTGCCGGTCATGTCGCCCACGGACTGCATCACGTTGACCACGGTGATCAGGACCACGGGGAGCACCATGGACACGTCAAAGACCGGAGCGCCGAAGAAGAAGGGCTTGGGAATGGCGATCCAACCGGCGGAGATCACGCCGTCAAAGCTCACCATGCCCATGCAGACGGCCACGATGTAGCCCACCACGGCGCCCAGGAGAATGGAGGCCATCTTGACCACACCCTTGCCCAGCAGGTTGAAGATCAGCACGGCGGCCAGGGTGATGAAGGCCACGATCCAGTTATTGAGCTGGCCGTAGCTGGGGGAGCTGGCGTTGCCGGCCATGTACTTCAGGGCGATGGGATAGAGGGACAGACCGATGGCCAGGATGATGGTACCGGTCACCACGGTGGGGAAGAACTTATGGAGCTTTCCAACGCAGAAACCCAGCAGAATGGTCACCACCGCGCACAGGATCTGTGCACCGAAGGCGCCCGCCAGGCCGTACTGAGTCGCGATGGGGGTAAACACGGGCACGCAGGTAAAGCCCGCGCAGAAGATGATGGGCAGCTTGGAGCCGACCGGTCCCAGGGGGAAGGCCTGGATCAGGGTGGCCAGAGCGGACATCATCAGGGAGTACTGGATCATCAGGGTCTTGGTGGCCGGATCCGCTCCGGCCGCGCCGGCCACGACGATGGGCACCGTGACGGTTCCCAAGAACATGGCCATGATGTGTTGCAGTGAAATCGGCAGCGCTTTGCGAATGGGAGGTTTGCTGTCGAAGACATACAGAGAACGGCTTGTCTCTTTCGTTCCTGTGGACATAGAAAATGTCTCCTCTCCTTGCAGTGATCTGCATCTTTCAATTTGGGAGGTTGGAGTATATTATCTCTCTCCAAAACTCCTATAGAGATTATAAGACTTTTTTGGTAAATGTGTCAACTTCATAGAAAAACTTTTTTATAGAGATTTCTAAAGTCTGTGGATTCTACCAAAGTTGTTCTCCGTCGCCTCCCGTTCTGTCCTCTCCCCAGACCAGAATGGCAAATTATGAAAATATTCCTGTATAATAATACACTTTTCTATGTCAAAAAACTTTTTAGAAGGTCTCAAAAATAAAACGGTGTACCTTGCTGAACCTGAAAAACCCCGCATATAGAACGAGGCCGCCGGCTATTTGCCGGCGGCCTCTTGTTATTTCCTTGTCACGCTTCCCGTCCCTCCGCAACGGCACACTGTGAACCGCTCCGCAAAAAACACCTTTGGCCAAAGGCCAAACTGCTTTTTTGCCTCCGCGGTCCCCTGTGCGCCTGCTCCGGGACTTCAGCGCTCTGATTTTGTCACGCTTTGCCTGTTCGCGACGGGCGGCTTCCCTCCGTCTCGGGTTCAAAACAAAGCCTGCTTCGCAGTCTTTTGGTTTTTCGCCCTCGCTCCAGTCCATCCGCCCTGCTCACAACGGCTCCGCGCTTCCGTCTTACTTCAGGTTGAAGAAAGCGTCCTTGCCCAGGTACTGCGCCACGTCGCCCTCGTCGCCGCAAAGTCCGCTCCACTCGGGACGCCCAGGTATGGGCATCCCTCCATCCGCTCCCTTGCGTTTCCTCTTCCCCAGCCGGCCCGCTTCGCTGGGCCCGGCCGGGGTACCCCGGAGCTGGGCGACATATAGAACGAGGCCGCCGGCAACTGCCGGCGGCCTCTTATTCCTTTATTACCTTACTTCAGGTTGAAGAAAGCGTCCTTGCCCAGGTACTGCGCCACGTCGCCCAGCTCCTCCTCGATGCGGAGCAGCTGGTTGTACTTGGCCACACGGTCGGTACGGCTGGGAGCGCCGGTCTTGATCTGGCCGGCGTTGGTGGCCACCACGATGTCAGCGATGGTGGTGTCCTCGGTCTCGCCGGAGCGGTGAGAGACCACGGCGGTGTAGCCGGCCCGGTTGGCCATCTGGATGGCGTCCAGGGTCTCGGTCAGAGTGCCGATCTGGTTGACCTTGATGAGGATGGAGTTGGCGATCTTGTTCTCCAGGCCCATCTTCAGGCGCTCGGTGTTGGTGACGAACAGGTCGTCGCCCACCAGCTGGACGCGGCCGCCCAGGGCCTTGGTCAGCATCTGCCAACCCTCCACGTCGTCCTCGCCCATGCAGTCCTCCATGGAGATGATGGGGTAGTTGTCGGCGAACTTCTTCCACATGTTGACCATCTGCTGCTTGGTCATGCTCTTCTTGGCCTTGGGCAGGTCATAGCAGCCGGTCTCCGCGTTGTACCAGTCGGACACAGCGGCGTCGATGGCGATCATGAAGTCCTCGCCGGGCTTGTAGCCGGCCTTCTCGATGGCGGCCACGATGCACTTGAAGGCGTCCTCGTCCTTCTTCAGGTTGGGGGCATAGCCGCCCTCGTCGCCCACGCCGGCGGCGGGGGTGCCGTTCTCCTTCAGGACGCTCTTCAGGGTGTGGAAGACCTCAGCGCACATACGCAGGGCTTCCTTCCAGCAGCAGGCGCCCACGGGCATGATCATGAACTCCTGAATGTCCACGTTGTTGGTGGCGTGCGCGCCGCCGTTGAGGATGTTCATCATGGGCACGGGCAGGACCTTGGCGTTGGTGCCGCCGATATAGTTGTACAGGCTGGTGCCCAGGCTCTCGGCAGCGGCCTTGGCGCAGGCCAGGGAGGCGCCCAGAATGGCGTTGGCGCCCAGGCGGCTCTTGTTGGGGGTGCCGTCCAGGTCGATGAGGGCCTTGTCGATGGCCACCTGATCCAGCACGTTCATGCCGATCAGAGCCTCAGCGATCTCGGTATTCACATTCTCGACCGCGGTGAGCACGCCCTTGCCCAGGTAACGGCCCTTGTCGCCGTCCCGCAGCTCGCAGGCCTCGTGCACGCCGGTGGAAGCGCCCGAAGGCACCGCGGCGCGGCCCATGGTGCCGTCGTCCAGATAGACCTCGACCTCAACGGTGGGATTGCCGCGGGAATCCAGGATCTCACGGCCCAGGACGTCAACGATCTCAATGATCTGCTTCATGGGGAATCTACTCCTTTCTAGTGTGGGAGGGAATCCCTCCCGCCGGCAGTGCCGGCTGCGCCCCGGAAGGGGCTCTCTATCTCTGCCCGGTCCCATCGCGCGAAGGGAGGCCGGCGCGGGCCGGCCGGGCGGGCTGACGCGGGAATATATGGCGGGAAATCGTCCTTAGTTCTCAATCAGAGTCTCGCCGTCCATCTCAGCGGGCTTTTCCAGATTCCCCATGCGGCAGGCCGCATGGGGACCCCGTCTCTTTGCATCTGCCGGGACAAGTGAATTGCCCCGGCATGGGGTGGGCCTGGAAACGCCCTTAATTCTCAATGAGAGTTTCGCCGTCCATCTCAGCGGGCTTTTCCAGGCCCATGAGATCCAGCATGGTGGGGGCGATGTCGGCCAGGCGGCCGTCCCGCAGCTTCACATCGGCGCCCACGATATAGAAGGGCACCAGATTGGTGGTATGGGCGGTATAGGGGGTGGAGCCGTCGGCGTCCAGCATCCGCTCGGCGTTGCCGTGGTCGGCGGTGATGAGGGTCACGCCGCCCATCCGGGAGGTGGCCTCCACCACCTGGTTGACGCACTCGTCCACCGCTTCCACGGCCAGGCGAGCGGCCTCGTACACGCCGGTGTGGCCCACCATGTCGCAGTTGGCGAAGTTGAGGATGATGACGTCATAGTTGCCGCTCTCGATGCGCTTGACGGCCTCGTCGGCCACCTCGTGGGCGCTCATGTCGGGCTTGAGGTCATAGGTGGCCACCTTGGGAGAGGCGATGAGCACCCGGTCCTCCCCGGGGAAGACCTGCTCGGCGCCGCCGTTGAAGAAGAAGGTCACATGGGCGTACTTCTCGGTCTCGGCGATGCGCAGCTGGGTGAGGCCCAGCTTGCTGATATACTCTCCAAAGATATTCTGGAGCTCCTTGTGGGGGAAAGCCACCGACACATTGGGCATGGTGGCGTCATACTCGGTGGTGCACACATAGGTGACGGGCAGGAAGCCCCGCTTGCGCTCCACATCGCCGAAGGCGCTGTCCACGAAGCAGCGGGTGATCTCCCGGGCACGGTCGGGGCGGAAGTTGAAGAAGATGATGGAGTCGCCCTCGTTCACCGTGGCGCCCTTGGTGCAGACCACGGGCTCCACAAACTCGTCGGTCACCCCGGCATCGTAGGACTTCTGAACGGCCTCCACCGGGTCGGCGCAGAAGGGGGCGTCCCCATTGGCCATGGCGTTGTAGGCCCGCTGGACTCGCTCCCAGCGCTTATCCCGGTCCATGGCGTAGAACCGGCCCATGACGGTGGCCACCTGGCCGATGCCCAGCTCCTTGCACTTGGCCACCAGCTGCTCCACATAGCCCTTGCCCGAAGCGGGGGGCACGTCCCGGCCGTCCAGGAAGCAGTGGATATAGACCTTGCTCAGGCCCTGGCGCTTGGCCATCTCCAGCAGGGCGAAGAGATGGGTGATGTGGCTGTGTACGCCGCCGTCGGAGAGCAGACCCATGAGGTGCAGGGCGCTGTTGCGCTCTTTGCAGTCCCCCATGGCCTCCAGATAGGCGGTGTTCTCAAAGAAAGACCCGTCCTGAATGGCTTTGGTGATCCGGGGCAGGTCCTGGAAGACCACCCGGCCCGCACCGATGTTGGTGTGGCCCACCTCACTGTTGCCCATCTGCCCCTCGGGCAGGCCCACGTCCAGGCCGGAGGCCGAGAGTTTGCACCCCGGGCAGGAGGCAAAGATCCGGTCCAGGTTGGGCGTGCGGGCGTTGGTGATGGCGTTGCCCTTTTCCACATCGGTCAGGCCAAATCCGTCCATAATGATGAGGGTAGTCGGCGTTTTACTCATAGATAAACCTCGGTTCTGACAAAATGAAGAAGAGCGGCGCGTTCTGGGCCCTCCTTGGAGGACGGGTCCGCCCGCCGCCGCAGGCTTACTCCTGGTTGGCAGCGTTGACGATCTGTACGAAGTCGGGGGCCTTCAGGGCAGCGCCGCCGATGAGGCCGCCGTCCACGTCGGGCTGAGCCAGCAGCTCGTGGGCGTTCTTGGCGTTCATGGAGCCGCCGTACTGGATGGTCACGGAGCGGGCCACGCGGGCGCCGTAGAGCTTGCGGATGACGGCGCGGATGGACTCGCACACCTCGCCGGCCTGCTCGGCCGTGGCGGTCTTGCCGGTTCCGATGGCCCACAGGGGCTCATAGGCGATGACCACATGGCGCATCTTCTCGGCGGGCACGCCGGCCAGCGCGGCCTTCACCTGATAGGAGATCAGGTCCATGGTCACGCCCAGCTCACGCTGCTCCAGGCTCTCGCCCACGCACACGATGGGGTACAGGCCGGCCTCCAGGGCGGCGTGAACCTTCTTGTTGACGGTGAAATCGGTCTCATTGTAGTAGCTGCGGCGCTCGGAGTGGCCGATGATGACATACTTCACGCCCAGCTCCTTGAGCATTTCCGCGGAGACCTCGCCGGTGTAGGCGCCGTGAGACTCGTAGTGAACGTTCTCCGCGCCGATGGCCACACGGCACTCCTTGAACAGGCGGACGGCGGCGGGGATGTTCACGTAGGGAACACACAGCACCACCTCGCACCACTTGGGCTTGCCCAGCAGGGGCTTGAGCTCTTCGGCAAAAGCGCGGGTCTCGGAGAGGGTCTTGTTCATCTTCCAGTTGCCGGCGATGATGGTCTTGCGGTATCTTCTGTTCATGGCTGTTTGGCCTCCTCAAAAATGCTTCTTTCCGTTGGCGTTTCAAAACGACTTTTGCAGAACTACGCCGCTGAAATCTCGGTAAACGGGGCGCAGGATGACACATGCGGCCCAATTCAATTATTTTACGTTATTTTTCAAACTTGTCAAGCGAAAAATCGAAAATAGTGCACTTCTGCTTTCAAAAACATCGTTTTTTCCGCGAAGCATCCGGTTGGTCGGGCATGGAAGACGGCCAGACCATCCCGCCCTGCATCCCTCCCGGGTAAAACCCGGGGCGGGATGGGCTATTTTTCAGGCGTGGTACGCCTGCCGGGGACGGTGACTCCGCCCGGCATGAAACTTTTTACTTGTCCAGCAGGCAGGCCACGCCGGGCGTCGTCGCCGCAAAGTCCGCTTCCTCCGTTTCCCGCTTTATGCGGAAAACTCCGTCCGCTCCCTTGCGGCTCCTCTCCCCATGTGACCCGCTCCGCTGGGCTCACATGGGGTCCCCCGGGAGCTGCCCGGCACGAAACTTTCTTACTTGTCCAGCAGGCAGGCCACGCCGGGCGTCGTCGCCGCAAAGTCCGCTTCCTCCGTTTCCCGCTTTATGCGGAAAACTCCGTCCGCTCCCTTGCGGCTCCTCTCCCCATGTGACCCGCTCCGC